>NZ_QYTU02000001.1 GCF_003605365.2 Siminovitchia fortis
GTTAAATTACTTGACTTTTGCTTGAAATTTTAATGCAACACTAGTGTAATTTCCTATACCGAAATAAAAAAGCCGAAACAGTTAACTTTGGCTGTTTCGGCTTTCTGATCCTCTGCAATGTTACATTTCAAACCTCTTATTCATTCCTGTTGACAAAGATCAAAATGAGACGAAGCAGTTCCATTACTGCCACTGCCGCTGCAGCAACATAGGTCATGGCTGCTGCATTCAAAACTTTTCTGGCATCCCGCTCTTCCCTGTTGCTGATCAATCCAAGAGATACCATCTGATCCATCGCCCTGGATGATGCGTTGAACTCAACAGGCAGCGTAACAACTTGGAATAAAACCCCTGCTGCCATAAGAATGATCCCGATCAAAAGCATATTGGACATTGCTGTTGATAGCAGGCCGATAATAATGAAAATCCACGCAATGTTCGAACTGATATTGGCCACAGGAACCAATGCATGCCGGAAACGGAGTGCTGCATAGCCTTGTTGATCCTGAATGGCATGCCCTACTTCATGCGCGGCAACAGCAGCCCCTGCAACAGAGGGACGATGGAAGTTCTCCGAAGACAAGTGAACCGTTTTCGTCATCGGATTGTAATGGTCGCTCAGCACACCCGGAGTTTCTTTGACTTGGACATTGTACAGTCCGTTTGCATCTAGTATTCGTCTTGCAACTTCGGCTCCCGGCATTCCCTCCGCTGAGGCAACCTTTGAAAATTTATTGTACGTATTTTTCACCTTGAATTGTGCCCAAATCGGGACAATCATGATGATAAGAAAATAGATTAAGAAACCTCCCATTTTTACCCTCCAATAACTGTTTCTCTACTTTTATTCTAGTTAATTTAACGATCACGGTCAATTATTTCGATCTTTCCTCTTCTTTTGCTGTCTTTCTCCTTTATACTTTCTCCAGCCTACATAAGAAAGAGTTAGAATGATAATGCTGCCGGTCATGGAGATGACCCACCAAAGAGAAGGATCAGCTTCGTCCTCGTCGGGATCGGAGAATATCTTCTGAAGGTCCTGTTCCAGGGAATCCAGATGGGCTGTCCATTCTTGCTCGGAAAAGCCGGACCTGTACCGATCTATAAACGTTATTTTCGAATCCAATTTTTGCAGCTTATCAGCGGCCAGATCGATTTTTAAGCTCGGCTGAATAACAGTATAAGTCGCGAGGAACGTATTAAGGTTTTGGTTGTAAGCCTCTTTGTCCCCTTCCAAAGCTGCGTTTTTCACCTCTTGAAAATCTTTCAAGACAGAGGCCTCCATTTCAATCCACATCGGTTGATGGGTAGAGGAAATCGCATCCGCGGCCAACCGAAAGGAAGTGACAAGTCTGACTCTTTCATCATGACTCATATTTATATTTGTCACAGCCCTCAGCGCTTCGTGATGGGAGGCTGTGAGCACTCTCAACTCATCCATTGTAAACTTTCCGTCTTTGACCCCCTCTTCCGAAAACCGTACTGCAAATCTTTCAAGGATCGACTTAGCTTCCTCCAACCGGGAGAATTTGGTCAGCTGCAAGGCTTCATCAGCCATTTGATCCAACTCGGCTAGTGTTGAATCGGAAGAAGCGAATGCAGAATATCCGCCAAAGGCAAGGCAAAAAGTTAGTAGAATTGCTGCAAATGGTTTCATAAGGGTCCCCCCTCCTCATACTCCTGTTAATAACGTATGAGGAAGCGGACAAGAATAGACCTGTCCCAAACTGCTAAATCATTCCTGTTCCCGGTACTTTTTTCGATAGACATAAATGGCTGTACCGATTGAAAAAATGCTTAACCAAAAGGTGAAGTACCCGATTTCTCTCACATACAGCTCAAGGCCGGGATATTTCGGATATTGCATGAAAACGTAGTCTATCACATCATTATGAAGCGTCCATGCACCAGCCGCAAGGACATGCCAAAGTTTAAACTTATAAAATTTGGCAAAAAGAATACCTTGGACGGCCATTGCGCCGTGGGAAGCAATGAGCATATAACCCTGCCACGGAAGATAGCCGGTAACCTTAAGCGTTAAAATATTCATGACCACGGCCCAAACTCCATATTTGACCAGCGTAATCAATGCAAGCGCTTCAATAAGAGGGTAATTTTTATTGCGAAGAAACGCAATCAATGCGAAAACAAAAAACAAACTTGCCGTTGGACTGTCGGGGACAAACGGAATGAAAATCAATGGAGTGACATCCAACTGGGGTATGTACCAATAATAACCGTAAACCGTTCCGGCTATGTTTACAATGAATAACAGCCATAAAAAACGGCGATCCATTAAATAAGCAGTAATATAGTTCATATATTCGGCTCCCGAAAAAATAAAAGCCGGCATGATGCCGGCTTTTATTTAAATTCTATTTTAAGTTCAAATACAGCGCCGATGCGTCTGCGCATTGTATATTATTCCTCAGGTTTCAATGAGGCGATAAATTCTGCCAGCTTGTCCAGATCTTCATCTGATCCCTGATACTGATCTGCAGGCATCGAACCAATACCATTATGGGCGATGTCTTTAATCTCATCAGGAGAGAGATCCAAATTGACTAAAGGTGGAGCGGCCGGACCGCCTTCGAGGTTTTCACCATGGCAGTTAATACAGCTTTGTCCAGCGTATACTTGATAGCCTTCCGATTCCTGATCAATTTCAACCTCTGGACCTTCAACGATTTTTCCTTGCTGTTCAGCAGCAGCCCAATCGTGGGTCACAACGGATTCCCATGTCAGATAAAAGACAGCAGCGATACCTAATAACATGAATCCGGTAGCAAACGGACGTTTTGACGCACGGCGTTCCGGACCACGATCCAAGAATGGCGCGAGCAATAAGGCTCCGAATGCAAGGCCGGGAATAACTGCAACACCAATGATATTAAATGGCCCTGAAGCAAATTGGTATTTTATTAATTGGTAAAGAAACAAGAAATACCAGTCAGGCATTGGAATATACCCTGTATCCGTCGGATCGGCAATACGTTCGAGCGGGGCCGGATGGGCTGCGGTCAAACATAAGAAGCCGGCGAGGAATACAGCTCCAACCATCCATTCCTTGAGCAGGAAGTCCGGCCAGAATGCTTCGGTTTTACCCGGGTATTCAGAATAGTCTTTAGGAATGTTCGGCTTGCGCAGGGAAGGATCAACAATCCGGGAGTCGCCGACAAATTTCATTCCTTTTCCTCGTTTCATTTTGTCCCCTCCTTAATCTGTCATTTCATTCATTTTGCAATAATAGGCTGCTACTTATAGAGGGCCGGAAATACCCTGTCTCCTAATCAAGACAAAGTGAGCGCCCATTAAAGCAAGCAATGCAGCAGGAAGGAAGAAAACATGAATCGCAAAGAATCGAGTCAATGTTTGAGCCCCAACAATGGTTGGATCTCCTGCTATTAAAGTTTTCATAGGAACTCCGATAAACGGAAGTGATTCAACGATATCCAATGTAACCTTCGTTGCAAATAATGCTTTCATATCCCATGGAAGCAAGTAGCCTGTTAATCCAAGGGCCAACATGACAAAAAAGATAAGGACTCCTACGACCCAGTTAAGTTCACGCGGCTTCTTATATGCTCCTTGGAAAAACACGCGCAACGTATGTAAAAACATCATAACGATAACAAGACTGGCACCCCAGTGATGCATCCCGCGAACGATTTGGCCGAAAGCCACTTCATTTTGAAGATAATATACTGATTCCCATGCATTTTTAATATCAGGCACATAGTACATCGTCAAGAACATGCCCGATAGAATTTGGATGACTGTAACAAAGAATGTCAATCCGCCAAAACAGTAAACAAACGCAGAGAAATGGTGTGCCGGGTTAACGTGCTCTGGCACTTCATGGTCTGCGATGTCTCTCCATATCGGCGTAATATCCAATCGCTCGTCAATCCAGTCGTACATTCTGTTCAGCAATCATTACGCCTCCTTTACTTCTTTCTTACGAATGGGTTTTCTACTGGATTACCCAACATTAAAAAGCCGTCTTTTTCCTTGACCGGATAAGCGTCCAGCGGTCCTCTCGGCGGTGTTCCCGGAACATTGTTGCCGTCTTTTGTGTAAAGGCCGTTATGGCATGGGCAGTAAAACTTATTTGGGTGATCCTCACTGCCTTCCCAGTTAACCGTACAGCCCAAGTGCTTACAAATCGGAGAAAGGGCTACGATTTCACCTTTCGCATCTTTATATACCCAAGCTGATTGCGTAACGTCGGAAGTATACCATGCATCCTTTTGTTCATAACTGAAGTCAACTCGGACAGGTTCTTCAGTAATATCGGCAACTTTCTTATCAGTCATTTTAAAGTCGCCGCCGGCTTGTGCCTTCAATACAGGATCCACTGCAAACCGAACCATCGGCATCAACATGCCTGCTGCCATAAATCCGCCCACTCCCGTCAGTGTATAGCTGAGAAATTGGCGTCTTGTTACAGGATTCTTGCTCATCCTTTTCCCCCCTCTGTCAGTAAGGTAAGTCCATCGGACAATATATTGCGCACATTTACAAACTGGGACATAATTATGATATATCAATAAAACTGGAAGGTCAATAAAATACCATTGCAATACTTGTCAACTATGTGGCGATTAACCTATACGGATGCCTGCCATCCGTTGACAATCCCTTTCATCAGCTGTTTTACCTGATCTTCCATGATGGACTGCTTGTATTGTTCGTCCATGTCTTGCAGCGGGATGGACGGGATGAACAACAGTGATTCAGGCGCAAATTGTTCCATATTTCGCCAAACCGGGTCAGAAGTCAGAAAAAATACATATTTGAACCCGCTTTCCTTGATCGTTTCTTTCCATTTAAGGAGACCGCCGGCTTTCTTGCTTTCATCTTCATCGCTAAGATATGTATACGGCGGCAAAAAAAGCATCCTGCCCTTGAATTGCCTTTCAAGGTGCAAAGACAGCAGCTGTATGAACTCGCCCTTTTCCACTGTTGGCTTCATGCTCTGGCCCAGTCCAATTGGAACGAGCGGGACAACCGCTGTGTCAATATATTCTTTCTCTTCCAGATAGACATCAATGTCTTTTGCCTTCCATTGCATTTTCCACACTCCTATTATGCACTTCATTACTGTTTATCATTCTAACAGAAATAAAAATATGAAACAAAAAAAGCTATGTGCTTAAACGCCAACATAGCTTTATACGCAATAAATCCTCCTGGGCACCGGAGGATTTATTGCTGTTCCCTTAATTCTTTGAGCCTTAATGCCAATTCATCAAAGCTCTTTTTGTCGTATTGGTCGAGCGCTTCATCAATAGCTTTCAAAAGCTTGCTTTCCTGATATTTTCTCAGGCTTTCCTTTAAAAATTGCTCTGCGGCCGATTTATCTTTTTCACTGATATACACTGTTTTCTTGACGAATGGATTATCTTCCAACACTGCGGCGTATTGATGGCTCGCATTGGATGCACGAAAATTGATCTGGATATAAATATCCTCATCCCTGTTCAAACGGATATCATGGAACGATTTTTCCGCGTCTGTCGTCATGATATTATCCTTGTAGAAACGGAAGGGCACTTCCTTTGTGCAATGGGTAGACATGATCAGGCCCCGCGGGCAAAATTGCGCTTCCTCGACAAAGTGGACTTTTTCCATTAGCTGATCGTGACTCATCAGATAGTTCAGAATCCAGACGGATTCCCTTCTTTTTAATTGGTACCTATTTAAAAACCAGCGAATAAAATCTTTTTTCTCGTTGACAGATACAGGGGTGGCCATCATAATCCCTCCTCTGCAATTTTTATTCCACGGCTACTCCTCAAGTCGATCAATAATTTCAAGCCATTCTTCGTTCAAAGGATCCAACGAGTTTAAACGTCTGAATACAGCCGCCCCCTCGCTTCTCATTCCTTCTTCCATCAGAAAAAATCCATAGTCCTTTAGAAAATCCAGGTTGTTTTTAAGTTCATTATATGCAAGCTTGTATTCATTTAATGCCTTTGAATATTGTTCCGTCTGCTGGTAACTGTAGGCAGCATCCCAGTGAAGATGGGGATCATCTGCATTCTCAAGGTTTGATATGACATCCAGTATTTCTTCATGCCTCTCCTGGTGCAAAAGGAGCTTGTTCAGCAGGCTGGCCGCTTCCGTCGATTCGGGATCCAATGCAAGTGCCCGGCGAAGGTGGTTTTCCGCTTCTTCTTCCCGGCCGGCTTTCATCAGCAGTCCGGCAATATAAATGTATAAATCGACATTATATTCATCTGCTGCCAATCCTTGTTCTGCTGTTTCGATTGCCTTATCCAATTCGCCCAGTTGGTCATGGGATTTTGCCAAATAAAGATAAAGTGCATGATATTCATGGTCCATGGCTTTTAAGTCTTCGAAGGCATTCTTTGCTTTTTTGTATAGACCTGCCTGAAAGGATGTCAAACCATAGCCAAACAGTACATTCAGATCCTTATTGCTTTCCAAAGCCTTCTCATAATACGGAATGGACTCTTCAAAAGCGCCTCCGGCACTTAAGGCTTCTGCCAGTCTTGCATATATATTATTGCCTGCCACTGCTTCCTCTCCGGCCTTCAGCAGCCTTTGATAAGACGCCACTGCCTCAAGGAACCGTCCCAGCGACATGTATAATTCTGCCAGCGCAAAATCGATCACCGGCTCATCCCTGTACATCTCTTTTGCCTTGAGCAGCTTTTGCTCGCTTACTTCATATAAGCCCTGCATTTGATATAAATCGGCTTCCAGAAGCATTGCCGCTGCATAGTTCGGATCAGTTGGATCGACCGATTCCAAATATGGATAGGCTTCCTCGTCTTTTCCCAGGTCGATCAGCAATTCAGCCAGCATGATCTTCAATTCATTCTCCTCGGGAAACTCTTCAAGCAACTTTTCATATAGCTCCTTCGCTTCCTCCAAGAATCCATACTGTGACAACTGTTCCGCCAGGAAAAATTTTTCTTCCGGAGAGCCGGATTTCTTCACTTTGTTAAAAACTTCTTTTGCTTTTGACAAATCCTGCAATTCAATATGTTTCAGCACCAATTCAGCATCATTCATTCATATGGTCCTTTCAGAGAAAGTGAATGTTTAATAATATTTCTACAACAAATAGGAAATATCCTCTTTTTTGTTATTGAAATAGTGAAAAGCAACTAAATTTTACTCTTCACTGCCGTCTTTCATCATTTCATATGCATGTTTAAGGGCGTTTTCTTCCACTTCCTTTAATACCGGTTTCCCAACGGCTTCCAGCAGTACAAATCGCGGACGTTTTGCAATGGTCTTCTTGTCCCGCTGCATGCCTTTATATGCATCTTCAAACGAAAGATCGGGCGGGATTTCCAGTCGATAGCCGAGACCTTTCACCCATTCTTCAAAACGGCTTATCGGAAAGGACAGGCCCAGCACTTCCTTGCTCACATGAAGTGCATAAACGATCCCTACCATCACTGCCTCGCCATGGGTTGTTTTTCCATAGCCCAGAGAGGATTCAATGACATGCCCCAATGTATGGCCCAGGTTTAAAACGGCACGAAGCCCGCTCTCCTTTTCATCTATTGAAACAATATTTGCTTTTATTTCCATCCCCCTTTGCAAAACATGCGTCAACTGTCCGTCCGTCATTTCATGCAAATCCTTTATTTCGTCCATGAGCGTGTTTAATAGACCGGCATCGGCAATCAATGCATGCTTCACCGCTTCGGTAAATCCGGAGCGCACCTCATGATCCGGAAGGGTCTTGATAAAATCTGTATGATAAATGACGGCCTCGGGCTGGTGGAAGGCCCCAATCATATTTTTCCCCAGCGGATGGTTGATGGCAGTCTTACCTCCGACAGCGCTGTCGTGAGCCAAAATGGTTGTCGGAACTTGGATGAAAGAAATGCCTCTCATATACGTTGCTGCAACGAACCCGGCCAGATCGCCCACTGCGCCGCCTCCAAAAGCAATGATACACGACTTTCGGTCAAGCCCCTGTTCAAGCGCAAATGTCAGGCAAGATTCATAGACGGACATCTGTTTCGCTTTCTCCCCTGAGGGAACTGTGTATACTGAATAATCAACGTTTTCCGGCAATGCAGATTGCAGCGTGTCCAAATGAAGCCGGCCGACTGTTACATCTGTAATGATCAAAAGGTTTGTAAAGTTGTTTTTTTGAATCACTTGCGGAAGCTCAGCCAAGCCATTTGGTTTAATATAAATCGGATAGCTTTTTGATGCTGTCTGAACTGTAATTTCCACTCGGATCACCTCGTTGTTCTTTCTATTTTACGACTTTCTGACAAAATTTGAAATAAAAAAAAACACCTGCCACGAAGCAGGTGGAGTAAATATTAATAAATCCAGTTATTGGCCAGCTTGGAATACTCGATTAGCTCGCTATCATTGAAGAACAAACCGATTTCCCTTTTCGCGCTTTCGGGAGAGTCGGATCCGTGAATGATATTCTTGCCGACAGTTACTCCGAAATCACCGCGGATTGTACCAGGAGCTGCCTCTGCAGGATTTGTTGCCCCCATCATTTGGCGGGCTGTCGCAATGACATTTTCACCTTGCCATACCATTGCAAAGACCGGTCCTGAAGTGATGAACTCTACCAATTCACCAAAGAACGGACGCTCTTTATGTTCACCGTAGTGCTCCTCGGCCAATTCGTTTGAAATGTTCATCAATTTCGCCCCGATCAGCTGGAAGCCTTTCTTTTCGAAACGTGAAACAATCTCACCGATCAGTTCTCTTTGAACCCCGTCGGGTTTAACCATTAAAAATGTTTTTTCCATGAATGTCACTCCTGCCATAATATCAGTATCATTTTCCTTGAAACTCAAGAAAGATAATATCACTTTTTTTAACAGCTGGCAAATATTGAAAAATGGCTCAATATCTTCTTCTGCCGATATAATTTGCGATTTCTTTCAGCGGCCTTTTCGCCTTGCTTTCTGGAAGCTCCTCGAGAATATCTAGGGCTTTGTCAAGATATCTCCTGCTAAGCTGATGGGACTGCTCAATAGCCCCGGTATCTTTGATCAGCTTGATGATGCGGCTCATTTCTTCTTTATCTGTTTTATGGGTTACTTTTTCAATTTTCGCCTTTACTTGAGGATCACGCATGGCATATAAAGCAGGAAGGGTTACATTTCCTTGGCGCAAATCATCACCTGCAGGCTTTCCCAATTCTTCTTCACTGGAAGTGAAGTCCAAAATATCATCCGTTATCTGGTATGACATTCCGATAAAATATCCGAATCTGTACAGCCGGCGGTAAATGGACTCTTCGGTGTTTCCGGCAATGGCACCGAGTTCACAGCTGACGGCAATCAGAAGTGCGGTTTTCCTTTTGATTCTTCTTAAATAATTTCTTAATGGCTGGTCAAACCAGTATTTATCTTTTATCTGTTCGATTTCACCGATGCAAACCTCGACAATGGCCTTGGATAATTTCTTATGTAAGAGCGGGTTGGGGATGTCGGTCATATATTCCAATGACCTGGCCAATATGTAATCTCCGGTATACATGGCTACGCGCTCATCCCATATATAATTGATCGTGGGCAGGCCCCTTCTCATATTGGCATCATCAATGACATCATCATGGACAAGTGACGCCATATGAATCAACTCAAGAGCCATCGCTACGTTTTTGACTGTTTCAATACGGTAGTCCCCAAATTTTGCAGACAATAATACAAATACCGGGCGAATCCGTTTGCCTCCTGCTTTCAGCAGCTTGAAAGATGCGTTTTCCACCAGTTCGGAATTTGAAGAAACAGCTTCTTCAAGCTCTTTTTCAATTAAGTCCAGATCAGATTTAAAATTCCTATAAAGCCAAGTCAGTTTCATAAAATTTCCACCCAGTTATTCTAATTTCTGCTTTACGCCAATATGCGCTGCCGCAGCTCCCCCGCTGAAAGGTTTATAAATGACATCGACAAAACCGGCACGCCAGAACATTTGAGCAAGCTCATCCATACCCGGGAAATCCCGTGCCGACTCTTGCAGCCATGAATATTCTTCATAGCTTTTTGCAAAAATTTTTCCGAACAGCGGCATGAGAAAACGGAAATATGCATAATAAATCTGCCTGAATACCGGGAGGGTCGGTTGGGAAGTTTCCAGACAAACAGCCATTCCGCCGGGTTTTGTCACACGATGCATTTCTTTTAACACCTGCATGTAATCAGGGACATTGCGAAGCCCGAATCCGATTGTTACATAATCAAAGCTGTTGTCATCAAACGGAAGCTCCATCGCATTGCCCTGGATCAAATCCACATGTTCCAAACCCTTTTCTTTCAATTTTTCTTTGGCAACCGCGAGCATGTTCTTGCTGAAATCAAGCCCGACCACCCGGCCTTCTTTCCCTGCACTTTCCGCAAGCGCAATGGTCCAATCACCGGTTCCGCAGCAAACATCCAAAGCGGCGCTGCCTTCTTTGACGTTCATCTTGTTCATTGTTACCTGGCGCCACTTTTTATGCTGTTGAAAACTGATGATAGAGTTCATCTTGTCATAATTTTGGTGTATCTTCTCGAATACATGATGTACCCGTTCTTCTTTAGATTGCATTCTTCGTGACCTTCTTCCGACTGATTATGTTGCTAAATGCCTGTAATTGCTCGTTAAATCTTTTATGCGCCCAGAAAGAACGCCCGGCAGCCCTGAAGCCCGCAACGATTCTTCCATCAATACCTTTTTGCTTTGGTCTATAAAGCGGGAGCATATCTCTTTTAAACAATGTCGGTCGCGCTGGGACAAATTAAATAGAGGAATAGATTTTTTTTGAGGCAGACAGAAATGTTTAAGGCCTTCAAAAAGTATTGAGTGGCGGCCCCTGTTAAAATTCTCCATCTCCGCAAGCAATTTTTTCAAATTTAAAAGCTCTTTAAAAAGATGAATATGGCGAGTTGTCTGGAAGTGCCGGCAAAATTTCTCAATGACAGTTGTTCCGATTTTTTTGAAATCTTCCATAAACTCATCTAAATCCGATGCTTCCATCCGATAAACGGAAATTTTATATTCATTGATCAATTTAATCGCATGAGCAAGGGTTCTAATCAAATTCGTGTCGCCAATTTCAGCAAGTGTATGATAATACAAGCCGCTGAAATAATCTCCCGCCAGGACAGACAACTGTCTTTCCGTAAGAGTTTTCTGCTGGCCGGCCACCTTGTCATGAATATCAAGCGCTATCTGGACCAGCATGGCAGAAGTAATTTGATGCTCATATTTTTCAGCGGGGATCCGTGTGTCTTCCATGGCCATTAACAGCATAAGGATACGGTCTTCGTCTATTTGAGGAGATTCAATATGGTCAAAAAGAAAATGATGATACATTTTACTTTCTATCATTTTCCTTATCGAATCCGTCTTTTGTTCATACAAACATAGAGCCATTTCCGTAATCCCCATTTCTTTGCATTCTAATTCCAACATCAATTTGTTCATTATAACATAAGTAAAGCGCAAGCGCCCTGTCCCATGCGTAACGATTTCAATTGCTTTTTTCGCTGTCCACTTCGCCGAATGCCGTGAATATTTTTGCATTCCCCCGTACCTTTATGGCAGAGGTATGTTCCGTAAACTGGGCGATGAGCACTTCCCCTTGATCAAGCTTCTCCGCGTGATGGAAGCGTGTATCTGTTCCCCTTGTCAATCCCATTACGTTTACTCCGTTTTCGATTGCTTTAATGACAACATAATCATTTTGATTGTTTGGGCTTTTCATTGCTTCACCTCAAAAATTATTGCTTTATCAATGAGAGAACTTCGTTCCGGGATTGGCTGTCCTTCAGGAAGATGCCCCTTACTGCCGATGTTACTGTTTTGGAACCCGGCTTTTTCACACCGCGCATTGTCATGCACATATGTTCTGCTTCGATTATGACCATAACGCCGTGTGGCTCCAACTTTTTCATGATTGCATCAGCCACTGTCGAAGTAATTCGTTCCTGGAGCTGCGGACGGCGTGCCACCGCTTCCACCGCGCGGGCCAGCTTACTCAATCCGGTTACCCGTCCGTTTCTTGGTATATAGGCTACATGTGCCTTGCCAAAAAAGGGAACAAGATGATGTTCACATAATGAGTAGAACGGTATATCCTTCACTAAGACTAATTCTTCATGATCCTCTCCAAAAATAGTCTCAAAATATGTTTGCGGATCTGTATTAATTCCTGCAAAAACTTCCTCGTACATTTTAGCCACCCGCTTCGGGGTATCAAGCAAACCCTCTCTATTTGGATCCTCTCCAATTGCTTCCAATATCATTCGGACTGCTTCTTCGATTTGCTTCCGGTCGAATTTGCCCATATATAAGCCTCCTGCTAAAGTAAAACACTAATAGAGCAATATTAACATATATAATCGGTAAATAAAAAGGAATCGCCGCCTGGCAATTCCTTTTTAAACACTCAAACAATGTATGTAATTATTTCACAGCGTCTTTAAGGGCTTTACCTGGTTTGAATGCAGGTACTTTGCTTGCTGCGATATCAATTTCTTCACCTGTTTGAGGATTGCGGCCTTTACGGGCAGCACGCTCACGAACTTCGAAGTTCCCGAAACCGATCAGGGAAACTTTGTCGCCATTTGACAATGAATCCTGAATGGATTGGAATACAGCTTCTACAGCTTTTGTTGCATCTTTTTTAGACAGCTCAGCTGCTTCAGCTACGGAATTGATCAAGTCTGTTTTATTCATTCTGTTCACCTCCTCCAAAAGGATAAGCTACTTCTACCATTTCTATTACATGTGTAATCAAATTTTCAGATTTCTAAACATTTTCATGCAAGAAATCGCGAGAAATGCTTTTGAATCAACGCTCAAGGAGCATTTCTGCTTAAAAGATTATCATAATCAAATTATGATAGCAAGAATAAAAAGCGATATAATTGAAAAGACACCGAATTACTGTCATTTCGGCGTCTTTTTCTATATTTATCAGCTTTTTTTCTGAAAAATCCTTATCATTTTCAAAGTCCTTATAAAATGATGGCGATTAAGCCCCCGGACCCTTCGTTGATGATTCTTTCCAAAGTTTCTTTCAGTTTATAGCGTGCATTTTCAGGCATCATGGCCAGCTTTGCCTGAATGCCTTCCCTGACAAGAGAACTTAAGCTCCTTCCGAATATATCGGAATTCCAAATGGAAAGCGGATCGTCCTCAAAATCCTGCATCAAATAGCGGACAAGCTCTTCACTTTGTTTTTCAGTTCCGATAATTGGCGCAAATTCCGACTCGACATCGACCTTAATCATGTGAATAGAAGGGGCGACCGCTTTTAACCGGACTCCAAACCGTGCCCCCTGCCTAATAATTTCCGGTTCATCCAGACTCATATCCTCTAAGGAAGGAGCGGCAATTCCATAACCTGTCTGCTTTACCATGACAAGCGCGTCGGATATTTGGTCATATTCCCTCTTTGCATCCGCAAAATCCTGCATCATCTCAAGTAAGTGATCTTTGCCTTTCACTTCTGTCCCGACAATTTCTGTCAACACCTGGTCATAGAGTTCATCAGGCGCAAATAAATCGATTTCAGCAATCCCCTGGCCCATATCAACTCCGGCCAACCCTGCACTTTCAATATACTCAAAATCGTTGAAACTTTGAACAACACGGTCGACATCCCTCAGTCTTTTTATATCTTTTACCGTTTCTTTTACAGCTTCCTGATAATCAGTCCTGAGCCAATGATTTTCTTTCAGGACCATGACCCAGCTGGGAAGGTTCACATTCACTTCAAGGACAGGGAATTCATAGAGAGCTTCCCTCAACACGTTCAAAACATCCTGTTCTCTCATATTTTCGACCGACATGCTTAACACCGGAATATCATATTTTTCCGCAAGTTGTGAGCGCAGAGTTTCAGTTTCAGGATGATGCGGGCGGGACGAATTCAGGACCATAATATACGGTTTTCCTACTTCATCAAGCTCGGCGATGACCCGCTCTTCCGCTTCAATATAATCATTTCTTGGAATTTCCCCGATCGTGCCATCGGTCGTGATGACAATTCCAAGCACTGAATGCTCCTGAATCACTTTCCGCGTACCGATTTCCGCTGCTTCATGGAAGGAGATCGGTTCTTCATACCATGGGGTATTGATCATGCGCGGTCCATTTTCATCTTCATATCCTTTGGCACCAGGAACAGTATACCCGACACAGTCCACTAATCGGACATTCACTTCCAGGCCGCTGTCCACTTGAACTGTTACCGCTTGATTCGGTACAAATTTCGGCTCCGTTGTCATGATTGTTTTCCCGGCTGCGCTTTGGGGCAGCTCATCCTGTGCCCTGGCCCTGTCTGCTTCGCTTTTTATATTAGGCAAAACGGCGAGCTCCATAAATTTTTTAATGAACGTGGATTTTCCCGTCCGGACAGCCCCAACGACCCCCAGATAAATATCCCCGCCCGTTCTTTCTGCGATATCTTTAAAAATATCCACCTTTTCCAAGAGATTCCCTCCTAACTTTAAGTTCAAGGGACAACATGATCCCATGCCCGTATATCATCAAGTCAATATATTTGTATGATGTTGTCCTAATCAAATATAACTTCAATAATAAAAATCCTTCTTCCACAGTATATTTTGCAGAAGAAGGATTATGACTATTTCCCCATATAAACAGGTTCATTGTTTTCATCGACTGTATAGGGCATTGAAAAAGCAGGTACGACAGGGGAATCTTTATAAAGTATCTTTCTTATATCATCACCCGGTGAAAAATCTTCCTTTTCATCTTTCATAGCCTGATAGAGATCAGAAATATAATCAACATAAATTTCGCCTTTTCCGTTAATTACAAACGGCAGATTATTGTTCGTATATGGTGATATATAATACTGTTCCTCTTTGTATCCCAATTTTTTCTGATCAATAGAATAGACGTTATCCGCGATCTTTTCTTTAAAAGGCGGATAGCCCTGCGACTTGATCCGCATGTAAAACTCATTTACTTTTTCCGCCAGCCTTACATCAAAAACTTTCACTGTCGGATTTGTCTCCACATCAATTAAAACATATTGAAAAACCCCGCCGCTTTCATAGGCATTCCCGGGAGGCGCCTCCAAATATTTTGGTGCCAGCCTTTTAAAATCAATTGGATATTTTTGATAAATAGGCGTGTCCGCTTCTTTTGTTTTGATCGGCAGCAAGCCCCCGGTGTCTTCCTGGAATTGTTCAACAGATCGTTGAACGCTGGCGATTTGTTCTTCATATGGCCTTTTGTTTTCAGCCTTCCTTTCCTGCGGATAAAAGCACCCGCCCAAAAGCATAGCAGCAACAATTAAATATAATCCTGCCATCCATCTTTTCAATGATTGGCTCACTCCTTATCTGTCTTATATGGCGGCAGTATCTTTAGCCCGTCGGTCCTGTCAAAACAACAAAAAGCATGAGGAGCCCGCCGACGATCATAAATGCCCAGGCGGCAAGGGCTGTAATCACTTTAAAAAACCCTTTGTTCAGTTTAAATCGGCTTATGTAAATAGTCAGCATCGCAAGAGCCAACAGTCCCATTGCCACTATGGAAATCCACATTTTTTGCATTGATACAGACATTTTTTTCCCTCCATCAACGAGTAACTCGAAATTATTATAACATACTGACAGCAATAGCCATCGCACAAAAAAATGAAGCAATAATTTTTGCTTCAAAAAGTAAATGAGACATTAAATACCCTGTCCCCCCGGTTATGCGAATGTTCTCCCTAACAGCATATGACTTTTTCAAAATAACGCAGCATCCGTATGCCTAGTTGATTATTTTTGTTCCATTTGTTCACTCAATATATCGACCAGGTCTTCCATCTCGTTCTTTTTTAATCGCTGCATCAACTGATCAACGGCTTCCTTCGGATTCACGCCATTAAATAAAACATTATACAATGCCTCTGTAATGGGCATGTTCGTTTCATATTTTTCCGCAAGCTGATGGGCGGCTTTCGTTGTACGGACCCCTTCGACGACCATTCCCATGCTTTCCAAGACTTCATCAAGGTTCTTCCCTTTTCCGAGCATGTTGCCGGCTTTCCAATTTCGCGAATGCACGCTTGTACATGTTACGATCAAATCCCCAATTCCCGCCAAGCCAGAAAATGTCAGCGGGTTGGCTCCCATTTTCGTACCGAGCCGTGAAATTTCAGCAAGTCCTCTTGTGATCAGAGCCGCTTTGGCATTATCTCCGTAACCGAGACCATCCGATATTCCTGCCGCAAGGGCAATGATGTTTTTCAAAGCCCCGCCGATTTCCACTCCAAGCAAATCGGGATTCGTGTAAACGCGGAAATGCTGATTCATGAACAAATCCTGAACTTTTTCCGCGGCAGCCATATCCTTGGAAGAAACCGTAACGGTTGTGGGATGGCGCAGGCTTACTTCTTCGGCGTGGCTTGGACCCGACAAAACCACAACAGCTTTTAACAGTTCTTGCGGAACCTCTTCTTCAATCATTTCCGAAATTCTTTTAAGTGAATCTGGTTCAATGCCTTTGCTCACATGAACAAATGTCATTGGAGTACCTATAATCTTGATGATATTCCTCATTGTTTCCCTTATGGCTTTGGTAGGGACGGCAATGATAGAGGTGTCTGCCCCTTCAAGTGCCTTCTGCAAAGAATGAAAGCCCGTAATATTGTCCGGAAGGGTAATTCCAGGCAAATATTTATGGTTTGTCCTGCGGTCATTTATTTCCGCCTGTTGTTCTTTGGAGCGCATCCACAGATTGACCTGATGCCCGTTGTCCGCCAGCACAAGCGCCAATGCCGTTCCCCAGCTCCCTGCTCCGATAACGGCAATTTTCTTTTTATCCTTTGCCACATCTTTCACCCGTTTCGTGATTATTTTCTCTTCCGTGCAATGATTTTTAATGGCGTTCCTTCAAAAGTGAAAGCCTGCCTGATTGTGTTTTGAAGAAACCTCTCATATGAAAAATGCATAAGTTCCGGATCATTTACAAAAACAACAAAGGTAGGAGGCTTTACCGCAACCTGGGTTGCATAATAGACTTTAAGCTTCCGTCCCTTATCGGAAGGAGCGGGATTCATTGATACGGCATCCAATATCACTTCATTCAACACACTTGACTGCACCCTCATTGAATGGTTTTCGCTGACCATTTGGATGGCCGGCAACAATGTACCGAGACGCTGGCGTGTTTTTGCCGATAAGAACACGATTGGTGCATAATCGAGAAATTGGAACTGGTCCCTGATCTCCTGTTCAAATTTCCTCATCGTTTTTTCATCTTTTTCCACTGCGTCCCATTTATTGACGACAATGATAATGGCTCTTCCCGCATCATGGGCGTAGCCTGCAATCCTCTTGTCCTGTTCGCGTATTCCTTCCTCCCCGTCCAAAACAACTAGAACCACATCGGAGCGTTCGATCGCCTTCAGGGCTCTTAAGACACTGTACTTTTCTGTCTTTTCGTAGACCTTCCCTTTTTTTCTCATGCCGGCCGTATCGATTATGACGTAGTCTTGGCCGTCATATCTGTATACCGAATCAATAGCATCCCTGGTTGTCCCCGCTACCGGGCTGACAATCACTCTTTCCTCTCCAAGAAGGGCATTCACCAAAGAAGATTTTCCAACATTTGGCCTTCCGATCAGGCAAAATTTCACAACATCCTCTTCATACGGTTCACTCTTTTTTTCAGGAAACTTGTTCACTACTTCATCGAGCATGTCGCCAAGCCCCAACCCGTGGGAACCCGAAATAGGAAACGGTTCGCCGAAACCCAATGAGTAAAATTCATAAATATCGGCTCTCATTTCCGGGTTGTCCACCTTGTTTACGGCTAAAACGACCGGTTTCTTTGACCGGAACAAGATCTTTCCCACCTCTTCGTCGGCGGTTGTAACACCTTCCCGCCCATTGACAATAAATATGATGACATCCGCTTCCTCAATCGCAATTTCGGCCTGCTGCCGGATCTCTTCCAAAAAAGGAGCGTCACCAATATCAATCCCGCCTGTGTCAATAAGATGAAACTCGTTTGTCAGCCATTCACCGGTTCCATATATTCTGTCTCTCGTCACACCAGGTTCATCTTCCACAATCGAAACTCTTTCGCCGACAATCCTGTTGAAAATCGTTGATTTTCCAACGTTCGGTCTGCCGACAATTGCCACTGTCGGTAAAGCCATTCTCATCACTCGCTTCAAACATATTATCTATCATTCATGCCGGTATAAGCCGAGCATCTATTCCACTAAATTCCTTTTTCATCGTATCACAGTGTATAATCATGCGCCAATAAGAAAAGCGCAAGCGCCTTGCCCATCGACGTACAGACTGGAGTGCCTCCGACGAGATAAAGGAAACACGGCGAGGAACGAGCCGTTGTTGACTTATCGTAGGAGGAGGCGCGAAGTCTGCTAGTCGATAGGCGCTGGAGCTAGACAACAAAAATCTTTGTTCAAAATTTTAAAGCTAAAAATTCTTATGCTTTCTTACTCAATAAGAAAAGCAGAAGGCGGCCGCCTAGGGGCGACAAGCGCTGCAGGGCACTTCGGTGAAGGCGTCTTTTGACTTCATAATATTGATCATAATGATGCCCGGTCAATGAACCATTTGCTTTTTCCCCTTGACTTTTCCCTCGAGAGACCGTTTAGCCGCAAACAGAATCCTTCCCGCCGCATGCACCGTTAAAAGGGCTGAAACAGTTAAGGCAAATACATCCAAATATTCATTGGAACCTATCGTATAAGGAATCTTCCACTTTGATAAGAAGACCGACAGGAACACTTCCCCATGCAAAGACCCGATGACAACGGCGGCATACCGGTATAGAAGGGAGGCGGGGTACAAAACCCATCCAATCATGAAAAGGCCTCCGGACAGCAAGATTTTCCGGTCAACCAACACCCATACCGGATCATAGAGTTCAAGGAGATAAAATCCGGCATATCCAAACATAATGATCATAACAGAAAAAAATAAATAAATCTTTTTTAACCACGTTCCTTGATATACAAGCCAATAAGCCGAAAATAATAGAAGAAAAGAGGAAGCGCCGATATGAAAAGAATAAATTGCAAATGATTTGGTGTGCAATATGATCAGCATCAATGAGACGATTGCAGCAGGGAAACGGAAAGGGTCATTTTTATCCAAAATAAATGTCGCGATAATCCAGATCCCCCAAGCCACAAATAAAAATAAAATACCCGGCATAAAAATCACCTCCATTTTTTCCATTATGGGAAAGAAAATGAAGGTTTAATCATACAAAAAGCGCAAATCCCGGCGGCAAGCCCCCAGCAAGAAAAACAACCTTCCGTCAAAAACGGAAGGCCGGCATTATCATTCCTTATTAAAGTCTTTCAATTTATCGCCAATCATATCGCTAAGCTGGAACCCTTTCGTTTCTTCCGGGGCTTCGTATTCCTGCTGTGTATTGTCCTCTTCAAGCTCCTTCATGCTAAGGGACATGCGCTGCTCCTGTTCGTTCGTATCGAGCACTTTCACCTTAACGGTCTGACCCTCCTGGAGAACTTCATGAGGCGTTCCGATATGTCTATGGGAGATTTGCGAGATATGGACAAGCCCTTCTACACCAGGAAAGACTTCTACGAATGCGCCAAATGAAACAAGTCTTTTCACAGTCCCTTCCAGAACTGCACCCCTTGGGGCTTTTTCGGCAATATCCGTCCATGGGCCGGGAAGTGTTTCTTTGATGGAAAGAGAGATTCTTTCATTGTCTTTGTCTACAGAGAGGACTTTAACCTCCACCTCGTCACCTTCGCTTACAACATCCGAAGGCTTTTCGACATGATGATGGGCAAGCTGGGAAATATGGACCAATCCGTCAACTCCGCCGATATCAACGAAAGCGCCGAAATCCGTAATTCTTTGAACGGTCCCTTTCATTGTTTGGCCGACTTCCAATTTTTCAAGAAGGTCCTTTTTCTCCTTCTCTTTCTCTTCTTCCACAACCGCACGGTGTGAAAGAATCAGGCGATTTTTCTCCTTATCAAGCTCGACAATTTTAAATGAGAGCGTTTTTCCTTGGTAACCGCTGAAATCCTCAACATAATAGTCTTCCACCAAAGAGGCAGGGACAAATCCCCGAACGCCCAGATCAACAACAAGGCCGCCTTTGACCACCTCATTCACTTCTGCCTCGAACACTTCATTATTCTCGAAGCGCTTTTCCAATGTGTCCCATGCATTTTCGGCATCTACTTTCCGTTTGGAAAGAACGAGGAGCTCTTCCTCTACCTTTGTAACGATCAAATCAAGTTCATCTCCTTCGGAAACTACATCAGATGCTTTTTCCACATGGAGACTGGAAAGTTCGCTTATTGGAATTATTCCATTCAGCTTGCTGTTATCAATATCCACAAGCACTTGTTTTTCTTCAATTTTAGTTACTGTTCCTTTTACTTTGTCGCCTTCAGCAAATGATTCCACTTCAATATTGTTCATATCCTCTGACACTGTTTACTCCTCCTATCCAGCTAATGAAATCGTGCAAGAATTCATTTCTCTTTAGTTCATTTTGAAAGAAATGAAAAAACCCTCACATTTTTATAAATTCATCTTGTTATAAACTTCTTATAAATAAGGCCCTTTGTCAAGCAATACACGTCAGTCCTGATGAGTGTCAATTATTTTTTTTATTTCGCCCATTATGATCTCTGTGGCATCCTCCACAGAGATTTTTTCTTTTTTTAGCCCGGTAAAATCAATCGGTTTGCCATATACGACCTTCAACTTTTTGAAAGGCTTATAAGGGCCTATAATTGCGCACGGGATGATTTCAGCGTCGGACCTTAATGCAAAAAATCCTGCACCGGCAAGTCCCTTCCCGACTTTCCCGGTTTTGCTGCGTGTCCCTTCGGGAAAAAGGCCCAGAACTTCTCCTTCTTTCAACAGGGACAATCCTTTCCTTAAGGCCCCCCGGTCGCTCATCCCTCTTTTTACCGGAAAAGCTTTGACATTGGGGAGAATCGATTTAAGGATAGGAACCCTGAACAACTCTTCTTTTGCCATAAAAGAAACCGGACGCGGGCAAGTGATGCCGACAACAGGGGGATCGAGATTCGAAATGTGGTTCGTACACAAAAGGACTCCACCGGATTTTGGGAAATTTTCAATCCCTCTCACTTCGATTCTGTAAAGCGGCCTTAAAATACTGTTTACCACTGTTTTAGAAAATTGATAAAAAGTCACGGCCGCTCGATCCTTTCTTTCGCCAAGGCAATGATACGTGCTGCCACTTCCGCAATAGAAAGTGATGATGTATCGATTTCAACAGCATCATCCGCTTTTCTGAGTGGAGATACTTCCCGTTCGGAATCTTTTTTATCGCGGAGTATGATCTCTTCTTTCAATTGTGCCAGATCTGAAGGAAAGCCTTTTTCCAAATTCTCTTTGTGGCGGCGCTCAGCACGGATATCAACACTTGCCAGCAGAAAAATTTTCAGCTCGGCATGAGGCAATACTTTCGTACCTATATCTCTGCCATCCATTACCACTCCGCCTTTTTTACCCAGCTGCTGCTGCCGGTAAACCATTTCTTCGCGAATTGACCCATGCGCTGCGATAATGGAAACACTATTAGTCACATTCGAATCTCGAATCTCCTTGGTGACCTCTTTCCCATCAAGAAAGACCGCCTGGCTGCCGCTTTCCTGCTTCAACTCTATATTGGTGCCTTTAAGTAGCCGGAACAGAGCCTCTTCATCGTGGATATCTGTCCCTTCCATCAATGCCTTATAGGTGAAGGCCCTGTACATGGCACCCGTATCAATGTATATGTATGAGAGCTTCTCTGCGACTATCTTCGCCACAGTGCTTTTGCCGGCTGCTGCCGGTCCATCAATGGCTATGCTGATTTTCTTTGTCAACCTGTTCACCTGCTTGTCTGTTTATGTACCACCACTTATTTTACCATAAATGGAAACAGACTATGGCATTGATTTACTTAATCAAACAAAAATGAAGACAGGAAAACTTGCCTTCATTGATCGTCAAACACATCCAGCTTTTTTTCTTCCATGTCTGCACCCACCCCTTCGTACAAATAAATTTTATTCAAACTTTTAATAAGCGGGGTCCGGGTTAAAAAACCTTGTACGATAATAAGGATCAAAAGGTGGAAGACGATAATCTTATAAAGGATTCTTTCAAACATATTCTCGTTCCTCGTTTTTTCTTAGTATGTGAAAAAACGGGAAATTTATTCCTGTTTACCTATCAAGCCTTTCTTACGGTCGGAAAGCTGTTTTTCAAAACAAAAGCGGGTGAGCAGCCGCTGATCGGCGAGGGATGGCTCTATATATTTAAGAGACATGAGACTCAGCCTGTTTTTTGAGAATATTCGAATTACTTCACATAAAAAAGTTAATTGGAGCTGTTCCCCGGATCCCATCTGGATTGACAGTTCAACAGTGCCGGATTCAGCTGGCCGAATTTTGACACCGGGAGGCAAAATGGCTGCGCATCCCCCTGCACTGATGTCACTTGTTAACGTTGTGAATTTTTGGCCTGAATCGGGAAAGTCAAACACGGCATGAACTGCCGCATTCACCCTGACATATTCACGGCGCTGGATTTTATTGAAAAATTTTTCTTCAGGCAAAATTAATTCAACCAATGGAACAGTGCTTTTTTGTACGCCTATGACTTCCGACTCAAATGAATACGCATTGGAACTGTCACCAACAAAATTAACCAAGACCTTAGTCCCGGAAGGCAAAAATGCAGGCTTGCTATCCGCGACACTTAGAGGATAATAAATGCACAGCTTCTCTTCAAACAAATCAGCCACTTTACTCTTGTATTTTTTCACAATCCCGTTATTGTCTGTCTCAATAGTCAAATCCATTCCAATTGACAACATAATCATACACTTCCTGTTCATTCCAATGATTATATTATACATGATTTGTGAGCGTTTTCCACTAAAAAAAGCAGCCTGGCCAGGCTGCTTTTTTTATAATACATCTTCATAAACGGGTTCCGCATTTTTCAATTTATCAACTTTTTCCTCGACCCCATTTTCAGCATTGATATACATACGGTATGTGTCATGATCCATTGTACCCATAAATTCATAACAAAGTACTTCATTGCCAAGGTTATTTACAATGACAGCTTTCCTGTTTTCCAGAACCTTAAGATCAGGGTTTAACTTTGCCTGTGCTTCCTCCAAAGTGAGATCCGGTTCCGGGAGTTTTCTTTTCTTGCTTCCTTTCAAATAGTCATCCGCAGCAAATCCGATGATTTGCCCATTGTCAAGGGCTACTTTCACTTTGATCGACTCCGGATAAATCCTGACTCCGTCCTGGTTCGTTACGTATGTAAACAACCCGACGGAATCATACTGTATACTTTCTGACATTTCGAGATCCTTGTAATCATGCCTTTTTAGAAAATCATCAGCTTTGTTCATAGCCTCATTCAAGCTGATTTGCTGGTTAGACACTTCCCTCGTATCAATGAACCAGATCGGATAACCACCTTTTTTTGTTACATCCATCGTAGCTTCATGCCCCCTGTCGTTGGCAAGCACGACATTGTAAAATCCAAAAGAAGATCCTTTCCTGTTTTCAGTGACTTCCACCTTTTTCGGCTGGTTAATCCCGCTGTATTTTTTGGCCAGTGCAATCGCATCATTTTTTGATATCTTTTCCCCTTTTAAATCCTCATAGTTTTCATCACGCTTTTGAAAGCTTACGACTGATGGATTTTGAAGGTTTTTTTCATCATAGCCCTTTGCATGCTTTTCCACCGTTTTAAACCCGTCAATAATGGTATTATCGGCCGTTTCCTTTCCCGAGGCCAGCGCGAGTTCAACATCCATCCAACGAAGATTGTTTTTTAAAGTGAGGTGCTGGACTTTTCTGAGCTCATCCTTTATCTTTCCGCTTTGCTTGTATAAATTTTTCAAAGTCTTTTGCTCATCTTTTGACAATGGTTCATCATCCAAATTCCGGACAGCTGTCCTGTAACTGAACGTACCGATATTTGACAGGAATTCCTCCGTCTTATTAAAAGGCAGCAGAGTAAGGGGAAGCTGCCCAACCTGGCTTCGGGCATCAGAGGAGATCCGCCATACATCCGCCAGAGCGGGAGATAAAGATTTGCTTGAATTCATTGCAATTGTCCCGCCAAGCTTTTCGTGCAGCAAATCCATCTGATAGCTCAAATCATGGAATGCCCTCTGGTAATTGTTTTCGGCGTTAATCAATATCGTATTTTTATCCTGATGCTCCTGGTAGCCCCAGACCCCTGCCCCGACTACAGCGACCGTTAATATGACAATTAATATGTTTCTGATCATAGCTTTTTCACCTCCGTCAACTGCAGAATATATGTTTACCGATTTTCTTTATTTGCGGCCTGGACCAAATCCATGCACTTGTGGCCGTATCTGGATTGAAGTAGTAAAGCGCGTTGCCCGACGGGTCCCAGCCATTGATCGCATCCAAAACGGCTTTTTTGGAAGTTTCGTTGGGTTCCAGCCAAATTTGTCCATCAGCGACAGCGGTAAAAGCACCCGGTTCGAAGATGACCCCAGAGACCGTATTCGGAAAAGAAGGGCTGTTCACTCTATTTAAAATGACCGCGGCTACAGCAACCTGGCCCTCATATGATTCTCCCCGCGCTTCACCATGTACGGCATTCGCCATGAGCTGGATGTCATTTTGCGAGAAGCCTGCGGGCGTATTGACTGCCGTTGGCTTTGAAGCGGCACCTCCGCCTTGCTTACCCTTTCCACCATAATAGGTGAAGTTTTTTCCCTTATTTACTTGTCCTTTCACGTATTGTTTATCATATTTGGATGCTTTGACCAATTTTGCTTTTGTACTTTCTCCGGCAAGGCCGTCCACTTTAAGGCCAAAATTGTTTTGGAAATTTCTTAGTGCCCAGTACGTACCCCACCCGAAAACACCGTCTATTTTTCCATGATAATACCCAAGATATTGAAGCCTGGCCTGGAGTTCGATCACATCGTCCCCAACTGCACCTTTTTGTATGACTTGGTTGGTGAACGCCTCTGTTTTTACCCCCGGGGAGGCAGTTATTGCGATGGAACACAATAAAACAACAATCACCATTTTGCTCCATGTGGCATACTTCATGCTGTAACCCTCCAAATGAATTTTCATGCCTATAGTATTTGAATTTGAAGCCTTATTATTCAATTTTGATTCATAAGATAAACCCGACTTTCCAGCCAAGTAAAAGCAGGTACGGGAAGCGGCGTTGGGATAAAGGTGCCATTCCCCTTCGGTTCCAAAATAAAAACGCATCCGCCTTGATTAGACAGATGCGTTTTTTTCCTGTATTTTTCTGCCGTAAAACTTTTTTGTCAGCAGATGGGCATGTTTGACTTTGCGCAAACCGAGCCACCATAAAAACAGCATGAACGGGAGAATAAAATAAAGCCAATTTTTCTCGGAAAATAAAATAAAATCATATAGTCCATGTAATACGAAGGGCACAAAAAAGGAATAGAAAAGCCATCGTTTTTGGGATTTGTCCGTTTGGAATTTGGCCTTTCCCAAATAATAGCCCATGATAACGCCAAATAGGGCGTGGCTTGATACAGGCAATAATGCGCGTCCGAGTGCAAAGCCCACCCCATTTGCAGCCAGGTACAAAATATTTTCGATCGTTGCAAATCCAAGGGAGATGCTTGCCCCATATACGATTCCGTCAAAAGGTTCATCAAACTCGGCATGCTGATAAATGGCAAAGAAAAGCACAAACCATTTAAAGAACTCTTCGAATAATGCAGCGGATAAAAACGCCGACAGAAGACTTCCCTGAATAATCTCTTCCGCAGACATGATATATTGTACAAACATAATTGGAAAAGTAATGACAGCACCCATTAAAAATGTCTTGAATACCGTCAAAATAGGCTCCTGTCCAAATTGATCCCTTAAATAAAAATAGCTTAACAAAGCTAACCCCGGGGCAACACCAGCTGAAACGACCACCAGCATACACAGCCCTCTTTCTTTTTCATTTCTTCCATCGTATCATGGAAGATAGAGTTTGAACATGCAAAATTGCAGTAATTAGCGCGGGAGTTGAGAAAATGAAACATATACTTGTCATCCATACAGGCGGGACCATCTCAATGGAAACAGACGCCGAAAATAACACAGTAAATATTGGCGATGTCAATCCATTGACAAGGGCAACGGAAGACCTTCGCAAGCTTGCCCGCCTCAGCGTAATGGAGCCGCTGCATAAACCATCCCCACATATAACGATAAACGATATGCTGGAAATCAAGCACTTGATCGAGTCGGAATGTTCAAGAAGGGATATTGACGGAGTCGTGATTACTCATGGAACAGATACGATGGAAGAAACGGCTTTTTTTCTTGACCTGACCCTTGAAACCGACGTGCCGGTCATTATGACTGGTGCCATGAGGTCCAGCAATGAACCCGGATCAGATGGATTATATAATTTTATGGCGGCTATTCGTACAGCTGTCCATCATGCATCCGCGGGAAAAGGTTTGCTGGTCGTTTTCAATGATGAGATACATACTGCCAGGGAAGTGACAAAAGTTCACACATCAAACGCTGCAGCCTTCCAAAGTGCGATAGCCGGTCCGATTGGAACAATAACGAATAACGCTGTCAGTTTCCATTATGATCCCTTGCCGCAGCTTAAAATAAAAGTAAAAGAAATCACAAAGCGCGTCGGGTTGATTAAGGCATACGCGGGAATGGATGCCGCCCTTTTAAATGCTTTATGTGAATGGAAATACGACGGAGTCGTGATAGAAGCGCTGGGTCAGGGAAACCTGCCCCCTGATGCTGTCGATGGGGTTGTCAGACTGCTCTCCAATGGAATCCCGGTAGTGCTTGTTTCAAGGTGTCCGAAGGGAACTGTACAGGATACTTATAGTTACCCGGGCGGCGGCAGACAATTAAAGGAACTTGGTGTGATTTTTTGCGAAGGGCTGAACGGGCAAAAAGCACGGCTGAAACTGCTTGCAGCGCTAATGCAAACGGATAAAATAGAAATACTGAAGGATAAGTATTTTTCCGCCTGATTATCCGCCTTCATTAAGAAAAGCGCAAGCGCCTTGCCCATCGACGTACAGACTGGAGTGCCTCCGACGAGATAAAGGAAACACGGCGAGGAACGAGCCGATGTTGACTTATCGTAGGAGGAGGTGCGAAGTCTGCTAGTCGATAGGCGCTGGAGCTAGACAACAAAAGGCTTTGTTCAAAATTTTAAAGCTAAAACATCTTATGCTTTCTTACACAGTAAGAAAAAGCGCAAGGCGCCCGTCTATCGGCGCAGAGCTAGACTACGCTTGCGAAGGCGTAGTTTGCCTCCATCAGCGCTTGGCTTAATCCTTGCGCCGATGGCTCCTGAAGCTGGACATTACGTTAATCTTGTTTGAAGAGAAAATTCGGTAAAATTTTATGCTTTCTTACTCTTTGAACAAAAAGCATCCCGGTCAATTGAATGGCCGGGATGCAGTATGATAAGCTTCTCTTTTTTTGATGGCAGCGGCAATCTGGCTTCCATGAAAGCGTCCGTTTTCAATAAATATTTCATTTGCGTTATTGCCTGCCGCGATGACTCCTGCAATAAATAAATCGGGGATGTTCGTTTCCATCGTCTCAGGATCAAATTCAGGCCTGCCGGTCACTTCATCCACTTGCACGCCCATTGCCCTTATAAAAGAGTGATCAGGATGATATCCGGTCATGGCAAACACAAAATCATTCGGAATTTCGCTTTTCCCCTTATCTGTAACATAAATGATGCTCGTTTCGGTAATCTCTTTCACCTCGGCATTAAACAGCATCGTAATTTCCCCGTCTCTTGCCAATGCCTCAAAGTCCGGAAGCACCCATGGCTTGATACTGGAAGAATATTCGTTTCCCCGGTATAGCACCGTCACTCTTGCTCCTGCTTTTTGAAGTTCGAGCGCCGCGTCGATCGCTGAATTTTTCCCGCCGATGACAGCTACATCCGTGTCAAAATAAGGATGGGCCTCCTTGAAATAATGGGAAACTTTATCGAGATTTTCCCCCTTGATCCCCATCATGTTTGGATTTTCATAATATCCTGTTGCAATGATGACATATCGCGCCTCAAACTCGTTCCGATCAGTTGTAACCTCAAAAAACCCATCACGCTTTTTAACGGATTCCACCATCTCAAACCTGTTAATTCTCAAATCTTTTCTTTTGGCCACCTCGCGGTAATAGGTAAGGGCTTCATTCCGCTTTGGCTTCCGGTTGACTGTCAAAAACGGGACATCGCCTATTTCCAGTTTTTCACTCGTACTAAAGAAAGTTTGGTGAGTCGGATAACGATAGATGGCATTTACAATATTTCCTTTTTCAATGATTAAGGGGTCTTTGCCTATTTGTTTCAATGCAATGGCTGCAGAAAGACCGCACGGCCCTCCGCCGACTATGATACATTCCTCTTGCTGCATGGACACCGACTCTCCTATCTTACAATTACTAAAAAAATCTCCTTTCTTTCATGATAGGAGATTTCGACTTTCTGTGCAAAAATAAAGTTTTAAAAATGGCTGCGTATTAATGGAAACGCCTCTTTATCTATGATTTTGACTCCATAATCCTCCAAAAACGCTTCCGACAGACCGGCCTTTTCACCATATTCGCTGCAAAGGCTCTCGATTGTTTCACTCAACCCGCAGACACCGTCAATTTTTAAATAATAACTGTCTCCAAACGCAAACAAAGAACTGCTGTCACAACTTTTATTTAATGATGCGATCCTTTTTACAAACAAAATGATATCGTCAAACTCTTCAAATCTATATAAAAGTCCCAGACTGCTTTTTGATTTCGGCAGCTCATCCTTTACCGGGGACGGCGAATTCTGCCAAGGTTCTTCCTCTTCCAATGTCAAAATTAAAACGAGCTCCCTCGATGTAAGGGAAAAAATCTCGATGGAGACGGCCCCAAAGTCATTGAGTTCATAAATCCGGCTTGCTTCGTCTAACATTTCATCAAATAAAACATCCCATACAAAAGAGTCCCTCAGCAGTTCGTCTTGCAAAAAACCCTTTTTCGTCAACTCTTCAAATGTAATCGAATATTTGATTTTATTTGATGATATTCTCTCCAGCTTCATTTGACCCCGCCTCCCAAGGATACTGTTATCCTCATACTATGAAGGAGGCGCCGGATGGTTCATGTCGTAGAGGCTGAACCCTCATCCTTTTTTGACGGTGACCAGATGTGTTTCAGCGGGAGCGCCAAGCCTAAGCGGCAGCAAGGAGGTTCCGTACCCGTTGCTTACTAACAATGTTGTCCATGGATATTTCTTGATTCCGCCTTTTTCATACGGGCCCAATCCGAACATGCGGATTTGCCCGCCGTGTGTATGCCCGCTTAGAATAAGGGAAACATTGTCCGATTCAGCCACTTTTTCCGCAAGCACTGGACTGTGGCACAATACGATTCTGAACGCGGACTTTTTTATTGAATAGAGGATAGCCTGCATTGATTCGATTGTATCTCCATAGTCAGTACCAATCAGTACAATTTGATTATCAAATGCAGGCAAAAAAGCAGACTTGTTTTTCAAAACAGTCACATCAAACTCACGAAACAATTCACCAAGTTTTTGTATATCAACTTCGTAATCATTGTTGCCCCAAATAAAGTAAACCGGTGCAATCTCAATCAGTTTTTTTAAATTCTCCCTGACCCGTGAAAAAGGAACACCTTTTTCAGTCAAATCTCCCCCGATGATAACAACATCCGCTTTTCCTTTTGCCTTAAAAATGATACTGTCATGAATGCTCCTTCGATGAATATCCGAAATGAAGAATATGGTAAAATCATCAATCCCGGCAGGATATTCACCAAAAGCCAATACATCCTCCCGGACGGTATCCGCAAAAGCCTTACAGACCATCATTAAAATAAGAAGTGCTGTTCCAACAAGCGCTGCCGCCAGTAAAATTCCTATCATGCCATCACCTTGGTTTTTCAACTTTCCCGCGCAGGTAGTGCAAATGTTGTCCGGTCCCCATCTTAACATATGAACACATTAAAAAAACAGCCTTGCCCCTCATAAAAGAATATATGGAAGCCAACCCCAATATAGTATTAATGATGACACATAAAAGGAGGAGTTTGTGTGCCCACACATCATAAGACATACCAGCCGTATATCAGCCCTTTTGATCCATGCCCGCCGATTGCGGTTAAATCATATTCCACCCCTCCCCATCTTTATTTAGGATTCCAGCCGCCAAACCTGCCTCAATTTCCGCCCAGGGAAGCGTTGAAAAACGGTACATTGTGGAAGGTGTTTTATGATCCATATTACAGCCCTTATGAAAGAGCAAAGGAGGGTTCAGACTAATGAGGCAAATGCCTCCTGAATATTACAGACAGCTGGAAGAGCTTCAGGTAATGGATTTTGTCATTGTAGAGCTAACGCTCTACCTGGATACACATCCAGGCGATATGGAGGCCGTCCGGCAATACAATGAGTATGTAAAGAAAAGAAAAGCATTTGTCAAGCAATTTGAAAAAGAATTTGGGCCGCTCACCAGCTTCGGGTACAGTTATTCCAAATATCCATGGGAATGGAAAGAAGCGCCATGGCCGTGGCAAGTCTGAGATAAGAAAAGCGCAAGGCGCGCAGCCTTAGGCGACAAGCACAAGACGAATTGCGAGGAGGCAGCTTTTCAGCCACCACAGCAATTCGGCTTGATCCTTGCGCCGATGGCGCCTGGAGCTGGACATTATGTAATCTTTGTTTGAAGAGAAAATATGGAATTTTATAGTACGCTCAACAACAAAAAAGAAAACCATAATTCAAGGAGGTCCTCCCCCTTATGTGGGTATATGAAAAAAAATTGCAGTATCCAGTCCGTGTAGGCCAATGTAATCCAATGCTGGCAAAATTTTTAATTGAGCAGTATGGAGGTGCAGATGGTGAATTGGCAGCGGCTCTGCGTTATTTGAACCAGCGCTATTCGATTCCTGATTCAGTGATCGGGCTCTTAACGGATATCGGCACGGAGGAGCTTGCGCATCTGGAGATGATCGCCACGATGGTTTACAAGCTGACAAAGGATGCCACTCCCGAACAAATGAAGGAAGCGGGGCTTGGAGCCCATTATGCCGACCATGATAAAGCGCTATTTTATCATAATGCCGCCGGAGCTCCTTTTACGGCTACGTATATTCAGGCAAAAGGCGATCCGATTACTGATTTATATGAGGATATAGCCGCTGAGGAAAAGGCACGTGCCACGTACCAGTGGATTATTAATATGAGCGATGATCCGGATTTGAATGACGGCTTGCGTTTTTTGAGGGAGCGGGAAATCATTCACTCCCAGCGTTTCCGGGAAGCAGTGGAAATTTTAAAAGAAGAACGGGATAGGAAAAAGATCTTTTAAGCTTTATAATCAAGGTGACTGTCGTCAATGACAGTCACCTTCGTTTCGTCAAGTAAAGCACTTGAACATTTGCAGGAGGCTTTAACTATCAGTATTGATGCTATGAAAGCAAACCCCGCTGCAAAAAAACATGTCGGAGAACTTTGGGAAAGTTTTCTCAGTACATTTTTCAGCCGGATCAGGGAAAAAGAAAGCAAGATCAACTTATTAAATTTGATTTCCTTTTCAAATATAAGAAAGAATTAAGCAGATTTTTTCATCTTGAAGTAATCTCCGGCAACGCCTCTTCTAAATCATCTGCTGAGGTCTGGTTCAGCCTTGGCGCAAGTATTAGGGCCATTGCCAATAATCCGACACATAGCCATAAGGCAGCCGATATTCCACCCAAATTGTCTGCCAGCAATCCTCCAAGACCGGGACCAAGCATCTGTCCTCCGGCAAAATAGATGGTCACATACCCCAAAGCGATTGGCGCATATGATTGGTGGATTTGTTCTGTAGACAGTGCCTGGATAAGGGAAAGCATGCCCACAAAAGTAAAGCCCCAAAGCGTTTGGCTGATGATGAAACTTGAAAAGGCCGGAATCAATATGGGAATCAATATCGATACTCCCCCAAGGAAAATAGTCATGCACAAAGACAGCTTCCTTCCAATTTTATCGGAGATGGCTCCCCATACCGGACCGCTGAATATGCTCATGATCCCTCCTAAAGCCATAATCGTCCCTGCGCTGCTTTCATTTACACCAGCCTCCAGTATGTAGCTGAAAAAGAAACTTTGCGGTATTAGGTAGGCAAAACCGATCAACCCGTATATGGCGGCAACCAGCAATATGCCTTTATGAAAATAAACTTCCTTAAATAAAGAGGCGCGCTGTGTTCTCGTTTGGCGCAAAGGTACAGGCGGATCCTTTAATACCCTGACAGCAATAAAAGTGGTTATGACGGAAACTGCACCAAAAAGAAGCCAAAGATATCGCCAGCCGTCATTGGCAAACCACAAATTAAAGTTTGGTGCCAGCATACTTGGGACAAGGGTTCCCAGCCCCATCCCGCTTAACAGAAGGCCGATCATCAACCCCCTGTTATCCGGAAACCATCCTACAACAATATTTACAAGCGGCGTATAGCCGAAAGCGGTACCGACACCGAGTATGACCATTCCAATAAGAGAAGCGGCATAGCTGTCTGCATTAAATAAAATGAAGCAGCCCCCGGCAAGAAGCAAAAGACTGATGGCCACAAGCGGCTTGGATCCCCATTTGGACGCCATGATTCCAACAAGCAATACCATGACAAGATAACCGATTGCAGTGGAAGTACCCAGCATCCCTGCCTGCTGATAGGAAAGGTGGAGACTGTCCCTCATATAGGGCATCAAAATCCCATATGCCATCCTGCCAAATCCTGAAATGCATATCGTGACCATCATGCTGACTATAGCGTAAATCAACATTCTTTTCCGCTGTTCCATTCCCCCACCCCGCCGGAAAATAAATAATACTGTTCTATCAAAAAATTTAGAACAATGGTGTACTCAATTGTATCAAAAAGATCATTGTTTGAAAAAACAAAAACAAAAAAATGCCCCAAAACCATTAAGGCAGGTTAAGAGGCTGCATTTTATTACTATTCAAATCTCTACTTTAATAATTTTATAAACTCACGCATAAAACCTGGTAAATCAGGCCATGCGTGACCGGAAACAAGATTTTCGTGTGTATGGAGAGGTTCTTCGATATAAGTGGCTCCACATGCGGATACGTCAGGCCTGCATGCAGTATAAGCCGTAAATTCACGGCCCTTCATCACATCCGGGACGATGGCCAGCACCTGCGCTGCATGGCAAATTGCGCCTACCGGTTTATTTTCCTCAAAGAAGTGGCGAAGGATACCCGGCATTGATTCATCAAGGCGGATATATTCCGGCGCACGTCCGCCCGGAATGATCAGTCCATCATATTCGGAAGGATCAATATCGGCAAATGCAGCATGAGAATCAATACCATAGGCAGGCTTTTCAACATATGTTTCCATCCCTTCTACAAAATCATGGCTTACTGTTTGCAGTTTCTTGACTGAAGGAGAGGCGATGGTTACATCAAACCCCTCTTCCAGACAACGATAGTAAGGATAAAATATTTCTAGTGCTTCTACTGCATCCCCAGTCACAATCAAGATTTTTCTGCTCACACTTATTACCCCCAATCAATTTTGATTACTTCATAATATTCGACTAATTTTCCCAATTTCCTGCCATACGAGATAAAATCCAAGGACGTATAACGTACTTATTAATCCTAAAAATCCGGTTAGCATATAATCATGAAATAGCCTTATATTATTCCAATCCCACAGGATTCCTTCCCGGGCCATTTCACTTGCTTTCGTAATATAAATTGATATCGTACTTTTTTTTCATTTCATCAAACACGCGGTGACGGCTGGGCCAGTGTTCTTCGTTCCAAATATCTTGGCTTTTTTCGATAATTTCACATCTTAAATCATGAAATTCCGTTTCGGCTTTCTCTTTTTTCTCGAAATAAAATTTTAAAGCCCCGAACAGCAGGACCGCCATTAAAAAAAGCAAAATCAGATGGTTTGTCCCAAGCAATGCCGTAATACTGTTCATGATGGAGTATCCATTTGGAACGATGACGAGCGTGTAGCAGATAAATAACAGGGTCAGACAATATAGTATAAAAAAAGACAGAATAAAGAAATGTGTATTTTTATAATGGTCATATTTCATTTTTTTCTCAATCAAGTGCTGGATCATTCTTTTTGTTGCTTCGTCCACCTGTTCATCAAGCGTAAGCATAATTTTGTCCATGCCATGCCCTCCATGAAAAAAGCCTCTCATCCTAATCGTATGAGGGGCCAGTCCATTTTATGAAATTATTTAGGGCAGCGGTATTTTCAATGTTTGGCCTACGCTGATTTCGTTGCCTGCCAAACCGTTTGCCTGCCGGATCTTTTCAACGCCTTCCTGGGAATTATAATATTTCATCGCAATCCGGAAAAGGTTTTCCCCCTGTTGGACCGTATGATAGGTGACTTTTTCTCCAGGATTATCTTCATTTTGTTCGTCCTGCTTTTCTACAGGCGGCTTTTCAGTTTCCGCAGTCTTCTCTTCGCTTTTTACAGGATCCTCTTTTTTGACTTCGCCTTTCTTATCTTCTTTGTCCGATTCATCAGCTGATTTTGGCGTTTCCTTCTCTTTTTTGTCTTTCGTTTCAGGCTCCGGTTCATTCACCGGATCTTCTGTTTCAAAAGACACTTCCTCCCCTGAACTCCCGCTGACAGGATTTGCTTTTGAGCTTCCGTTGTTGATGATGGACAGGATGCCGATCGGAAGCATCAGTAAAATCAACAAAAGAACAAGCGGGACGGACACTTTCATTTTCTTTTTATTCCCGGGCTTTCTCTTTTTACCGTGATATTCAGCTCTTGAAGGGAGCTCACCTTTTCCTGCAACGCGTTCATTTTCTTTATGGTCTTTTTGCCAATCGCCGCTATTTTGATTCATTTCCATCTTTAATCCCCTCTTTACAAATCCTTTCGGAAAGAACCGAATTTTATATATATCCCCAACAAACAGTCTATGGTAAAATGCATGGCAATAACGGGCCATAACAGCCGATCAGCCATCTCGTACACGATGCCAATCCAGAAGCTCAGTATAATGACGTTCACCATTAAATACCAATGTGTCCAGTATCGTAAATGTATGACGGCAAATAAGATGCTTGCAGCCACAAGTCCGATCGACGTTTGCACAATCCCCCGAAACAGCAGCTCCTCGGTAAATGCAACAACGAGCGCAACAAGGGGGATTTGCCAAAAAGGCATCGCTTTAAATATTTTATTATTGATTCCGCCATCATCATAATATCTTTCCGGCAATAAATTCATCAACATGATGTCGATACCTGCAACTGCCGCCCCGTTAACGACTCCCCAGAAAACCCACCTGGAATCAAATTTGAATCTCAATAAAATGTCAGCGATATCGAAAAAAATTGCTCCTGCTATAAGGGAAACCATAAGCAAAATCAATTGGGTCAGGTACAAATGGGCTGTAAGTTCCCGATGGGTCATCTGCTTGATAAGATTTGCCTGTCTGCTTTGTCTCATATACAATCACTCTTTTTTTAAAAAGCGTTAATCCATCATATGTATGGTAATGCCATCCATTTTATTACCTGTCATATTTTTTATAAATTGTACGGAGCGCATTGGGGAAAAATAGCATCATGCCGTTTTCTCTTTGATTTTATCATGAATCGGTTGTTTCGACTATGTTCTCTATGATCTTCCGATAAATAAAATAGTTCGACAATGTTGAAATGTTGTTTCTGGAGGATTAATATATGTATAGAAATAAATCTTTTTCGATTGCATGTTTTTTAAACAGCATTGACATAGATAAGTGATGGGAGGATGAAAAGTGGCCAAGTTTACTATGGTCGACCAAGATACGTGCATTGCCTGCGGTGCTTGCGGAGCGGCGGCTCCTGATATATATGACTATGATGATGAAGGATTGGCATATGTCGTCCTTGATGACAATAAAGGGATTGCGGAAGTGCCTGATATTTTGGAAGATGATATGATGGATGCTTTTGAGGGCTGCCCGACCGAATCCATTAAGGTCGCCGACGAACCATTTGACGGAGATCCATTGAAATTCGAATAGATTTTAAAGAGGGAGCAATCGCTCCCTCTTCTCTTTACATTGCAATGTCAGATTCTTTCGCCAGCCGCTGTTTTTTTGCTTTTTTAAAATGAAATAGCTCATATACCACAGGAATGATGACCAATGTCAGCAAAGTGGCAACCGATAATCCGCCAATCACAACAACCGCCAGACCTTTGGAAACGAGGCTTCCCATCTCCTCCTTGCCCATCAAAAGCGGAATCATGGCAAAGATGGTGGCCAAAGCTGTCATGATGATCGGACGGAACCTTGTAGCTCCGGCCTCAAGCAAAGCTTCTCGAATCGGCATCGTCTTTTCGTTCTGCCTTACCCGGTCAAGTAAGACAATGGCATTTGTAACAACAATCCCAATCAACATAAGCGCCCCGATCATAGCTCCGATATCAATTGGTGTCCGGGAAACAAGCAGTCCAAGAATAGCTCCAATCAAGGCCAATGGCAATGTGAACAAAATGACAAGCGGTGCCCGGAGCGTTTTAAATGTCAGGACCATGATCAAGTAGACAAGACCGATGGAGACAGCCATCAATTGGAATAATTCCATAAATTGTTCCGACTGCGCACTCGCTGCTCCTCCATATTCCAATGAAATGCCATCAGGCAAAGACAATTTTCCAGCCTTCATATTGACCTCGCTTGCTATTTTAGACAGGTTTTTCGGATCTGCCTCCACGCTGACGCGAACATATTCCTTGCCGTCTTTACGAAGAACACTTGTCGGCTTCTCCGCTCTCTCGATTTTTGCAATGGATGAAAGCTTCACCGGCTTTTCACCAGTCATCACAGAAATATCCTTTAGCTCTTTCTCTGATTTGGGATGGATGGAGCTGTCAAGCATAACCGGCGTATCCTTGCCCTCCACCTTGATCATGCCGATTGGAAATGGATTAAGCAGCATCTGTACTTGCCCGGCCACTTCCTCTGTGTTTGCTTTCTTTTGATTAATATTAATATCATAGACTGTTTTAAGCTCATTTTGATTGCTTGTCACTTTTTCTACTCCATCGATTCCTTTCACTTCATCCATCACTTGCTTGGATGCTTCGATTAATTTGCTGGCGTCGTTGCCGACAACATCCAACGTGATGGTTGAATCACTGAAATTCACCATGGATACCATCATGATGTCGAAATCCGCTTCAGGGTATTTCTCTTTTTGCTTTTCAATTTTTTTCATCACTTTTTCTGTACTGGCGTCTTCTTTCATCACTACGTGGAAACTCCCCTGGTTTTGCGAATTGACCTGGCTGAATTGGGCATCTTCAGGGTTCGATCCAAGAAATGTGATGACCTCTTTCACTTCGGGTTGCTCCGTCAAAAAGGACTCGAATTCAAAAGCTTCATCTTTTACTTTTGAAAAAGGCACAGCATCCGGATAGACAACACTTATTGAAACATCATTGTCAGAAGCATCCGCAGCTCCCTTTGGCATGACAGCGTACATGCCAACAGCTCCGATAAAGATAAAGAGTGAAAGTAAAAGCGGTACCCATTTATGCCTTAAGGACCAATCCAATATTTTCATATACCGTTTCGGTTTTTTATACACAGGCATTTTTCCCTGTTTCAGCATACGTGAGCTCATAAGCGGAACAACAACCAATGCAACAAGGAGTGAGGATAGAAGCGCATATGTAATTGTCAGCGCAAATGGAAGCAATAATTCCTCAAGTGACTTCACAAGTCCCATTGGCAAAAACACAGCAACCGTTGTCAAGGTTGATGAGGTGATGGCTGCTGCCACTTCCTTTGTTGAGCCTACTATCACTTCTTTCGAAAAATTACCGTTTTGGACTTTTCGGAATATGTTCTCTATCACAACAATACTGTCATCGACAAGCCGGCCCACGGCAACGGCAACAGCCCCAATAGTTAAAATGTTCAATGTAATGCCTGATTGTGAAAGCAGAAATAATGTCAACCCAAGAGACAGCGGAATGCTTACTATAGTGATGAGCGTCATCCTGATATGCCGTAAAAAGACGAAAATCACAATTGTGGCGAATAAAGCCCCGAGCAGTACTGCCTGCATCATGCTGTCTACAGAATTTGTGATAAATTCTGAAAACGAAACGAGCATAGATGCTTCTATAAGCGGACCAAATTCCTTATTCACTTTTTCCATAGTCTGGTTCACTTTTTTACCGACCGAAACTGCATTGGCATTCGACTCTTTATGGAGAAGTAAAGCCACTGCTTCCTCCCCATTCACCCGGGTAAAAAATGTTTCACTGGAGTCGCTGATACTTACCTTTGCAATATCCTTTAGCCGAGTCTCCGCTGCAATCTGCATGTTCTCAAGTTCTTTTATCCCTTCTATCTGGCCAATCACTTTAAGATTGGCTTTTCTGTCACCAACTGTTTCTTCGCCCACTGCTACTGCCAAATTTTTCCCTTGAAGAAGCCCCATCAATGCTTGAATAGGGATGTTAAAATCAGACATTTTTTTCTGGTCAAGCGTGATGTTCACCTGTGTTTGCTGTTTTCCATAAACAAGCACATCCGATACTCCTGAGAGTCCCTGAAACATTGGTATAATCTCATTTTCAACTTTTTCCATCTCATCTCGATTGGCACCTTTTGGAAAGGAAAGACCGACTTGCCATAAAGGAATCATATCTATGTTCAATTGTGAGACGATTGGTTTGGAATATCCCTCCGGAAGTTCAACGCCTGTTAATGCCTCCTGAACCTGGGTTTTGGCTTCTTTCATATCCATTGAAGGATCGAGTGTAATATCGATGGATGAATACCCATCCGCAGATGTGGAAAAAACATCTTTTTTACCTTTGACTGAACCAACGGCTTTCTCAATCGGCTTTGTAACCTGTTCAGCCATGGTATCTGCATCCGTCCCTTGCCCCATGACAATGACTGTTACTGCAGGATTATTTGCAGCAGGCAAAAATTCCTTTGGCAATGTAAAATAACTGAGAGTTCCGAGCCCTAAAGTCAAAACAATCAGCAAAATGACAGCTGCCCTGTTTCTCAATGCCCAATTTGTAAACCAGATCATTCATTTCCCCCCAAAAAGTATAATACCCAACAACATCAGTATAGTTTATTTATTGATTGATCATATAGACTTAAGTCGTAATTTTTCTTACTACTTTGTATTTAGTAAGATTAAAAATAAGAGCCAGCAATGAAAAGCTTCATTGCTGGCTCTCTCAGTTATATATTCCGGTAAACCACTTGCTTGTCAATCCAGTTGCGCATGCGGCTGTATACCAATAGAAATACCATTGCTACAATCAGCCCTTTGATGATGTTAAATGGGAGGATTGCCGCTACAACCAGCTGGCGGAGATCCGAAGTGGACATCGGGTCCCATCCAAGCAAAAGTATATAAGCAGGCAGGATGGCCACATAGTTCAGCACACTCATGAAAACTGCCATAAATATCGTTCCGAAGATTAACGATACGGCTAATCCCCATTTCATTTTCAACTTTTTGAATACATAATAAGTTGGTAAAACGAACATGATCCCTGCCAGGAAGTTCGCAAAATTTCCAACCGGAATGCCGGCTTCACTGCCGATCATTAAATAATCGATAATATTTTTAATCAATTCAACTAATATTGCTGCAAGCGGACCAAACATCAACGCAGCGATCAGTGCAGGAATATCGCTGAAGTCCACTGTCAGATAGGCCGGAAACGGCGGGATTGGGAATTTAATGAGCATCAGTACAAAAGATAGGCTGCTCAGCATCCCGATTGCTACAAATGACCTCGTATTGAATTTTCTCAAAATCCTCTCTCCTTTGAGATTCATCCCATGTCGAAGAAAGGTTAGCCCAAATCGCTGCCTAAAATGAAAAATCCCTCAAAGTTCCAAACTTTTGAGGGAGAATTAAGGCATGTTCGAATAAACGTTCAAATTACTGCATTTTGAACGTACAGCGGCTACCTTCATCTTCTCCCATCCAGACTATACTGTCGGCTTTGGAATTGCACCAAATCCTGCCTTTACCAGGCTCGCGGGCTCAGAGACCTGTCGTCTCATTACCGCCGGTCGGGAATTTCACCACGCCCCGAAGATGAATCGTATATGTTGTTAGGATTTATTATACAACAAGAGTCCTGATTTGTGAAGATATATGTCAAAAACGTTTTTGTTTTACGCTTTTAGCATTTGGCTTATATGTAAAAGCTGCACTTGACAATCAAATGCAGCTCCTTCTATTTTACGATATGTTACGCATGAAACAAGATTAGACGCCAATCTTCTGCATTATTCTTCATTGTCTATTTGGGAGAAAAAGAGTAAAAGTCGTTCCTTCCCCAAGCTTGCTTGCCACTGTCAACTGGCCTTGATGCGCATTGACAATGTTTTTGGCAATGGCCAGCCCGAGCCCCGTACCGGCCCTTCCTCTCGTTCGGGCCTTGTCCGCTTTGTAAAAGCGTTCAAAAACAAATGGCAGATCCTCCTCTGGTATCCCGGTTCCATCATCTTCAACCGATATCGTGATTCCGCCTTTTACAACGGACTGGGTAACTGTTATTTTGCCATTTTCATGAGTATATCTTATTGCATTATCTATCAGATTCGTTAACACCTGCTCAATTTTGTCGGGATCAAGCGAAAACATGATACCTTCTTTTTCAATATGGCTTTTCAGCTCAATATTATTGTCACGTGCGATTGTTTGAAATTTAGAGGTGATCCTATCGACAAATGCACCGACATCCACTTCTTCGAAATTCAGAGTGATATGGCCCGCTTCCATTCTTGCCAAATCAAGCAGTTCATTGACGAGGCGCCCAATCCTCAGTGATTCGTCATAAATGATTTTAATGATTTCCTGCTTTTCCTCTTCGGATCCTGCAATATCATCTATGATTGCCTCACTGTACCCCTGAAGCATCGCAATAGGGGTACGGAGTTCATGTGACACGTTTGCAACAAAGTCAATTCTTAGTTTATCCAACTGGCGTTCCTCTGTCATGTCCCTTATTACAGCCACTGCCCCGCGGACGCTTTTTTGATCATGCGTGTACAATGGGCTGACAATCACAACATAATACCGTCCCTGAATCGACAGTTCACCCGTATGTTCTTTTTCATCAGCTACCGCCTGTCCCAAAAGCTCCGCCATTTCAGGTGGAATCGGGCCATTCGATTCACTGCCGTCAATAGGCCACTGCTGCAAAAATCTTTCAGCCGGCGGGTTCGTGATCAAAATTGTGCCATCACGGCTGAACGTCATCACTCCATCTGCCATACTGCTTAAAATATTGGTCAGCTGTTCCTTCTCCTGCCTTAAAACGTTCATATTGAATTTCAGGCGTTTACCCATTTGATTGAAAGCGATGGCCAATTCCCCGATTTCATCATGGCTCAGGAACGGAATTCTCGTATCAAAGTTCCCTTTTGACAATTCTAATGCGGCTTCTTTCATTTTACGCAGCGGCGCGGTGATCCTGGTAGATAAGAAGAAAGCGAAAAAGGTCGTCAAAACAATCGCTATTCCGGCAGCCAGCAATATGAGATTAGCTGTCTGCTTCGTTGTTTCTTTCAATACTCCCAACGACTGGTATATAAAAATGGCGCCAGTCTCATTATCGTTCAGGTGCAGCGGTACACCGGCCACGATGTAGTTTTTAAACCTGCTTCCGGGGTCATGAACATCAGACATCGACAGTTCTTTCTTGATCACTTTCTGTTCAGTGAATACCTTGCCCAATTCTTTATCGTTTAAAAATACGTACGGGGGGATCTTGTTGCTTTCATTTGTGTCGGGAGAATAATGAAACCGCTCTTTATCGTATGCAATAGCAACTGCCATGGGATCGTCCACGATTTCAAAGACAATTTCCTCTCCAAGTCCGTCATTTCGATGAGATTCAATGATCCCCGATATTTTTTCAGCTGTATCTGATAAACTTTGTTCAATTTGGTCTACATGATATTTTTCAAAAAACTGTATCAGTAAAATGGTAAGAATGATTAAAACAAAGGAGACCAGCAGCAGAATGGTCATCCATAGCTTCCCGACAACGCTGCGCCAAAGTCTCATTCATTGCCTGCCTCAAATTTATAACCGACTCCCCAAACAGTGACAATCATTCCTGCTGCTTTTTCCGAGACGCGATTCAACTTCTCACGCAATCTCTTTATGTGAGTGTCCACTGTTCTCAAGTCGCCAAAAAATTCATATTGCCAAACTTCTTTTAATAAATGCTCGCGGTCAAATACCTTGTCAGGTGATTTGGCCAAAAAGTGAAGTAGCTCATATTCTTTCGGCGTCAGATTCACTTCTTTGCCGTCGGCGGTAACTCTATGGGCATCATGGTCGATCGACAAATGCGGATAGACAATAATATCGCGTGCTGTCGGGTCAGTCTGGAGAAAGCTTGTCTGCGAAGATCTTCTCAGCACCGCCTTCACCCTCAAGACAACTTCTCTTGGGCTGAACGGCTTGACAATGTAATCATCAGCCCCCACTTCAAAGCCTTGGACCCTGTTTGCTTCTTCTCCTTTTGCAGTCAGCATGATGATGGGAGTCGCTTTTTCTTCGCGAAGCTCTTTGCAAACTTCAATTCCGTCTTTTTTCGGCATCATTAGATCAAGCAAAATACAGTGATAGTCATTATTCAACGCCATCTCGAGCGCCTCTTCACCATCCGCCGCCTCATCGATTATATAGTTTTCACGTTCAAGATACATTTTTAATAATCTGCGGATGCGGTCTTCATCATCTACAACCAAAATTTTGACTTCTTGTTCCATTTTTCTTTCCCCCTTGCCTTCATCTTAGCGTACTTACTTACTATTGTATAAGAAAAACGCCCACACCTAAAGAGTGAGGGCTTTGAGCACCAAATTCCGCACTTAATCATGCATAGGAATGAAGGCCCGCGATGATCAAGTTGACGAACACCAAGTTGAAAATGATGATTGCAATCCCGACGACTGCAAGCCACGCAGATCTTTCCCCGTGCCATCCCCTTGATAGCCGCAAATGAAGAAATGCGGCATAGAAGAGGAATGTGATCAGTGCCCATACTTCCTTAGGATCCCATCCCCAGAACCTCGTCCAGGCAATCTGTGCCCAAATCATGGCAAAAATGAGACCGCCAAGCGTAAATACCGGGAAGCCAATCAAGACAGACCTGTACCCGATCTCGTCGACAAGATCAAGGTTGACATTTTTGACGAGCGGCTTTAACAGCAGGCTTACCCGTTTCCTGGTGACAAGGCGAATCAGCAGGTAAAGTATTGTGCCGGCAATTACTGTCCATATAACGGTGTTCAATTTCTTTGCGTTAACGATAGCCGGCATGGTTACAAGCGGGTTCATCCGGTCCTTGGTCAGCAGCTCGCCTTCATGCGGGCCCACAAGGGCGGGCATCTGATAATTTGCTTCAGCCGGCCGGCCATTTTTATCCACCCAGGCGAAATCTGCATTATAATGGGCTAAACTGAACGATGTTGAAATAATGATAAAAGCGATAGTCGCGACAACACAGTACATGATCACTTCAAGCCAAAAAGATCTTTTATCCTTTACTGTAGGGTCAACAGATTTTAGCAGATAAATAATGCCGGCCACAAAGCTGATAGACAGAATAGCCTGGCCTGCTGCCGCTGTTGTGACATGAATATGCAGCCAGTCACTTTTCAATGCGGGAATAAGCGGTGTGACTTCCCTGGGAAACATGCTCCCATAAGCGATTAAAAGAAAAGCGGTCGGCAATGCAAACAACCCAAGCACATTCAGCTTATAAATAAAGAATAGGAGAATGAACGCAGCAACAATCATCATCCCGAAAAAAGTTGTAAATTCGAAAAGGTTACTGACAGGTGCATGTCCGGCTGCAATCCACCTTGTAATGAAATAACCAATCTGGGATATGAAGCCGATCATTGTTGCAAAGATTGCGAGCACTCCCCAGCGGTTAACACCCGTCTGCTTTTCCCTCCCCCTTTTATCGCGAATCGCTCCGCTGAAAAGGAAGGTTGCAACAAGATATAAAATAAGTGAAGCATATAGCAAATTGCTGCTTATTTGGACGAGTCCTGTCATCATGTATTCCCACTTTCTTTTCCTTTATTTTCTCCGGTCTGGTCTATGACATCTGGTATAGAAGTATCTTTAATAAGATCAGATATATCTTTTTTCAAACCATGCCAGTTTTTATTCGTATGTCCGGCAATTAAAATTTCGCCGTCTTTGCGCTGAAGCCAGATCCTCCGGTGCATCCAGAACGAGCCTTGAATGACACCTATCATAAAGATGGCGCCACCGACACCCAAAATCCACAGGGTCATGTCTTTTCTGACAGTGAGTGCAGTTGCATTTCTTGTATCAATGCCCTTGAAAGCCATTTTATAATCGGTTTCCCCCAGCGGTTCCACCGTCTGCCTGATGGCTGTAAAGCTGACTTCCCCCTCAGGGTGTTCCGGAGAAATCATGTTAAATACAAAGGCAGGGTTGTTTGGATTTGGTGATTTTGTCTGGGGCTCCCCATTCTCGGCAAAGCCCGAGAAATCCGGATAATAGCCGATCAGTTCTACCTTATATCCATTCCCCAAATCGTAGCTGTCCTTTGGATCAAACAGATCGATCGTCACTTCTCCGTAACCCTTTTCCTGCTTCTTGTTCATAAGGGTAAACGTCATTGATTGAAATTCATCTTCCCTGTAGCTCGTCTGATAAACGGCAAAATGATCGAATTTCAGCGGCTCATTTACACGTATTTTCGCCTTTTTCTTCTCGACAAGATCACTTTCGGATCCAAGGGTCTGTTCGGGATCACGTTTGTAAAGGACTACGTCGGATTGAAATTCTTTCACGACCGGGCCGGCTTTCTCCAGTGCTGAATTGTAGACTTCCTTATCTTTTTCCTTATCGTAAAATTCAACAGTGAATTTTTTGTTTTCCAAAACATATTCGTTGTTGGTCCCGGGGATTGTTTTCGTTTCCCCATCACGGAGCCAAAGCACTTCGTCCACATACATTCCGGGTACAAACCGCAGCATTCCGCCAATCAGGAATATGATCAGCCCGATATGGTTAACGTAGGGACCCCACCTTGAGAACCTTCCTTTTTCGGCAAGGATGCTTCCGTCTTTTTCCCGGATATTATATTTTTTATCCTTAAGGCCTTTTTTGAATTTTTCAATATCCCCATCCGAAATATTTATTTCCTTGCGGTTAAAAAGACGCTGCCTTTTCAAAAAGCCTTCATGCCGATCCACCCGCTGGTTTTTCAATGCCCTGTAAAGAGGAATCACCCTGTCCAGACTGCAAATGACGAGTGAAACTCCAATGGAAGCGATCAGCAGCAGGTACCACCAGGAACTGTATAAATCATGAAAGCCAAGCCAATAATATATTTGGCCGAAAACGCCGTACTCATCAGCATAATATTGTGCCGGATCGGCATTTGGCGGTATGTACATCACCTGGGGGAAAATGGTTCCGAACGCCGAAGCAATGAGTGTGATGACGATCAGCCAAATCCCTACTTTAACCGAGGAAAAAAAGTTCCAGGTTTTGTCGATAAATGTCCTGTTATATGTTTGTGACCGGCGTGCGCTCCCCTCATAACGCATGTCATGGAGATTTTCACGCTTTGCCTCCTCAGTGAGGGCACGGCCGCAAGATTCACACAAGATGGTTCCATGCGGATTTACGTGGCCGCAGACACATTTCACTTCATTCATATATAACTAGCTCCCCTTAGCAGGTTTAATACTCTCCATCATTTCCCTGATCTTTTGCTCTGTCAATTCGCCTTCCTCGACTTTTATAACCTCCCCTTGCGGATTTACCAAGAGGGTGGCAGGCAAGTTGAAGACACCGTACATGTTCATGATATCTTTGTTTTTATCTTTTAAAATCGGAAAATCCAAACCGTGTTTCTCCACAAACTTATTAATTAAAAATTCAGGTTCCCCGACATTTACTGCCAATATTTCAACACCCTGATCTTTGAATTCCTTATATTGGTTGTTCATATAAGGCATTTCCCGTTCACACGGCTTGCACCATGTACCCCAAAAGTTCAGAAATACGCCTTTGCCCTTATAGCTGGACAATTGATGCTTATCCCCATTAAGATCTTCCAGAACAAAATCCGGGGCCCTGTCACCTGCTGAAACTTTTGATCTTGATTCCTTCGTAAAGTTTGCATATAAAGTATAAATGACAGCAGCGGTCATTACTGTTAAAATGACAGTTCTGATGACCAGACGCCGCTTCTTTTTTGCAGCCATTTGAATGAAACAAACCTCCTTGGAGCACAGATATTCGACATACATTATATCACTATAAAAGTTCGGTTCAGGATTTTCATATGAAGGTTATGTGAAAACTGACTAAAAGTCCTATCACCATCATTGCCCTGTTTGGGCAAGAACTTTCAACTTTTTTACCTCATGGGGAGTCAATTCCCTGTATTCTCCTGCATTTAAACCATGAAGATTGAGAAAAGCAAGCTGTTCCCGTTTAAGCTTTAAAACAGGATGTCCTATCGCTTCCAACATTCTCCGGACCTGCCTGTTTCTTCCCTCATGGATGGTAAGCTCCACGATGGCACTGTTCTTTCTTTTGTCCACAGTTTGAAGCTTCACCTTTGCCGGGGCCGTTTTGCCGTCTTCAAGGAGAATTCCTCTTTCCAATTTTTTTAGTGCTTCACGTTCAGGGATCCCTTTTACCTTGGCAACATAGGTTTTCTTGATTTCATGCCGCGGATGCGTCAACAGATGAGTAAATTCGCCGTCATTGGACAATAACAGGAGTCCGGACGTATCATAGTCAAGACGTCCGACAGGATACACTCTTTCGGGAATTTGTGCAAAATAGTCTGTGACAACTTTTCGGTTTTTATCATCTTTTACAGCACTGATAACCCCCCGCGGCTTATAAAATAAAAAGTATTTTTTCTCTTCTTCTACAAGCGGAACGCCATTCACCTCTATTTTATCCGTTACGGCCACTTTCGTACCCAACTCGGTCACAACCTGGCCATTCACTTTCACTTTTCCGTCAGCGATCAGTTTCTCGGCATTTCGGCGCGAGGCTACTCCAGCCTGAGCGATGACCTTTTGCAATCTTTCCATTCTCTCACCTCAAGGATGCGTTTTCTGTATGAATTATTGCACACAAGAATGGAAAATCAAAGAATCTTAGCTTTTGGACAAAATTTTTTTAGGAATACAGATTTTTTAAGCAAAAAAAAACGCCCGACTTATAAGCCGAACATAATGGTTACAATGAGGATTGCTGCCGATATGCCTATGAAGTCCGCAAGCAGGCCGACTTTGATGGCATCTCCCATTTTTTTGATTCCCACTGCCCCAAAATAGACCGTCAAAACATAGAACGTTGTATCGGTGCTTCCCTGTATAGTGGAAGCCATCCGTCCGATCAGAGAGTCCGGTCCGTGTACCGATATGATATCACTCATCAACCCCAAAGCAGCTGTTCCGGAAATCGGCCTTATAAGGGCAAGCGGCACAACTTCTGCAGGCACGCCGATTTGATTCAGGATGGGCTTTGCGAGTCCTATGAAAAAATCCATTGCGCCTGAAGCCCTGAATACGGTGATGGCAACGAGCATTCCAACCAAAAAAGGAATGATGGAAACAGCGATCTTGATGCCCTCTTTACCCCCTTCAACAAAAGACTCATAAGTTGGAACTTTCTTCCATGTTCCGTAAAGCAAAATATAGGCTATGATGACCGGAACAATCCATAGCGAAATAACAGAGATCATTTGCATTGTCATTTATCTCCCTTTTTGGCCCGGCGATAGTAAAAATATCTGTCGAAGATGATAGCACCGGCAGTGGCGCAAATGGTCGCAACCAATGTAGGCCCTACAATGTCTGTCGGACCGGAGGAATTGTAGTTCATCCTGATGGCGATCACGGTTGTCGGTATTAAAGTCAGCCCGGAAGTATTCAATGCAAGGAAAGTAATCATCGACCTGCTTGCTGTAGACTTGCCGCCATTCAATGCCTTCAACTGTTCCATCGCCTTAATTCCAAGCGGAGTGGCAGCATTCCCAAGGCCAAACATATTGGCAATGATATTGGACAAAATATAGCCGACCGCCGGATGATCGCCCGGAACATCCGGAAAAAGTTTCAATATAATAGGCTTGAATAAATTGGATAGTTTTTGAAGCAAACCGGCATCCTGCGCAATCCGCATCATACCAAGCCAAAAAACGAGCACGCTGATCAATCCGATACAAAGCGTTACCGCCTCGTTGGCTGAAGCGAAAATCGCTTCATTCACTTCTTTCATCTTCCCGTTTGCTGCAGCAAAGATGAGCCCGATCACTGTCATTGCAACCCAAATAATATTGATCATGGCAATATGACCCCTGTCCGCCCAAAAAACAGGGCCTTCAGTTTTTTCTTCCACGACACTTTTTCCTGCTTTTCTTCCTCTGTTATATAAACCGGTATTTTGCGGACAGCTTGATCCTGTAAATAAATGACAGCCCTGCCCACCTCGCCATCTTTCGTTTTTCTCATGTCCTTGGGGGAAAGCAGCCTGTAACGAACGCGTACATCCTGGTATTCTTCTTTCATCAAGGGATAATACACCGGATCCTCTATAAATAACGTCCTTTTTCCTTTAAACGGCTGCACATCCTTCAATGGGCCTTCAGGCAAAATTTTCATCATTTTAAAATGGCCAAAACCGTACTCATACATGAATATATGGTCATTCCAGTCATCAGAGGCATTCAGTGTGACTGCAATCATATCCTTGTCCTTTTTCGAGGCTGTTGTGACAAGCGTCCTGCCGGCCCTTTTCGTATATCCGGTTTTCCCGCCGGTGGCATATTTGTATTTTTCGGTCAGCAGCCTGTTCTTATTTTTCCAATGCTGCGAACGGTCTTCGCGTTCAAAGGAATATACTTTTGTACCGGATATGGTGCGGAATGTTTCGTCATGCATCGCATAGCGCATGAGAAGGGCCATATCATAAGCCGTTGAATAATGCTTTTCACGACCGTCCAATCCAGAAGGATTGGAAAAAACGGTATTCGTCATGCCGATTTCTCTCGCTTTTTGATTCATCATGAAGACAAACCCCTCCATGCTGCCCCCCACATGCTCCGCAATGGCATTTGCTGCATCGTTGCCGGAGCGAAGCATCAACCCGTAAACCAGATCCCTTAATTTAATTTTTTCTCCCGGGACGAGATAGATGGATGAGCCTTCCGCATAAGCCGCTGAGCGGCTGACCTTCACGGTATCGTCCATTTTTCCGGATTCAATGGCGAGTATGGCTGTCATTATTTTTGTAATCGAGGCAATTCTACGGACTTCGTGCGGGTTTTTTTCAAAGAGGACCCTGCCTGTCTTCTGCTCCATCAAAACAGCACTGGAGGCGCTCACTGGCAAATCCGGATCTTCTTTTTGCGAAAAGGCGGAAAGCAATATTGCACTTATGATGATAATGACCAAAAAACCTTTCAAAGACGACATCCTCCCGCCCCTCTCGTACGTTTGTACAAGTCTATGCATCGAACGGGTCGATATGATAAAAAAAACGGAAGCGCCTCGATCAGCGTGGGCAAACAAGACGATTCCCGAGGAGGCAGTTCTTCAGCCACCACAGGGAAGCGGCTTGTGACCTCGAGGGGCTAGGCGCTGGAGCTGGACAAAGAATAGCTTCTTTTGAATAAATTTTTTCTAAGCAAGTTATACTTTTTTTACTTGTAAAAAAATAGCCCCCTTTCGGGAGCCATTTAATAAATTTATTCGCTTGTACCAGCTCTTAAATCATAGAGAGGGCCCGCTTCTGCAAGCTCCGGCTTTTGCTTGGCCGGCTCTGGCAATGGCGGCAGTTCTTTTATATCCCTCAATCCGAAATAGTCGAGAAACTCCCGGGTGGTGGCGTATAAAATGGCCCTGCCTATTCCTTCCCGTCTTCCCGCTTCCCTGATTAAGCCTTTCGCCAAAAGAGTTCGGAGCGGACGTTCCGTCTTCACCCCGCGGATTTCCTCAATTTCCACCCTTGTAATTGGCTGCTTGTAAGCAATAATTGCCAAAGTCTCTAATGCCGCCTGGGAAATGGAATCTGTTTGGGTGTTCTCCACAAGTTTTTGCAGGACAAAAGAAAATTTTCTTTTGGTCACAAGCTGGCACGTACCGGCAAGATTGGCGATCGTAAGGCCCCTATTTTCATCCGATTCATATTCATCACGTAGATCTTCAATTAATCTGTCCGCTTCCGTCTCAGATATATCAAGTGCTGTTCCAATCTGCTTTGGAGTCAACCCTTCATCCCCCGCAGCAAAGAGCAGACTTTCCAGTGCTGCTTTTAAATTAACTGCTTTCAAGTATTAATGGCTCCTCTCTTGCTGATAAATAAATTTCATCGAAATTATGATTTTGCGATACAATAATGGCATTGGATTTCATCAATTCCAGCATGGCCAGAAAAGTAATAATGATGAACTCCTTATCAGGGACATAGAAAAAGGAGGAAAAACTGAGCCTTGCTTCACTTTTTTCAAGTGCTGCCATTAATTCATCCATCCGTTGTTGAATCGTTATTTTGGGCCTGGCCACTTTGGCGGTCAATGGTTGTTTAATTCTTTTTCTCCTTAAAAGTTTATGATACGCGCCAATCATATCGTAAACCGTCACTGTAGATGCCTGGGCCTTGGGAAGTTCACCAGCAAACTGGGAAAGGTCGCTGGGAGGCTTTGTAAAAATCTCGCTTCTCGCACTTTCCTTTTGTTGGAAAAGCAACGCAGCTTCTTTGAATCTTTTATATTCGATCAGCTGTTCGACCAATTCCGTCCGCGGATCTTCATCTTCATTAGGCAGCTCCTCTTCCTGAGCCTCTTCATTTTGCGGAAGGAGCATTTTACTTTTTATTGACAGCAGCGTGGCCGACATGACAAGATATTCGCTTGCATGATCAAGCTCAAGCTCAGCCATCGTATGTATATATAAAAGATACTGATCCGTGATCTCCGCCATTGGAATATCATATATATCAATTTCCATCCGTTTGATCAAATGCAGCAGGAGATCCAATGGGCCTTCGAACACTTCTGTTTTAATTTGGTAAGACATAAAATATCACCAATTTCGACATAAACATTGATATTTCTACCTTATCATCATACAATACTTTCCTCCTGGTGTGGTCACTATTTTTTAGATAAGCCACCCTTGTATATGTTACACTGTGTTATGAAGCTATTGAATCGGAAGGAGCACCACTGTTGATTTTTCCTTTACCATATATTGAATTTCTCTCCCATTTTCATGGGGACAGAGATTTTTTTGAATGTCATGAAGTTCTCGAAGAGCATTGGAAGAAGAGCGGAATGGAAAAAAACTCTGTATGGATCGGCTTGATCCAAATCGCCGTAAGTTTTTACCATTACCGCCGGGGAAACAAAAAAGGTGCCGTCAAGATGATGGAAAAAGCCATTGAAATTTTAAATAAAAAAAGGGCCGAGGTTCATTCTTTAGGAATCAGCTACGAGCACCTGCTGTCGATCCTGATCAGGAGTTGCCGGGATATGCAGCTGGGGGCGCCCTATCAGCCCATCAGCCTTCCTATACAGGATTCCGAATTATTGGCCGTTTGCAAGGAACGTGTACGATCCCTCGGATTTGAATGGGGCGGCAAGGATGATCTCAATGAATACATCATCCATAAGCATATTGCCAGGAAACGTCCGTTGACAAAAAACCGCCTTGAAAAAGCCTTTAAATAAGAACAAAGGCGGAAGCGCCTGTTTATCGACGTACAGACTGGAGCGCTTCTGACGAGATAAAGGAAACACGCGCAGCGGAGCGGAGCGATGTTGACTTATCGTAGGAAGAAGCGTGAAGTCTGCTAGTCGATAGGCGCTGGAGCCGGACGCAGCACTAAGTGACAAATAAGTTACTAACAACCTGAGCATTTTATAATTTCTAAGCAGCAATAGTAAAACCCGGAGAATTATTCGTCCGGGTTTTCTTCATTCAAACAGCATTTTTCAAAAAATGCCGATGTATCTTCGTTTGGACACAGCTTTTTGTCCGCATGGAGCTGTTTTAATGCTTTTACCATACTCTGTCCTATTCCTTCATGCCGGTGAGAAGGAGTGACACAAATATGCTGGATCCTGATTGTATCCTCTTCAATAATGGCACCAACCAGTCCAATGATATCATCTTCTGCTTTCCACAGGTAAAGCTGCCAATTTTCGCCTTCTTCATATTGTTTCATCGTTTGCTGCAGCTTCTTCAGGTCTTTTTCATTCGGCATGAACGAAAGAAGGCCCATTGCAATTTTTTCAAAGGCTTTTTTATAGCGAATTAACATCATTTACCCCTCATCACTTTTCGAATAGTATTTTATTTATTTGGCACAATAAAAAGCCAATAAATCAATCCCCATACGAACGCCAGGGCAAAAAGGACAATAAACAAAATAACGTTGTTATTGCGCAATAACAAACACTCCCGCCAATAATGATGATCAGTTTTAAATATTATAACATTTAATCCAACACCGACCATTTTACCGGTATTCACCGTTTAACGCAAATGTTTGTCCGTTTTGAAACCTTAAATAGTTGACTTTTCACTAAGCGGGACATCCAGCCGGACGAGATCCTCATATGATTCCCTTTTGATCACAGCGCGGCTTTTTCCATTTTCCACGAATACAACCGGGGGCCTGGGAATACGATTATAATTGTTCGCCATGGAGTAGCCATATGCTCCGGTACAGAAAACAGCCAAAATATCATTTGTTCCCGGTTCGGGGAGCGGCAGGTCCCATATAAGCATGTCGCCTGTTTCACAGCATTTGCCAGCGATCGATACTACTTCATCATGCTTGTCAAGCGGCCTGTTTGCAAGTACCGCTTCGTATTTGGCGTCGTATAAAGCCGGCCTGATATTGTCAGTCATACCGCCGTCAACCGCCACATACTTTCTTACATTCGGGACATCTTTCCTGGAACCGATCGAATATAGGGTTGTGCCCGCCTCTCCTACTAGCGACCTGCCGGGCTCAATCCAAATTTCAGGCATCGGCAGCGACAAACGCTCTGTTTCTTTTCTCACTTCAAATATCATTTCTTCGACATACTGTTCAGGCGAAAGGGGTGTATCCTCTTCTGTATAACGGATGCCAAATCCGCCTCCAAGGTTTAGAACCCGGGAGATAAAACCATATTCGTCATTCCATAGGCTTAATTTTTCCAAAACTTTTCTTGCAGCAAGCTTAAATCCGGAAGTTTCAAAGATTTGTGATCCGATGTGACAATGGATCCCCAGCAAATTCAGATACTCGCTATCCAAGCAGACAGCAAGTGCAGTCTCGGCCTGGCCGTTTTCCAGATCAAACCCAAATTTCGAATCTTCCTGCCCTGTGAGGATATAATCATGAGTATGGGCCTCAATTCCAGGGGTCACACGGAGCAATATATGAACGTTTTGCTTTCTTTCCTGGCACAGATGATGGAGCATATGAAGTTCATGGAAATTATCAACAACAATGCAGCCGATATTGTGATCCAACGCCATTTCCAGTTCTTCTTCACTTTTGTTGTTTCCATGAAAATGGATTTTTTCTACAGGGAATCTGGCAGCAATAGCCGTGTACAGCTCCCCGCCGGAGACCACATCCAGGGAAAGGCCCTCTTCATGGACAAGCTGAAGCATCGCGATGGACGAGAAGGCTTTGCTTGCATAGGCGACCTGCGCATCGACCCCATGCTTTTCAAACATCTTTTTAAAAGAACGCGCACGAGTCCTGATCAATTCTACATCGTAAACGTATAAAGGGGTGCCATATTTTTCAACCAATTCCACTGTGTCGCATCCGCCAATTTCAAGATGGCCTTCATCATTGATTGATGCGGTTCCATGTAAGTACATCTCTTTCCCTCCAAACGGATATCTATAATAATAAAGCAACCGGATGTCACCGATTGCTTCACCAAATAAACAAAAATCAAAAAATAAGTAAGCACTACTTTATCATATTTTATGTCTTTTAGCAACGGGATGTCACGGCTTGTTCTCCGGCTGCCGGAATCTGTTGCGGGGATGGACGATGCTCGGCCGAAGCTTGCTTCCCGGAACCGGCCTCCGAATGAGCACCTGGATAAAGGCAATCGGATTGAATGGGATGAACGGCCACATGTATGGCGCGTTTAGCGGTCGCAACGATATCAGATACAACATATAAACTGTACACCCTACGATGAATCCCGGCACTTTAAACAGGGCAACGGCAATCAACAAAATCATTCGGAAGATTTTATTCGCAACACTCAATTCGTAGCTGGGAGTAGAAAACGTTCCAATCGCCGCAATCGAAACATACAGGATCACTTCGGAATGGAACAGTCCGACATCTACAGCAATCTGTCCAATCAAAACGGCTGCAATCAAACCCATCGCCGTCGATAACGGGGTGGGGGTATGGATGGCTGCAATTCTTAAAAATTCTATTCCCAGATCGGCAATCAGCAATTGAATGATCAAAGGAACGTCGGATTCTTTATTCGGTCCTATATAAGCAAGCTTTTCAGGAAGAAGGGAAGGTTCCAATACGAATAGAAACCATAGCGGCAATAAAAATATGGAAGCCCAAATTCCAAGAAACCTTGTCCATCTCACAAATGTCCCCACAGCGGAAGACTGGCGGTATTCTTCAGCGTGCTGGACATGGTGGAAAAAAGTAGCCGGCGTGATCATCACGCTGGGGGAAGTGTCAATGAAGATCAGTACGTGGCCTTCCAAAAGGTGGACGGCTCCAACATCTGCCCTTTCCGTATACCGGACAAGGGGGTAAGGATTATATCCCTGCTTCATTAAATACTCTTCTACCGTCTTATCAGCCATGGAGATTCCGTCGATATCGATGCTGGAAATTTCCTTCCTGATCGTTTCAACCAACTGCGGGTTTGCCACACCATCGATATAGCCGATCGCAATATCCGTTTTTGAGCGTTCGCCCACTTTAAACATTTCAAATCTTAAATTCTCATCCCTTATCCTTCTTCTTGTCAACGCGGTGTTGAGAACAATGTTCTCCACATAGCCATCCCGCGACCCCCTGACAACTTTCTCAGTATCTGGTTCCTCCGGCTGTCTTCCGGGATAGTTGCGTACATCGATAATCAGAGCGCACTCCTCGCCCTCCACAACGATTGCCAACAGCCCGGACAATACCTGGTCAGCCATCTCATCAATAGTCTTTACAACTTCAACCGATTCGTGGATAAGCCTGTTCCGGATAATTTCAAAAACATTTTTGGACGGCCGTTCATGTTCATTCAAATTGACAAGCTCTTTAACTAATTGAATGATATATAACGACTCGCAAAGACCGTTTACGTAATACAATTGCACATTGGTCTTCAATATAACCAATTTTCTCTGGCCGATATCAAAGCTTGTCCCAAGCCCTACCCTTTCTTTGAAGTATTGCTCCAACCTGTCCAGTTCATGGGGAATTTTTTTGAAATTTTTTCCTGCTTTTTTTTCCATTCAGGGAGCTCCTTTCCACAGGCAGCTTCAATAATTCACAAAAACCAACCATTGAAATAAAGAACCTGCCACCTTTCCGATGACGAGGGCCATCAGAAGACTGATAATCAATCCTTCCATCCCGATCCTCTTCGATAGAATCGGCAATACATTCAGCACTTCGGTAAGAGCCGCCGCAAGCATGCCGATAAAAATGCCGCTGGCAAGTCCGATGGGAATCAAAAAACATGCGCCTACCGGGAATGAAAAGTTATTTAAATCCGCAAAACTGGCCGCAACAACACTGATAACGACCGACCATTCATAGAAACGGATATATTTTCCGGTTTTTGTAAGCTGAGTGATCCGTGGAATAACGCCAAGTACGGTTAAAAATGCGACAAATCCTATTCCAACGGCAATGCCCCCTGACAGGCCCGCAAATACGGATGCAACAGCTTTAATAGTCGTCACTGTATTTCGTGCTTTCTTTATGCTTATTTAGAACAACATATTGATCAAGGTCCTGCTGATAATTGAACATCTCTATTTCCAATGGACTGGGCTCCTCATTGATCCTTTTCTTGAATAGATGGTTAAAGAACAGAATCATGCCTAACCCAAGCCCAAGTGAATAAGGAATCTGGACAATATATGGAGTGGTATTCATCTTCCCTGTCATCATCCAGTAAATTTTTTGATGCATCGCCTGCATGCTTGTTTCCTCATGGAAGTTCATAATGGCCAGTCCGGAGCCGACGAAAAGCAGCAGCCAAACGAGAACAAACAAAAGGAAAGGAGCTGTCTTCCTCTTTTCCGTTATTTCAAAGATTGTTTCCGACGGCCCGATGACCTGGATATCCGAGTCGGGATACCGGCTCTTTATTTTATTGATGACATTCATGACATCGAGGACAATAAATTTTTTCTCAACTTCGGAAGTATTCGAAAGCACCACCATTTCATAGAGATTATTCATTCCCTCCGGGACAATGATCTGCGCCATATCTCCCAGCTTCACGCTGGCGCCCTTTTGAATTGTCAGGCGATGCTTCATTTGAATGTATACTGTCTTCTCCATCATTCCACATCCCGCATTGCTGTTTGTCTGTTTTTTATTATGCTACATTCCAATTCAACCATTCATTTATTTAGAAGGTGTATTCATATAAAAAAGCGTATGGACCCGGCTAAGTGGTATCCATACGCTCTTTCATCTGTTCAAGTATTTTCTTTTCAAGCCTTGACACCTGTACTTGCGAGATTTCCAGGCGTTTTGCGACCTCAGACTGTGTCTGGTCTTTATAATACCTCAGGTAGACAATGAGCCGTTCCCGCTCATCAAGCCCGCGTATCGCTTCTTCGAGGGCAATTTTATCAAACCATTTATGTTCATCCTGATCTGACAGCTGATCCATCAACGTAATGGGATCACCGTCATTTTCATAGACTGTCTCATGGATGGACGCCGGAGTGCGCCCTGCGTCCTGGGCCATGATCACATCTTCCAAAGACACATCAAGATGCTCTGCGATTTCTGAAACAGTGGGCACTCTCCCATGTTTCTTCGCAAGCTCATCCTTTGACCTTCGGATTTTATTGCTCAGTTCTTTTAATGAGCGGCTTACCTTTACCGTGCCGTCATCGCGGATGAACCGCTGAATTTCCCCGATAATCATCGGAACGGCATAGGTTGAAAATTTGACATCATATGACAGGTCAAACTTATCAACGGATTTCAATAAACCGATGCTTCCGATCTGGAATAGGTCATCGGGTTCATAACCCCTGTTTAGAAAGCGCTGAACGACCGACCAGACAAGCCTCATGTTTTTTTCAACAAGGATATCCCGGGCTTCCTGGTCCCCGTTCTGGCTTCTCTTGATATATTCCTTTACCTCGTCATCTTTCAGATATGATGTGTTTGAGTTTTTTTTAAGTTCCACATCCATAGGCGCGGCTCCTTAATTGCACAACGCTTTATTTTTCGTCAAATACTTGATTAGACGAATGGTTGTGCCTGTCCCAGGGTGGGATTGTATTTCCAAGTGGTCGGTGAAATTTTCCATAATTGTAAAACCCATTCCGGACCGTTCCATTTCCGGTTTTGTTGTAAATAACGGCTGCCTCGCTTCATCAATGTCCGCGATGCCGACCCCTGTGTCTTTTATGACCAGGTCAACTTTTCCGTCTTCTATGACAGCTGAAATATAGACAATTCCTGCCGGGTTCTGTTCGTAACCGTGTATGATTGCGTTTGTAACAGCCTCAGACACCACTGTCTTGATTTCTGTCAGCTCATCCATAGTCGGGTCCAGCTGGGCAATGAATGCGGCGACTGTCACTCGGGCAAAGGATTCATTTTGGCTGAGCGCACTGAACTGAATTTGCATCTCGTTTCTCATTGTTAGGCAACCCCCAATCTTTCAAGCGCAAATTTTTCAGAAGACTCCAAGCGGACGATTTTGAATAAACCCGACATTTCAAATAATCGTTTGACTGGCGGAGAAATGGAACAGACGACCATTTCTCCCTTCTTCAATTTAATTTGCTTATATCTTCCGAGGATTACCCCCAGCCCGGAACTGTCCATAAAAGATAGCTTTTCCAGGTTCAGGACGATGTGCAAAATATTGTGAGCTTTCATTGCCTCTGTGATCTCATCCCGCAGATGTTCCGCCGTATGGTGGTCCAGTTCGCCGGAAAGCCGGATGCATAGAACGTCTTGCTTCACTTCCATGTCAATCTTCAATCCCACATGCAAGGCCTCCTTATGTGTCGTATAATGAGTCAATTCTACCTCCATGCACCCGAATCCTTCTTCATGACAAAACTAGAACCTATTCGCTAATATTATAGAATTTTCATCATTTTGACTGTGTAAAAAGTCCGAAGGACCTTTTATACAGCTGCCACCACGAAGCTTTCTTAACACCTTTTTCCGCGACCAAGTCGGACTCGGCCAGTTTCTTTCCATCCTTCTTAATAATGATCTTTCCGATGATTTCACCCTTTTTAATTGGGGCTTTCAAGTTTTTTTTCAGTTTCAGCTCAGTGGAAAAATCCTTCGCTTTCTCACCTTTTTTTGTCAAGAGGGAAACCGGTTCGCCGGTCTGTGCGTTGATCTCTTTGATATTCCCTTTGCTCACCTTCACTTTTCCAAGATTCTCGCCTTTTTTATAAAGGGAGTGAGTGGCATATTGGGAGAAAGCATAGTCAAGCATTTTGGTTATCTGTGCATTCCTGCTTTTGGATGTCGGAGCACCAAAGACAACCGCAATGACCCGCATGCCATCTTTTTTCGCCGTGGCTGTGAGGCAGTACTTCGCTTCACTTGTAAAGCCTGTTTTTAAGCCGTCGACTCCGGGATAAAATTTGACAAGTTTATTTGTATTGACAAGCCAGAACTTCTTGTCTGAATCTTCTCTCAAGTAGGATTCATAAAGCTTTGTAAAATCGGTGATTTCCTCATGCTTCAAAAGCTCCTTTGCCATAATCGCCATGTCATGGGCGGTGCTGTAGTGGTCCTTTACTGTCAGGCCTGTCGTATTTTGGAATTTGGTATTTTTTAAGCCCAATTCTTTTGCACGTTCGTTCATTCTGGCAACAAAAGCCTCTTCGCTTCCTGATACTTTTTCCGCCAAGGCAACGGAAGCATCATTGGCTGAAGCGATTGCAATTCCAAGCAGCATTTCTTTTACCGTCATCTCTTCGCCAGGCTCAAGAAAAATCTGGGAACCGCCCATCGAAGCGGCGTACTCACTCGCCCGCACTTTTTCATCCATGCTAAGCTGTCCACTGTCGAGCGCCTCCATGATGAGCAGCATCGTCATCACCTTTGTCATCGAAGCCGGCGGCAGTTTTTCATGGCTGTTCTTCTCATACAGAACCTTTCCTGTATCCCTTTCTATTAAAATCGCCGACCGAGAATCGTCCGACAGCTCTTTTTGCTTCTCCTCCGCCGATACCGGCTGTATTGCCATTGAGAATATGAGCAAGAAAGAAAAAAATATACCGGCTAACCTTTTCATCCTAACCCCTCCATTTGTTATGATAAAAAACGGTAATGTTTACCAACTATCACCATTGTCTCCCGGAAAGGTTTTTTTATACTTTTGTTTTTTACAAAAAAAAGCCCTGCGGTCATAAAACCGCAAGGCCGATCATTTTTCAATTGTCAATTCGGAAAGGAAGCTATCTCCCGCACCGTTCCAGCCTATGCCAAAATTATGTGCTATCGTTGCCCCTACATCGGCAAATGTTTTTCTGACCGGCAGCTCCCTGCCGCCATCAAAACGTTTGGAATATACAAGCAGAGGCACGTATTCCCTTGTATGGTCTGTCCCATGATGTGTAGGGTCATTGCCATGATCCGCCGTAATGATCAATAAATCATCATCCTGCATTCTTTCGAAAACCTCAGGCAGCCGTTTATCGAACTGTTCCAGTGCAGCCCCATACCCCTCCGGGTCCCGCCTATGGCCAAATTTGGCATCAAAATCGACAAGATTGATAAAGCTGATACCCGTGAAATCTTTTTCCATTACCTGAACGAGCTTGTCCATGCCGTCCATATTGGACTTGGTCCTGATTGATTCCGTAATTCCTTCGCCATCATAGATATCGTGAATTTTCCCAATGGCTATCACATCAAAGCCATTGGATGACAGCTCATTCATCACTGTCCGTCCAAACGGCTTCAAAGCATAATCATGGCGATTGGCTGTGCGCTGGAAATTCCCGGGCGATCCGATAAACGGGCGCGCAATCACCCGGCCGACCTTATATTCCTCGGCAAGTGTAATTTCTCTCGCCTTTTTACAAATTTCATACAGCTCAGCAAGCGGAATGACTTCTTCATGAGCGGCAATCTGCAATACAGAGTCTGCAGACGTATACACAATCAACGCACCTGTTTTCATATGTTCGGGACCAAGGCGTTCAATAATTTCCGTCCCGCTCGCAGGTATATTTCCAATGACCGTCCTTCCTGAAGCCTTTTCGAGGCGTGTGATGAGCAATTCGGGAAATCCGTCCGGGAACACTTTAAACGGGTGGCTTGTAATGAGCCCCATGATTTCCCAGTGGCCGGTCATCGTATCTTTCCCCCTTGATGCCTCCTGCATTTTTGTATAAAATGCAAGAGGCTTTTCAACCTTCTCTATCCCTTTTATTTCCCTAATATTGGACAAACCGAGCCTGCCCATATTGGGCATGGCAAGTCCGTTTATTTTCTCCGCGATATGGCCCAGTGTATCTGCCCCGATATCATCGAAATCCTTCGCATCCGGCGCTTCACCAATCCCTACAGAATCCAGTACAATCAGGTGAATCCGTTTATATTGAGAACTTTCCACCATTATCCCTCCGAATCAAAAGCTAAATATTTTCTAATGGTATCATACCCGTTTACACAGTTTAAAAAAACCGCTTTTGAGTCAAGCGGTTTTAAGCGCGAGGATGATACTGTTTGTAAACCTCTTTCAGTCTTGTTTTGGAAACGTGTGTATATATCTGTGTCGTTGAAATGTCGGCATGGCCAAGCATTTCCTGAACAGCCCGCAAATCCGCACCATTTTCAAGGAGGTGGGTTGCGAATGAATGCCTTAACGTATGCGGCGTCAATTCCTTTTCAATATTGGCCTTGGCAGCAAGCTTTTTCAAGTTTTTCCAAAAACCCTGTCTTGTCAGCCGTTTGCCATGATGATTTAAAAATAGCGCATCGGTTCTATTTTTCTCTTTCCGCAGCTTTGGCCTGGCGTCTCTTAAATAGTGCTCGATTGCGTTTGCTGCCTCCGTTCCGATTGGAATGATCCGTTCTTTGTTTCCTTTTCCCCTGCACCTGACAAAGCCGATGGCCAAGTGAATGTCATCCAGGTTCAAATCCAGAAGCTCACTGATCCGTGTACCTGTCCCATATAAAAGCTCAAGCATCGCTTTGTCGCGGATTCCAAAAAGAGTGGAAAGGTCCGGAGCTTCAAGCAGGGATTGAACATCAGATACGGAAAGGACTTTCGGCAGATTTTTTTCCTGCTGCGGCGTTTCAATATGTATCGTGGGATCATGCCCGGCAGCCTTTTCACGTAAAAGGAACTGGTGAAACGACCGTATGGAAGCGATATGCCGGGCAAGCGTCCTGCTGGATTTGCCTTCAGCTTTCAGCTGTCCCAAAAATTGTATAATATGCATGCGGGCAATGTCCTCAAAACTGTCGATTTTCAATATGTTTTGGATATAGGCAAGATAATTCACCAAGTCACGTTCATAAGCCTTCACCGTGTTTTGGGACAACCCTTTTTCCACAATCATAAAATGAATAAAATCCTGCAGGCGGTCTTTCATATACTTACCTACTCCCCATTCGAATAAAAAAACAACAGGCGGGAGAGCCAATCACTCTCCTCATCACTCCTGTGCTGCTGTATAACCTTGACAGCCGTTCCCTCGGGCTCGTCGTATCTCCGGTAATTTTCATATTCCTGGCTAACCCATATAATACCATAGTAGAACATGATCGTACATGCCGCAAAAAGCAGAAATACCCTGACCACCTGGAATATCATCCTAGCCGCGTTCCTCATCTTCATCAAACCCTTTTTAAGTATTCGGACTGCTTGTACCAGTAATACATGATATGCAATAAATGTCCGCGTTTATACGTATCGGGGAATATTATTGATGAATAAGAAAAGCGCAAGCGCCCGTTTAGCGACGTACAAACTGGAGCATTCCGCAATGAGATAAAGGAAACACGGCGACGAAGGAGCCGATGTTGACTTATCGTAGTGGAGGAGTGCGAAGTTTGCTAGTCGCTGGGCGCTGGAGCTGGACAAAGCACAATAATTTTATACGAATATCTTTGAAAAAATTTATACATTCTTTCCTTTTAACAGAAAACGCCCATCCCTTCGATACAAAGGATGGACGCTTAGTTTCATTTTTTTTTGCCGGCTGGCGGCTCTTTCCGTTCGTTCTCCGCTTTATCCTGACAGCGCCAACAAATGCCGTGAAATGTCAGCCTGTGATCTTTAATTTTAAAATTAAAATCATGTTCAACTATTTTTTCAACATCTCCGAGAAGATCTTCCTGTATCTCATCAACCGTTCCGCACTCAATGCAAATAAGGTGGTGATGGAAATGATCGGCACCTTCCTGCCGCAGATCATACCTGGAAACCCCGTCTCCAAAATTAATTTTGTCGACCACTTTCAATTCAGTCAAAAGCTCAAGGGTCCTATATACTGTTGCAAGGCCGATGTCCGGAGATTTGTCCTTGACCAGCAAATAGACATCTTCCGCACTCAAATGGTCGTCCTCATTTTCAAGCAACACCCTAACCGTGGCTTCACGCTGGGGAGTAAGCTTATAGCTTGCGGAATGCAATTGTTTCTTAATCCGATTAATGCGACTTTCCATCAGACGATCCTCCCTCGCCACTATCCATTTTATTATAACAGACAGTGAACAATAATCAAATTAAAATTATTATAAAAATGGGAGGTTTACAGTCGAAAATAACTATCATTTAGCGATTGAAGCGATGATGGATTTCATCAGTGCCGGTGCAATGAACGCCTCAATGCTCGCTGCAAGCGTGATCACGGCCATAGTTGCTATAAAAGACAAGAAATAACGCGCAAATTCCGGAACAAAATGAAATGAGAAACCCTGCCTTATAAAAATTTTTCTCATGAGCTTAATTGAGAATGCCGTCGAAATGACAGCGATAAAAATGTATACAGGGATAAACAGCAGATTTTGGGGCAGCAAGGTCACAAAAGCAAGGAGCAGGCCGTTCCAGCCCATCTGATTCACAAGAAATCCGACAGAGAATCCGACAACGACCCCTTTTAAAAATAGCAGAATCAAAATCAAAGGAAACCCGATGATTGAAATCCCAAGCACCCACATCAATCCGGTGAATTTCACATTATGGAAGAAGCTGAGTTTTAAAAGATCTTCAGCCTGCCCGGTTTTTCCATCCGCCACTTGTCCAAAAAAATGATTCAAGTAATGAAAAAGATCTTCCTTCTGTGCGATTGACAGACTATTGACAATGACTGCTCCGAAAATGATGCCCATGATGAACAGTACCATGATGAATGAATAGATGGGAGAATAGGTTTGAATGTGTCGAGTAATATGGCTGGTATAGAATTTTTTCCGCATATGCTGCTTCCTCCTGTTCTGCGATTGATACATCTTATGAGAGAAAAGCAATGCATATGACTCGTTTCTATCTATCATTCATTATTTTTCAGTATCCTCTATCATTTCGCAACTTTTCCGTAGCGTCCTCCTCCTCCTTCTTCCAGCTGCAATTCTCCTGATCTGGCTTTCACAATCAAATCCGCCAGCCCGCCTTTCACCACCTTTTTCAATTCGCCTTCGGACACTCGATGCAGTATATTCATTTCCGATCCAAAATGGCTGTAAAGCTTTTCCTTTGTTTTGGCTCCCAGGCCGGGTAAAAAGTCAAGCGGCACTTGATGGATATAAGGCGGCCTTTTGGGGGGAGTGGTACGTTCATCAGCCAACTCTGCAATCCTCTCCGAAACCCCTTTTGTAAACTTTTTCGAACCACAATTTGGACATGTGTCTCCCTGCTTCAATGTGAAACACTTGGCACATGCTGTCCGGTAGTATTTACCGAGAAATGGATTAAGGCCGTAATTTTCGTCAATTGAATTCCCATCCATACCATGCAATGCTTTTTTGACTGCGCTGAAGGTTGGTGCTTCAAGAGTCATTTTTTGATATTCCCTGGCCATCTTGGGCAATGAATGTGCATCGGAGTTAGAGACAAAAGTAAATCCGTGCAGCTCCCCGATCCGGTCAGCCATCACCGTATTGGAGCTTAGTCCAAGTTCCACGCCGTCTATTAATTCCGGGTCCAGAACTTCCTTCAACGATTGCTTCACACCCTTTCCGTACAGGCTTTTGAACGGAGTGAAGACATGGGCGGGGATGAACAGGCCTTCCAATGACTTTACTTTCTCTTGAATATTGACAGCTTTTTCATATACCCGCTGTGTACTGAGCTGCAGGTTCGTAACACGCATTGAAAGCCAGCGGGAAAATTCCTTCAGCTGTTTGAAGCCTGGGAAATAGGCCAGCAGATGAATCGGGCCATTGCAGTTCTCATCAAGGACTTCCATTTCAGTGCCGGGAATCAATGTCACTTCATTCTCAAACCGGAAACCCCCTTCTTCCATTTCAATTAAACGGCCCTCTTCACAGAGCTGTTCCATTTCTGCAATCACTTCCGGAGAATGGCAATCGATGACTCCAACAATGTTCAGCCCTTTGGGAAACTTGGCTGTTTGCAGGATATTGGTCAGTGTCAGGGTTTTAGCTGCGGTGATTTTTACCGGCTTTCCCGTAAAAGTCCTGCCTATATGAATATGCAGGTCTACAAAATACTCATTCATATCATATCTTCTCCATCAACTGTAAATATTGAACGGCAAACACGGTTTTGGCATCATAGATCCGTTCATTTCTTATACACTCAAGCGCTTCTTCAAGCGTAAGTTCAAACAGTTCAACAAATTCATCTTCATCGCCATCCGCCGGATTTTCCACCTTTTCCAGCCCGGTCGCCAAATAGAGGTGAATGATTTCATCGGCAAAACCGGGAGACGTATAAAAAGAGGAGATATATTCCATTTTACCGGCACGATAACCGGTTTCCTCCTCGAGCTCCCTTTCCGCTGTAGCCGCCGGTTCTTCCCCCGGCTCCAATTTCCCGGCAGGAATTTCAAGCAATGATCTTTCCAATGGTTTTCTATATTGTTCCACCATGACGATTTTATTTTCATCCGTCAATGCAATCAGGGCAACAGCGCCGGGATGGCGAACAATTTCACGTTTTGACAGCTTCCCGTTTGGAAGTTCCACTTCATCCACTTGTACGCTGATGATTTTCCCTTCAAAAATTGTTTCCGTGCTTACTGTTTTTTCCTCAAACTTCTTCACCATGTTCAGCTCCTTCGTTCTATTTCATTAGCTGGTAATCATACATTTTACCATACATCAGGGAGGGATCATGATGAGAGTGAATATTGGTGAAGACCGAATTATTTTGTCTGGAAAAGCATGGGAAATCCAAGCTCTGCTTCGAAAATATGCAAAAAAGCATAAGCTGGTAAAAGATTGGCTGGAGTCCTGCACAATAATTGAATAATGGAGCCGTCTTTAGATAAAATAGACAATTGAGAAAGGCGGGATATGAATGGAAAAACGCAGGCTTGGGAAATCAGACTTATTTGTATCAGAAATGGGGCTTGGCTGCATGTCACTTGGAACAGATTCCGCCAAGGCCGAAAAAATCATAAAAACGGCACTGGATGAAGGCGTCAACTATTTTGATACCGCCGATTTATACGATTTCGGCGTAAATGAAGAAATAGTGGGAAAATCACTCGGGCCGATACGGGACCAAGTGGTTATTGCCACAAAGGTCGGGAACCGCTGGACAGAAAAGAAAGACGGATGGAGCTGGGATCCTTCTAAAAAATATATAAAAGAAGCGGTGAAAAAGAGTCTCAAGCGGCTTGGCACAGATTATATTGACCTATACCAACTGCACGGCGGGACCATTGATGACCCGATCGATGACACCATCGAAGCTTTTGAAGAATTGAAGTCCGAAGGCCTGATTCGCCATTACGGAATATCTTCCATCAGGCCAAACGTCGTCCGGGAATACGCAGCCCGTTCTTCCATTGTTAGTGTTATGATGCAATACAGCCTTCTGGACCGGCGTCCGGAAGAAATTATGCCGATGCTTTCGGAAAGTGGAATAAGCGTTGTCACAAGAGGATCTGTGGCAAAAGGCTTATTAAGCGATAAGATGCTGGGATTGAAAGAAGATCAATGGGAAGGCACGGAATATCTGGATTACTCTTCAAATGAGATCAAGGAACTGATAGAGAGCATTCAAGCCAAACTTTTACATGCCAGGACCCTGAATGAATTGGCGCTTCAGTTCAATTTGGCAAATCAGGCAGTTGCAGCTGTTGTTGTTGGTGCCAGCTCTATTGAGCAACTGAAAGATAATGCGCGTGCAGTCAACTCTCCTTCATTATCAAAGGAAGAACTGGCATTTCTTCAGCTTGCTTCAAAAGAAAATCATTATTCGGCCCATCGCTGAAAAATTTCGTTCGCCAAACTTTTACCTTTTTTCTAAAATTTCAACATATATTTAATATGATTATTGAAGTATAATGGTAATATAGAATCAATTTTTCCTTCTCCGGAATTTTTCCAGGACAAATCGACAGCTTTTTTCATAGATATGCTTAAGATTTGACTCGTTTCGCCGCTCTTCGACGACGACATTTTTTTCAGGACTATGACTTTGGAAACGCTTATACTTAGATAAACACTTAGCGAAAAAGGCAAATCTGTTCGAAAGTCAGAGACGCAAAGCCACAGGCCTAAGGTCAATTTGACTATGGCGGCTGGGTTACCCGAATACAATTGCGTATTTATGGGAGGTAACAATGAAAAAATCAGTCGTAACGAAACAGGAAAAACTGGACAAGGAATGGGTAGAGCTTATATTATTTGCGCTAGGTACAGGAATCAGTCCCCGGGAGATCAGGGAATTTTTTAGAGAACGCCAATAATACATAATAAGAAATTCGCCAACCGGGAATTTTGCGCTATTCATAATCTTTTATTATGTGTTATAATGGGTAAAGAGTAGGTGACTGTGTAGATGATAGGTCAACGAATAAAAGATTATCGGCTTCAAAAAAAATTATCATTATCCGAATTGGCCGAAAGAGCGGGTATTGCCAAATCCTATTTGAGTTCGATAGAGCGCAATATCCAGTCCAATCCGTCCATTCAAATACTGGAAAAACTTTCATCTGTGCTCGATGTTCCCGTCCATGTTCTCCTTCACGGGGAAACAGGTGAAATTGAATTGGACCACGATTGGGAAGAGCTGGTTCGCGAAGCAATGTCTTCAGGCATCTCAAAAGATGAATTCCGCGAGTTTTTGGAATTCAATAAATGGAAAATGAAGAACAAATAAACGTTCCGTGGCGATGATTCGTCTGGGCGTTTTTATTTTTGTGAAAAATGGTGAGCGCAGTTCATCGATAATTGCTCATAAGAAAAGCGCAAGCGCCTTGCCCATCGACGTACAGACTGGAGTGCCTCCGACGAGATAAAGGAAACACGGCGAGGAACGAGCCGATGTTGACTTATCGTAGGAAAGCTACTACTTGGAATAGCCTCGTGTGATGCTTCCTCGAGTTGGCGTCGTGCAGCTTTGCGACGAGGTGAGCCAAACATCCTCGAATAAGCTACGCCGCAGGAGCACACCAGGTGCGAAGTCTGCTAGTCGATAGGCGCTGGAGCTAGACAACAAAAGGCTTTGTTCAAAATTTTAAAGCTAAAACATCTTATTCTTTCTTACTCATAAATATAAAACGCTGGCCGGCTTGGCAGCGTTTTTTTATTCGCCTATGTCGTTTTATTGACCGTTTTTTCTTTGGGCTCCAATTGTCTGATGGCACTCCAGATTGTAAAACCTGAGTAGCCCAAAAGTAGAAGTCCCGGAAGGATAAGAAGCAGTGCACTCCCCTCTTTTGACTGGGCAAAACTGACGAAGTAACCGACATATGGAACAGTGATTCCCGTATATTCCGCGACGACATTTTCGGAAAGTACAGGCTCCATGTCTGCAGCGTTGTTATTATCGCCTTTCGTTGTATACATGACATGCTTTCCGCTGTTATCCACTTCCACTACTCTGTGAGTGACCAGTGTATTCTCATCTTGCATGAAGGTGAGGACGTCCCCTTCCTTAAAGCGGGTCATATCTCCTCCGGGCTTAACTGCAATAACCGAACCCGTTTTGATTCCCGGCTCCATCGAGCCTGACAGGACGGATTTCAATTGATAGCCAAGAAATTGAGGCTCTCCGCCTGAGGCTTTTGATGATATGACCAAAAAGACCATAAGGATAAAAATAAGGAACAATATAGCGCTGATCGTATTACTGATAATCTTCCAAACTAATTTCATTCTTCTTCATCCTTTACTGAATTGGAATTTACAGGCGGTTCCTTAACCGCAGGCGGTTCGGGTTCCGGTTGTGATTCCGGCTTGGGTTCCGCAGCAGGAGCAGTTGGCTTTGATTCAGGTGCCGGCTCTGTCTCCTGAGGCTTATTGTCATTGTCAGCAGGGGGTTGCGGCTTTTCTGCCGGTTGTACCGGCTCAATTGGTTGTGACGGCTCTTTATCTTTTTTCTCATTGTTTTCAGGTTTTGGTGGTTGTTTTTCTTCTACGTTGGGATTATCCTCATTTGCTTTCTCTTGGAGCTCTTGTTCGTTATCTTCTTCCTTATGTCCTTCCGGCTTTTCACATGCCACGGTAACTTTCTTTAGAAATTGACTTGGATGTTTTCCTTCCTGATATACCTTGAATGTATAAATTCCGGGCTCACCGGCCTTATATGTCAGCAATACACTTTCTCCAGGCTTTAATTCTTTCACCTCATGCGGGCCTTCTGATTCATCAATTATTACCCAAGATCCCTTTTCCGTTCTATATTTTCCTTGATTCGTAAACTTCGCTTTCAGTTCAACTGGGTCACAACTTTCAATCTCATTATCCCCAACTGTTAAGCTGACATCTGTCTGCATCCACGGAACCGGCCACGTCCCTGCCCGGATCTCTCCTGCTAGCTCCTTCGAATCTGTGAACTCTGCCAAAGTAGGTGAAACGAAAGTGGCAGCAGCAAACACAGACATATACCAAAACGCTCCGGCCTTTCCAGCTCTTCTCAATTTTTTGTTTCTTTTGCCGTGTGTTCTTAAACGTGATTTCCTAATGGAGTCCACCTCCCATGCTCGTGCCTAAATTATAAAGAAAGGCGGGAGTGCCCGCCTATGAATGTTATTTATTTTCACCTTTAGTTTGCTTTGCATCGAATGTCCACTTTAATTCAAGTTTGTCTCCTTGGAAGATATTTTGATCTTGACCATTATCTACAAACTCAAATTGAACATACAATCTATTTTCCTCACCGGCTTTGATTCCTTTTTTAAATACACTTTCAACCTTTTCTCTCAGTAGATCAGGGCTGATCTCTTTTAATTCGGCTAAAGTTGTAGACCAAATCGGAATGGAATCGTTACTGGCATTGTGCATAAAATTCACCCTGATATGCTTACCGAAATCTTCTCCGCCGTTGTCACCCTTGGCATCAACAACTTCATAGCTGGTGATCAGGTCCACAGCCCCGATATCCAGGGTTCCTCCATTTTTTAATTTAAAGTTCCTAAACATTTTGTCGCCCGGCTTAATATTTTCAACATTAATAATAGATGTTGGGTCTACAGCCAAATCCAGCGTTCCTGCTGCAAATGTATTATTGGTCGCTTCTACATCACTAAAATACGCGAACGTTCCTCCCCCCACAAGTGCGATCCCCAATGCCGCCGATGCTACTCCCATACCCAACTTCTTTTTGATACTCATACCAATCTCCTCTTTCCCTTTTTGTTTTTCCTTTCGTTCTTTATAACGAATGGTTGGTTTGATTATAGTTCAAATGGCCTGATTATAAAAACTTCAAATTTCGCCGTTTATTCTTAATTAAGAACTAAAATCTCACAAATGCAACCGTTTTCTCTTTTTTTCTTACTATTTCTCGACTTTATTAAGAACATTTTGTTCCCTATAATGAACATAACGATTGAAAGGTGGTAATGTTATGTGATTGGGCTGCATATTAAAGAACTTAGAGAACAGCAGGGATACTCGCTTTCAAAACTTGCAGAAAAGGCCGGCATATCAAAGTCTTATTTAAGCTACATAGAACGGGACATGCAAAAAAATCCTTCACTTCAGGTTCTCTCCAAAATTGCCCGCCCTCTCGGAGTTACAGTTGAACAGCTTTTGCAGGAAAGTATCCAAAAAGAAATCAAACTGGATAATGAATGGAAATTACTGGTACAAAAAGCAATACACGCCGGAATGAAAAAAGAGGATTTTCTGGAATATTATGAGTTCATTCAATTTAAAAACCGCCACAAAAAAAGATGATTTCTAAGGGGGATGCCAATATGGGTGAGTATAAAGGGGACAGTCAATATCTTGATCTGGATTACGAATGGGTTTTGCTGCTGAAAGAAGCCAAGCAGTTGAACATGAGAAAAGAAGAGATTCGAATATTTTTTAAGAGTAAAGGAATTGAACGCGAGCTGTTAAAAACTGAAATGAAATAGAGCCTGGTTTTTGGCAAAACCAGGCTCTATTTCTAATACGCATCCATGATAACATCCTCACTGACTTCAAGTTCCGGCTCCGTCGTCTGCTTAATATCACCGACGGAATATCCCTTTGCCACTTCCTTCAGCACCAGTCCGTTTTCCGTTACATCTATCACAGCGCGATCCGTGATAATCCGGTCAACCACCTTCTTGCCTGTCAATGGCAGCACACATTCGTTTAATATTTTCGGATCGCCGTTTTTGTTGACATGTTCCATGATCACGATGATTTTTCCGGCGCCGTGCACAAGGTCCATCGCTCCTCCCATGCCCTTGATCATTTTGCCGGGAATCATCCAATTGGCCAGGTCACCGTCTTTGGAAACTTCCATCCCGCCCAGAATAGCCAGATTCACATGTCCTCCACGAATCATGGCAAAAGATTCAGCACTGTCAAAATAGGCAGCTCCCGGAATGGCAGTCACCGTTTCCTTCCCGGCGTTGATCAAGTCGGCATCCACTTCCAGTTCCGTCGGATAGGGCCCGATTCCGAGCAGTCCGTTTTCCGACTGAAGTACCACCTGTTTGTTGTCTGAAATATAGTTGGCCACCAAAGTCGGCATTCCAATGCCGAGATTTACATAATATCCGTCCTTTATTTCCTTTTCCGCTCTTCTGGCAATTTTTTCCCTTATGGCAGCTTTACTCAATTTGCCAACCCCCTTTCTATGATCTGACTGTCCTTCTCTCAATCCTTTTTTCAAGCTCTCCCTGTATCAATCCCTGGACATAAATGCTCGGGGTATGAATGGAGTCAGGCTCCAGCTCGCCGACCTCCACCAGGCTTTCAACCTGCGCAATCGTCACTTTCCCTGCAGCCGCGATCATTGGATTGAAATTCCGGGCAGTCTTTCTGTAGACGAGATTGCCCATCTTATCTCCTTTCCAAGCATTGACAAGGCTGAAATCCGCCGTCAGCGCCTCTTCCAGCACATATTCCTTTCCATTAAATTCACGGATTTCCTTCCCTTCAGCAATGGGTGTGCCAACTCCTGCGGGTGTATAAAAAGCCGGAATTCCTGCACCGCCGGCACGGATTTTTTCCGCAAGAGTCCCCTGGGGAGTCAATTCCACTTCGATTTCCCCCGCCAATACCTGACGTTCGAACTCCTTGTTCTCCCCTACATATGAGCCGATCATTTTTTTGATCTGCTTATTTTGAAGAAGAAGGCCCAGCCCCCATTCATCCACTCCGCAGTTATTCGAAATGACGGTTAAATCCTTCACTCCCTTATCAACAAGTGCCATTATCAGGTTTTCCGGAATCCCGCACAGGCCAAATCCCCCGACCATCAGGGTGGAACCGTCACTGATATCAGCCACCGCTTCCTGAAATGTTGCAAATATCTTTTTCATTCCGCCAGCCTCCCTTAAAGTTGTTCCGCCAGTTCAACGATGGTTGCCACTCCCTGGCCCCCGCCGATGCAAAGCGTGGCAAGCCCCCTTTTTGCCCCTCTTCTTCTCATCTCATGCAGGAGTGTAACCAGTATTCTCGCTCCGCTGGCGCCGATCGGGTGTCCAAGTGCGATCGCCCCTCCATTGACATTCAGGACGGACTTATCAAAATTCAATTCCCTGTCCACCGCAAGCGATTGGGCTGCAAATGCCTCGTTTGCTTCGATCAGCTCCATATCATCCAATGAAAGACCGGTCTTTTGAAGTGCCTTTTTCACAGCCGATACAGGCCCGATTCCCATAATGCCCGGATCAACCCCGGCATTGGCATTGGCACTGATAAAAGCAATCGGTTTTACGCCAAGTTCATCCGCTTTTTTTCTTGACATGACGACAACAGCGGCAGCTCCGTCGTTGATGCCGGATGAATTTCCGGCAGTGACGCTTCCGTCCTTTTTAAATGCGGGCTTTAAACCTGCAAGCTTTGCAGCAGTCGTACCTTTACGCGGATATTCGTCCGTATCAAAAATAATCGCCTCGCCCTTTCTCTGCGGAATTTCAATTGGAACAATCTCCTCTTTAAATCTCCCTTCCTCGATCGCTTTTACCGCTTTTTCCTGGCTCAATGCAGCAAATTCATCCTGTTCTTCCCGGCTGATATTATATTTTTCACATAAATTTTCAGCCGTGACCCCCATATGATAATCATTGAAAACGCAGGTAAGACCATCGCTCGTCATACTGTCAACAATTTTTTGGTCACCCATTTTGAAGCCTTCCCTGGCATTTTTCAAAAGGTACGGTGCCTGGGACATATTCTCCATTCCTCCGGCGACAACAATTTCCGCATCACCGGCCAAAATAGCTTGGGCAGCCAGATGGACAGCCTTCAAGCCTGATCCGCATACCTTATTGATCGTCATAGAGGAAACGCTTTCAGGAATACCCGCCTTCATTGCCGCCTGGCGCGCCGGGTTTTGCCCGATCCCTGCTTGGAGAACATTCCCCATTATCACCTCATCCACATCTTCCGGTTTAACTCCTGCCCTAAGCAGTGCCTCTTTGATGGCTGCCGCTCCCAAATCAGGGGCTGGTGTATTTTTCAATGTTCCCAGAAAACTTCCAATTGCTGTCCGGACTGCACCGACAATCACCACTTCCTGCTGGCTCATTTTTTTAGCCTCCTTTGAATAGTACCTACTGTAACTTTTTCGTGAAAAGTTACAGAAATCCTCTTTTTGATAAAGGAATGGTTGAAAACCGGCACTCGGTCTTTCAATAAATCTTTGAATTCCTTATAATGAAGATAATGAAACTTCTATAGATGACAACCGTATTTAAAGATATAAGCAAGTATGGACAGGAGTGGATGCAGCTTGAAATCAGTTTTTTCTTTTTTTCTGGGGATGTTAGCTACTGCTGAAGCAGTTCTTATATGGCTTATTTTGTTCTTGGGCTTTGACATGGGCTTTCTTGCGTCTTCAGGCATCTCGATCCTGGCGGGCTTTTTGACATTCTACGGGGTCAAGTTCGTCTCAGACTACCGGTTTTTAAAAAAGAACAGGCTGACCAGAAAAGAGTATGCCTACATCCAGAAAAATCTGCAGGAAGCCAAAAAGAAGCTGACGCGCCTGCAAAAATCATTTTTTTCCGTCAGGACGATGGGAGCCTTCAAGCAGCTGTATGAACTAAACAGACTGGTGAAAAGGATGTACTCCATTGTCAAAAAAGACCCGCGCAGGTTTTACCAGTCGGAGCGCTTCTTCTTCTACCATCTTGACTCGGTTGTGGAAATATCTGAGCGGTATGCGCGGCTTGCTGCCCAACCGGTGAAAAATGATCAAATCTATCTATCGCTGAAAGAAACGCAAAGCACTCTCGAAGATCTGAATGAATCCATTAAAAAAGACATTTACCATGTATTGTCAACGGATGTAGATGAATTACAATTCGAGTTGGATGTTGCAAAACACTCGCTGAAAAAATTGGAATACCACCCCCTTGATGATGAAAGGAGCACGAAAGAATGAGTGAACCATTGAATGAAAAAGTATTGAAAGACGAATTTACGGATGGATTGGATGATCTGCTTGCCAATCCGTTCGGGGAGCAGGAGCTTGCCCTGGAGCCGCAATCGGCGGAGCCCGCTGCCCCCAAGCCAGCCAAGCTTGTGGATGCCCTGCCGGAAGAAAGCAGAAAACGGGCATTGGATCTTGCAAAGCAAATTGATCCTTCCAATCATCAGGCGATCATCTCATATGGTACGCAGGCGCAGTCACAGCTTCTCAATTTTTCAAGCTCCATGCTGGACCATGTTCAAAATAAGGATATCGGGCCGATTGGCGATATTTTGAATGAATTGATGGGGAAACTGAAATCCATTAATCCCGAAGAGCTTTCACCAGAGAAAAAGAACTTTTTCTCGAAAATGTTCGGCAAAATATCGAACTCCATCCAGGAAACGATGTCAAAATACCAAAAAACCGGCGCCCAGATCGACCGGATCAGCGTGAAGCTGAATCAATCAAAAGATGTGCTTATTTCAGATATACAGATGTTGGAGCAATTGTATGAGAAAAACAAAGAATATTTCCATGCATTGAATATTTTTATTGCAGCGGGCGAGGTAAAGCTTGAGGAGATTCGGACGGAAACGATTCCTGCCCTGAAGAAAAAGGCGGAAGCCTCAGGGGACCAGATGGCATTTCAGGATGTAAATGATATGATCCAATTTGCCGACCGGCTTGAAAAAAGGCTGTATGACCTTAAATTAAGCAGGCAAATAACGATTCAAAGCGCCCCGCAAATCCGGATGATCCAGAACACGAACCAGGCTTTGGCCGAAAAGATCCAAACATCGATTGTGACGGCCATCCCGCTTTGGAAAAACCAAATTGCGATTGCACTTTCCCTTTTCCGCCAGCGGCAGGCTGTTGAAGCACAGAAACAGGTATCAAAAACAACGAACGATTTGCTTCTTAAAAATGCTGAAATGCTTAAATCCAATACGTTGGAAACAGCCCGGGAAAACGAGCGCGGCCTTGTCGATATCGAGACTCTGAAAAAAACACAGGCCAGCCTGATCTCCACGCTGGAAGAAACGATCAAGATCCAGGAAGAAGGCCGGACGAAACGCGCCCAGGCCGAGCAGGAGCTTGTCACAATGGAAAACGAATTGAAGCAAAAGCTGCTTAGCTTAAAATGACCAACAAAACCTAACAACACCACGAAAAGCCGGATACGCATAATCCGGCTTTTCTGGCTTAGGGAGGGTATTTACGTGAATTTACCAAAAAATGTGACCATTATTGAAGTCGGTCCCAGAGACGGCCTTCAGAACGAACAAAGTTTTGTGGATACCGATGTGAAGAAAGAATTCATCCGGCTGTTGGCGGCTTCAGGAATCAAAGAAATGGAAATCACTTCCTTTGTTTCCCCCAAGTGGGTTCCGCAAATGCGCGATGCTGCTGAAATCGTTCATACCGCCCCTGACGGGGTCAGAAGCATCGTGCTGGCTCCAAACCGCCGCGGCGTTGACCGGGTGAGGGAAACCTCCGTCAAATCGGTTGCAGTATTTGTAGGCGTCAGCAACACCTTCAACAAGAAAAATATCAACAAGCCGACGAAAGAAAGCATGGAGGAATTAAAACCTGTCATATCCGAATTGAAAAAGAAGAACTATTTCGTCAGGGCCTGTATTTCTACCGCCTTTTATTGCCCTTATGAGGGAAAAATAGCGGAATCCGATACAGTATCGCTCTGCCGGGAATTTGCAGAAGCCGGTGTGGATGAGCTGAGCGTGGCTGATACGATCGGCATGGCTGTGCCGACCGAATCATTTTCACTTTTTTCAAAGGTCAAAAAGGAACTTCCTGAACTGATGGTTGCGGCTCATTTCCATGATACTAGAAAGACAGCCTTGGCCAATATTTTTGCCGCACTGCAAGCGGGCATCGACCGCTTTGATACATCAGCAGGCGGACTCGGCGGCTGCCCTTTTGCTCCTGGAGCTACCGGAAACGTGGCAACGGAGGATGTCGTCTATATGCTGCAGCGCATGGGAATCGATACGGGAATCGACCTTGACAAACTGACTGAAGCGATTGACCTGATCGCTCCTGCCGTCTCCAGGCCAATCAATACCGGCTATTATCAATTGGCCGGTACATCCAGCTAATCGAGCAGGCTCATTCTGCCGTTCAAGATTTCAGCGGCGCTGGCAAGTTGGTAGGTATGACTCTGTTCAGAAAAATCAATTTCAAGATGATCATCAAAAAAATAAGCTTTGATTTCTCCACCCACACAGGCATTTCGTTTGTCTGCACCGATATCTCGTCACTTCCCCTCTCTTGCTTATCCATAAGCCTGAGGGTGGGAATGCCGCTGAGGGAGCAGCCATCGATGTCATACATCAGCTTCAGGTCCAAATCCCTGCCTGCAAGCTTTTTTTTGATTTGATTGGCTGCTTCGGGAGTTAAGGTAATGTTGACCATTTTTCTATCATCCTTCCTGCTCTTTTTTTAGGAGGGTTTGTACTGGAAGCCTAAACGAGAAGCACAATTTCAGTTTTCGAAACTTCCTGTTTCTTCTCCATCAATTTTTAACTTCCAGGTCCCTTTCTCCGGAAAAGACAGTTTTCCGCCGTATATATAAATAGGACTGTTCGTCGAAGCATCAATATGTTCGGTCTCTTGCACAAAAGTATGCTCAGACACTGTTTTTCCATCCTCATTTAATAATTGTACGCCAATTTTCTTTTTATCTTTCCCTGAACTTTCTATCGTCATGTCTGTTTCTTTGCGAATATCCATTTCTTTTGGAGATTTTTCAAGCGTATAGTTTTCCGTTTTAGGGAATGGAGGCAGGACTTCCAATGAAAATTTATCAAATAATTGGCCATCCACATAAAACGAGAGCTGCCATAACCCTTCCTCGGGAAAAGGCGTAAATTGTGTCAACACATGGGCATCGTCCCCGTAAAGACCCTCCGATAATATGCCTTCTGATAAAATGATCCTTTCATTATTGTTCGCCGCTTCTATCTCATAATCCTTCCCGGCAAGCTCTTCGGGATTTCCCCAAAAGAAAATCATAAGCTTGGCAACCCTTCTCGGATCTTCCGCGACGAAATGGTCAAAGACATTTAAAATCCCGACTTTTCCTTCAATGCCGAAGACTTCCTGCTTTGTATCCGGGAGTGTAAAGGTGCGCCCCTCCGCTGCATACTCCATATCCAACGACATTTCAGCCTTGTCGGCGATGGAAGATTCCATCTCGGAAGATTCACTGTTCATTGCGAGTTCCTGAATAAAATTTCCTCCAAACTGCGAAAAGACCAGAATAAATAAAATGACTGAAAGAGAACCGATGGCCACTGCTGGTTTAAAGCTTTTTCCTTTATAAGTGCTGTTTTGCTGCAATTTCGATAATATATTTTGCCGCTGCTTTTTCGATAATGAATATTTAGGAAGGCTCTTTAGACTTTCTTTGATTTGCTCTGTTTCCCTCAAAATCAAACCCCTCCTCTTCCAATAATTCCTTCAATTTTTTCAATGCACGGTGATAAGTAACATTAACATTGTTCGGGCTGCATTTTAATATTTCACCAGTATCATTGGATGACAGTTCCAAAATCCCCCGCAATATCACCACTTCCTTTTGCTGGGGAGAAAGCCGTTCAATGGCATCGTATAATTGCTGCTGTTCCTGGCTTTGGATGATGATGTCCTCCGATCCGGGGACCTGCTCCTGATCGGAGGTGAAATAATGCTTGATCCTCTGCCAGACTCTTTTTCTTCTATAACGGTCTATCACAATGTTTCTCGCAATGGCTATTAACCAGGTTTTCGGATTGGAGTCCCCCTTGAATTTGGAAATTTTATTGATTGCGATCAGGAAAGTGTCCTGTACCAAGTCTTCCACATCTGTAAACCCTGTATAGTAAATAAGAAAGCTTGTAATATCCCGCTCGTATTTCTCAAACCAGTCTTCAATCGAATATTCCTTCACACCGTCCCTCCTCTCCTCTACATATTAGACGATCGGGGATGGATTATCTTACAATTATGCTAAAAAATTTCTGCAGAGGTTCGGTCCTTTATTGAACTTTACCTTCTCCTCTTGTGATAAAATACATTAATTCCCAGTATTAAAAGAACATACATTCCCATATAATAAAGATACGAATATATGTTCTGTTTTAAAGGTGGGAGATAACTAAATGAAGAATAAAGTGATTTTCCTTGCAGACATCCAATCGTTCTACGCATCAGTTGAAAAGGTTCGTGACCACTCATTAAAGGATAAACCTGTAATCGTCGCAGGAGATCCGGAACGCAGAAGCGGAATTGTTCTAGCTGCATGTCCATTAGCCAAAAAGTTCGGCATCACGACTGCCGAGACTTTAGGGTCCGCAAAGTTAAAGTGCCCTCATGTAGAAGTGGTCCGCCCTCACATGCAGCTGTACATCGATGTATCTCTTCAAATTAGCCGAATCATGGAAGAATTTACTGATTTAGTCGAACCATATTCAATAGACGAGCAGTTTATGGATGTCACAGGCAGCCAAAGAATATTTGGCCATCAATTTGAGATGGCTAAAAAACTGCAAATAAAAATACTGAATGATATAGGCGTCTACTCAAGAATCGGCATCGGTCCTAATAAAGTGCTGGCCAAAATGGCATGCGATCATTTTGCCAAGAAAAATAAGGTTGGCATTTTTCGATTAGATAAAGATAATATCGATCAACTATGGAAATTGCCAATTGAAAAGACACTTGGTGTAGGTGAAAAAATGGGGAAACACTTGCGAGGAATGGGAATTTCTACAATTGGAGAACTGGCTAAATTTCCAGTTGAATTGCTGAAGAAAAGATGGGGCATTAATGGAGAGGTTTTATGGCAGACAGCCAATGGGATCGACTATTCGCCCGTCACTGTCAAGACCCATAACCAACAAAAAGCAGTTGGCCATCATATGACTTTGCCCAGAGACTACACGAAAATAGAGGACATAAAAATAGTACTCCTTGAATTATGTACCGAGGTCGCTCGAAGATGTCGAAAAAAAGGATATATGGGTGTAACTGTATCATGCAGCGTCAGGGGTGCAGACTTTAATTGTCCTACTGGATTTAATCGGCAAGTGACGCTGCCGGTTCCAACCAATTACGACCTGGACATTTTTCATGCAGCATACAAATTATTTATAAAATACTGGGATTGCCAACCTATCCGAAGCTTAGGAGTGTCTCTGTCTCATCTTCAGCCAGCCCATCAGTATCAGATCGATTTATTTGACAACTACCTTTATCGAGAGCAGTTGAATACAGCGCTAGATAGCATCTGGGATAAATATGGACGTACTGCCATATATAGGGCTTCATCTATCACAAATGCCGGGCAAGCTCATGAGAGAGCGCACAAAATTGGAGGTCATTATAAATGAGAGCCAATAAGCTCACTCCCGGTTACAATTTACGTTGGGAATCAAGTAGAATGATGCTGCCTGAACATAGGGAGCAGTTATTGGAGGAAAGGCGTAAACAGCAAGAATTTACCCCTGCCATACTAGACAACGATCAGCTTCAAGAAATCAATCGTGTAATCGTTAAATCAATTGAAACAAGGCAGGCTGTTACGATTACTTATGCAAAAAAACATGGGCCTGCAAACTTTTTTGGGTGGATTCAAAAAGTAGATATACATGAAGGTTGGTTAAAAATGGTTCATAATGAAGAGACTCTTACTATTCCCTTTAAAAGAATTATAAATGCCGAAATTAATTAGTGGTGGCCTTACCTATCACAAGAAAAAAAGAAATAGACCTCCCTTGAGACCTGAACAATTTTAGGGATTGTCTATTTCGTTGAACAATCTGCGACCGGGTTTCGCAATTTAAAAGATTAACGGGCACCCATAGCTCCACCAAATTACTTTTTAAAAAATGCTTTTTTTCCAAGGCGTTCAACAAGCCTCGGAAATATCGCATACAAAATGCTTCCCGCGTTCATCCAGCCGGGTAAATTGATCTCCCTGCGGTTCGTCAGCATCGCATCCACAACTTTTTCAGCCACCTTTTCAGTGGACAGTATATGCCGGCCCAGGTTTTTGACATAGTTTCCGCTCGGATCCGCAAGATCAAAAAAATTCGTAGCCATAGGGCCCGGATTAACGGCCGTCACAAAAACGCCGTCACCGGCCAGTTCCATACGCAAGCTGTTTGTGTAGCCCAAAACCGCATGCTTCGTCGCTGAATACACGCTCGATTTTGGGGTGGCCAGCTTTCCCGCCTGCGAGGAAATGTTGATGATATGCCCGGATTTTCTTTTCCTCATAGAAGGGATCACTTCTTTTGTGCAGACAATCAGCCCGACGACATTAACGGCAAACATCCCCTCAACATCCGCCGGTGTCACGTCTTTCGCCTCGGCAAATATTCCGTAACCGGCATTATTAACCAGAACGTCGATGTGGCCGGCTTTTTCAAAAATGGCCCGAAAAACAGCCGGAATGTCCTCGTGCCTGGAGATGTCAAGCTTCAAGGCCAAGGAGCTTACGCCGTATTTTTCACGGATACTTTCAGCCATCTCTTCCAGCTTTTTCACATTGCGGGAAAGCAGTACAAGATTTGCACCGCTTGCTGCACACCGGTAAGCAGTCTGCTCACCCAATCCCCCCGAAGCTCCAGTAATAACAACCGTTTTCCCTTTTAAGCGCTCATTTTTTCTCATTGTCTATTCTCCATCAGGCAGAAAAATAAGCCGTACCATCATCGTTTACTCGCTTCGTAATTGCTTCGTTTGACAAAAGATAATCAAGCTGGGCTGTCGTCTCAGACAATGTCAGTCCGAGCTGTTTTTCATAGACAGCAGGAAAAAGGATTTTCGTTAATTCAAATGTTGTGAACGGCTTTTCCTTCAGCAGCTCCAGCACTTGCATGGCGCGGTCATGCTGCCTTGAAAGGCGGCGTTCGATCAATTCGTGCGCCTTTTTCACCTCAGGCCCATGGCCCGTAAAGACTTCGCGGATCTCCAAATCCAGCATTTTACGAAGTGACCTGTTATATTGAAGCTGCGGCTTTGGGCGTTCTTTTAAAGGGTCAAGAGATGGTTCAAGCAGCGGATTGGAAGAAATAGACGCAAGGATGTGGTCCCCTGCAATCAGCGTCCCGTCTTCTTCACGGTAAAAAGCCAAATGGCTTTGCGCATGCCCCGGTGTTTCGAATACCGTCCAATTCTCAAATCCTGGAATGACGTCCCCCTCTTCAATTTCATAAGTCAGCGCACGCTTTGCCAAATACCGGAGAGGTGCTTTCAAAGCTGCAAGCATCTTCTCAAAGTCCCCCTCCATGCCAAATTCAGTGAAAAGGCGGCTGTAGAACTGATCATATGATCTTATAAACTCTTTGTCTTTTTCAATCCACGGGCGGACATATGGATGGCCGTATACAGGAATATCTTCCGGCAGCCATTCGAGCAGCCCTGCATGATCCGGATGATGGTGCGTTAATACGACCTGTTCAATATCTCTGGGCTCAAAGCCTGTTTCCTTGAATTGCTTCTTAAATGCTTCCCATGCCTCTTCGGTTTTGACTCCTGCATCAATCAAGGTCAGAGAATCTCCTTTGACAAGATAAACATTGACGTCCCCCACGTCAAACGGTGTTGGCAAAACTAGCTTAAAAATTTTCTCGTCCATACTTATCCCTCAACTTCATTATTTTTAAGAAAAGCGCAAGGCGCGCAGCCTTAGGCGTCAAGCACAAGCCGAATTTTGATGAGGGAGCTTTTCAGCCACCACAGCAATTCGGCTTGATCCTTTCGCCGATGGCGCCTGGAGCTAGACATAGCATACTTTCTGAGTGGAAAAATGAACCTAGATATTGCTTTCTTTACTTTTAAAAAAGAATTCATAACATAAACATGTATAGTTTATCGATTTTTGCGTATAATGTCATTATATTTGGATAGAAACAGGGAATTGTTCATCTATATCCCTTGACAATTTTGTATTCTGTCAGCATAATCTTATATAAACTTGACTTAAAACAGCGATGATCGGGATCAGTAGATAAGCAAATGATGAAAGAGATTGGAGTCCAGCGGCTGGAAGGCTCCATCATCCACTATCTTATCGAACCTGCCCAAGTGAGCTGTCAGCCAAAACTGACCGTCCCCCCTGCGTTACAGGGTTTGAGATGACTGCTTTTCGTTGGCAGTTAATAAAGGTGGTACCGCGAAAGTCAACCCTTTCGTCCTTTGATGGATGAAGGGTTTTTTGTTTTTTATACGCGCTGAACAAGGCGCTTGCGCTTTTTTAAATGGAGGGAGAACATATGAAGATTTCATTCATCGGGGCCGGATCCATGGCAGAGGCAATCATTGCCGGTTTAATTGAAAAAAATATTTGCCGGGGGAAAGACATCCTTGTCACCAACCGTGAGGACCGGGCGAAACTGGAACAGCTTGAGCGCCGTTACGGAATCCGGCCGACATATGACATGGAAGGACTGATCAAAGGCGCCGACATTGTCATTTTTGCAGTGAAGCCGAAAGATGCGGACGCCGTCCTTCAGAAGATCCAGCCATACATCCAAATGGATACATTTTTCATATCCGTCATGGCTGGCATATCCATCGCATTTATGGAAGAAAAATTAAAAGTGCCGTGCGCTGTGGCAAGGGCCATGCCGAATACATCCGCAAGCGTAGGAAAATCAGCGACGGCTGTTTCGTTCAATCAGCGTGTTTCCGATCAGCAAAAGAAACTTGCAGCTACAGTGTTTTCATCTATTGGAATAACTGCTGTTGTCGAAGAGAACAAGCTTGATGCCATAACTGCCCTTTCCGGGAGCGGCCCTGCTTACATCTACTATGTAGTGGAAGCGATGGAGCAATCCGCCCGGGAAATCGGCCTTGATTCCAATATGGCAAAGCAGCTTATTCTCCAAACATTGGCAGGAGCTGCAGAAATGTTGAGCTCCTCGGACTGCGCTGCCTCCGAGCTGCGCAAAGCTGTAACAAGTCCGGGCGGAACAACGGAAGCCGGAATCGAAGTGCTCCAAAGGAACAAAGTCGAAGAAGCCTTTATTCAATGCATCAAGGCAGCAGCAGAGCAATCAAAGCGCCTGGGCCAAATCCATGAATCGAAACACCCGGTCTGAGCATGCCATTGGGTTTCTTTTACCCCATCTTGGTATAATAAATGAATGACCAGATGACGAAAGGGGCTTTTACTGAATGGCTGTGAAACTGTTTGAACCATATGAAATAAACAATGTAACATTGAAAAATCGCATTGTCATGTCTCCTATGTGCATGTACTCCTGCCATAATGAAGACGGCATGGCCAATGATTGGCATTATACCCACTATACAAGCCGCGCTGTCGGGCGAGTCGGCCTGATTATCGTGGAGGCGACTGCGGTCACTCCCCAAGGAAGGATCAGCCCGCAGGATTTGGGGATTTGGAGCGATGAGCATGTAGAAGGATTGACGAAGCTTGCCGGAATGATCAAAGCACATGGTGCGAAGGCAGGCATCCAAATCGCCCATGCTGGGAGGAAAGCAGAGCTTGAAGGCGAAATCCTGGCTCCTTCCGCAATCCCTTTTAATAAAAAAATGAAGACGCCGAAGGAAATGAGCGTCCATGATATAAAGGAAACTGTCAAAGCGTTTGGAAAAGCGGCGGAACGGGCCAAACAGGCCGGTTTTGATATTATTGAAATTCACGGGGCTCATGGCTATCTGATCAACGAGTTCCTCTCGCCGATCACCAACCATCGGTCGGACGAATACGGCGGAACCATGGAAAACCGCTACCGCTTTTTAAAAGAAGTGATCGCAGAGGTAAAAGCAGTATGGGACGGGCCGCTCTTTGTCCGGGTTTCAGCCAATGACTATCTTGAGGAAGGCTTGGATCCTTCCCATTATGTAATGATGGCTAAGTGGATGAAAGAAGACGGGGTTCATTTGATCGATGTCAGCTCAGGAGCTGTCGCTCCGGCGAAAATCTCAACATATCCTGGCTACCAGGTGCCATTTTCCGAAAAAATCAAGCGGGAAGCAGAAATCCCCACAGGATCTGTCGGCCTGATCACAACAGGGATCCAAGCAGAAGAAATATTGCAAAATAACCGCGCCGACCTTATCTTCCTCGCACGCGCCCTTTTAAGGGATCCATACTGGCCAAGGACCGCTGCTGAAGAGCTTGGCTATGAAATCGAACCTCCGGTGCAATATCAACGGGGCTGGTAATGAGACAAGCGGAAGCGCCTTGCCCATCGACGTACAGACTGGAGTGCCTCCGACGAGATAAAGGATAAGGAAAGGCGGAGAGTGCCTGCTTATCGGCGCAAAGCTAGACGAGCGCTGAAGAAGGCGTAGTTTGCCTTCAGCAGCGATTGGCTTAATCCTTGCGCCGATGGCACTCGCAGCCAGACAACACGGCGAGGAACGCAGGCTCAAGCAGCGACGTCCTGTCGCTTCGCCTGCACTAGCACATCCTGTGCGTCGGAGCCGATGTTGACTTATCGTAGGAAAGCTACTACTTGAGATGGCTTCGTGTGGTGCTTCCTTGAGTTGGCGTCGTGCAGCTTGGCTATGATGTTCGCCTATATCTCCTAGAGTAAGCTGCGCCGCAGGAGCACATTCAGTGCGAAGTCTGCTAGTCGATAGGCGCTGGAGCTGGACAATAGGAAAAGCGGAAAAATCCGGATCAAACTTAAATCGGTTATTGGCATCGGTCCCCAGTGACCGCATGGGCGAAATAACCCCGTATAGAACAGCCATACCTTCAAACAGAGGGTATGGCTATATTTGCAAAATCCGAAACTACTTTTGTTTCAGGGAAGATTGACTGCGCTTCTTTCTCCAACTGTTTCCAGTCTTCTTTTGTATATCTGGAGCTGATATGGGTCAGGCAAAGCATCCGCACATTCGCCTCCCGGGCAATTTCAGCCGCCTGAAGCGTAGTAGAGTGGAAGTATTCCCTTGCCATTTCTTCATTTTCCCCCGAAAAAGTGGATTCATGAACTAACAGATCGGCATTCCGTGCAAGTTCAACAGCGTTTTTACATGGGCGTGTATCGCCGAGTATGGCGAGGATACGGCCTTTTTGGGGCGGTCCGACAAAGTCTCTTCCGTTGATGGTTCTTCCATCATCAAGGGTGACAGTTTCTCCGTCCTTCAGCTGCTTATAAATGGGGCTGGGCGGTATACCCGCTTCCATGAGCTTCTTTGCATCCAGCGCCCCCTGCTTGTCGTTTTCGGTTATGCGAAATCCAAAGCTCGGAACAGCATGATCCAAAAGCAAAGCTTCGATTTTAAACTGAGAATCTTCGAAAATCGTGCCGTCATCGAACTCTATGATAGTGAGTGGATATTTCAAGTGCGTTCCGCTCACTTTAAGCGAAACCTCAAGAAATTGCCGAATTCCCTTCGGTCCGTAAACAATCAGCTCTGAAGTCCCGCCCTGAAAGGAACGGCTGCCCAATAATCCCGGCAAACCGAAAATGTGGTCCCCGTGGAGATGGGTAATGAATATTTTTTCGATTTTCCTTGGTTTTAATGATGTATGCAGGATTTGGTGCTGCGTTGCCTCGCCACAGTCGAACAACCAAACCGCATTTCTTTCTTCCAAAAGCATTAAGGCCAGTGCAGATACATTCCGCAATTTTCCTGGAACCCCTGCGCCTGTGCCGAGAAACAGAAGATTCATCAGCTCACCTGCCTTCTATCTTTCAAATTTACATATTATTGATGGGTGACATAACGCACGGCGGCATTCACCCGGACCATTTCAACGGAATATATTATCGCGGAGGTGTTGCTCTTGAAACGCGCCAATATTGAAGACTATTTGGAAAAAGGAATGTACGGCCCGAAGCAGACAAAACTTGAGGAACGGAAGAAATTTCTCGGTACGATCAGGGAAAGGATAGTAGTCGCCCTCACAAAAAGCCAAGTGATGGAACCGGGCATCTATCCCGAGGTTGAAAAACTGATGAACGAACATCCGAAAACCACCCTCTTGCTAAATGGCGAACTGGGCTATTCCTTCTTGTCCGATTATATACAAAAGGCACGCCAAAAGAAAATCCCTTTTTCCATTGTAAGGGATAAAGACCACTCAACGGATATAGGGCTTGTTCTTACTTATCAGCATGCCATTGATAAAAAAGACATTTTTATCAAAAAGAAGCCATCCAAATTATCCGGGTTGCAAAAGAAAACAAAAAACAAAAAAGTTCCCTTTTCGCTCGTTAAAAATATGTTTAAAAGAAAATGATCAGGATTCCTTTTTATTTTCAGGATGGGAGCCTTCGGAACCTGTACGCAGAATCGAAGAGCCGTATTTCTTTTTCATCCGATTGATGGCATCATATAGCGGCTCTTTTTTTGCCTCTTTTTCATAAGAGAACAAGTTCAGCTGTTCAAAAGCATGATCCGCTTTTAACAGGTCTTGTCCTGTAATCCCCAAAAGCCGAACCGGATGGCCATTCCAGTTTTTAATAAACAGCGTCTTTGCAGCTTTGAAAATTTCATGGGGCTCAACAATCGGGTTATCAAGCATCCTGCTTCTGGTAATGGTTTCGCGGTTTTTATATTTAATCATGACAGAAACGTTTTTTGTCACATATTGTTTTCTCTTCAGCCTGGCTGTCACATTGGCCGAAAGCTTTTCCAAAACAGAAAGAAGCTCAGATTGATTGGAAATATCCCTCGGCAATGTAATCGAACTGCCGACGCTTTTATTCACAGCGGCCGCTTCAGGATCGACTTTCCGGGAGTCTATCCCGTTTGCCCGTTCTTTCAGCCGGAGTCCGCGGATGCCGATGGCGGATTGAAGCTGCCAATCATTTGCCCGGGCCAGATCCCTAATCGTTTTTACTTCGATAGCCCCCAGTTTTTCTGCTGTTTTTTCCCCAATCCCGTGCATTTCAATAACCGGCAAAGGCCAAAGAACGGCCGGTATGTCCCTTTTTCTCAGGATAGTGATTCCCAACGGCTTTTTCATGTCGGAAGCCATTTTAGCGAGAAACTTATTGGGAGCAATTCCAATACTGCATGGCAGGTCAAGAGTGTTCAATAAATCCTTCTGGATCATTTCGGCTATCTGAACCGGGCTCCCAAGCTCCTGGCAATCCGTAATGTCAACGTATCCCTCATCAATGGATACAGGTTCGACAAGATCGCTGTACTTTCGCAAAAGGTCAAAAATGGCTCTTGAAACAAGCCGATAGCGCTCGTGGTCCGGTTGTTTGACGATGAGCTTCGGGCAAAGCTTTTTCGCCTCCCAAACCTGCATCGTCGTTTTAACCCCGTATTTCCGTGCTTCGTAGCTGCATGTGACAACGATCCCTTTTCTTTGTTTGGCATCGCCGGCAATCGCCAAAGGCTTTCCTTTCAAAGAAGGATCATCCGCAATTTCTACCGAAGCAAAAAAGCTGTTCATATCTACATGAAGAATTACCCGTCCGCTTTTCGGATAAAATTTCTTCATCTTCCCATCAACCCTTAATTGGCTGCCGCTTCTTCAATCACCGCAACAACCATTTCAGTCAGTTTATTCAATTCCGCGATTGGCATCCGTTCATTCGTTGTGTGGATTTCCTCATATCCGACACCCAAATTAACCGTCGGAATGCCGAATCCCGCAATGATGTTGGCATCGCTTCCGCCGCCGCTTGCCAATAAACGCGGCTTTCTCCCGACTTTTTGGGCAGCTCTTTTGGCAATTTCAACAACATGGTCACCGTCTGAAAATTTGAAGCCGGGGTACATGACTTGTATTTCAACTTCTGCGCTTCCGCCCATCTCCTTGGCCGTCGTCTCAAAAGCTGCCTTCATTTTTTCAGTCTGCGCGATCATTTTTTCCTCTACAAGAGAACGGGCTTCCGCCAGTAAATCTACTCGGTCGGCAACGATATTCGTTGCTTTGCCGCCTTCAAATCTTCCTATATTGGCTGTCGTTTCCTCGTCGATTCTGCCAAGCGGCATTTTTGCAATCGCCTTTGCAGCAATGGTGATGGCCGATACCCCTTTTTCCGGAGCGACACCTGCATGTGCCGTTTTCCCATGGATAACCGCTTTTACTTTCGCTTGGGTCGGAGCTGCCACAACGATATCCCCGACAGGTCCGTCACTGTCCAAAGCAAAACCGTATTCGGCTTTGACAAGCTTGGAATCGAGGGCTTTGGCGCCGACCAATCCGGATTCTTCTCCCACAGTGATGATGAATTGGATATCCCCATGCGGAATGTCTTCTTCTTTCAAAGTCCTTACGGCTTCCAGCATGACTGCAAGCCCTGCCTTATCATCCGCTCCCAGAATTGTCGTCCCGTCCGTCACGACATATCCGTCTTTGATGGATGGATTCACTCCGTTGCCCGGAACGACCGTATCCATATGAGAGGTAAAATAGATCGGTGCTGCATCGTCTTTTGTTCCTTTAAGGGTACAGATTAAATTGCCGGCCCCATGCCCCGTCTGCTCCTTCGTATCATCCTCATACACTTCTACTCCAAGGTCCTCGAATTTTTTCTTGAGCAGCTTGGATATAGCCGCTTCATTCTTTGTTTCCGAGTCTGTCTTCACCAATTCGAGAAATTCATCGAGCAACCGCTTTTCGTTGATCATGCTTTTACTCCTCCTGGTCTATAATGGGATATTTCCGTGCTTTTTCCGTGGCCTTTCTTCCTGTTTATTATGCAACATTTCTAAAGCCTGGATCAATTTCAGTCTTGTTTCACGAGGGTCAATGACATCATCCACCATTCCCCGGGCAGCCGCTACATACGGGTTTGCAAATTTTTCCCGGTACACCGTGATCTTTTGATTTCTTGTCTCATCAGGATTTTCACTTTGGGCAATTTCACGGGCAAATATGATATTAGCCGCTCCCTGCGGCCCCATGACCGCTATCTCTGCATTTGGCCAGGCAAAAACCAAGTCGGCACCGATCGATTTGCTGTTCAGCGCCACGTAGGCTCCGCCGTAAGCTTTTCTCAAAATGACCGTAATTTTCGGCACCGTCGCTTCGGAGTAGGCATAGAGGATTTTGGCCCCATGCCTGATGATTCCTCCATGCTCCTGTTTCACACCGGGAAAAAATCCGGTGACATCCTCAAACGTAATAATGGGAATATTAAAGGAGTCGCAAAAGCGGATAAACCTTGCCGCTTTATCCGACGAGTCAATATCAAGGCCGCCGGCAAGAAACTTGGGCTGGTTGCATACAAGCCCGACCGCTTCCCCGCGGATTCTGGCAAAGCCGACGACGATGTTTTTGGCAAATTCCTTCTGGACTTCAAAAAAGGAATTGTCGTCAACGACTTGGCCGATGACTTCGCGTACATCATAAGGCTTTACGGCATCATATGGCACAGCATCAGCCAAATCCGGCCTTAGCTCGTCTCCGGCAATCCATTTTTCTCTTGTGGACTTCTCCTGATTATTTTGCGGAAGGTAAGTCAGCAGCTTTCTCACCATTAAAAGGACCTCTTCTTCACTATCCGCCCGGAAATGCGCGTTTCCACTGATTGTGTTATGTACTTTCGATCCGCCGAGGTTTTCAGATGAAATTTTTTCACCTGTAACAGTCTCTATCACTTTCGGCCCAGTGATAAACATTTGACTTGTCTTATCGACCATGAAAACAAAGTCGGTAATCGCGGGAGAATATACGGCCCCGCCGGCACATGGTCCCATTATGACAGAAATTTGCGGGATGACCCCCGAATAAATCGCATTGCGGTAAAAGACATGGCCATACCCGTCAAGTGAAACGACACCTTCCTGGATCCGCGCACCCCCGGAATCGTTCAGCCCGATAAAAGGGGCCCCATTTTTCGCCGCCAAATCCATCGCCTTTGCAATCTTTTCAGCATGCATTTCACCAAGCGCCCCGCCGAAAACGGTAAAATCCTGTGAAAAAAGATAAACCGGCCGGCCGTTTATTTTCCCGTAACCGGTGACTACTCCATCACCCGGATATTTCATTTCTTCCAGTCCAAAATCAGAAGATCGATGCTCTATAAAGGGGTTCAGTTCGACAAATGTGCCTTCATCCAAAAGCAGTTCGATCCTTTCTCTTGCCGTCAGCTTCCCCTTTTCATGCTGTCTCGCAATCCGTTCGTCTCCGCCGCCAAGTTCTGCCTCCCTGCGGCGATCATACAGTTCATTGATCTTATCGTATATATCCGTCAACTCACTTCTCCTCCATGTGTGTTTTTTCACATAGTTCATACAAGACGCCATGTCCGGATTTCGGATGCAGGAACGCGACGAGAGATTGGCCGGCACCTTCTTTCGGTACATCATCCACCATTCGAATGCCTTTTTCTTTCAGTTCGGATATTCGTTCTTCGATGGATTGAACGCCTATTGCGATATGATGGATTCCCTCTCCGCGTTTTTCAATGAATTTTGAAATCGGGCCTTTTTCGTCAAGCGATTCCAAAAGTTCTATTTTCACATTATTCGCGTCAATAAAAGCAACGCGCACCTGTTGGGTTTTCACTTCCTCAATGGCCGTACAGCGAAAACCGAGCGTCTCTGTGTAAAACACCATTGCTTCGTCAATCGACTTGACCGCTATGCCGATATGATCCACTTTTTCCATGCGCTTGTCCTCCGTTCCGATGTTTCCCCTCTGGCAGCAGAGTTATGATACATGCTTGTCTCTTTAAAATATTCAATATAAAATAGAATGTAAAGTGAAGAGACAAGGAGTGAAGAAGTTGTCCAACAAAAAAGTCCAACGACTGATCATATACTTAATGCTGTTTGCCATGATAGCCACCACAGTGATGGCCGGATTGTCATTCATGTTATGAGCATAATAAAGGGACCAGTATGCTGCATATTGGAAAAAGGCCCTGCTGTCGGCAAGGCCTTTTATCGTACTCCGGCTTCCACCTGGGCATACAGACTTTCAAGGGACATTCTCGGAAGGCGGATACATCCTTCCGAAACATAGCTTCCAATTGAATGTGGCTGATTTGTCCCATGCAAGCCGTAGATCCTCCCGTCCGTCCCTTTTGCATCGAAGCCGATCCATCGCGACCCGAGCGGGTTTCGCTGGTCGCCCCCCGGAATATTCTTTTTCCGGTAATATGGGTTTACCGCTTTTACCTTTACCGTAAATATTCCTTCAGGGGTCAGATCGTTCGTTTTCCCCGTCGCCACTTTGGTCCGCAATCGGATTTCCCCTTGGTCGACCCAAGCAAGTTCATTCGTTTTCTTATTTACAATGATTAATGGATCTCCCGGCAAAAATTCAGCATCGAACGGCCAAAATGGAGAACCAGCCAGTATAAATAAAACCAAAAAAACACGCACGTTTTTCACCCTTTTTGTCCAGCTCCAGCGCATAGCCCCGCAAGGATCAAGCCGCTTCCCTGTTCGCTTACGAACTGCCTCCTCGGGAATCGTCTTGTTTGCCCGCACTAAACAAGGCGCTTGCGCTTTTCTTACTGAGTAAGAAAGTATAAGATGTTTTAGCTTTAAAATTTTGAACAAAGATTTTTGTTGTCTAGCTCCAGCGCCTATCGACTAGCAGACTTCGCACCTCCTCCTACGATAAGTCAACAACGGCTCGTTCCTCGCCGTGTTTCCTTTATCTCGTCGGAGGCACTCCAGTCTGTACGTCGATGGGCAAGGCGCTTGCGCTTTTCTTATTAGTTTGCTCTTAGGGTGAAAACTGATTCATTTTGAAAAAATTAAACTTCCTCGCAATACTGATCAAAATATTGCTGAAGTTTGTTTACAACAGACATCGGGTCGTGCCCCTCAATTTCATGGCGTTCTACCATTGTACAGATTTTCCCATCTTTCAATAAAGCAAAAGAAGGAGAAGATGGCGGATAATCAGTGAAATAGCTTCTCGCTTTCGCCGTCGCTTCCCTGTCCTGGCCGGCAAACACCGTTACAAGGTGGTCAGGGCGCTTATCATAGTGAATCGCATGCGCCGCTGCAGGACGGGCCACTCCTCCGGCACAGCCGCATACGGAATTGATCATAACGAGGGTTGTCCCTTTTCTTGACAGTGCTTCCTCCACTTCTTCCGGCGTTTGGAGCTGTTCATAGCCGGCCTGTTCCATATCTTCACGGGCCTGGCGAACGATATCATTGACATATAAATTAAAATCCATGCTCATCTATTACATTCCCCTTTCAAAAACATTCATAGTTTTACTACTGCTATCATAACAATTTGCCGGCTGTTTTATCAAATATCAGAATTTCATCAAAAGTTTTGGTTTAACTGCAAAAAGTTCGGGTATGATAAAAATACATCTAGTCCATACCCCTAAACTCCCTAGATGTTTTATTGGACAGCCAAAGGGCTGTCCCTTTTTAATGTTCTTTCATTTATCATAAAAAACATCGAACAAAAGGCCGCTTGCTTTAGTGACAGTCATTTCCCCATCCATTACCTTCTTTTCAATCTCGGGCACAAGTGTCTTGACTTTGTCATTTCCGAAAAAGGAGCTTTCCAGCTGTTCTTTGATTTGGGCATAAAGCCATTCCTTCGCCTGTATTTGACGATTTTCGAAAAACAGGCCCGACTCTTTAGTCAACTTCATATACCTTAAGACCATTTCCCAAACTTCGTCGATCCCTTCTTGATATAAAGCGGAACAGGTGAGAGCCGGGGTTGTCCACCCTTTTGTCGCCGGCTTCAGAAAATGCAGGATTTGTTTATACTCCCTCTGTGTTTTTTTGGCCAGCTCCAGGTTTCTGCCGTCAGCCTTGTTTACAATGATTGCATCCGCAAGCTCCATGATCCCTTTTTTCATCCCTTGCAATTCATCGCCTGCCCCTGTTAAGACAAGCAGCATGAAAAAGTCTACCATGCCCCTGACCATCACTTCACTCTGGCCGACGCCGACCGTTTCGATCAATAAAACATCGTAGCCCGCGGCTTCACAAGCAATGATTGTCTCTCGGGTTTTCCGGTGTACACCGCCTAGTGTCCCTCCGGAGGGAGAAGGCCTGATAAAAGCATTCGGGTGATTTGCCAGCCGCTCCATCCGTGTTTTATCCCCCAATATGCTGCCCCCATGCAAAGTTGAGCTTGGATCCACCGCAAGGACCGCCACGCGGTGGCCCTTATTGCATAACAAAAGGCCAAAAGCTTCAATGAACGTACTTTTTCCGGCCCCCGGAACCCCTGTTATGCCGATCCGGATTGAGTCGCCCGACAATGGAAGCAGGCGCTGCAGCATTTCCTCCGCCGGTTTTTTATGGCGGCCGGCATTGCTTTCAATCAAAGTGATAGCCCTTGATAGCATGGTGCGGTCCCTCGAGAGCAATCCTTCGATTATGTCATCGACACTTTTTTCGATCGGCTTTCGCCTGATGAATTTCTTCCGGATATCTTCATTCATCAAGCTCGCCCGCTTCCTCATAACCAAGCCTGGCATATATTTCTTCGATCACCTTTTGGGCAGCGACAGGAATGACCGTTCCCGGGCCGAAAATTGCGGAGGCGCCGTTCTTTTTAAGGAAATCATAGTCCTGCGGAGGGATGACACCGCCAATGACCACAATGATATCTTCCCTGCCGATTTTTCTCAGTTCTTCCATCAGCTTCGGCAGCAAAGTCCGATGGCCGGCAGCCAGGGAGCTGACTCCAATGACGTGGACATCATTTTCAGCGGCCTGCCTCGCCGTTTCTTCGGGAGTTTGAAACAAAGGACCGATATCCACGTCAAAGCCGAGATCAGCAAAAGCGGTCGCAATGACTTTCGCTCCGCGGTCATGTCCGTCCTGGCCCATTTTGGCAATTAAAATTCTTGGCCTCCGCCCTTCGTTTACCATGAATTCATCAGTCATTTCCTTTATTAGGGCAATTTCCTCCTCGTTGGAAAAATGGGAGCCGTATACACCGCTGATTGACCTGATTACCGCCTTGTGCCTGCCGCAAGCTTTTTCAATGGCGGAAGAAATTTCGCCCAGCGTCGCCCTTTCCCTTGCAGCGTCAACAGCAAGCTCCAAAAGGTTCTCCGAGCTGCCCGCTGCTCCTTCGGAAAGCTTTTTCAAAGCTTCCTGGACCCTTCCTTCGGAACGCTGCTCCTTGAGCTGCCTGATCCGCTCAAGCTGCTTCTTTCTTACGACCGTATTGTCTATATTTAATATATCAATCTCTTCTTCATGCTCCAGACGGTAGCGGTTTACTCCAATGATTGTTTCTTTTTTGGAATCAATTAATGCCTGCCGTCTTGCGGCAGCTTCTTCAATCCTCATTTTGGGAAGCCCGGTTTCAATCGCTTTCGTCATGCCTCCAAGCTCTTCAATTTCATCGATGTGGGCCCAGGCCTTTTTCATCAGCTCATCGGTCAATGTTTCGACGTAATACGATCCGCCCCATGGATCAATGACATTCGTCAAGCCGGTTTCTTCCTGCAAAAAAAGCTGTGTATTCCGGGCAATCCGTGCCGAAAAATCCGTCGGAAGGGCAATCGCTTCATCAAGAGCGTTCGTATGAAGGGATTGGGTATGTCCCATAGCCGCGGCATGCGCCTCAATTAACGTCCGTATCACATTATTATAAGGATCCTGTTCCGTCAAACTCCATCCGGACGTTTGACTATGCGTACGAAGCGCCAATGACTTGGGATTTTTCGGCTCAAAAGGGCTCATGAGCTTTGCCCACATCGTTCTTGCCGCCCGCAGCTTTGCCACTTCCATGAAATAATTCATCCCAATTCCCCAGAAAAACGAAAGGCGCGGGGCGAACGAATCTATGCCAAGGCCTGCCTTCAAGCCTGTTCTCACATATTCCAACCCATCTGCAAGAGTGTAGGCCAGCTCTATATCCGCCGGAGCCCCCGCCTCCTGCATATGATATCCTGAAATAGAGATGCTGTTGAACTTCGGCATATATTTGGACGTATATTCAAAAATATCTCCGATGATCCTCATCGACATTTCCGGAGGATAGATATACGTGTTCCTTACCATATATTCTTTTAAAATATCATTTTGGATCGTACCCGATAGCTGCTCCTTTTGTACCCCCTGCTCTTCAGCAGTCACGATGTAAAATGCCAGCACCGGAATGACAGCACCGTTCATCGTCATTGAGACCGACATCTGGTCAAGCGGGATTCCATCAAATAATATTTTCATGTCCAGGATGGAATCGATGGCCACCCCTGCTTTTCCGACATCTCCTTCTACCCGCGGGTGGTCTGAATCATAGCCCCGGTGCGTAGCCAGATCAAATGCAACAGACAGCCCTTTTTGTCCCATCGCCAAATTGCGGCGGTAAAAGGCATTGCTTTCCTCGGCGGTTGAAAACCCTGCATATTGCCGGATTGTCCATGGACGGTTTACGTACATCGTCGGATACGGTCCGCGTGTATACGGAGGAATCCCCGGCATTGTATCTGCATACTCTACTTGCTCGAGATCCTTTTTCGTATATAAAGCTTTTATACTGATTTGCTCATTTGTTTCAAAGCTGCTGTTTTTAAAAGCCTTCTGAATTTTGGGAGACCCCGCAAATTTGGGTTCAATCGATTGGAAGTCAGGCTTTTTATCCATTTATATCCGCCTCCCATCGGTTAAACATTCCATTCAACTTTTCAAAAATATTTTGACCGGAATAAAAGGTGCCGTCCATTTGAAGTGACGCTAATTCTTCTTCGGTAAAACTGCCGGCAATATCCAGGCGGACATTTGGCAAATTTTCTTTTACCCAGCGTCCGATTTCTGCGGCAAATTCCGGATAAAGGGAAGGGGGCCCGCACAAACAAAAATCTTTTTCCGGAGATTCTCCAATGTACCGCTTGATGCCGGTCAAGTCCCGGAAGCCCTCACTCCAGACAGCTTGGATTCCTGCTGTAGCCAAAACACCCGAAACAAAGTCCGCATGCGGTTTATATGACTTCAATTCCCCAAGACAGATCAGGCCTACAGATGGAGCTTCTCCTTTTAGCGCCAGCTTGTGCGACCTTTGCCGCAGGCTTTCGAACTTCTCCGCAAGCCTTACTCCCGGCAGCGGCTCGGCTTTCATCCTCCCTTTTCTTGCCGCGCAAGATGAGCTGTCTTCCGCCGGAAAACGGACCTGCTCGCCGGCCATGGCATAGACATTCACGCCGACAGCCCGGCACTTTCTCGTTTCCATATCTATCAATCTACCGGCGCTCGTTCTTTTAATATTCCCTTGAAGCCACCCTGTCAGCAAGACTTCAATCATTCCGCCTTTCTTGTCAATTTCCTGGAAAAACCTCCATCCCTGATGGACTAAACTTGATGTTAATGTCTCGATAAAATAAGAGCCTCCAGCCGGGTCGACAACCTGGCCCAAAAACGACTCCTCTTTCAAAAGAAGTTGAGTATTTCTGGCGATTCTCATTGAAAAATCGGTGGACCGCCCTGACAATTCATCAAATGGCCCTACATGAAGGTAATCGGCTCCTCCCAAAATTCCGGCAAATGCTTCGTTTCCCGCACGGAGTATGTTCACATAGGGATCCAGTACAGATTTTGTAAGATTGGCTGTTTCTGCACTAATAGGAACCGGCTGTTCACCTGCCGGTATTCCGTATGCATCGGCAATCGTCTTCCAAAGTACCCGGAAAGCCCTGAGTTTTGACAGTTCCATAAAAAAATCACTGCCGATGGCAAATCGAAAAATCAGTTTGGATGCCGTTTTTGCCGGAGTCCATCCCGCTTTTTTCATTTGTTCAATATAAAACACTGCCAATGCCAAAGAAACACCGAGTTCCTGAATCACTTGGGCTCCGGCTTCCTTGTATGGCTTTGTATCAATCATGATCGTACGAAGCTGAGGCAGCTGCCGATCAAGTTGCTTGATCTGTGAAACCCAATCTTTCATTTGCCCGCTGTCGGTGTCAGGGATGAAACCTTCGGAAAGGTCCATTGATACGATATCCGCTGCAACTGCCCCCGCAACGTTAATATTTGAAGCAAGCAGCTTTTTGGCGATGAGGCCAAAACGGCTGCCGGAAAAAATGAGCAGCGGTATTCGATCCAATGCAATGATATCGTTCAATTCTTTGAAGCATACGTCATCGGGCTTCTTAAGCTGCAAAGGGTCAAAAGCAATTGTCTCCTGTCCGCGTTGGAGGGAACTTTCGAGTTGAAGCTTTAATTTATCCCAATCATTCTCTTTCAGCGTTTGGGCTATGCGCCAGCAGCGTTTTTCCTCCGGATCATAAAAGCCCCGCAAAAAGCTGCCCTCTCCAGGGTATTGGTCTAACCGTCCATAATCGATTTGATGTTGCGTATAAAGGGGAGATAATTGAATACCTTCATACGTATCAGTGTAAAGGCCTTTCAGGGAAGCATTCTTCAATGATGATTGCGCAGCCTTTTCCCAATCGCTGATTGAGGCTTTTTTGAAGGCTGTTTTTTTTGCCTGGTCAGTGAACATGCGCTTACACCCTTCCTCTCCATTAATGCAAACGATTCCAAAAATATTTAGTGTTCCATTACCATTTTATTATAGTAATGGAACCCGGACAACTTAATAAAACGCCCGTACTCGCGAATAGAGTACGGGTATGTTTTCTAATAGACGGAAGTATTTTCTTTTGAAATATTCTCCAGTATTTCTTTTATCCTTTTTAAGAAGTTGCCGCACACGAGACCATCGAGGACCCGGTGGTCCATTGACAGACAGAGGTTTACCATATCACGGGCGGCGATCCCCCCGTTTTTCAATATCACCGGCCGTTTCACGATTGATTCAATCTGTAAAATGGCAGCCTGAGGATGATTAATGATTCCCATGGACTGCACCGAACCGAAAGAACCGGTATTATTGACAGTAAAAGTTCCACCCTGTATATCATCGGTTCTCAACCTGCCGTTCCTTGCCTTATTTGCCAGCCCGGCAATTTCCTTGGCGATCCCTTTAATGGATTGCTCATCCGCGTTTTTGATAACAGGAACATACAATACATCTTCACTTGCCACTGCAATAGATAGATTGATATCTTTCTTCTGAATGATTTTGTCTCCGGCCCACACGGAATTGATCATCGGATATTCCCTTAAAGCCTGTGCCACCGCTTTGACAAAGAAAGCGAAATAAGTCAGATTAAAGCCTTCTTTCAGCTTGAACTCATCTTTAATAGAGTTACGGAATTGGACAAGCCCTGTTACATCAACCTCCACCATCATCCAGGCATGCGGAATTTCCTGTTTGCTCCGGACCATGTTGGCGGCAATCGTTCTCCGGATGTTTGTGATCGGAATTTCTGTATCCCCCGGAAGGACAGGAATTTGTACAGGCTGAAAAGCGATACCGTGACTGGCAGAAACAACCTTCTGCTTTGGCTGGCCGCTTGGTTCATCCTTAGCAGGGATCTTTCCTGCATTGATCAATTTCTGCAAATCTTTCCGTGTAATGCGCCCTCCCAGACCGGTTCCATCAACCTGCCCCAGATCGATGTCATATTCCTGGGCCATCCGTACCACAGCGGGTGAATAACGGGCTTTATTCCGATTTTTCATTTTATCATCTTGGTCTGTACGCGCATCAAAAGCAATCTCTCCCTCGTCCTTAACCGAAGGCTCTTCCCCTGAATCCGTCTCTTGTGTATCGATCGTGCATATGATTTCCCCAACTGCGAGTGTTTCGTCTTCCTGGGCAATGATCTCCTTGATTGTGCCAGAAAAAGAAGAAGGTATTTCAGCATTCACTTTATCAGTCAAGACTTCAGCAAGGGGGTCATACTTTTTGACCTCATCCCCGGGCCCAACAAGCCATTTGCTGATTGTTCCTTCAGTCACACTCTCTCCGAGCTGGGGCATTGTTATATTTTTCACAGCCAAATAAAACAAGCCTCCTTTACCGCATGATTAATGGGTACCATTAAAATTCCGCAAGCTCCCTCATGGCCTTTTCAATTTTATCTGGATTAATCATAAAGAATTTTTCCATTGTCGGGGCATACGGCATGGCCGGCACGTCAGGGCCTGCCAGTCTCCTGACGGGTGCATCCAGGTCAAACAGGCACTCTTCGGCGATGATGGCGGCTACCTCGCCAATAATGCTGCCTTCCTTATTATCTTCCGTGATCAGCAATACTTTCCCTGTTTTGGAAGCTGCTTCTATGATCGCTTCCTGATCAAGCGGATAAACTGTACGCAGATCAAGGATATGCGTGCTGATGCCGTCTTTGGCAAGCTTTTCTGCCGCCTGCAGGGCCATATGGACACATAATCCATACGTAATGACAGTGATATCATCGCCTTCCCGTTTAACATCGGCCTTGCCGATCGGCAGTACGTAATCCTCATCGGGCACTTCGCCTTTAATTAATCGATAAGCCCTTTTATGCTCAAAGAACAATACGGGATCCTCATCCCTGATTGCCGCTTTCAGCAAACCTTTCACGTCGTATGGCGTCGATGGCATGACTATTTTCAAACCGGGCTGGTTGGCAAAAATGGCTTCGACCGACTGTGAATGATAAAGAGCACCGTGAACACCTCCGCCGTATGGCGCCCTGATGACGATCGGGCATGACCAATCATTATTCGAACGGTACCGGATGCGGGCGGCCTCAGATATAATCTGGTTAACTGCAGGCATAATAAAGTCTGCAAACTGCATTTCGGCGACCGGCCTGTATCCATACATGGCGGCTCCGATTCCAACGCCCGCTATGGCCGATTCAGCCAAAGGAGTGTCGATGACCCTTTGATCACCAAACAATTCATACAACCCTTGGGTCGCTTTGAAAACCCCGCCTTTTCTCCCTACATCCTCACCAAGAACAAAAACTTTTTCATCCCGCTCCATTTCTTCCCTGAGCGCTGCCGTAACTGCTTCGATATATGAAATGACTGCCATAAAGCTCCCCCCTCTTACGCCTTTTCATGATACACGTGTTTCAAGGCATCTTCCGGCGATGCGTATGGTGCTTCCTCCGCATAATCCGTCGCCTCGTTCACCTGCTCCATGATCCGGTCATTAATTTCTTTTTCCAGTTCGTTATCCATCAGTCCATTTTCTTTCAGATAGGATCCGAACAAAATGATGGGGTCCTGGCTTTTTGCTTTTGCCATCTCATCCGATGACCGGTAAGTGCGGTCATCGTCATCAGACGAATGGGGTGTCAGCCGATTGCATTCAGTTTCAATGAGCACAGGCCCCTCGCCATTCCTGCAGCGGGCAGCAGCTTCTTTTACCGTTTTGTATACTTCAAGCGGATCATTTCCATCAATGGTGATACCTTGCATTCCATAGCCTGCTGCACGGTCTGATACTTTCTCGCATGCAAGCTGCTTGTCAATCGGAACGGAAATCGCATATTTATTGTTCTCACACATAAAAATGACCGGAAGCCTGTGTACGCCGGCAAAATTCGCCCCTTCATGAAAGTCTCCCTGGTTTGAAGAACCTTCACCAAAGGTTACAAAAGCGACCTGATCGCTTCCTTCCATCCTGGCCGCCAGGGCAACTCCCACTGCATGGGGAACCTGTGTCGTAACAGGCGAAGAACCGGTGACAATCCGATTTTTCTTCTTTCCAAAATGGCCGGGCATCTGCCTTCCCCCGGAGTTCGGATCTTCTGCTTTTGCAAAGCCGGAAAGCATGATTTCTTTTGGAGTCATGCCAAAAGCAAGAACAACTCCCAGATCCCTGTAATAGGGGAGAACATAATCTTTTTCCCGGTCAAGGGCATAGGCCGCCCCTACTTGTGCAGCTTCCTGCCCTTGGCAGGAAATGACAAACGGGATTTTCCCGGACCGGTTCAAAAGCCACATCCGCTCATCTATCCTGCGGGCAAGCAGCATGGTCTCAAACATTTCCAAGACTTCCTGATCGCTCAGCCCAAGCTCTATATGACGGTTTTTTGCCATCCTTTCTACCTCCCGATGGATTTAAGTTTCATGTTTGCTTCATATATGTATGGCGCGTCCGTCCACTGCAAGTGCCGCTTCGCCCATCACCTCGCCCAAGGAAGGGTGCGGGTGGATCGTTTGCGAAATTTCCCAGGCGGTCGCATCAAGGACGCGGGCAAGGCCCGCTTCTGAAATCAAGTCAGTTACATTCGGACCGATCATATGTACACCGAGAATATCATTTGTATCCTCATCGGATACAATTTTCACAAATCCGTCGGTTTCGCCGAATATGAGGGCCTTTCCAATGGCCTGGAATGAAAACTTTCCTGTTTTGACCTTAAAGCCTTTTTCTTTTGCTTCATCTTCCGTCAACCCCACTCCTGCTATTTCCGGAGTGCTGTATATGCACCTTGGTACATGATCATAAATAATCGGGGACGGATCTTCTCCTGCAATGTGCTCTGCTGCCTTTATACCTTCATGGGAGGCGGCGTGCGCCAGCTGCAATCCCCCAATGACATCTCCTATAGCATATATATGAGATTCCTTTGTTTGATAATATTCGTTTACCTTGATAAACCCGTTGTCCAATTCAATATCCGTGTTCTGAAGTCCGAGATTATCGGAGTTCGGATTCCTTCCGACGGCAACAAGAATTTTTTCTCCTGTAAACTCTTTGAGCCGGCCATCGACTTCAGCCGAGATTTTTGCAAAGCCGCCATCCTTCATAAATGTGTCCGGCTGCACTTTCGCCCTTGTCACCACATTGATTTTTTTCTTTTTAAAAAGGCGCTCCAATTCTTTGGACACTTCCTGATCTTCGGAGGGCAGTAATTGTTCGGCATATTCAAGGATTGCCACTTCCACACCGAAATCTGCAAGCATTGATGCCCACTCAATGCCGATCACCCCGCCGCCGATGATAATCATTGACCTTGGAAGCTGCTCCATCTCAAGGGCTTCGTCGGATGTAATAATATATGTACCGTCAATGTCCAGTCCCGGAAGTGATTTTGTGCGTGACCCCGTTGCAATGATGACGTTTTTGGGGACAAGCATTTCGTTTTCGCTGCCATCTGTCATCTCAACCGATACAGTTCCGGGAAGCGGAGAAAAGATGGAGGGTCCCAATATCCGTCCAAAACCATCATAGACATCTATTTTTCCTTTTTTCATCAAATGTTGGACACCCTTATACAGCCGGTCAACGATACCCGTTTTTCTCTGCTGGACCTTTTTGAAATTCAAGATCGCGTTTTCTGTCTCAACCCCGAAATCTTCACTTTGTTTTACAGTGCTGAACACTTGCGCACTCCAGAGCAATGCCTTGCTCGGAATGCAGCCTTTATGTAAACATGTTCCCCCGAGGGCTTCTTTTTCGACGATTGCCGTTTTCAAACCGAGCTGTGAAGCCCGGATGGCAGCCACATATCCGCCTGTACCCCCTCCAATTATCACCACATCATACTCATGAGCCATCTGAGTGCCTCCCTTATTTCAAAACCGAGTCGATCATGCCATGCGTAAGCTTGAAGTGTTTCACTCCGCTTTTGCCCATTTAAACATCTTTAAATCCTATTGTACAGAATATGCTTATCATTAAGTAAAAATTGGCTTCTTGATTTCCGTAACGTTTCTATCCGTTCCTCTGCCATCCGGTCCGCGGCCACGTATGTGGGGATACGATCGCGCTTGGAGATGTTAATGACCTTTTCAACATTATTGTAGATTGTTTCGACTTTCTTAAGCGCACGCTCTTGGTTATAACCGTGGAGTTCATCGGCAACATTTATGACTCCGCCGGCATTTAAAACATAATCAGGCGCATATACAATTCCTTTTTCATGGATAATGTCCCCATGGCGGGGTTCCTTCAGTTGGTTATTTGCAGAGCCGGCTATCACTTTCGCTTTAAGCTGAGGAATCGTTTGATCATTGATGATGGCACCAAGCGCACAAGGCGCAAAAATATCTGCCTCCACTCCGTATATATCTCCGGGATCCACTGCTTTTGCATCGAAGGCTTCTACAGCCCGGCGGACCGCCTCTTTATTAATGTCTGTAACGATCAGCCTGGCACCCTCTTCGTGCAAATGCCGGCAAAGCTCAAATGCAACGTTTCCGACACCCTGTACAGCAACAGTCTTTCCTTCTACCGAATCGGAGCCAAACGCCTCCTTCACCACTGCTTTCATCCCGACAAAACACCCGTAGGCAGTTACCGGTGAAGGGTTTCCGGAAGAGCCGAAGGCGGAAGACCCCGTGACAAAATTTGTCTCCTCATAGATGAGATCCATATCCTCTACAGTAGTCCCTACATCTTCAGCTGTTATGTAACGGCCGTTCAATCCTTGAATAAACCGGCCGAAGGCCCTGAACATCTCTTGGTTTTTGTCTTTTTTCGGATCACCGATAATAACGGCTTTCCCGCCGCCAAGATTCAAACCGGCCGCCGCATTCTTATAGGTCATGCCTTTGGCAAGGCGCAATGCATCATTGATTGCAGCCTCTTCATTGTCATAGGTCCACATCCTTGTCCCGCCGAGAGCCGGTCCAAGCGTCGTGTCATGTATGGCTATGATCGCTTTTAACCCCGACTGTTCATCCTGGCAAAACAATAATTGCTCATAATCATCCCGGGCCATCGTTTCAAATATTTTCACAAGCTCACCCCGTTTTTATTTTTTATTCCAAACCTAATTTATAATGGCCGGTTTTATATTAGAAAAATGTCCGGCCCAAAAAGTTTATTATTTTACAATTGATTGTAGCGAAAAGCTCGATGCTTGACAAATGATTCCGTTGAGATATGATTTTTTTGAGATAATATTGATAAGGAGATTTCCATGGCTCGAATTATAGCACTCCTATTGCTGGTCCTGCCCGGCCTATTGGCAGGCTATGGCATAAAATTAATGAGAGATATGTTGTTTGGCGTTTTACAGCGTCCTTTTCCATATTTATGGATGCAATTTCTCGGCGGCCTGCTTTTCTTTCTCATAGGATTAGGATTTATCGGTGGCTTTATTTTACACCGTGACCGAAAAAGAAACAAAGTTCAGGACCGTTTCAAGAAAAGGGGACAGTAAGATATGGCATTAAGAAAAGCGAAAGCGACTTGATTCTTGCGGGGCTAGGCGCTGGCCGCCTTAAAGCGCCACGTCCTGTGGCGCCGGTGGCACTAGGACCTCCTGTCCGTCGGCAGGCTCAAGCAGCGACGTCCTGTCGCTTCGCCTGCACTAGCACGTCCTGTCCGTCGGAGCTGGACATATCAATAATAAAAGATCTGCGAAAAGCTTGCAGATCTTTTATTATTGATATTGCTCCCTTAGCCGGTAGGCTTTCCCCGGATAATCGGTAATCAGGCCTGAGCAATTGAGGGCAAAGAGCCTCTTCATGTCTTTCTCTTTATTTACTGTATATGGCCTGACAGCAATGCCGCATGCCATAGTGTCCATGATTTCCCTATCGGAAATTGATTTCAGTTTCGGATGAATGCCGCATGCCCCAAGGGACGCTGCATAGTCCCAAGGCTTGTATAAAACTTCATTGTATAATGGGGCTGTTGTGATTGCAGGTTCGATTTCCCTGCTGAGAACAAGCGATTTGTGGTTGAACGAGGAGATGATCACCCTCTTTTCCAGGCAAAACTCATGCACCAGCTCAATAACCATTTCTTCCATGCCCCTATATGGATTGACAGCATTTTTCAGCTCGATATTACATAAAAGATGATTGCCTTCCAGCCATTCAAACACTTCACGCAAAGAAGGAATCCGGCAGCTTTTTTTAAAAAAATGGAGGGAATGGAAATTGGCCTTCAGTTTGGACAGCTCGTTGAAAGTAAGCTCGTTGACAAAACCGCTCCCATTCGTGGTTCTGTCGACAGTTAGATCGTGAATCACGACGATTTCCCCATCCGCCGTTAATTGTACATCCAGCTCAATTCCGTCTGCCCCATCCATTTCTGCGGCTAAAAAGGCTTCCATCGTATTTTCCGGGTGAGTCCCGGCAGATCCCCGATGTGCAAAAATAAACGTCATCTGCTCACCGCCTAAAGTAGGATATTTACATCATACCCTTTTTAGGCATTATATGCGCCAAAGATGATTTAGCGAATTCACGAAGCTTTATGCTCCAGCCGCAATTTATCCGCAACCATTGCAATGAATTCCGAATTTGTCGGCTTAGCCTTTGACATGCTGACCGTATAGCCGAATAAGGAGGAAATGGCATCTATATTCCCGCGGCTCCAGGCGACCTCGATAGCATGGCGTATCGCCCTTTCAACCCGGCTGGCCGTAGTATTGAATTTCTTTGCAATGTCCGGGTAAAGTACTTTCGTGATGGCTCCAAGAAGCTCAATATCGTGATAGACCATTGAAATGGCTTCACGCAAATATAAATACCCCTTAATGTGTGCCGGCACCCCAATTTCGTGGATGACCGATGTGATGCTCGCTTCAAGATTTTGTGGTTTTTTCTCTTCATGGGTTTTAGAATGCGGGGTTGACTTAAAGGAAGGCATCCCCTTTTCACTGACCCCGCGAATATGATTCGCCAAATATTCCATGTCAAACGGCTTGAGAATGAAATAAGATGCACCGAGTTCCACTGCTTTTGTCGTCACATCTTCCTGGCCGAAGGCTGTCAGCATAATGACATTTGGAAATCGGATGTCGGAATTCCGCAATCTTTCAAGAACTCCCAGACCGTCCAAGTGAGGCATGATAATGTCCAATACCAATACATCCGGCTCCACCTTCCCCAATAAATCCAGGCACTCCTGTCCGTTGTGAGCGGTTCCAATCACTTCAATATCCGGCTGTGTTGACATATAGTCCTCCAATAAAGAAACAAGCTCACGGTTATCATCAGCAAGTACGACTTTTATTTTATTCAATTCTCTTCCTCCCCATTATAAAAAAGAATAAAGATTGCTTTTACTATATTCTAACAAACAAATACGCCAATGAAAGTTAAATTCCTCTAAAATCTTTCAAAAGAAGGAAAAAAAACAATAAATGCTTTTATTTGCTAATATTTTCAACTGAATTCGCCTTTTTTAGATAAAATTTACTAACATTGTCGAATTTTCTTTATAAAAAAAGAGGGCGTGTGCCCTCAACCAACTTTATCCAAGTTTTGTTGTTCATAAATATCAATTCCCGCTTCATGCAGCATCCATTCGATATGGACACCATAGCCGGAGGTCGGATCATTTACAAAAACGTGGGTGACTGCCCCGATTAATTTTCCGTCCTGTATAATCGGGCTTCCGCTCATCCCTTGAACAATCCCGCCTGTTTTATTCAATAGGCGTTTGTCTGTCACTTTAATGACCATTCCTTTAGTAGCCGGAAATTTTTGGGGAATGGTACTGACTATCTCGATATCATAAGGCTCCACTTGATCTCCTTCAACGACAGTCAATATTTTTGCCGGTCCTTCTTTTACCTGATGGGATAATCCGATAGGCATTTCTTTGTCCATTGCTCCATTTTTAATGTCTTTGTTTAGTTTTCCAAATATCCCGAACGGGCTGTTTAAAGTGATGTTGCCAATTACTTCACGGTTACCCGAAAAACGCGCCAATTTTTCACCGGGATTGCCATTTTTCCCTTTTTCGATCGAAGTTACCGTAGAGTTTACGATTTGTCCGTTATCAACAACAATTGGTTTTTTTGTGTCTATATCTGAAATAACATGGCCCAAAGCCCCGTATTTTTTTGATTTCGGTTCATAAAAAGTCATCGTTCCGATTCCAGCGGCCGAGTCCCTTATATATAAACCCAATTTATATTCTTGTTCCTTTTCATCCTTCAACGGCAGCAGCTTTGTTTGAAATTGTTCTTTTTCACGCTGCACGGTCAAATCAAGCGCTTTTCCGCTCTTTCCAGCATCTTCTACAAACGGGGCCACCTGTTCCATTTTTTCAATCTTCTTTCCGTTGATTTTTGTAATAATGTCCCCTACCTGAATTCCTGCCTCTTCCCCGGGAGAGGCCTTGGCATCTTTTGTCGAAACCAGATGATGGCCGACAACAAGGACTCCCAGCGTATTAAGCCTTACGCCGATGGATTGGCCGCCAGGAAAAACCTTAAAATTTTTCAGGACATTCACATCAACTTTTTTTACGGGCAGGCCGGCAATTTGTAGAAAAAGCTCGTCCTTTCCAGGAGTTTCAGCAGTTAATGAAACGGAATTTGCCTGTTCCGAGTATGAGAAGCTTTCGGGGGAATCCGCCATCGCCGTGACGGCTTCGCCTTTAGAAATCACATGCTCCTGCCCTTCCAGCAATGTAATATTTGAAGGCATATTAATAAATTGCTGAAAAGGATTGGAAAAGCCTAGAAGAAGAAGTGAAACAAGGAGAATTCCACCTGTCATTTGTCTTAGTCGATCTTTCATATGTCCATTTCACTCTCCTCGCCTTCTAGTCCACAGTTATAATTTGACCTCACCGGCGGGCATTTATAACCGGGAGCGGGAAAAAAAGATGCCCATTGAAGGATAGGATTTCAAGCGTTTTAACCGTTTTTCAATGTATAGGCAGACTCAACCAGTTCCTTGGCATGCTTTTTCGTAATTGAAGTGATTTCAGTACCGGAGATCATGCGGCCGATTTCATTTATTTTCTCGGCTTCATTAAGGTTTTTAATCACTGTCCGGGTTCTTCCGTCAGTGATTTTTTTCGATATAAGCAAGTGAGTATCAGCCATTGCCGCTACCTGCGGCAAATGCGATATACAAAGCACTTGCGAGTATTTGGAAATATGATGAATCTTTTCGGCCATGGCCTGGGCCACACGACCGCTGACACCGGTATCTACTTCATCGAAGATAACGGAAGTGACCCTTTTCGAAAAAATCGTTTTAAGTGCCAGCATGATTCTTGACAACTCGCCTCCCGATGCCACTTTTGATAAAGGCTTCAAAGGTTCTCCCGGATTCGTGGAAAGATAAAATTGCACGTCATCCATTCCGTTCATATTTTCATCCTGTTTGCGAAATACTACATCAAAAACGGTCTTATCCATGTACAGCCCCTTTAATTCCTTATGAATGGCGCTCCTTAGTTTTTCTGCCCATTTTTTGCGCAGCAGGCTTAACTTGTTACCGAGCTTCAGGACTTCTTCCCTAATGGATGTCCGTTCCGCTTGGAGCTGTTCAATCCGGCTGTCTCGGTGGATGATTGACTCTGATTCTTCTTTTATCTTTTCCAGATACTCAAGAATATCCCCTACGGTAAAGCCGTATTTCCTTTTAAGCTGGTTAATTTCATTCAGCCGCGTTTCAATTTCGTCCAATCTGTGCGGATCAAACTCCAATAAATCAAGTTCATTCCTCAATGCACTTGCCGTATCTTCAAGCAAATAAAAACTGTTTGAGATCGACTCGAACATTTCCTTGTATCTGTTGTCTATTTCGGCTGCCGTTTCCATGAAATTCATAGCCTGTCCGACAAAATCCAAGCCTTTTTGATCCTCATGCAGATTTTCATACCCGGCTTTCAGCGATTCAAACAGCTTTTCGTAATTGACCAGACGTTTCTTTTCTTCCTCAAGCCTTTCATCTTCGTTCAGTTTCAAACCGGCTTTTTCAATCTCTTGGACCTGGAACTGCAAAAGGTCCAGCCTGTGTGCCATCTGCTGTTCATTTTTGCTCAGTTCATTGATTTTCTTTTCTATTTCGACCAATTCAGCGTACTTTTTGCGGTAAGCGACAAGATTCTTCGCTATTTCCTCCTTGCCAAATTCATCAAGAAGAAATAAATGCATGGATTCATTCATCAATTCCTGATGCTCATGCTGGCCGTGGATATCGATCAGCGTTCCGCCGAGATCTCTCAAAACCGTCAATGTCACAAGCTTTCCGTTGATCCGGCAGACGCTCTTTCCGCCGCTTGAAATTTCACGGCGCAGAATAAGCATCCCCTCTTCGATTTCAATGCCCAAATCGGCAGCTTTTGCATAGCAGGGATGATTATCATGGATGAAAAATAGACCTTCAATTTCCGCTTTTGGCGCGCCATGCCGGACGTATTCCGAGGACCCGCGGCCCCCGACCAATAAATGGACCGCATCAATGATAATGGATTTTCCAGCCCCTGTTTCCCCGGTCAAAACCGTCAGGCCTTCAGAAAATGAAATGGAAATCTGGTCAATGATTGCAAAATTTCTGATCGTCAACTCCTGTAACAAAGGCTTCACCCCTATTAAAGCATGTTTACAAATCGGTCATTGATATCTTCGGCGTTTTCCCGTGTCCGGCATATGATGAGGCATGTATCATCCCCGCATATACACCCCATAATTTCATCCCAATCTAGATTATCAATCAACGCTCCAATCGCCTGGGCGTTTCCAGGAAGCGTTTTCAGCACCAAAAGGTTTTCCGAGTTATCGATGCTGACAAACGAGTCAGTCAGCGACCGCTTTAATTTTTGCAGCGGGTTAAAACGCTGGTCCGCCGGGAGACTATATTTGTACCGGCCATCGGGCAATGGCACTTTTACAAGGTGCAATTCTTTTATATCGCGCGATACTGTCGCCTGTGTCACATTGAAGCCCTGATTTTTAAGGTAATCAACCAGTTCATCCTGAGTTTCTATTTCATTGTTTCCAATCGCTTCACGGATTTTTAAATGCCGCCGTCCTTTGCTCAATATATTCACCTCATTACATTTACAGCATTTTGTATTTTTATACGTTCACTATCAAGTATTATAATGAACCAAAAACAAAGGCGCAAGCGCCTGCCTATCGGATGACCCAGGCCAATTTGTACATTCTTTAACACCGAAAAAAGGGCAATCTTCTTTAGATTACCCCTTTTCCCCATTTATTTTATTCAAATGCCCCATGGGCCTCTTTGACCACATCCGCTGCCGTTACCGGGCTCTTATCAGTTCCGGTGTTCCGGCCGCCTTCCCACCTCAAGTGGATTAAAAATTCAATATTTCCTTCTCCGCCTGTAATGGGGGAGAAGGAAAGGTCCATGATATCATAGCCTTCAGCAATCGCCATGTCCTTGATTCTGCGGATGACTTCTTCATGAATCTTCGGATCGCGGACAATGCCTTTTTTTCCGACCTGCTCTTTTCCTGCTTCAAACTGCGGTTTGATCAAAGCGACAACATCGCTGTGCGGAACGAGCAGATTTTTTAAAACGGGCAATATTAACCTCAGGGAAATGAATGAGACATCAATGGAAGCGAAATCCGGTTTTTCACCAGGGAAGTCTTCAGGGGTAACGTACCTGAAGTTTGTCCTTTCCATTACAACCACCCGGTCGTCCTGGCGAAGCTTCCATGCGAGCTGATTGTATCCTACGTCAAGTGCATAGGACATTTTGGCACCGTGCTGGAGCGCACAGTCTGTGAATCCTCCTGTTGACGCCCCAATATCCAGCACGACTTTGTCTTTGACCGAGAGATCAAACGCATTTAATGCCTTTTCCAGCTTTAATCCGCCTCTGCTCACATACGGCATCATGCTGCCTTTGACCTTCAGCGGAATATCATCATTCACTTTCTCCCCCGGTTTATCCAACCTTGTTTCATTTGAAAATACAAGCCCCGCCATGACGGCCCTTTTTGCTTTCTCCCTTGTTTCGATCAATCCTCTTTCAACCAGTAAAACGTCAAGTCTTTGCTTTCTTGCTTTCATCTGTTCAGGCCCTTTTTTGCTTCTTTGGCAAAAGCGACTTTATTTTGACTACTATATTGTCCGGTGTCAATCCGATTTCATTCAGAAGCTCCTTGACACTTCCGTGTTCGATAAATCGGTCGGGAATGCCGAGGCGGTCAATGAATGCATGGTGGTAGCCATGGTCATGAGCAAACTCCAAAACAGCACTTCCGAACCCGCCTTGAAGGACGGCTTCTTCAATTGTAAGGATAGGCATATGCGCTTGAAAAATGTCGTGCAGCATGGCTTCATCCATTGGTTTGATGAATCGCGCATTCACGACCTGAACGGATATGCCTTGTTTTTCCAAACGATTGGCTGCTTCAAGTGCCATGGGAATTGTCGTGCCGAATGTCAAAATGGCGGCATCTTTCCCCTTTCTCAACACTTCCCAGGATCCGATAGGAATTTTTTTCAACTCTTCGTCCATAGGCACCCCGCAGCCGTTGCCTCGGGGAAAACGCAGTGTAATCGGACCGTCGTCATATTTCAAAGCCGTGTTAACCATATGCTGGCCTTCGTTTTCATCTTTTGGCATCATTAAGACCATATTCGGCAAATTTCGTAAAAAAGCTATATCAAATACGCCCTGATGCGTCTCGCCGTCAGCACCGACAAGGCCGGCACGATCAACGCCAATAAAAACGTTCAAGTTCTGCCTGCTAATATCATGCAGCACCTGATCATAGGCTCTTTGCAAAAAAGTGGAATATATAGCCAAAAAAGGCTTCATTTTTTGTGTGGCCAGACCTGCTGCCATCGTAGCGGCATGCTGCTCCGCTATCCCGACATCAAACATCCGGTCCGGAAACTCGGAAGCGAAACCTTCGAGTTTCGAACCGACCGGCATGGCCGGTGTGATGGCTACAATGCGTTCATCCTTCCTCGCAAGCTTCCTGACGGTTTCACTTATCAGAGCGCTCCATGAAGGCGGAGTGTTGACAGGTTTAATAAAGTCTCCTGTTTCAATTTTATACTGGCCTGTCCCATGCCAAGTTCCGATTTTATCATGTTCAGCAGGGCTGTACCCTTTCCCTTTTTTTGTAATAACATGCAAAAGGACAGGGCCTTTTGTTTTTTTCGCATAGGCGAGGTTTTCAAATAATGCATCATAATCGTGTCCATCGACAGGGCCAAGGTAGGTAAAGCCCATTTCTTCAAAAAATATGCCGGAAACAAGCATGTATTTTAAACTGTCTTTCACCTTTTCGGCAGTGGCAGCCAGCTTCCCGCCAACAGCAGGAATCTTTTTCAGTAAATAATCAAGCTCTTCTTTTGCCCATTTATATTTCCCGGCTGTCCGGAGCCGTCCGAGAACATTATGCAACGCCCCTACATTTGGCGCAATGGACATTTCATTGTCATTCAGCACGACAATCATGTCTTTTTGTTCATGCCCGATATGGTTCAAAGCCTCCAAAGCCATTCCACCGGTAAGGGCTCCATCTCCTATGACTGGAATCACATAATTGTCCTCTTTTTTTACATCCCTGGCGATCGCCATTCCCATGGCTGCGGATAAAGATGTGGAGCTGTGGCCCGTTTCCCATACATCATGTTCGCTTTCCGACATCTTAGGAAATCCGCATAACCCTTTATATTGGCGCAAAGTATCAAATTGGCCGGCCCTTCCCGTCAAGATTTTATGCACGTAGGATTGGTGGCCGACATCCCAAAGTATCTTGTCTTTTGGGCTGTCAAAGCATTTATGGAGGGCGATGGTCAGCTCGACCACTCCCAGATTCGGACCGATATGTCCGCCGGTTTTTGATAATGTTTCAATGAGGAAGCGCCGTATGCTGGAGCTCAGTTCCTCCAATTGTTCCTTATTAAGATCTTTAAGAAAAGAAGGATCTTTAATTGACATGAGATCCAAAAGGATCACTCACTTTCGTTTCTTGTTTTTTTGCTTCGGCTTTTTCTTCTTATTGTCTTTAATAATTGGGAGATGGAGTCTTTCTTCAAGAAATTGCATTACCTTTCCCACATGAAAAATGATATCGCGTGAGTGGGTAATGGCAAAAGATTTGCCGAGCGCCTTTCCCCCTACTGTCAGTGCTGCAATAAGGCTTGTCAGCCCAACGTTGATTGCGTATTCGGCCGAAAGATTGCTGGACAGGCCGGCGCTTTGGGCGATTTGGATAACAACAAGCGCGGAAGCCGTTCCGCTGATGATGCCGGATATGTCCCCTATGACATCATTGCAAAAGCTTGCCACACGGTCGGCATTCCTCACAATCCGGATGGAATGTTTAGCGCCGTATATCTTTCTTGAAGCCATTGAATGGAATGGCGTTTCATTTGCAGCAGCTGCAGCAATCCCAATCATATCAAAAAAGATCCCGATTAATACAATAAATAGAACAACAAGAAGGCCATAAGTCCACGATAACCCAATCAGGACACCGTTAGAAGCAATTGAAAAAATAGCCGCTAACACAAAAGTGATAACGGCAATGCTAATACTCCATTTTATGGAATTTTTTATCAATTCATTCATAACAAACGTTCATTCACCGTTCTTCTTCATTAACTCGGATGGTCATAAGAAGAGTAAAAATTACGGCTTAGGTCCAGTAGGTTTTCCCAGACAGGTACCGTATGTCGCCATGACGGCGGTTTCCCTTTAAACCCATCTTGGCATTGTCGCCAAATGCCAGACTGGATTGCCACTTAGTCCGCACTATAATCCCCTTCATATGTCCCTTGGAACAGTCTAGGAGATTTCCCCAACAGCCTTTAACCTGGTTCCTAGCCTCTTTTGCAAAACTGATTTCATATGGGCTGAAGAAAACAGCACCGATGGCCAACCGGGCCGCCTTCTTATAACCATAATCCCCTCATGTTTCACTCAAGGCAGGCTACGCTGCTAGTGATGCCCTTCATCACGTTGCAGGTCTATACTTCGCTTTCGAGCAATGCATTTAAGCCAGCCGAACAAAGCGAAGCCTCCGCGGTAAAAGGGTCTACGCCCACATGCCTTTGCGGATCGCCCTTATACCTTTACTCCCAGCTCCGACCCAAGGCTGGGCTCCTCAAGCCGGAACAAGGAACTTCATCGATGTGCCCTTTAGTGAATTTTTAGGCTCACCTTCAGAACCGGTAGGCCGACTAGAATACTGCACCATCCGATAATCTGCGTAAAATTATATCATAACCGGTGTTTCAACACAAACATTAGTATTAATGGGTGCGGTCGGCTATCAGGTCGGTGATTCGACTCAGTATTTCAGTATTTAAATTTGTTTGGCCAAGTGCTTTCTTCGCCTCTTTTATGTGGAGGGAAAGATGCTCCTTGGCACCTTTAAGTGTAAGTACCGACGGGTATGTGCTTTTATGTCTCCCGGTGTCACTTCCTACCGGCTTTCCCATCAGCTCCTCATCCCCAGTCACATCCAGAATGTCATCACTGATTTGAAAACTCAGCCCCAAATGGTGCGAAAACTGTTCAAAACTTTCCATCTGCCTGCGGTCTGCACCGCCTATGGTGGCTCCTGCGAGAACACTGAACGTCAAAAGCTTGCCGGTTTTATGTGTATGGATATATTCCAGTTCATCTATGCCGAGTTCTTTATTTTCACCTTCCATATCTGCAACCTGGCCTGCGACCATACCTTCCGGCCCTGCACATTTGGACAGTAAATGGAGCAGCTCCACCTTTTGCCCGTCTTGCAAATATTGATCCCCGGAGATTAACTGGAAGGCGAATGTCAGGAGTCCATCGCCTGCCAAAATAGCCATCCCTTCACCGAACACTTTATGGTTTGTCAGCTTTCCCCTTCTAACATCGTCATTATCCATACTCGGCAGATCATCATGAATCAATGAATAAGTATGGATCATTTCCAAGGCAGCAGCCGTTGACAGACCGGCAGCCGTATCTTTTCCGAATGAGTCTATCACTGCAAAAAGAAGAAGCGGCCTGATCCTTTTTCCTCCGGCATCAAGGGAATATGCCATTGCTTCCTTCAATTTGGGCGGAGTATCGAGCTTGGAGATGCGATTCTTCAATTCTTTGTTTAAAATTTCCTTGTGTTTTTCCATGAAGATATTTAAAGTATCCGTCAAGCTTGATCCTCCTCACTGACATGGAATTCCTCTTCACCGTTCTCTGTTAAAACTTTCGTCAATTTTTCCTCGGCATATTTTAGCTTATCATGGCAGGCTTTGGACAGCTCCATCCCCTTTTGATATATTTCAAGCGCTTCTTCCAATGGAATGTCCCCTTCTTCCAGCCTTTTTATGATCATTTCAAGCTGCTCAAGGGCTTCCTCAAAAGTCAGTTTCCCGCTCATTCTTTCGCACCCTCTTCTTTGTTATCGATTGTACAATATAATCTTCCATCCGCCAGTGTCAACATCAATGGATCTCCGATTTCTGCCTGCCGGACACTTTTGACCAGTTTTCCTTCTTCCGTATGCGCTATATTGAAACCTCTGCGAAGTATACTTAATGGATTAAGCGCATCAAGCGTAGCCGTTTTTCCCATAAACTCAGTGATTTTCGCTCTTATGGCCGCACGCATTTCCTGCTGGAGCCTCTTTTCAGCTCTTGCAGCCCTTTCCCTATTCACTTCCACGAGAGCAGAAGGATGGTTTCTTGCGAGTCTGTCCCGCAGCTCTGCATAACGGCTGTTCTTATGTAAAATAATATGGTTATGCGCTGCGTTAAGAGTTTCCTTCCTCTGATCAAGCAGCTGCCATTTTTGCTCATACAGCTTGTGCGGGTTCCTCAAAATATATGACTGCTCCATGTAATTCAATTGATTGCGCCTTGTTTTGATGATAGTTCCCATGGCTTGGTAAAGCCGGGTTTTGCGCTGCAGAAGCTGCTCCATGAGATCTTCAATGTGAGGGACTGCCAATTCGGCTGCCGCTGTCGGAGTAGCAGCCCTGAGATCGGCAACAAAGTCCGCTATTGTCACATCTGTTTCATGGCCGACAGCCGAGATGACAGGGATGCCGGATTGAAAAATAGCCCTGGCCACAATCTCTTCATTAAATGCCCATAGCTCTTCCATGGACCCTCCGCCGCGTCCGACTATCAAAACATCGGCGACGGTCTCTGCATTTGCTCTTTGGATTGCATCCGCTATCGACTTTGAAGCATTTTTCCCCTGTACCAGGGCAGGGATGACCAGTATCTTTCCCAAAGGATAGCGGCGTTTGATCGTGGTGATAATATCCCGTATTGCTGCACCTGTCGGGGATGTGATAATGCCGATCACCTTTGGAAACGCCGGTATGGGCTTCTTGGATTCCTGTGAAAACAGCCCCTCTTTTCCAAGTTTTTCTTTCAACTGCTCAAAAGCAAGAAAAAGCTCGCCTATTCCATCGGGCAGCATCTCCTGCACATAGATTTGATATTGGCCGCTCATTTCATAGACACTTACGTTCCCTCTGAGAAGAACGTGCATGCCATTTTCAGGGATAAACTTCATTCCGGAAGAAAACCTGGCAAACATGACGGCCATGATCCTGGCATCTTCATCTTTCAATGTAAAATACATATGCCCGCTTGAGTGCCTTTTAAAGTTGGAGACTTCTCCCTTTACATACACCTGCTCCAAGTGGGGATCTGCATCGAATTTTCTTTTTATGTATTTTGTTAAAGCTTTTACCGTCAAATATTGCGGTTTTCTCATATCCAAACTGCCGCCTTTCGCGATTCAACAAAAAAGCTGTCCCTTTGTTATAGCTGACAGCTTTTCTACCAGTTCACCTTATATTCTACTATTATTTAATTGCCATTGCGATCATTTAAACGATTTTGTGCCGATTTCACTGTATTGTACAACAGCATTGTGATTGTCATCGGGCCAACCCCGCCGGGAACAGGCGTTAAATAAGCTGCCTTGTCTTTTACGTCTTCAAAGTCCACATCTCCGCATAATTTGCCATGCTCATCTTTATTCATGCCGACATCTATGATCACTGCACCTTGTTTAATATGTTCCGCTTTGACCATTTTCGCTCTCCCGACGGCAGCAACCAATATATCTGCCTGTTTTGTAAAAGACTGCAAATCACTTGTTCTTGAGTGACAATATGTGACCGTGGCATTTTCATTCAACAGCAATTGCCCCATCGGTTTCCCCACGATATTGCTTCTGCCGATGATGACAGCATGCTTGCCTTCAGGGTTGATTCCAATGTATTTTAGCATTTCCATGACACCAAATGGGGTACATGGCAAAAATGTATCTTGGCCGGTCATCATTTTTCCAATGTTAATGGGATGGAAGCCATCAACATCTTTTTCCGGGGAAATGGTTTCTATGACTTTTGTTTCCGAAATGTGCGGAGGGATCGGGAGCTGGACCAATATCCCATGAATGCTGTCATCAGCATTCAATTCCGTAATTTTGTCAAGGAGCTCTTTTTCACTGACATCAGCGGGATATTCAATCAATACTGATTCCATTCCGATGGCCCTGCAGCTTTTTTGTTTGGATGTCACATAGGTTCTTGAGGCAGGATTATCCCCTACCAAAATGACCGCAAGTCCAGGTTTCATTCCTTTGGCTGTCAATTCAGCTACTTCTTTTTCAAGCCCTTTTCTAATTTCCTGCGATATTTTTTTCCCGTCGATCAACTCGGCTGTCATTGTTGGCCCTCCTTTTCTACTCTTCTCCTTTGATTTTCGATAATATTCCATTTACAAACTGTCCCGATTTTTCATCTCCGAATGTTTTTGCCACTTCAATCGCTTCATTGATGGCCACATTTGGAGGAACTTCGGTAAATTTCAATTCATACGTGCCGATCCGAAGTACATTCAAGTCAACCTTGCCAAGGCGGTCAATGGACCACTTTTTCAGACAGCGGCTGATTTCTTCGTCAATTTCTTTTAAATTGGCGGCAGTACCAATAATCAAATCCTGCAAAAAGCCATCGGATTGTCCTTCCTGCAGTACATTCTCCAGAGCCTCTTCGGGAGGAATGCCGCTCATATCTATTTGAAATAAAGCCTGTAAAGCTTTTTCGCGCGCTTCTCTTCTTTTCATTATCAAAAAAGCTCCTTTAATATAGGCATTTGGTGCCCTTTGGGTTTTTCTTAGTTTACCACACAAGAAGAAAAACAAGCATTCGGTCCACCATTTAAAAATGCCAAAGGGGTTTCACCTTTGGCCTGGTCTATTCCGTCTCAAATTCTTCTTCAGATTCCTGTTTGCCTTGATCGAATGTCACACCAACAATATGAATATTCACTTCTTCAACTTCAAGTGCCGTCATGTTGAGCAATGCCTGGCGGATATTGTCCTGCACTTTTTGGGCGACGGCCGGAATGGAGACGCCGAAATTCATCAGACAAAATACATCGACAATGATTCCTTCTTCCGAAAGTTCCACCCGGATTCCTTTTCCGTGGTTTTTCTTTCCAAGCCTTTCAACAACTCCGGATGCAAAGTTGCCCCTCATTTGGGCGACGCCTTCCACTTCAGAAGCGGCAATACCGGCAATTACTTCAATCACTTCAGGGGCTATTTCAATCTTGCCATAATCTTGGCCGTTTTCCTGCGTCATTTCAAGCATGGTTAATTTTTCTTCCATTAAAAGCACCTCCGGTTTATTTTTTATTCATGACAGGATGCAGTTCCAGGAACTTTGTGTTGAAATCTCCGCCTACAAACGTTTCATTTTCAAGAAGCTGCAGGTGGAAAGGAATCGTCGTGTAAACCCCTTCGATGATGAACTCCTCAAGCGCACGTTTCATTCTCGCAATGGCTTCTTCCCTTGTGGAACCGTAGGTGATCAGTTTGGCAATCATGGAGTCGTAGTAAGGCGGGATCGTATAACCAGGGTATACACCTGAATCCACACGTACTCCCATGCCTCCCGGGGGCAGGTACATCTCTATTTTCCCTGCTGAAGGCATAAAGCCTTTTTCAGGGTTTTCAGCGTTGATCCGGCATTCAATAGACCAGCCGTTAAATTCGATTTCTTCCTGTTTCACGGACAGCTCTTTGCCTGATGCAATATAGATCTGCTCTTTTATTAGGTCAATCCCTGTCACCATTTCGGTAACGGGATGCTCTACCTGAATTCGCGTGTTCATTTCCATGAAGTAAAATTCCTGATTTCTGTGGTCAAAAATAAACTCCACTGTTCCCGCACCGGTATAATCAACCGCTTCTGCCGCCTTTACAGCTGCCTGCCCCATTTTTTCCCGCATTTCCGGTGTCAGCGCGGGCGACGGAGTTTCTTCCAGCAGCTTTTGGAGCCTCCGCTGGATGGAACAGTCCCTCTCTCCCAAATGGATAGTGTTTCCATGGGTATCAGCCAGCACCTGGATTTCAACATGGCGGAAATCATCGATATATTTTTCAATATACACCCCTGGGTTTCCGAATGCGACAGCAGCCTCCTGCTGGGTGATTTCAATTCCTTTGATCAGCTCTTCTTCCGTTTTGGCCACACGGATTCCGCGGCCCCCGCCGCCTGCTGTGGCTTTGATGATCACGGGATATCCGATTTCCCCGGCTATTTTCTTTGCTTCATCCATTGTTTCAACAATTCCGTCCGATCCGGGTACAATCGGCACACCGGCAGCTTTCATCGTTGAACGGGCCACATCCTTCGTTCCCATTTTCGTTATGGCTTCCGGGCTGGGACCGACAAATATGATATTGCACTCGCGGCAAAGCTCTGCAAAATCCGCATTTTCCGCCAAAAACCCATAGCCGGGGTGAATGGCGTCACATTCCGTCAGTTTGGCTACACTGATGACATTGGCCGAGTTCAAATAGCTGTCTTTGGAAGCTGTAGGCCCGATGCAATAGGCTTCATCCGCCAACTGCACGTGCAGCGCCTCTTTATCGGCTTCGGAATAAACAGCGACTGTTTCTATGTCCAGCTCCATACAGGCACGTATGATACGGACGGCAATTTCTCCCCTGTTTGCAATTAAAAGTTTTTTGATCATGTATTTCGCTCCTTACTTGGGCTCAACTAAAAATAGCGGCTGGCCATATTCTACAAGCTCTCCATCCTTCACAAGTATTTCCGCTATTTTCCCTTCAACTTCCGCTTCAATCTCATTGAACAGCTTCATCGCTTCAACAATGCAAACGATGGAATCCGAAGTGACTTCTGAACCAACTTTCACATATGGATCGCTGTCGGGAGAGGGAGCCTGATAAAAAGTTCCCACCATCGGTGAAACGATTTTATGTAAGTTGCTTTTTTCAGCTTCCTGTGCCGGTGTCGCTTCGGCTGCCGGTGCTTCCACCGCAGGCACTTCAGGTGCGGCTTCCTGGCGGATTACAGGCTGCGGTGCCTGAACCTGCTCTGTCACATAGCGAACCGTCTCCTCAACAGGTCTGTTTACTCTTTTTTTCAATTCGATTTTTGAGCCATCATGTTTATAGACAAACTCCTCAATGTCTGATTGATCAATAAGTTTTATAATTTCGCGGATTTCCTGAATCTTCAGCATACACGACACCCCTTAAAAATTATGAGTAGCTCTTAATATCATAATATAACAAGATATATAAATTCAACGACGACAGGGTTAATATACAGAAATAAATAGTAAAAATCAATAGAAAAAGCGAAGGGCGGCCGATTAGGGGCGACAAGCTCAGCAAGACGGCAAGGCCAAAAAGAAAGACGGACAGGAATCCTCCCCTCCGCCAATTTCCTATTTCGTTTGAAACTCGACTGTGGCAACTGTATGTGTACCGACTTCCTCCCTGACCACCTGAAGGATACGGGCTGCATCTGCCCGGGAATGCTCTTTGGCTTTAACCGTAATGAGCATTTCATCATTTTCCGTCCGGACCAATGCATCATCGTATCCAAGAGACTTGATGAGGCTTTCTAAAGTCTTCTCCTTTGTTTCCATTGCTTGCAGATCCTGCATTTTTGTATATAGTTCATTTTTCTCCTCGGCAGTCAAATCGGGAGAAGCTACTTGAGCCGTTAAATCTGCTATTTCCTTGCTTCGTTTATCCTGGACTTCCAGCCGGACAGCCTCAAAGGCCTCGTCTCCCGATGCCTCAGTGATCACCTTCATGTCTTTATCACTGGCTGCCATATCATCCGCAGCCTGTTCTTTTCCACCAGTTGCCAAGTCATTCTTGGCCGGATCGGATGTGACATAATATACGGACAGTACCACGACAAGGCTCAGCATGGTCAGGAGCCAAACTGTCTGTTTTTTCAAAAGCATTATGAATCCCCCTTTGACTTTTTCGGCATGACAGCCACTTTATGACTTGGAACCTCAAGACCTCTTGTTACCGCCTCTACAATCCATTTTTTTACCTGAATATTTTCGGCTCCGCCGGCTACCACAAGGACACCTTTAACTTCCGGCTTTCTCGTTTCGAGAACAAACGGAACCTCTTTGTCCCCTTCCTTGATCAGAACAAGCTGCTCCTCAGTTGATTGATCTTCTATTTTTCTAGTTCCGCCCTCTTTGTCTTCTTCCACTGTTGTTTGATTTTTTAATGTCAGGTTTTTTTCCAAGACTGTTTTTTCGGTAGCCTCCACATTTACAATAACGGTCACATCATGTACGCCCACTATTTGCTCAAGAGCTTCTTTCAATTGATTTTCATATTGATTTTCCAATTCTTTCATGCCGTTTTCGGAATCCTTTTTTCTCCCAAAAGCTTCTTCATCATCAGCACCGGCTTCCAGTTCTTTCATCGCTGCTATTGAGTCTTTTTCTTCCCCCGTTTTCCATAAATCGGAGATGATCATTAAAGCCGCACCCACAAGCACAAGAATGAGAACGTAAAACAATTTATTGTTTTTCTTTTGTGAAGGATCTCCCTTAGTGCCTTCTGTCCATAAACTTTTCAACCAATCAAGAGGACCGTTATTTTTACTCATGGATCACCGGTTCCTCCCTTCGCCACCAATTCTATTTTCGATTCTGGCACGTCCCATTCGCTCGCGAGCGTGGACCTGATCTTTTCATCCCGGCCGGCTTTATCATTACCCGGCGGGTCCTTAATCTGGATTGAAACTTGCTCCACCTCGGCCACCAACTCTTTTTTCGACATAGGCTCGATATGGACCGTTATTTTTTTAATAGACTCTAAAACGCTTTCCGGATCCTGCGCGGGAGAAGAAGTACTTGATATATCGATATCGGTTATGGTCATGCCATGACTTTCAATCATCTCCTTTTCAGCTTTCTCTTTAAGTTGGACAGCCATTTGCTCTAATATATATGCATGCTGTGATGTTTCTATTTCTCTTTTTTTTTCCTCAGCTGTTTTTTCCAAAGCAATGCCCGGATTACTCTGACTGTTTAAAAATGAATCCAGGGCCTTATCAAAATCATTGGACAGAAATTTAAATATGGGTGTTACGACAATGGAGATCAACAGCAGCCCCACAACCAGCTTCACATATTTTTTCATCGCCGAATCCGGAAGGAGCATGTCCACAATCATTGCCAGCAAAATAAAAATGACGATATTGATTACCCATTCCGAAATTATCTGCACGAAGCTCCCCCCTATCAGCGAATCATCATAGTAACGTTCCCTGATGTAATGACAATGGTTATGCACAGGAAAAACATAAAAGAAACAATTGCCAATGACGCAAAAACATACATCATGCATTTGCTGATCGCATCAAGACAATTAATAATGGGACCGTCGCCGACAGGCTGAAGCAATGCACCTGCAAGCTTATAGACAAAAACAATGATCAGTATTTTCACCGAAGGAAAAGCGGCAATCATCAGGATGATGGCGACCCCGGCCAAACCGACTGTATTTTTTATCAGTACGGAAGCAGTCAATACAGTATCTGCTGCATCCGTAAACATTCTTCCCACGACCGGCACAAAATTGCCGGTAACATATTTTGCAGTTCTGATCGCGACACCGTCTGTAACTGCCGTTGCCGTCCCCTGAATGGAAATAACGCCCAGAAGCACGGCCATGAATGCGCCAAGAATGCCTATGCCCGCTTTTTTTAACAAGTTGGACAGCTTCGTCACCTTATAATTTTCATTTAACGCGCTGACAATCCCCAAAAGCAAAGCCATAAACAAAAGAGGCAATACAACGGTTTGTATGAGGAGACCGCTCGTCTGGATCAAAAAGATCAACACAGGGTGAAAAAATGCAGCAGAAGTAACGCCGCCCGAGGAGGAGATCAATGCGAGAATGAGCGGAATCAGAGCATAAATGAACTGTGACATCGATTCAATTGCCGCCACCGCATAGTCTGCCGTGACCCGGAAACTGTTGAGGGCAATGATAATAAGGACCATAAATACAACCGCATAGGCAACTTTGGATACGGAACCTTTCTCAAATGCAGTGTGCAGCGATTGCAAAAATGCACTGAAGGTTGTCAAAAGCAATAGTGTTCCGAGAAGCTTTCCATTCATTGTCAGCTCCTGAAAAGCAAATGCCGCGATGCCCCGAAACCACTCCTTTATGGAAAAGGACTTCTCTCCCTTTAAAAATTCAAGAAGCGTCCCCCTCTGGCTTTCAGGCAAATATCCCCCATATTCATCCATGATGCCTTCCCAAAATCCGCTTAGTTCCTCAATTCCCAGCGTTTCGATCTGTTCATCCACCATTTCTGTGATGATATCATTTGATGATTTTTCCTCCTGTTCTGCCTGGGCGGAGACGCCTGTGAAAATGACGAAGCAGAATAAGAACAGCTGGATTGTTTTCCGCATACTCTTCCCCTTTCGCATATCACGCTGTTACCTGACCGGCATCATGTTGATGATGGTGTCAATCAGAACAGTCAAAATGGGGACAGCCAAAGCCAGGATGAGTATTTTCCCTGCCAATTCAACTTTTGCCGCCATGGCTCCCATTCCGGCATCTTTGCTTATATGTGAAGCGAATTCAGCAATATAGGCAATCCCGATTATTTTTAGTATTGTTTTTACATACATCGTATTGATGCCTGCATTTGCAGCCAAAATTTCAATGGTCGAAATGATTCCATGTATCTGGTCGACAAGAAATAAAAAAATGGCGCATCCCGTGAACAGGATCAGCAAAAAAGCGAATGTCGGCTTCTGCTCTTTGATGATAAGGGCCAAGAAAGTGGCGATGAGGGCGATGCCCGCTATTTGCAGTATGGCAATGGCCGCTCCCTCCCGTCATTGAAATAAGAAGACCGATCTTATTTTTTGAAAAAGGCCATCGACAATTGTGACGACCATGAACAAAATATAGATAAACCCGAACAAAGTGACCCATTGGGCATATTCCTTTTTCCCGACCTGGTCAAGAATTGTATGCAGAAAAGCAACAACGATGCCGACTCCCGCTATTTTGAAAATCACGTCCACATCAATGCCCATCATCTAACCTCCCATCCTTTAAAAAAGCAGGATAATAAACAACAGTCCGGATAAAACGCCCAGGCTTTTCATGATTTTTTCGTATTTCTTCTGCTTCTCCCTTGCTTCAGACTCTTCCCTGTCAAGATGGGTGACAGCAAGCAATATTTGTTTTTGCTGGGTGTACCGGTCATGCCGTCCAAGACTTTCCCCAAACTGCATCAGGATTTCATATTCTCCAGCTTTCATGTCCGTGTCATGCCATATCTCATCGAGACTTTCCTTCCATGCAGACTTGACTACTGCATCCGTTTTGGAAAGCTTTTCGGAAAAAATTTCATATAAGCGTGCAGCCGGTTCAGGCATCTGCAAAGATATTTTTTTTGCAGCTTCCCCAAGGGGCGTATGGCTGTACATGATTTCTGCATCCAATGCCCGCAAGGAGTCTTTAATGATGCGCAGCTGTTTCGGCCTGCGGGTCAAATGGCTCGAGGCTTCAAATCCGGCCCATGTTGTCGTTCCGATGATGAGCAGGGCTCCGATCAGTTTAAACATGGGCGCTCACAACTTGTCCGTTTTGGTCCTTAATGGAAACGACGGTGCCAGGGCCATCATTCCGCGATAATTCAATAAAGCGCTGAAAGACCTGCTGCTCAATGATTTCCCTTAGCAATGGCCGTTTTATTATTTCTTCCAAGCCATTTCCATGGGTTGTCATCATTAAGGTAATACCGGCATTGACTGCTTCCATGATGGCTTCCTTATCTTCCCTGCGGCCAATCTCGTCCACAATAAGTACGTCGGGGCTCAGCGCCCTGATCATCATCATCATCCCTTCTGCTTTCGGACAAGCATCAAGCACATCAACCCGTGTTCCAAACTGCAATTGAGGTATTCCGTGCATACAACCGGCTATTTCGGACCTTTCATCGACAATTCCCGCTTTCATGGCAGGAATCCGGTTTTTTGGGCAGCCGGTGGATACGATTCTCGCAAGGTCCCGCAGCAATGTTGTTTTCCCTGTCTGGGGAGGTCCGATGATCATTGTATGCTTCCATCCCCCGTTATATATAAAAGGGATGAAACGCTCAGCCGCCCCGATTTTTTCCCTGGCGACCCTTATATTAAAAGAAGCCAAATGCCTCAGGGCCTTTACCCTGCCTTCTTCCAATATGGCTTTTCCGGCAAGCCCGATCCGGTGTCCGCCTTCAATCGTGATATAGCCTCTTCTCAATTCTTCATCCAACGTATAAAAAGAGTGGCCGGCCAAATTGCTGATCAGCTGCTCCGCATCGCTTTGTGTAAACAGATAAGGCAGGCAGCTTGTCACTTCCCTTGCAGTCACTTCCACCTGCCGGTTGACCCGGAGACGGATCTCTTCTATCCCATCTTTCGTTTCATCGGGCAGGACATTGATTAGTTTGGAGATCTCAGTTGGCAGGATGCGAATGATATTTTCCAATGCGACCCTCTCCCACACTTCTTTTCTACCTAATATGTATTCGGCCAGGCTTCAATTATGACCAGCCGCTTTTACGGATGGCAAAGAAACGCCGGGGGAACCCTTTATAGTGCGTGTTCAAAAGTTGCCAAATTAGAAGCAAGAAGGTCGAGGCGGCGCAGTTTCGAGCAGCGGAATGTATGCTTTTAAATACATGAGTAGCGGAGAAACAAGCCAACGAAGAGATTCGCAGCTTATCATTTGGTGACTTTTGAACATCCTCTTATAAAAATTGATCAAGCGTATCTCTCACTTAACGTGATATAGTAGTATTAAGTTTAATGAAAAGCAGGTGCACATTTTCATGGGAAAAGATTCTGATAAAAAAAGTGTTGTTCTGATCGGATTTATGGGGGCAGGAAAAACGACGGCGGGTGAACTTGCCGCAAAAAAATTGAACCGGAGTTTTATAGATATCGACCAGGAGATCGAAAAAAAATTTGGAATGACAGCGACAGAGATTTTTAAGAAGCATGGTGAAAAAGCCTTTCGTACATATGAAAAAAATATCATTGAATTAAAAACAAGCGGGAAGGGGCAAGTGATCTCTCTCGGAGGGGGGGCATTTATAAACGAAGAGACAAGGAAAACATGCCTGGCAAATACTGTTGTCATCTTTTTGGATATATCCTGGGAAGCCTGGAAAAACCGCTTTGAACAGCTTGTTGAAACCCGTCCGGTTTTGCAGGGGCGCGATTTAAACGAGATAAAGGAATTATATTCGGAGCGAAAGCTTTTGTACAATAATCATCATTTCCACATATTGACAGACAATCTATCACCGGAAGAAGTTGCGGAGAAAATAGTTGACATATATTCAAATTCAACCTCCGACTAAAACGAGCCCTAATTTTACAAGATTAAAAAACAACATCAGGCGAAAGAAAACAAAAGCACTTTCTTTCGCCTGATGTTTTAGACACGCCCTATTCTGCAGCCATATCTTCCTTCAACATGGCAATCAATTGTCTAAGCCTCCTGACCGGAATTTGGCCGGGAGCCGATTCCTTCACTCCCGAGCCGAATGTAAGAATGGAGCCATACGACCAGCCAATGATCCTGCTGATAGCGCCAAGGCTCCCCATAGACATCATAATCAGGGGTATATCTAATGCCTTGCCGGCATTGTTCGTAAGCTGAAGCAGCCTCAAAACATCATCTTTCGTTTCGGGCATGACGGCCGCCTTGGCAATATCCGCACCATAAAATTCGGCAAGGAACAGTTTTTTCATTATTTCTTCTTCAGAAGGTGTACAATTGAAATTATGATAAGATAGAATCAATTGTTTACCATGTTTTTGTGAAACCCGTCTCAATTCCTTTATGTTGGCAGAATCACTGGAAACTTCGTAATCAACCAAGCTGATGGCATCATTTTTGCAAACTTCACTAATCAGCTTCACTTTCTGCTCTTCCGACAAAGAAATCTGCTGGCCGCCCTCATGAATCGAACGGATGGTAAAAAGAAGCGGCAAATCGCTTTTTTCGGCGATTCCTTCGAGAACGGAGAAGACGTACGGAAGGTCATCCAATTTATGTAAAAAATCCGCTCTCCATTCGAGCATATCCGGTTTTTCAGGCAAAACCAGATCAATCTCATCCATGATTTCCTCTTTGTTCTTCCCGGTTAAGGGCGTACAGATATAAGGCATCCTCTGTTTTTTTAAAATTCCGTCCAAGCTTATTCCCACCTTTTTAAAACCATCAAAAACCGCGGGATGACCCGCGGCTGGAGCTAATGCGATTATGCCCTTGAAACATAGGAACCATCGGAAGTATTGATGACCAATGTATCCCCTTCGTTTACAAAGAATGGCACCTGGACAACAAGCCCGGTTTCCATCGTAGCCGGCTTGGAGCCTCCGGAAGCGGTATCCCCTTTGATTCCCGGTTCCGTTGCGGTTACCTTAAGGTTTACCGTATTTGGCAATTCGATCCCAAGTGTTTCACCGTTGAACATGATGATATGGACTTCCATGTTTTCCAGCAAAAAGTTCAATTCATGTTCAATCTGCGAGGCAGGAAGCTCGATTTGTTCATATGTCTGCTGATCCATAAAGACATACTGGTCTCCGCTTGAATATAAATATTGCATCTTTTTATTGTCAATTTGCGCTTTATTCACTTTCTCTCCCGCACGGAATGTCTTTTCAGCGATGGCCCCTGTACGGAGATTCCGCAGCTTGGAGCGGACAAATGCAGCTCCTTTTCCCGGCTTGACATGCTGGAACTCAAGAACCCTCCATATCCCGCCGTCAACCTCAATTGTCAATCCTGTTTTAAAATCATTTACCGAAATCATCTTACTGCCTCCCAATGCAAATTATAAAATAAGCAATTCTTTTGTTGAGTGCGTCAGCCTCTCGCTGCCGGAATCGGTGATCAAAATGTCATCCTCAATCCGGACCCCGCCCAAATCGGGCAGATAGATACCCGGCTCGACAGTTACCGTCATGCCCGGCACCAGCTTCGTCTCCGACCGGGGGGACAGTCCCGGCCCTTCATGAACCTCAAGGCCGATTCCATGGCCCAAAGAGTGGCCAAAGTATTCACCATAGCCATGTTCGGAAATCAGGTCCCTTGCAATCGCATCCGCTTCAATTCCCGTCATGCCCGGTTTTATTTTCTCCACTGCTTCCATTTGTGCCTCAAGAACGATTTGATAAATCTCTTTGAGCCGTTCGGAAGGCTCTCCAACAGCCACTGTCCGGGTAATATCTGATACATACCCTTTATGCAGCGCGCCGTAATCCAAAGTGACAAAATCACCCGATTCGATCACCTTTTCACTTGCCACACCATGGGGCAGCGCGGATCTTGAACCGGAAGCGACAATGATATCAAAAGAAGAAGAGGTTGCCCCGCATTTCCTCATGAAAAATTCAAGTTCGTTGGCGATTTCAATTTCACGGGTTCCCGGCTTGATATAGTCAAGAATATGCTTAAAAGCCGCATCCGCAATATCCGCCGCTTCTTTGATAACAGCAATTTCGCTTTCCGTCTTTATCATGCGCAGTTCTTCGATCAGGTCAGACACCGGCACCAATTCGGCCTGCAGGCCTTCCTGAAACTTCATCCATTCAGAATAAGTCACATAATCCTGTTCAAAACCAAGCTTTTCAATTCCGTGCTTTTCCGCTTTTTCAGCTATTTCCTCAATGATTGAACCGCTATGCCGGATCACCTCATATCCTTTGGCCTGGGTTTCCGCCTGTCTGGTATACCTGAAATCGGTAATGAAATACGCGGCATCACTTGTAATCAGGGCAGCTCCCGCCGTGCCCGTAAAATTTGTTGCGTACCTGCGATTATACGGGCTTGAGATTAAAAGTCCGTCAATGTCGAGTTCAGTGAAATACCGCCGTATTTTTTCAATTTTATTCATTATTATTCTCTCCCTGAATATAAGCTCTTTCCCTTTGAAACAGGGCTTCTGAAGGCTAGAAAAAATAGGATTATTCTGGCATAAACAGTTTAACATAAAAGAATGGAAAAAACATGAATAAACCTCGTCATTGTTTCAGCTTCAGCTGCTTTAAATAAATAAATTCCTCGTATTCGTAGGATATTGAATATCCGATAAAAACCCCATACAATATATAAGCGCATAGTCCAGTCAATATTGAATTGATATCATATTTTAATAATGACTTCGTTCCGGGAAACAACGGATACAGGACAAAAAAAACAAACAGAAACAATATAACCCCGTAAGCAGCACCCCACCAAAATGATTTTCTTTTTCTTAACGTCCCATAATAAAGAAGCGCTGCCAAGATGGAAACAAGTCCATATAATAAAGCGGCCAGCAGTATTCCTGCCCAGCCGTCCTTCCAACCGCCGTTCCAGGGAGCAAGAATGACTCCAGGAGTAATCTCAGTAAAATTCAAGTAATATACTGTGTAGCCTAACAGACTTCCAAAAACCCCTGCAATAAACCCTGTGACCACTGCCATTGTGATAAGCGGAACCGCATAATAATTTTTTTCTTCCATGATAACCACCTCATCCATAGCATGTCCTTTATGTCTAATTTGTTTCATAAAGCTTTTTTGTCTGGTGATATTTACATTTATTTAGTAAAATATAGTTAGATACTTACTCAGAAGCTTTACGGAGATTCGAATTTTCAATGAAAGACATATTATAAATACGTTCATTTAACCCTGGGTGATTAACGTCCAGGGTACAATTATCAAACAAAAGCGGCAAACAGCCGCTCAGGCGAGCAAAGACGCTCTTCCCCCGTTTAAAACATAGTTTCTGGTGGAAAAGGAAAGTGAGGACCATTTCACTTAAATCTCAAAACTGATTATGTATAAAGGATGTTCTTTTTGGGAAAGATATCCACTATTCCCGAGGAGGTGGCGCTCTTGAAAGCACGGAATTGGATCATAAGCGGAATTTTCATTTTTGCTGCAATTGGACTCGGCTCCTACTTAATAAATAACCCTGTTGGTTTATTTAAACAGATCTTATTTATGGGAGCGGCTGTTGCTTTCGTATTTATCATCTACCGGATTTGGACAAATAGATCCCAAGGCGGCAGAGAGAAAAATGCGTTTGCGAGAGCAGCGAAACAATCCAAAATGCGGGCGAAAAAACGAAAGTCCGCATCGCAAACAAGCAACCATTTTCGAAATCGACCGCTTCGCAGACGGTCGACTGCCCACTTGACTGTAATAGAGGGAAAGAAAAGCAAGAAAAAAGACAGAGCCATATTTTAATCTGTCTGCCAAGTGGGATACTAATATGTCCATGATTTTAAGAACTGCTCAGCCCTTGCCCGCCCTTTTCTCAAAAGGGCTTCTTTTTTTTCCTCGTTTATAGTAAATTCCGCAGCAAATGTTTCTTCTGTTGGAATAAAAATAATATTTTGTTCATGTTTTCTCGAAATATATTTTGCGTCATGAGCATCTTTCATCGTATGAAACAATGCTTCAAATAGCTGCAGGCCATTATTAATCGTTCGTTTTGGCTGCTGTTCCATACGGTGGCTCAATTTAATGCCAATAACAGGCCTCAATTGCTTCTGATTTTCCTTTTGAAAAAGCCAGATTGGAAAATTGCTCAATATACCCCCATCCACGATGATATTGGTACCGCTGAGTGAGCGCAGTTTGACCGGTTCAAAAAAATACGGGATGCTGCAGCTCATCCGAATGGCACGCGCGACCGGATAATTTTCCTTCGGTATGCCGTATTGCTCCAGGTCATCCGGCAGAACAAGCATCCTCCCTGTTGACAAATCACTGGCAATGACTCTCAGTGTTTCAGGCGGCAAGTCTTTAAACGTATAAATCCCTTTCTTTGCCAACATCTTGCCGAGCCATTCCTCCAGCAGATCTCCACGATACAACCCCATTCTGAAATAGAGCAACAGCCATCTTGCCAGATGAAATGGCAAAAACGTTTTCCTCTGGTCCAGGAAATCATCCATCTCCATTTCCTTCATCATGTCCGCCATCTCTTTGCTGGTATACCCGGCAGCAATCAAAGATGCGATGATGGCCCCTGCACTCGTTCCGGCCAACCTTTTAAAGGTTAAGCCCCTCTCCTCCAACACTTCATATGCCCCGATCAAAGCGACCCCTTTGATTCCTCCGCCGGAGAATACGCCGTCAATTTCCATTTTTTGTGCCGCCCTTCCTCGTGTTGTCTCTATATTGATATTAAGGAAGGGCATATATTAAGAACGCTTTAGCAGAAAAAAGCCGGCCGTTTATCGGCCAGCTTTTCCGTTAGGTTGTGAGTAACTTATTTGTCACTTAATGCATCGTCCGGCTCCAGCGCCTATCGACTAGCAGACTTCACGCTTAATGTGCTCCTGCGGCGTAGCTTATTCGAGGATGTTTGGCTCACCTCGTCGCAAAGCTGCACGACGCCAACTCGAGGAAGCATCACACGAGGCCATCTCAAGTAGTAGCTTTCCTACGATAAGTCAACATCGGCTCCGACGCACAGGGTGTGCTAGTGCAGGCGAAGCGACAGGACGTCGCTGCTTGAGCCTGCCTTCGTCGCCGTGTTTCCTTTATCTCGTCAGAAGCGCTCCAGTGTCTAGCTTCAGACGGCAGGGGCTCGAGGTCGCTTCGGTCAAACCAATGAAGTCAAAGAACGACTTCACAGGTTTGCCCTCCAGCGCTTGTCGCCCCTAAACGGCCGTCTTCCGCATTTCAGTCTGTACGTCGATAAACAGGCGCTTGCGCCTTTGTTTAAATCCCGCATTTCAACTGTGCATTGCAATTATCACATGTATTGCATCCGCCGATTTCTTTAACTTGTCCTTTTCGGCAGACAGGGCATGTATTTCCGAGCTCAGAACCGATTGTAACGCTGGTGGACCTGAGGTCCTGGATTGTATCGACCAGGACGACAGGACGGTCAGCCTGTTTCTCGTCTTTTTCTTCTTCTGAAGTATTTTCTTCTGCTTTTAATGTAAGGACCTGTGAATCCCGGCTTCCGTCTACATAGACCGTACCGCCTTTTGCCCCGCCTTTGTACAAACGTTCGTATACTGCTTCCACTTGTTCCACTGAGTATCCTTTCGGCGCATTGACCGTTTTTGAGATGGAGCTGTCAATCCATCTCTGGATGACACACTGTACATCAGCGTGGGCTTCAGGAGACAGTTCCATTGCTGTTACAAACCAATGCGGCAGGCTGTCCTCTTCCGCCTCTGGATGCTCCTTCAGGTAATCCTGTACAATATCAGCCTTGACTTCGATAAATTTTCCGAGTCTTCCGCTTCTGTAATAAGTGAAGGAGAAATATGGTTCAAGTCCTGTTGAACACCCGATCATCGTTCCTGTGGAACCAGTTGGCGCCACTGTCAACAGATGTGAATTCCGGATTCCGTGTTTCTTGATTGCTTCATGGATATCTTCCGGCATGCCCTTCATGTAGCCGGTTTGGGTGAATGCTTCACGAAGTTTCGCTGTCTCATCCTCGTTTTTCCCATTTAAAAACGGGAAACTTCCCTTTTCTTTTGCGAGTTCCACCGATTCGCGATAGGCAGTTGTAGCGATCACTTCAAACACTTTGTCAACGAGCTCATTGCCTTCCTGCGAACCGTATTCTTTCTCGCAGTAAATAAGCAGATCCGCCAATCCCATGACACCAAGGCCGACACGGCGCTCTCCAAGTGCCTGCTTTTTATTTTCTTCGAGAAAATACGGCGTTGCATCTATGACATTATCCTGCATCCGGACGCCTACCTTGACCGTTTGCTTTAATCGTTCAAAGTCGACTGTCTTATTTTCACGGTCGGCCATCCGGGCCAAATTGACGGCTGCAAGATTACATACGGAATATGGGGCCAGCGGCTGTTCGCCGCATGGGTTAGTTGCCACAACTTTTTGGCCGTAGCTTCTCGCATTTGTCATTTCATTGGCATTGTCAATAAAGAATATTCCGGGCTCAGCAGAATAGGTCGCGCAAATATTGATGAGATTCCAAAGCTCTTTCGCTTTGATCTTTCTATAAGTCCTGACTTTGTAGCCAAGCTTTTTCCATTCACGCACATCGCCGACTTCATGCCATTTCTCATTATACGCCTTCATTTCTTCTTCGCTGTAATTTTCAACATCAGGGAAGCAAAGCTCGTACTCACCGTCATTTTCGACAGCGTCCATGAATTCCTTCGTAATGCAGACAGAAATATTGGCTCCAGTTAAAAATTCAGGATTATGGACGGAGTATGTGCCGCCTTCCTTCAGCTTCTCTTCTGCGTTGCGGAATATTTCTTCGCTGAATCCGCCATATCCCGGCATTGTCCGGTAATTAAGCACTCCCTGGTACATCGCTTCTTCCGCCTGCGTCAACGGAGTAAATTTCAGTTTATCCTTTGCATGCTTTTTGATGATTGGATCGTTTGTATTCTCGATTAAAAAGCGCAAAATTCTTGGATTCTGCATTTTGGAAATGATGAATTCCACGATATCCGGATGCCAGGACGCGAGCATGATCATTTGGGCTCCGCGGCGGGATCCGCCCTGTTCGACCAGATGCGTAAGCTTTGCAATATCGTCGAGCCAGGATACGGAGCCTGATGACTTACCATTGACGCCCCGTGCAAGTGTATTGCGCGGACGTAAAGTGGAACCGTTCGTACCGACGCCCCCGCCGCGGCTCATAATTTCCATCACTTGTTTTCTGTGCTCAGAGATGCCTTCGCGTGAATCCGCCACAAAAGGCATAACATAGCAGTTAAAATAAGTAACGTCGGTTCCTGCACCGGCTCCATAGAGCACCCTGCCGGCCGGAACAAAATTCAAATTGACAAGCTCTTCATAGAATTTCTGAAACCATTCCTGTCTCTTCTCTTCCGTTTTTTCAACTGAAGCAAGGCCTGTTGCATTTCTTTTGGCAATCTGCTCATAAAAGACTTCTAGCGGCTTCTCAATGATGTCGAGCGGGCGGACAATGACTCCTGTTTCCCTCTCTTTCTCGTCTTCCAGCGCAGTAAGGAATTCTTCCTCGACGATAACTTCAGCATTTTTTTCTTCCCAGTCGATTGATTTGATGAATCCGAGCCCTCTTGCCGGAAATTTAGGATCTTCTTTTATGGTCAAAACGACGAAGTCACCGACAGACAGAGTGATTTTTTCCGTATCCTTATATGCATATCGGTCAATCATGACAAGCCGTGAAACGCCTTTTTGGGTGAGTTTCATGTCGGGTGTAATCGGATGTACATGTTTGAATAATTGGATGTCTTCATTGAGCCTCTCTATGTTTAAGCTCGGTTTTTTTGTAAATGCAACAGACATTTTGCCAACTCCTTTATAAAAACGATTTGAAGAATGTTTACTGTTTGTATGTATCTGTCATTGATAAGTTACCATATTTATATCCCGAAAATCAATCCTTAAACACAATATATTGATTTTTATTTAAAATAACTATACTATATGTTGTGTTTTCAGAAATAATTGATAACGATTTGTCAAATCTCCAAATGCGAGGATTTGAAAGCAAAACAAAGCGATCGCAGGAAATTCTCCCATAAACCGATTTTTTTCAACAATTTTAGACTTTTTCTTTAATTGACAGATTAACCGGATTATACATGCCGTATGGACCCTTCCGGCCTTCATTTTTCCAAGGGGAAAGTACGGAGAAAACCTTTGATTCATTGTACTGTGCCGAATATAATAGAATTAGGGTATATACTAGAAAGGGGCTTTTACATTGTCATTGCTTTATACACTGCTTATTATTTTGGGGGCTGTTATTGTATTTTCCTTGTATAATTATTTTCAGCAGAAAAAAATTTTAAAGACGCTCAACCAAGATGACTTCCGAGCCGGATATAGAAAAGCGCAGCTGATTGATGTCCGGGAGCAAAAAGAATATGAGGGAGGGCATATACTTGGCGCGCGCAATATCCCCATGTCTCAATTAAAAATGAGAATGAAAGAGATCAGGAAAGATAAACCTGTTTATTTATATTGCCAAAGCGGTTTGCGAAGCGGCAGGGCTGCCCAGCAGCTGTACAGGAAAGGTTACCGCCAGCTCTATCATTTGCAGGGCGGATTTAAACAATGGACCGGAAAAATAAAAAGCAAATAAAAAGAAAAATGGAAACAGCCTCTTCGATCATGAAGAGGCTGTTCTCTTTATTCTTTACTATAACGCAGAACCGGCTTTCTGGCCGCCTGTGTTTCATCCATTCTTTTAACGATTGTACTGTGGGGTGCTTCCTGGACAATTTCAGGATTTTCTTCGGCTTCCTTGGCAATTTGGATCATCGCATCGATAAATCCGTCCAGCGTTTCTTTCGATTCTGTCTCGGTCGGCTCGAACATCATGCACTCTTCCACATTGAGCGGGAAATAAATGGTTGGCGGATGGTAGCCGAAATCAAGCAGGCGCTTGGCGATGTCCAATGTTCTGACCCCAAGTTTTTTCTGGCGGGATCCGCTTAGCACAAATTCATGCTTACAGTGCGTGTCATACGGCAAATCGTAATATGGAGCAAGTTTTCTCATCATATAGTTCGCATTCAAAACGGCATATTCCGTTACGGCTTTAAGCCCGTCGGGACCCATTGAACGAATGTAGGTATAAGCCCTCACATTAATGCCGAAGTTTCCGTAAAACGGCTTTACCCTTCCGATGGCGTTCGGCCTGTCATAGTCGATGATAAACTGATCATCTTTTTTGGTGATGACCGGCTTTGGAAGAAATGGAATCAAATCTTTTTTCACGCCGACCGGGCCTGATCCGGGCCCGCCGCCCCCATGCGGACCGGTGAAAGTTTTATGAAGGTTCAAATGGACAACATCAAAGCCCATGTCGCCGGGACGGGCTTTTGACATGACCGCATTCAGATTGGCACCGTCATAATAAAGCTTGCCCCCGGCTCCATGAACGATTTCTGCCATTTCGAGAATTTGTTCCTCAAACAAGCCGAGGGTATTTGGATTCGTCAGCATCAATGCTGCCGTATCCGGCCCGACAAGCGACTTAAGATGCTCCAAGTCGACGAGTCCGTCTTCTCCGGAGCGGACCGTTATGGTTTCAAGCCCTGCGACAGTGGCTGATGCCGGATTGGTTCCGTGAGCGGAATCCGGTACGATGACCTTTGTCCTGTCCGTATCACCGTTCGCTTCATGGAAAGCCCTGATCATCATGAGGCCGGTCCACTCACCATGGGCTCCTGCAGCGGTTTGCAGAGTGACTTCGTCCATACCCGTAATTTCTTTCAAATGTTCCTGCAAATCATACATCAGTTCCAAAGCACCCTGTACAGATGACTCAGGCTGAAGCGGGTGTATGTGGGCAAAGCCCGGAAAGCGGGCGACAGCTTCATTGATCTTTGGATTGTATTTCATCGTACATGAACCGAGCGGATAAAATCCTGAGTCAATTCCATGATTATGGGTCGACAGCTCGGTATAATGCCTCATGATATCCAATTCGGAAACCTCGGGCAAATCAGGTTCCTCTTCCCTCAAATATCCTGATGGAATGCATTGCTCAATATCGGCTTCAGGAACGTCGAGGCCGGGCAGACTGTACCCTATACGCCCGGGTGTGGATTTTTCAAATATTAACGGCATAACCACTTCACTCATTGATGATCCCCCAATTCTGTAATAAATTGATCGATCTCTTCTTTTGTCCGCAGCTCTGTTACTGCAATAAGCATATGGTTTTCAAGCTCCGGATAATCGCGCCCCAGATCATAACCGCCGATGATGCCTTTTTCAAGAAGGCTTTCATTCACCTCATGAACCGGTTTGTTAAGCTTCACAACGAATTCGTTGAAGTGATACCCATCCAGAGGAAGGTCAAATCCTTTTTTCCTGAAAGCTTCTTTCGCATAATGCGTTTTCTGAATATTTTGGGCGGACATCTCTTTGACGCCTTTTTTTCCTAATGCGGTCATCGCCACAGATGCGGCCAACGCGTTCAGCGCCTGGTTCGAGCAAATATTGGAAGTGGCCTTGTCTCTGCGGATGTGCTGCTCCCGTGCCTGCAGCGTCAAAACAAAACCTCTTTTTCCTTCCTCGTCCACTGTTTGGCCCACCAGTCTTCCCGGTACTTTTCTCATCAATTTTTTCGATACGGCAAAATATCCGCAATGCGGTCCGCCAAATGCTGCCGGTATCCCAAATGGCTGGGCATCACCTATGACAATATCTGCGCCAAGGCTTCCCGGAGAGGCAAGAATGCCGAGCGCCAGAGGATTGCTGGATACGACGAATTGCGCTTTTACATCATGTACAAGCGGTTCAATGTCCTTCAATGGCTCAATGAGACCAAAAAAATTCGGATATTGGACAACGACAGCAGCAACGTCTTTGTCGAGTTCGGACTTCAAGGCTTCCATGTCTGTCAAGCCATCCTTGTACGGGATTTCAACCACGTCGATATGCTGACCCTTAGCATAAGTTTTCAATACTTCCCGGGATTCGGGATGCACGGTTTGCGATACAAGCACTTTTTTGCGTCTTGTATGCCCGGCGCTCAGCATCGCCGCTTCGGCAAGAGCAGTGCCGCCGTCGTACATCGAAGAATTGGCCACGTCCATTCCGGTAAGTTCACAAATCATTGTCTGGAATTCAAAGATAGCCTGCAGTTCACCCTGAGAAATTTCCGGCTGGTACGGAGTATAGGCTGTATAAAATTCCGACCGGGATATTACATGGTCTACAATTACCGGGATATAGTGATCGTATACCCCTGCCCCAAGGAAGCTTGTATTGTTTATCAAATCGGCATTTTGGGCTGCAAGTCCTGCAAGCTCTTTCATTAATGCCGTTTCTGATTTTGCTTGTTTTATATTGTATTCGCCTTTGAACCGGACCTTTTCCGGAATATCGGAAAACAGCTCATCAATTGAATCCGCTCCGATCGCCTCCAGCATCTCTTTTTTATCCTGCTCTGTCATGGGCAGATAACGATGTTTGATCATGTTCCATTCTCCTCCATCCTACTTTTTTGGGCGCTTATAAAACGGTGTCTGAATGATTTTTGCTTTCAGGCGTTTTTTACGAACTTCTATTTCCACTTCATTTCCCTCTTCATTATAGTCAGCGCCGATTAAAACAAGGCCGATATTTTTCTTCAATGTGGGAGATTGTGTTCCGGAGGTGACATAGCCAATTTCCTTATCGCCCGAAAAAACCCTGTAGCCGTTTCTCGGGATCCCCCGGTCGATCATTTCAACTCCTGCAATCCTTCTTTCCACACCTTGTTCCTTTTGCCTTTTCAAAGCCTCTTTGCCGATAAAATCGGCCTCTTTATTCAACTTGACGGCAAAACCAATTCCCGCTTCCAATGGTGTGATTTCAGGTGAAAGTTCCTGTCCGTACAATGGAAGCGCCGCTTCAAACCGCAGTGTATCCCTGGCTCCCAAACCGCACGGTACAAGCCCTTCATCCTTGCCTATTTCTAAAAGGGTTCTCCACAATTTCTCCGCATCATCCGCTTGGCAATAGATCTCGAATCCATCCTCGCCTGTATATCCCGTACGGGAAACCAATGCATGGGCACCGTCCAGTTCCACATCATGCCTGAATTTGAAAAAACCGATGTCATCCAAATTTGTATTTTTCGAAAGCTTCTGCAGGATTGACTGGGCTTTCGGACCCTGGATGGCGATCAATGCATATTGGTCCGAAACATTTTCAACGCTGACGCCTTCAGGTGCATGTTGCTTTAACCATTCATAGTCTTTTTCGGTATTTGCAGCGTTGACGACGAGGAAATATTCTTCTTCACTCAGCTTGTATACAAGCAGATCATCAACCACACCGCCATTTTCATAACACATCGCCGTATAGAGGGCGCCTCCGTCTTTAAGCCTGGAAAAATCGTTCGTCATCATTTTTTGCAGAAAGTCGAGACTGTTTTTCCCCTTGACAATGATTTCACCCATATGGGATACATCGAAAATACCGGCATTCTTTCTTACTGCCTCATGCTCTTCTTTAATGCCGGAAAATTGGACCGGCATGTCCCAACCGCCAAAATCGATTGTCTTGGCCCCATATTCTTTATACAAAGGATATAATGGGGTCTTCTTTAATTCGGACATTGTTTTTACATTCCTCCTTGGATTTTAGTTTGCTGCTGTGCAGTATAAGGGCATAAAAAAAGACAGAAAAGCCCCGTAAAAGGTTTCTCTGTCTTGGCACCTGAAAGTTTGACCGGGTGCGTTCCGGCTTTCCCCTTTGGTGGCTCCACTGCGTGGAACACTCTCCAGAGCTGCGTCGGACAAGAGTCTTTTTGCCTGAGAGATTCGCGGGATTTGCTTGCTCCTTCGGCGCTGTTTTATGTCACAGTCTCTCCTCTTGCCTTCATTCGCCTATATTCTTTTCAAGAATGGTTATACTAAAAAATATGTATATGGCTTTCATGGCTTTCTGTCACTTGTATCGTATCATTCTTTGCCATACTTTTCAAATTTTTTCTGATAAATCTTCGGGAGGTTCTATCATGTCTGTTACAGTCAACTTCAACCGGAATTGGATGCCCGGTTTTTTGGACCGGTTTGAAAAGGACGGGCCATGGGCGGACCAAAAGCTGTTTAATCTGTCTTTGACAGCAGAAAAGCATCTTCTTGTTCCCGATTTCGAAGGGCTCGTGGCACCAAAGCACCTGCCGGAATTAACCCTTCTGCCTCATCAGAAAGAAACTGCTGCAAGAGTGATAGAGGACATGAATGGAAAAGCCATATTGGCAGATGAAGTGGGGCTCGGCAAAACCATCGAAGCCGGACTGGTATTAAAAGAATACATGATCAGGGGATTGGTAAAAAGAGCCCTGATTCTGGTGCCCGCATCCCTCGTTTCCCAATGGACCTTTGAATTGAATTCAAAATTTCACATACATGCCGTTGCAGCCACAAAAAGTTATGTCTGGGAACGATATGACTGTGTAGTGTCATCCATTGACACAGCGAAAAGGAGCCCCCATAAGGAAATCATCGCCGAGCAGGCCTTTGACCTGATCATTATTGACGAAGCGCATAAACTGAAGAACCATAGAACAAAAAATTATGAGTTTGTGCAGTCTCTTAAAAAGAAATTTTGCCTTTTGCTGACGGCAACGCCCATCCAGAATAAAATCGAAGAAATCTTTTACCTTGTCTCTTTGTTAAAGCCGGGCCATCTTGGAAGCCAATCAAGCTTTTTGGAGAAGTATAAAAATAAAAGGCTGTCAGCCAAAGAAAATGAACATTTAAAGAGCCTGGTAAATAAAGTGATGATCCGGAACAGGAGGGTTGATACCGGCATTGAATGGACCAAGCGCCATGTCGAGACGATTCCGATTCATTTCAACAATGAGGAAAAGGATCTGTATGAATCCATCGGCCTTCTGCGCCAAACTGATATCCCCATGCCTGCATTTTCGATCATGACGCTCCAGCGGGAAGCATGCAGCAGCAGGGAAGCCGTTTTTTTCACTTTAAAAAACATGCTGCAAAAAGAAAATCCGTCAGCCCAATACATGAAATGCATACAATTGATTCAGCAAAAGATCGATGCGGTCACTCGAAATTCCAAAGCGGAAAAAGCCTTGGAATTGATCAAAAAAATTGATGATAAAGTGATCATTTTTACCGAATATAGAGCAACACAATTATATCTGCAGTGGTTCCTTCAGCAGCACGGGATAAAGTCCGTCCCCTTTCGCGGCGGTTTTAAACGAAGCAAAAAAGACTGGATGAGGGATTTATTCAAGAACCAAGTGCAAGTGCTTATAGCAACAGAGGCAGGCGGCGAGGGAATCAACCTCCAGTTTTGCAGCCATGTCATCAACTACGACTTGCCCTGGAATCCCATGAGGCTGGAACAGCGGATCGGTCGCGTTCATCGCCTTGGGCAGAAAGACGATGTCCATATTTATAATTTCGCTGTAAAAAACACAATTGAAGAGCATATTGTAAACTTACTTACGAACAAAATAAAGCTGTTTGAACGGGTTGTGGGAGAGCTTGATGACATTTTGGCCAAGTTGGACGGCGGAAGCATTGAGGAGCATATGATGGATATTTTCAAAACTTCGAGGTCAGAGGGAGAAATGAAAGTGAAAATGGCCAATCTCGCAGCAATGATTGAATTTGCCGATACGATAAGAAAGGAAGATGCAGCAGATGCTTCAACGGGAAATACATCAATATCTTGAACAGTTTTTTATGGCAACCGGCTGTACAATCGAGGAAAACGGCCAAGGATTTCTGACTGTACAGCTGACGGTTGAAATGGATAAAGAACTGATGAACCGCCCCTTTTATTGGACATATCTCGAAAAAACAGGCGGTATTCCGAACCCGATGAAGGTCACTTTCATTACGGACCAGGAAAAAGCACCGCCGGATGTGAAAGGGGAATTCGTCCATTTCGGCGCGCCGCGGCTTCATCAGCTCTTTGAAACCGCAAGAAAATTGGCGGCGTATATCCGCCTTTACGAAAGGCCCGTGATGCAGACAGGACAAAACGTTGCGCTCCATCCATGGCTTAATGTAAATATGAAAATATCATACTGCTCCGACAGAAAGAAAGATGTTTTCAGATCTTTCGGCCTCAATTTAATCAATGGAAATCTGATTGAATCGTTTGACGAAAAAATGAACAGTATTGTACTTTCGCCCAAAATACCGGACTATTGTTTTACTATTTCCCCGATCATCATGCCTGTCAGCGGCCTGAAAAGAATTGAGTCGTATTTGACAAGCGAAGTGCAAAGCAAGGATCACCCTTGGGCAGATGCCGCCATGAAAAGATGGGAGGAAGATTCACGGCTGTTGGATCATTTCTATGAAGGCGTGGAAGAAAAGCCGGAAACTTATTTTATAGAGAAAAAAGCATTGAAAGAACAGTATAGCCCTTCCGTTCATGTGGATATATTAAACGGAGGGATCTTCTACTTAAATTCATTGCCGGCTTAATTTTCCCCGAATCATCCGTCTGCTTTTTTTAAACGATATCAACAGTGAAAAGGGCACCATTCCAAACCAATTAAACAGGAATGGTGCTTTCATCTGTTTGCGTTCATACCTCTGCTTCCTTCTTTCGGATTTCGGTGTTTCCAAACGCTGGATCAGTGTCTTGGCCATATATTTCACATAATCATCCGTTGACATCTTCACACATCCCTTCATTAAGTGAAGTATGTCCAAAACAGATTAAATTGAACCCTTACGGCTCTATTTGAGATCCGGGCACAAGCCCTTCCTCTGCCAGATCACTCCCTGTTTCTTCCTTCCCGAAAAGCGTGTTCTCCCCATCCTGCCGGTCTGCCTGATCTTTCATCCCTTCCTCCGCCGCGGGCTCCGAATTCTCCTTAAGCATGCGATTTTCGATTGCTGCCTGTTTTCCCGTGACGAGCTGCCGCCGGATCTCCTTTTTATAAAACTCCCGTATCTCATTTACGTAACTATATTGCGATACGTAGGACTCTGCTGCACGGCCGACAGCGAATACCGCCACCAGAATGATGATCAATGTGATGGGTAGTACGGAACCGCGTTCACTGAAAATGTTGACCCCTCCTCTCTTGGCGGCATCAGAAATCTTGCTTCTTCTTTTGTTCCGTTTAAAAATTCAACATGGATGGCAAGCATGGGTGCTTCTTCCTTCACTTCGAACTTTCTCACATTTTGCAAAACAACCTCATGCCCCTTATCCTCCACCTGTCTCCTAATATTCCAGCTGTGCCGCTCATATTTTATAGAAATCCTGTTCTTCAAAAGGTAGATTCTTTCTTTTGAACCACTTCTAAAGCTGTCGGCTGTGCGAAGCTCATCCCTTAGCTGAATGAGGAAGATATTCCATTCAAAATCTTCCTCCGGGGACAACGAACGGTCAATTGCCGAAAACCAATGGTACATGAGTGGTAAAAGTGACATAATCACAGTGATGATGAATATCGAAAAAATGGCTTCCAAAAGAGTAAATCCCGATTGCTCAGTCAACACAGTGAGTTTTTTCCTCATAGCCGACACACACTTTCCAATCTCCTTTTTCGTTCTCTTCTATGTTTAGGTCGAATACGGTATCATGCAAAATAATACGGGCACTCCCCATTGTACCGCCGGCCGCGTGCCTTTCGGCATGTTCGTACATCAGTCTGTAGGCCGTCATCTCTTTTTTCCCCTCCTTTAAATGGCCGAGCATGTTCGACATGAGCGGAAAAAAGGAGGAAATGACAAGCAATAGAAGGCCAAGCGCAACAATACCCTCCAAAAAGGTGAAGCCATCCTCATTCCTTAACAACAAACCTCCCCCTTCCGATATGAAAAGTGAGATCAATCGGATGATCGTCCAGAACGAAGTTCACGACGCCGAAATGATTGATCGTTCCGTCAGGGGTGATGTGAAACCGAAGCTGGCTCAACGAGCCCCCTGTAATTTTGACAGGGTGCGGAACGTCCCTTATGAAAAGTACCCCGCTGGACTCACCTGTGGCAGAATATCGGTTGTCCCCCTTTGAAAAACTGACGGATACCCTTTCCTTCCTATTGATAGCATGGGAATGGGCATGGTAGAGATCTGCCTTCAGCTGGGAAACGAACATCCTTTTTTGCATCCATTCCATTGCAGGATTCACAGTGATGATCCCGAAGAGAAGGACGGCTGAGACAACAGTCAGGACAATTAAAGATTCCAATAATGTGAAACCCCTGTTTGAACGCAGGATGCCCAGTGCCATTCTAATTCGACACCTCTTTTACCTCTCCGGTAGTGGTATCAATTGAAAGGGATTTGCCGTTCGGGCATTTCAAATCTTCATTTTTTAAATATCCCTCTGTTTTTAATTGCTGCACAGTGGGAATTTCTTTGTTGTCCATCCGATAAGCCTCCACCTGTCCCTGCACCATCTGTTTAAGTCCGTCGCAGCCTTTTTTATTGATATTGGAGCTATGTTTCGTAATGTTCGGCAGGGCGATCAGAAGCAATACCGTAATGACAAGGAGGACGACCATCATTTCTATAAGAGTAAAACCTTTTTCGTTTTTCCATATTAAATTTTTCATCCAAAAAACACTCTCCTTTTTCATATAGAATCAATGACTTCAAACATCGGAAGAAAAATCGAAAGGTAAATGGCAATGACAACCAAGCCGATCAAAGCGAAAACAATAGGCTGGATGACCAAAAACGCTTTCATGATTTTTTCTTCAAGCCTTTGCAGACAAAATTGGCTGTAAAACATCAGTTCAGCATCAAGCTTCCCATTTTTCTCTCCATGGGCAACAATGACCATCAGCTCCTCTTCCACAAATCCGAGGTGTGAAACAGCCTCCGAGAATGAATATCCGAAAGTAAGCATCTCTCTTATTTCAACTGCGGACTCTTTTAATAACGGATGGAAATCCTGCTTTAGCATGATTTGGATAATCTCGTTGATGGAAAACCCGCTTTTTAATAAGAAGCTCCATTCCCTTGCCAGAAAGGTTGTTTGATAAAGCCTGTAGTAGGTTCGGACGCCCGGAAGTCCGGAAAAGAACACGGCTCTTTCCAAAGCGGATCTTTTATACAGCAACCTGAAAAAAAGAGCGCTCCCGAGAAGGGCTGCACAAATCACGGACAAGGCATAAAGAGGCAGAGTCTGCATCATATGAAGAAATAATTGAAGGATGATGTTCGGCTTGTATCCCACGGAGTCATAGAACATTTGAAATCGCGGTAAAAGAAGAGTTTGCAGAAGAATACTAACGATGATTAAAACGGCTGCGAGTATGATGGGATATTGCAATAGACGGATCAGTTTTCTGCGCTGCTCATCTTTGCGCAGGAGATACTCTCCTGATTCTTTCAATGCAGTGACCAGAAAACCGTGCCTTTCGGCGAAATAAAGCTGTGTGCATGTCTGATGGTCAAAACCTTCCTTATAAAATACTTCGTAAATCGGCTGGCCCGACTGTAAGGCGTATGTCATGGACTGAAACATCACCATACGCCCTTCATTCGTGCGCCCCAGGAAATCAAGAGATTCTCCCAATGTGAAACCCTTACCAAGCATTTCACTGATTTTCGTCAGAAAAAAACCTTGATCTTTCAGGTTCAGCTTCTTCTCTTTCCTGAAAAATCCACCGGCGATATTCTTCATGAGAGATATATCCAAGCGCAATCCCCTTTCTGATTAATCTTTTTAATGAGTAGACATAGTCGGCGTCTTTTGGGCCTGTGGATCCCCAAGTCATTCGAATAATCCTTTCCAGCCGCTCCCCTTCCAATATCTCAAAAACAGCTGCCCGTTTAATCTTATGGGCCCCGGCACAATATTTCGAACATTTGTCTCCGCAAAAAGGGCATAGCAAAGAGACGAGCCGCTGGGCTGTGACCCCTATCAAGGTTTGTTCAATTTCCAATGGCTTTATTCCGAATTCCAGAAGCCGGTACACGGCGCCCTCAGCGTTTCGTGTATGCATGCTTGTCAGGACGAGGTGTCCGGTCATCGCTGCCCGCACAGCGATCTCAGCCGTTTCGGCATCCCTTATCTCTCCAACAAAAATCATGTCAGGATCATGGCGCAGTACTGCCTTTAATCCTGCTTGATACGTGATGCCGGCTTTTTCATTGACCTGCATCTGCAAAAACTGGTCGCTCTGCCTTTCTACCGGATCCTCCAATGTAATAATATTGCGGTTCAACTCGGATGCACAATACTCCGCGAGTGAATAGATGGTCGAGGTTTTTCCGGATCCTGTCGGGCCTGTGAAAATGAGCATCCCGTGTGAATGGGACATCATTGAAATAAGCCGCAGCATGCTTTTGGGAAATAGGGACATTTTTTCAAGGAAAAAAGAGTGATTTTGCGGGAAGATTCTAATAACCAGGCTTTCTTTGGAGAGTGTGGATGGCAGTGTGGAGATTCGAAGCGCCACGAAAGTATTGCGGGTATGTGTTTGCCAGGACCCGCTCTGAGGCTTTCTTCTTTCTCCAATATCCATCGAGGCCATGAATTTCAAATGTGATATAAGTCTTTCTCCTGCGATTGGCGGAAGGGTTCCATAGTGGCCCAGCTGCCCGTGGACACGGAGCTTAACGAGGTAATCCTGACGGCGCGGAATGATGTGGATATCGGAAGCGTTTAGCCGTACTGCCTCTGAAATCAGCAAATCGGCTGTTCTTTCAATTGTCATGTATCATGTAACACCACCTTTTAAGTTCTTATTATGATGTATTCGACACAGTCAGTCATTTTCCTGCTAAAAAATAAAAATTTTTTAAACGAAGGAAAATGGGGTAATATATGAAATAACCCTTTCGTTTTATCACGCATTGGACACAATCGGGACCGCGAATATATTTACATTTTTACTGTTTTTCCATTATAATAAGAACTTGATGGAATACATGCTGCAAAGGAGGGATTCTTTATGGATCGCATGTACAGAGTACTAGGTTTTTGGACTGGAATTTTTACTGTTATGTTTTACCTTGGTGGAATGGATAAAACCGCTTTACTCTTTCTTGGCCAAACAGGATTCTTTGTTTTGCTTGGCTACTTGAACCTGACAGAACGTATGTATATGTATGTGTTTGGTGCATACCTCACTGTATTCTTTGCTGGTTTTACATACTATACCCTGTTCCTCATGCCGCCTGGCGGCGGACTGTCGTAAGAACAAAGGCGCAAGCGCCTGTTTAGCGACGTACAGACTGGAGCGCTTCTGACGAGATAAAGGAAACACGCGCAGCACAGCGGAGCGATGTTGACTTATCGTAGGAAGAAGCGTGAAGTCTGCTAGTCGCTAGGCGCTGGAGCCGGACGTAGCACAAAAAGATAATGAGTTATCGACAACTTAAGCGTTTTATAATTTCCTAAACAAGAACAAAGAAAGCTTCCGTAAAAATCCGGAAGCTTTCTTTGTTTTTATAGATAAGGATTGCTTGTTCTCTCATCCTCAATAGTAGTTGAGAGCCCGTGCCCCGGAAGGACGATTGTGTGGTCCGGCAATGTCAGCAGTTTACTATGGATGCTGTCGATCAGTGTGGCGTGGTCACCGCCAAGCAAATCTGTTCTTCCGATTCCTCCGTTAAAAAGGGCATCCCCTGAAAATACAGTTTCTATATCTTTTAAATAGTAGGAAACGCTTCCCGGTGAATGCCCGGGGGTTTCCAGTATTTGCATTGTAAACGGCCCGATGGATAAAGTGCCTTCCTCCTGAATAAAGTGATCTGCAGGCTTTCCTGCGATCGGCTGCATCGGGTGACGAGCGGAGCCGTTCAGAGAAGGATCCAGCAGCCACTCTTTTTCATTTTCATGTATGTATACGGGAATATTCCAATGGTTCCGTACATCTTCCACTGCCCCAATATGGTCAAAATGCGCATGAGTGAGACATATCGCCAAAGGTTTAAGTCCTTCCTGTTCAATGTATTCGATCAAACCTTCGCCATTGGCACCCGGGTCAATGACGATACACTGTTTTTCTTCGTCAAAAAGCAGGTAGCAATTTGTCTGCAGCGGTCCGAGGGGTATTTGTTTCCACTTCATTTGCATGCTCCTTTCACTTCATTTCTAATTAAGTTTACCATTAAAATATAGAAGTGAGCTATGGAAAATGGGTAAAAGAGTCAAATAAGGGTAAGCTATATTATAAGTCAAAGAAGTGTCACTTTTGAAACTCGACAAACAGGCAAAAAAACTATAAAATATGGAAGAGCCGTATATTTTCATACATAGTCTTTTTATTCCTTAATATATCGGAAGGGAGATTTTATAAATGGGAACAGCAATCATATTTGGCTTAGTTGCCATTCTTGGCATTTTCGCTTTAATCGGCGCATTAAAAAACAGAAACGTATTGGGATTGATTTTTTCATTCGGTACTGTGGCAGTGTTTGGCTTCTTCTCAGTCATGACTTTCATCAAATCAGGTTTTCCGGAATAACTTGCCCAAAAAGCAGGAACCGTACGGTTCCTGCTTTCCTCATCTAAATCTATATAACAAAGCTCCCGAATGGGAGCTTTTCTTTAATCCATATTGTCGCTTCTGTAATCGGATGACTCATAAAATCTCAGCAAATCACCGTATATGATTTTATCCGAATATCCGAGCTCCAATCTTGCCTTTTCTTTATACTGTTCACAGAAAGAGGCTTCTGTTGGCTCTTCTGTCTCTTTTGAATAGCACGTATTATCGGCGTATACATAATCTTTTGTAACAAAACGGCCATCACGGAAAACTGCAAAATCCCGATGATCATCAGAGAACAGGTCTTCACCGAATTGGATGGATTTTTTCGTATCCATTCCAAGCAAGTGTAATATCGTCGGCTTAAGGTCAATTTGGCCGCCTACCTTTGATATCACTTTCCCTTTCCCCTGATCGGTCACGCCCGGAATATGGATGATCAACGGCACCTGCTGGAGCTGGGCACTGACGAAAGGAGTCACCTCTTTGCCCAAATACTGTGCCATCGCTTCATTATGATTTTCCGAGATTCCGTAATGATCGCCATACATGACGATGATGGAATTGTCATACAACCCTTCGTCTTTCAGCTTTTGGATGAACTGTTTGACCGCTTCATCCATATATCTGACAGTCTGGAAGTATCGATTCAAGGTGCCGCTTTTTGAATCATATTCATCAATGAACTTGTCTTCATCATCCAATCTGAATGGATGATGATTTGTCAATGTGATCATTTTCGTATAAAAAGGTTCCGGCATTTCTTTCATCAGGTCCACTGACTGTTCAAAGAATGGTATATCTTTCATTCCCCATCCAACCGAAATGTCAGGGGTGATATTGTAGTCCGACGCGGAATAAAAATGATCGTACCCGATGGCTTTGTACATAATATCCCGGTTCCAGAAACTTTTATTATTGGCATGCATGGCAGACGTAAAGTACCCTCTGTCTCCCAAGTTCTTTGCGAGGGAATCCATCTCGTTTCCCGAGTGTGTAAAGAAAACTGCCCCGCGGCTTAGCGGATATAAGGAGTTTTCAATCAGAAACTCCGAATCCGAAGTTTTTCCTTGCCCGGTCTGATGATAGAATTGATCGAAGTAATAACTGTCGTTGATAAAATCATTCAAAAACGGAGTTATTTCCTCACCGTACACGTCGTTATTAATGACAAAATTTTGCAGCGACTCAAGCGTGACAACAATTAAGTTCCTGTCTTCCGCAATTCCGAACATATCTTTATCAGGCTTTACATAGTTGGCCCTTACATAGTTATCAATGTCGACCAGTTCACTGCCGTCAGCCATTGCCCGCTGTGCGGATGATTTAGACTGGAGAAAAATATCATATAAATGATAATTATATGTGCCGAGGTTTTTCACAAGCATTTCCCTGTCAAATGTCCTTGTCAGAAGCTGGGGACGTTCCGTTTCTGCCAGTCCGATATTCAGAAAAAGCAAAGCTGCTGCAACAAGGAAATACGCACGGCGTTTCACTTTCTTTACAGGTACAAATTCCTTGTATTTCCGTTTATATTTGATAAACAAAAACAATAGGATGATATCTATGAAGTAAACGATATCGTACCAATGTATTTCCGTTAATGCACTATCTCCGAGATCGGCAAAGTTGCTTGTCTGGAATAGTACCGGCAATGTAATAAAGTCGGTAAAGAAACGGTAAAACACCACATTTGCATAAAGGATGAACCCCATTATGAAGCTCGTGATGATCACATAGCGATTTCTATTTTTCTCCGAATTAAAGAAGAGCGCGATCCCGAACGCGAACAGCAAAAAGCTCAAAGGATTAATGAACAGAATGAGTTCCTGCATGACATTTTCGATTTTAATGTTGAAGCTTGTTTTATAAACGACGTATGTCTTGATCCAAAGCATGACAGCCGCTAAAACCGGTAGAGAAATTTTTTCAATCTTGAATCTCTTCAATGCCCTACCTCCCGCTTGCTATATGGTGCTTAATTTACCAATTTATTGAAATACCATGATAGCGCTAAGAAATATCATAATATGTTTCTTGTAAAAAATCAACTTGCTGCCGTTCGGACAGAGCATCCATACATAGAGTCAGCGTATGCACTATACCCTTACTTTAGACGTAATAAACCTCAAAAAAGCTTCGTTCATTTTTCCGATTGAGGTGACATTTTAGTAAAAAGTTGCCCATTCATTCTTCCGGTCTTCTGTGTATTTGGTTCTTTTCCTTTCTAAGCAGCAGAACGGACTGTTGGAAGTCTTCCTGCGAAATCAAGTGTTCAGCGAATAATTCCCTGATTTCCGCTTCCATCATCTCCAGATCAGCCAGCCTGTCCCCGATATAAACATAAGTGCCGAACTTTTTTAACAATTGCTGTACATCGTAGACCGAGTCCATTTCATCACCTTTATACAATTATTCTATCTTCTTTAAAAAATCCCGGTATTTTTCCTGATCTGATATTTTTTCTGCCTTTGAAGCATGCTCTTTTGCTTTTTTCGTATCCCCTTGTTCAAAATAAATCAATGCCAAATTGAAATGCGCTTCATGAAAGCCGGGCTCCAATTCAACCGCTTTTTCCAAATGCTTTCTGGCATCGTCATATTTTTGAAGTTGGATTTCGGCATAGGCCAGTTGAAAATAACTGACGGCATCCCCTTTGCCTTCGGATATAAACTTTGAAAGTGTATCATACGCCGCTTCATACTCACCGCTTTCAATTTGATCCTGGGCCCTGGCATTTACAGCATCAGGACGGTCATTGTGATAACCCAAATGTAACATGAAATAAACTGCAGCCGCAGCAGCAAGCAGGAAGATGGATTGCAGGCCCCATTTTCTTTTCCCGGGGAAATGGACAATGCCGGTAGCAAGAAAGCCCCCGATCAGCCCGCCGATGTGGCCGGCATTGTCAATGCCGGGAACGGTGAAGCCGAAGATCAGGTTGATGATAATCACAACGATGACATTCATGCCGATTGTCCTGAAGAAAAGCTTTGTATTGATCACACCCATATATAGGAGAGCTCCAAAACAACCGAAAATGGCCCCGCTTGCCCCGGCGGACAGGTTACTCGTGAATACGAAGCTCGCAACCGAACCTGCAAAACCGGAGAATAAGTATATCCATAAAAAGCGGAAGCGCCCAAAAATCCTTTCAACGGCTGTTCCCAAATAATACAATGCCAGTGTATTCATCAGCAGGTGCAATAATCCGATATGTAAAAAGATCGGTGTAAAAAATCTCCACCACTCACCCGCCAATATGAGCGGATTAAATTTCGCACCATATTGAATAAGGGTTTCTACATTTGTGCTGCCTCCATTGATTTCCACAATAAGAAACATCAAAACTTGCACTGCTATGAACAAATAGGTGAAAAAAGGTTTCCCATGCTCAAAAAGCTCCCTTTCCTCCCGTTCCCGGTTTTTAGCTTTTTGAATGGCCGATTGCCTTAATTCATCTGTAAGAGATAGATCATAAAATTCACTTGCCTGGATTTGAAAAGGACTGTCAAAGGTTTCGTTGATTTGGACAAGCGATTCATCCAATGTCTCTTCTGCCATCAACAAAGTCCGGATATGTGTTTTGCCGTTTTCGACGTCATGGGGTTGCTGAATGACAAATTCATAATCGTCAACCGGTGCATGCCCTGACACATAAATATTCAGTACATTGAAATCCCTTTTCATCAGTTGTTTCCGGATCCCTTCCGCCTTCAGGCCCGTTTGAATTATATCCCGTTTCAACCAGTTGGCCCAGTCAGTGTCCTCCGCCAAAATCCTGACAACATCGACTTTTTTATGGCGGACGGTCTCCAGCCAGATTTCATTTTCCTCTCTATCAATGTGAACAAGCCTGTAATCGAGATCTATTATAAAATAATTGACCAGCTTCCAGAATAAATACCGCTCACGTTCCGTCAAAATTTTTCCCCTTCCCTGCTTTTCTCGCACATATCGCTATATTGCTGTGATTCTACTATAGCGAAACGCAAAAGGAAATGTAAAGGAATCAGTAGAAGGTAAAGAAAAAAGACCTCACCTGAGGTCTTTTCAGCTCCTGAACGCCCTGCTGATCAGGCGGAAGCGCACACCCGGGATACCCATGGCAGCCCTGACGCTCATCCTCCTGATCGTATCGTTACCAAGAATCATGTTTAAAAGTTTATACCTCCACTTGTAAAGCATGGTCATCGCAGCAAGCGGCAGTATAACGGTTGAGATGAATTTTTTCATTTCGCAACTCCTCCTTCCCTTATTGTTCGAAAGTGAGGAGGCTTTATGCATTCCGCTTAGTTACTTTTGCAGTCAATCAGGCCTTTTTCAGTGACGATTTTATCTACTGGAATGTCGTGTTCTTCAACTGGGATATTTCCGTTCAATTGTCTGCAAAAAGCAAGTGAAACAGTCCTCCCCCGGAAGCCTTCCAGGAAACGGTCGTAATATCCGCCGCCAAAGCCGATGCGATAGCCGTTCCTGCTGTAAACAAGTCCTGGTACGACCAATAAGTCAATCTCACTTTTTGGAACTTCTTCCGTCTGGGACTCAATTGGCTCAAACAAGCCGAAAAACGAATTTTCCAATTGTGTAAATGCGGATATTTTCCGGAAGGACATTCCTTTCGTAGCCGGTATGCACTTTGGGACTACAATCCTTTTCCCCTGTTCCCAGCCTTTGCGGATCAGCTGCCACGTATCAACTTCCGGAAAACGCGAAACTGTTAAACCGATCGTCCGGCTGTTTTTCCACACATCTGTTTCGATAAATGAAGTACCTATCATAAAAGAGAACTGTTCATATGTCATCCGGTCCATTGCCTGCAGCTGGCTGCTCATATTCTTCCTGAACGATTGTTTATCCACTTCATTGCACCTCGGAAATTTTTATATAAAAAAGCCAGTTCCACCGTTTGTTCAGTGTCCTGGCTCTTTTTGTCATTATTTTGTTTCACGATGCAGTGTAACCCTTTTTTCTCTTGGGCAGTATTTTTTAAGCTCAAGGCGGTCAGCATTATTACGTTTGTTTTTTGTTGAAATATAATTGCGATCATTGCACTCAGTGCAAGCCAATGTAATATTTACACGCATGTCTATCCCTCCAAACTTCATGGCATTCTCACTATTCTTAGGACTTTTATATAATATCATTATTTTAAATGAAATGCCAGTCTGTATTTGCCAAAAATGTATTGGCAAACTTGAAATTTGTAACAGTAAATACACGAAAACGAATCCCCGGGCATGGCTGAAATATCCCCTTTGTGTTATAAAGGAAATGTAAACTTTTTCCGAGGTGAACTATGAATATAGCCATTATCATTTTATTATCATCATCTTTGCTGCTTTTCATCATTTCCTTTTTTCAGAAAGATAAGACAAGCGAGCTGGAGGCGGAGCTTGAAGAATTATCCATGACCCTTTTACAGGACTCCCATAATCTGAAAAAAAGGGTCGGGCTGCTTGAGGAGGAGCTGCTTCTCGAAAAGCATATCGTCCACCCATCACATAACCAATTGGAAAAGGACAGCCCGGTTGTCCACGAAGTCTTAAAAAACCAGGTGCTGGCATTGCATCAGCAGGGGATTGATTTGCAGCGGATCTCCAAGCAGTCTTCCCTTCCCCCGGAAACTGTCCGAAAAATCATCGATTCCAGCAGGTCTGCCTCCGGGAGGACGATATGATGGACAGGCGTGTTACAAGACAGGTGGCTTCCGTATTGCTTGTGATTGCAGTTATTCTTTTCGGAATCAAAAGCCTTGACCCGAAGAGTGAAGCGGCAGCTCCTCCTAAGGAAGGCTATGTCGAGGTAAAACAGGAAGATTACAGTCGCCTTGAGCAGGATGCCAAGGAATGGAAACAAAAATATGAAGACCTGAAAAAGGAAAAAGCGGCAAAGCCGGACAATTCTGTTGTAAAAGTCATGCATTTAAATATTAACGATGGCATGACTTCAAAAGAAGTGGGCAGGCAGATGGAAAAGGCCGAAATCATTGAAGATGCGAATGAATTCAATGATTATCTGGCCAAAAAGAAATGGCAGCAATCCATTCAAATCGGCGATTATGAGCTTACAAGCGAAATGGGGCTGCAGGAAATTGCCGAAACAATCACAGGAAATCTTCCTGAGAAAGAGTAAAGCAGGCTCCAAAGAGCCTGCTTTATCTTTATTCTTCTGCATCTTCATTTGTTTCTTCTGAAGCTGCGCCATCTTTTTTATTTTTTAAGTCAAAATAGGCTTTTAACACCCGTTTTCCGATATCAGTATTGATATTGTTCGGAGAACCGCCTTTTACGTAAGCAGAAGGTACAACGATGGACATTGCCACCTCGGGGTTTTCATATGGAGCAAAAGCTATAAGTGAAAGGTTCCAGACGCCGGTTCCTCTGTCCACGGTTTCTGCCGTTCCCGTTTTTCCGGCCGGGCGATACGGTTCGCTTGCAAAGGCCCGTCCTGTCCCGTTCGCTTCATGGAAAACACCCCAGAACGCACCCTGCACTCTTTGAATCCAGGAATCCTGTGCGTTAATCCGATTCAATACTTTCGGCTGCACTTCCTGGGCGAGCGGTCCCAACTCTTCTTTTCCGTCCGAAGGTTCCCTGATTTCCTTCACGATATGCGGCTGCATCCGATACCCGCCGTTGGCGATAGTCGATACATATTGGGCCAGTTGAAGCGGTGTATAGGAATCATACTGGCCGATGGCAAAGTCGAGGACGTTACCTCCATGGGCCTCTTCGACAGAACCCCGAAAGCCAATCTGTTCTCCAGGCAGATCTAATCCGGTACGGATTCCAAGGCCAAACTGGCTGAAATGTTCCCGCATTTCCCGAAATGCTTTTTCTTTATCGATGATCAGTGATTGCCCTCTTCTGTACTGGCCGTCACCAATGGCAATAGCCGTCTTATACATATACACGTTTGAAGAACGGACTAAAGCAGTATGATCATTGAGATAAATATATCCACCTCGATTAAAATGGGAACTTTTAGGTTTTGACCCTTTAATGATAATGGGTTCATCCAATATAGTTTTTCCAGGGGTGTTTACTCCAGTCATATACCCTGTGAGAACTGTTGCCCCCTTGACTGACGATCCCACTACGTATGACGTGGTAAAGTTCCCAGAAGCGAAATCGCTGAACTTGTACCTTCCCTCTTCTTCATCATAAGCATATTGCTTTCCGGACATCGCGAGTATTTCGCCCGTATACGGGTCCATCAATGTGACAAAGGCCCGGTCAAGGAGGCCCGTCCCTCCCCGCATTTTCGTTTTGCGCAGTTCTTCCTCAATAATTTTGTCTACTTCGCGCTGAAGCTCCATATCAACAGTCAAAACGAGATCTTTCCCGCGCTGCCCTTCATGGAGGACTTTTGATTCAATGACAGAGCCCGAACGGGTAATGTTTTTGACTTTTTCTTTTTGGCCGCGAAGTACATCCTCATATTGAAGTTCGATATAACTTTTTCCTACCCTGTCATTCCTGCTGTAGCCCCGTGACATGTAATAATCCATTTTTTCACTCGGCAGGCCGTTGCTTACATTGCCTAAGATCGATCTCAATGTATCGTCATAGGTATATTTCCGTTCCCAGTCAGTCGTTGTGTCAACACCCGGAAGTTCTGCAAGCCTTTCACTTACCTGGGCGTATTCCTCTGTTGAAACATCTTCATTTTTAACAATTTGCTGGGTAAGGGCATATCCACCTGTAAACTCTCGATATATTGCCAGTACTTCAAGGTCTTCTTTTGTGAGGCTGGCAATTTCTTCTTTTGTCACCCGATCCCGTTGAAGCTTATATAATTCATCATTTTTATCTTTGTATTTCTCAAGTTCAGCCTTGCTGACCTTTTTGGCAGCTTCGTCCGGGTGGGTCATAAGCCAGTAGTCGATCTTGTCCCTTTCCGTGATTTTGTCTGTATCTTTATGAATCAGCTTGGCCAATTCCTTGGCTGTTTTCAGTGTTTCCTTTTGGTCAAATTGATTCGGAACGGTATATGTTATTGCCTTTTTCGGCTCGTTATCCACTACAAGCCTGTGTTTCCGGTCATAAATTTTACCCCTTGGCACTGATTTGTTGACGGTAATGTCCTCCGTCCTCTCAACTTCCCGTTTCGCATCTTCACCGTATACAATCTGAATTACTCCGAGACGGAGAATCAACAGCGAAAATAACAAAAAGACAATAAAAAACAGCATGTTCATTCTGAAGGGAACATGGTTTTTCTTCTTCTTTTCCTTATTGTTATTCAATTTCTCCAGCCCTTTCTCCCTTATCCGTATCTTATATTGTAAAAGAAAAAACTTTTATTTTCTACAATGTTTGGAAAAAAGATGGTGTATTTTATGGAGAAAGGGTGACTTTCACTTTTTGAAGCAGCAAAGCCGCCAATCCGTGTCCGGTACCAATGATCAGCAATAGTATGGGAATGCTTTTTTGTTCATCGAAAAACAGGATGGCCGCAATGAAAGACAATATTGAAACGACCCGGCCCGAATTTAAGAATAATTCTTTCACTACGATATACTCAATCCTCATTTCAGCCGCTTTCCAGCTTTTACCAATGACATCATACGTCATGGAAAAGTATGGAACGAGCATAATCGGATAAGCGATCGCTATGGCACCCGCATAGATAAGCAAACGCGGATAGGTCATTTCAAAAACGATCAGGAAAAGAGACAAATACAGAAGGAGCCCCCCCAAAAGCATGGCTTTTTTTCTTCTGTCTTTTTTTATCAAACGTCCCGCATGCCAATAGGCGATAAACGAAATCCCTGAGTTGATCAAACCAAACGTACCTAGCGCAAGCTCACTTCCTGTGGAAATAAAAACAAATACAGATATGATAAAAATGAACGTCCCATCCCTGAATCCCTGTAAAAAATGTGCATTCGTAATATATTTCCAGTTTTGATTGTTTTTCCTTTCTTTTACAACTCTTCCGAAACAGTAAACCCCGTTTGCCGGTCTTCTTTTAATGAAGAAACTGATGATGACCGCCATGGCAAACAATATCAGGGAAATGGCGAAGATGATGGTGTAGCCAATGTTGGAGGCGAACCTGGTAATCAGGAAGCCGGCAGATATGGGGCCGATCACCCCTCCGGCTGATGTGAGCGTTCCAAGAAAGCCATTGAAAAAATCACGCGTTTCCGGTTCAGTAATTTCGAATGTGAGCACATTGAATGCAAGCCAATAAAAACCATAGCCTATTCCGAGCAGACTCCCCAAAATAATCAGATGAGCCTGCGCTTTTTCTCCCAAAAATAATACAACCAAAAAAAAGAGCGCCAAAAATGCAACGCCAATTCGCAGCACAATCACTCTGTCAATTTTTTTCGCCCATCTGCCTGCCAATATGAATGTTAATGGCTGAAAAAAAACAATCGCTAAGTTGTAAAGGGCCAAATCCATAAATTTCCCCGACTGTTTCCATAAATAAATATTTACAAACGTGTTGGACAAGGCAATGCTCAGCGAATAAAGGCCGCCAATAAGGAGGAGCAACGCCAGGTCCTTTTCCACTTCCACTTTTCCCAATAATTTTTTTACCATGACAGAACTCCTTTACACAAACTATTTTTTGTGAAAGGAAATGTTTTATACTAGGAAAAGCGGAAGGCGCCTGCTTAGCGGCGACAAGCATAAGACGAGCGCTGAAGAAGGCGGAGTTTGCCTTCATCAGCGATTGGCTCATGACCTCGAGCCGATGGCGCCTGGAGCTGGACAACAGGAAAAGCGAAAGGCGCGCAGCTTTAGGCGACAAGCACAAGAAAATCGCTGGAGAAGGCTCGCTCCCCGAATTTTGAATAAAAAAACGAATCACCCGCTTCATGCGGGCGATTCGTTTTCATCATCGCAGCAATTATTTAGCTTCGTTATAAAGCTTTTGCACTTCGTTCCAGTTGACTACATTCCAGAATGCTTTCATGTAATCAGGACGGCGGTTTTGATATTTAAGATAGTAAGCATGCTCCCAAACATCAAGGCCCAAAATAGGCTTTTTGCCTTCCATGATCGGGCTGTCCTGGTTAGGTGTGCTTGTGATTTCCAATTCGCCGTTATTGACGATCAGCCAAGCCCATCCAGAACCGAAACGGCCTGCACCTGCTGCTTCAAATTCTTCTTTGAATTTATCGAAGCTGCCGAATTTGCTTTCAATGGCATCTTTCAAGTCTCCGCTTGGCTCCCCTCCGCCTTGCGGGGAAAGCAGTTTCCAGAATAAAGAGTGGTTCGCGTGGCCGCCTCCATTGTTGCGTACCGCTGTTCTGATTGACTCTGGAACAGAATCAAGGTCAGCAATCAATTCTTCAACAGGCTTATTGGCCAATTCGCTGCCTTCTACAGCTTTATTCAGGTTTGTAACGTATGTGTTGTGGTGCTTTGTGTGGTGAATATTCATCGTTTCCTTATCGATGTGTGGCTCCAACGCATCGTAAGCGTATGGTAACTGTGGTAATTCGTATGCCATGATTAAATCTCCTCCTATGTAATTTTTTTGAATCATTGAACGATTCAATCGTATTCCACCATTAGATTATCAAATATTGATATCGCATTCAAATTTTATGCTTGCCTATTTTAACACCAGGAAAAGGAAATATCCAACCATAAAAAGCTGAATGACCGCTTTCGTTATGACACTTCCGATGAACCCAAGTACAGACCCTACGCCAATGTTGACTGCGGGCCGGAATTTCGTGCGGTTAACCAATATTTCCCCTGCCACTGCCCCGATGAATGGGCCAATCAAAATGCCGGCAACCGGAATAACAAACGGTCCCAAGAGAAGGCCGATAGTACTTCCCCATACCCCTGCCTTTGAACCGCCAAACTTTTTTACTCCGAGGAGATTTGCCAGATAATCCGCAATGAAAATCAGGGCTACAAGCAAAATTTGAACAGTCCAGAAAAGAAAGTTCAGCGGCGAGAAAGAATAAAAGACCCCGTACAAAAGAAATGCGCCCAATAACAGGAGAACGCTGGGAATAACCGGGTAGACAAGTCCAACAAAAGCCAAAACGATCGCGATAGAAATAATCGACCAATAAAGTATATCCATATATCCGTATCCCCTTTTTTCGTGTACATAATGTTTTATACGCTAAGAAGGTGTTATATAAACCTATTTTCGACTTTTTTGTCAAACTTTCCTCAAAAGCTTGAATCCATTCAATGGAAGAACGAAAATAAATAGTATACGCAATGAAGGACGTGAAAGTTTTGAGAAAAGTTTCACTCATGTCTATTTTTTTCAAAAGCTTGTATTCACCAAAAGAAATTGCTAAATACAGGTTTTTGACAATCGGCAAGTCAATCCAGCATGTATTTATTCTAGCACTCTTCTTATCGCTGGGCGGTTTCTACAATATGATCTTCCGGCAGGATTTAATGAGTGACTATGGAGAAACTGTTTCAGATGCCGGATCAAAAGGCCTGGTGACCATCGTTATTGTCATTACCACATACATTTTCAATGCCGGCCTTCTTTTTTTGGCCATCACCATTTTGGCCGGTATTGGCGAGCCGATTGCAAAGCGGCTGGGAAGAAAGCTTCCCTATCGGCAGAGCTGGAGACTGACAGCATGCAGCGCCACGCTTCCGATAGTCATCTTTAGCTTGCTTCATCTCTTTAAATTTGAGGAGACTTATTTCTTCCTGTTGGCTCTGGTAATTGTTGCTGGAATTATGTTGGCCGCCATTCAAGCTATTCCAAAGCCCAAAAAAAGAACTGACCAATGAATAAAGCCCGTCTCGGTCTCATATATATGGGACATCTTAATAAAGAGGCGGGATCTATTTTGAAAAAGGTCGCAGCAATTATTACAGTCGCCGTTTTTATGTACAGCATTTATTACGATTTAAAAATTGGGACATTACCAATTGACCAAGCTGCCACTGCAGCATCTGAAATGAACGGTTCCACCGGCCCGGAACAGATCAATACAATGCCCTATAAAGAAAAAAAGGCGGAGTCCGGCGATACAGTCATTTCAATAGCGGAATCAATTCATGATGGCCCCCTTCCTGTCCCGATCGATCAGCTGATTAAAGACTTTCAGGAATTGAATAATGGCGTGAAGCCTGATGAAATACAAACCAATAAGAAATATAAATTTCCTGTCTATAGCCGGCAGGGTGGCTAAAATACAGCCAATCTATTGTCAATACTAAGCAAAGATTGATACAATAAACAGGGTGAGATACCTGTATTGATTTAAAAATAGAGGCAGGTGCCTCTATATTTTATAAAGGAGAGAATGACCTTTGGGTACAATCATACATCGTTCCAAAACACGCCCCGTAAAAGTGGGAAACTTGACGATTGGCGGCAGCAATGAAGTCATCATCCAAAGCATGACAACATCAAAGACACATGATGTGGACGCGACAGTAAAAGAAATTGCGCGACTTGAAGAAGCGGGATGCCAAATCGTACGGGTGGCCTGCCCTGACGAAAGAGCGGCAAATGCTATTTCTGAAATCAAGAAAAGAATCAATATTCCATTGGTTGTCGATATTCATTTCGATTACCGCCTTGCATTAAAAGCGATCGAAGGCGGTGCTGATAAAATCCGGATCAATCCTGGCAACATCGGAAAAAGGGAAAAAGTTGAAGCTGTTGTAAAAGCGGCGAAAGAAAAAGGGATACCAATCCGGATTGGCGTCAATGCCGGAAGCTTGGAAAGGCATATTTTAAATAAATACGGCTACCCTACAGCCGACGGTATGGTGGAAAGTGCACTGCATCATATTAAAATACTTGAAGAACTCGATTTTCACGATATTATCGTTTCTTTAAAGGCTTCCGATGTGAATTTGGCTATCGAAGCATATGAAAAAGCAGCCATGGCTTTCGACTATCCGCTCCATCTGGGGATTACGGAAAGCGGAACATTATTTGCAGGAACAGTAAAAAGCGCTGCCGGCCTTGGTGCCATTCTAAGCAGAGGCATTGGCAATACGATGAGAATTTCATTAAGTGCCGACCCTGTTGAAGAAGTCAAAGTGGCAAGGGAACTGCTGAAGGATTTCGGCCTCATTTCCAATGCCGCAACACTCGTCTCCTGCCCGACATGCGGACGGATTGAAATTGACTTGATCAGCATCGCGAACGAAGTGGAAGAATATATCCAAAAAATCAAAGCGCCGCTGAAAATATCAGTCCTTGGCTGTGCCGTTAACGGACCCGGGGAAGCGCGCGAAGCCGATATCGGAATTGCGGGAGCACGCGGTGAAGGGCTCCTCTTCAAAAAAGGGAAAACTGTCCGCAAAGTTCCTGAAGAAACAATGGTTGAAGAACTCAAAAAAGAAATCGATATAATGGCTGAAGAATACTTTAAAAAGCAAGAGGAAGAAAGAAAAGAAGCCGAGAAGCAAAAAGTTTAATGCAAAAGCGCGGTCAAAAAGACCGTGCTTTTTGCATGCTCTTATAGAATGAGGAATGTATGTTACAATATATTGTAACAGTTTTTTTTACAAAACAGTAAAGGAGTCATTTTGTATGCATAGAAGGTTCGGCATTGATATTGACGGGACAGTAACATGCCCTACGTCGCTAGTACCATTCATAAATGAATCATTTAACCTGAACATTACATTGGATGACCTGACAGAATACGAACTCAATAAATGCCTGGATATTCCTGAAGAGGCATTATATCAATGGTTTATGAGTACTGAACCTAAAATATATGCGGAATCTCCGATTGCAGCCGGTGCAAGGCGGGTTCTTCAAAAATGGAGTAACGAGCACGAGCTGTATTTTATCAGCGCAAGAGGAAATGCACTGTATGATGTTACTGAATCCTGGTTCCGGCAGCATGAACTAAAATTCGACCATATAGAATTGATTGGAACACATGATAAGGTCTCCACTGCAAAGAAGCATGGCGTTGAACTATTTTTTGAGGATAAGCATGATAATGCCGTCGCTATTTCAGAAGAGCTCAGTATTCCCGTCATTTTATTCGATACCCCATATAACCGGAAACCCGCCCCTAAAGATGTCATCAGGGTCCACAATTGGCACGAAGCTGAGAAATGGGTTGAGAATGTGTTTGGAAACAAAATCAGAAAAGAAGCCTAACTTGCGGCTTCTTTTTTGCATTTTGGACATTTGCCGTATATTTCAAATTTATGATCCGCTATATCATACCCCTGCAGATCTTCTGTAACATAAGCCATCGGGCATGCATCAATCGTTTTGGAGCGCCCGCATTTCAAACAAATGAAATGATGGTGATGCCCCTCGCCTTTCCCGCACGTATAGCGGAAGTGCTTCTCTCCTGCAAGCTCTGTTGCTTCAAGGATGCCGAGTTCCAAAAACAGGGACAAATTACGGTAAATTGTATCAAAACTTACCCTCGGATAAATCCCCTGCATCAATTCCAAAATTTCTTTTGCAGTCAAATATTTATTATTGCCGGCAAATATGCCAAGCATCTGCTCCCTTTTATCCGTCAATTTATACCCGCTGTCTTTTACCATTTGGATGGCTTCAGCAATATGCATGATATCACCTCAATGAAATTTCAGCTGTACTTTATGATAGATGCGCTTATAAAGAATAGCTGCAAGCAATATGGCGATAGAAATGACAACAATCGTTCCTCCGGGCGCAAGGTCAAGGTAATAGGCGCTGACCAGTCCCCCGATTACGGCCGTTTCACCAAACAGGATCGAAATAAAGATGGTCTTTTTAAAACCTCCTGCGACCCTCATCCCGGCAGCAACCGGCAAAGTCATCAATGCCGAAACAAGCAATATCCCGACAATGCGCATGGAAGCGGCAATGACAAGTGCAATCATGATAATAAAAATAAAATGGATCACTTTGGATGGAATACCGGAAGCCTTGGCATGTTCTTCATCGAAAGACAGCAAAAATAATTCCTTGTAAAGAAAAATCACAATGCTCATTACAAAAATGCTTATAGCGGCAATGACCCATAAATCCGTCCTGGACACCGCGCTGACGCTCCCGAATAAATAGTTCAGCAATTCCGTGTTAAATCCATCAGCAAGGGAAATAAAAATGACTCCGACCCCAATACCACCCGACAGGATGATCGGGATGGCCAGCTCCTGGTAATGCGAATAGACAGTCCGGAGACGTTCAATCAATATCGAGCCGATTACGGAAAATCCCATGCCGAAAAAAAGCGGATTGAATCCTGCGAACAAAGCAGTCGTTTTACTGAGATAAAGGCTTGCTGCAATTCCGGACAGCGTGACATGGCTCAAGGCATCGGCGATAAGGGAAAGCCTTCGCACGACCAAAAATGTCCCGAGCAATGGTGCAATCAATCCGATCAAAAGCCCGGTAATAAAAGTATTTTGCAAAAATTCATATTCATATATCGCTGCAATCAAAATCAACATCCACCTTTATTAATCTAAGAACCGTGCTGGTCAACCAGGGAAAACCTTTCGCCTCTTATACTTTTATATTCATCTGTATCTCCGTAAAACTGTACCCGCTTGTTTAAGTAGACGACATGATCGGCCTCGCTTAACAATGCATCGATATCATGGGAAACCATCAGTAGGGTGATTCCGCGTTGTTCCTTCAAAGATTTAAGGATTTTGTAAAAAGATTGGACATTCTTTGCATCCACGCCTACAGTCGGTTCATCAAGTATAAGGATTTCAGGGCGGGAAACGATTGCCCTGGCGATAAAAACACGCTGCTGCTGCCCCCCGGAAAGCTCGCCAATTTTCCTATACATAAATTCTTTCATCCCGACCTGTTCGATTGCCTGAATAATTTCCCTTTTGTGTTTGGGACGAAGGAATCGGAACAAGCCGAGTTTGCCTGTCAACCCGCTGGCTACAACTTCAAACACAGTTGCCGGAAAGCCGGTATTGAAGGAATTCGCTTTTTGAGAAACAAAGCCTATGCGTTCCCATTGCCTGAATTTCGATTGCTTTTCACCGAATAATAAAATCTCTCCCTCGTCAGGGCGCAATAAGCCGAGTATGAGCTTCAGAAGTGTTGATTTTCCGGAGCCATTCGGGCCAACTATGCCCAAAAAGGACCCTTTTGGGACAGTTAAATGTATTTGATTCAGCACAATTTCCCGATCGTACTGAAAACTGATGTTTTTTATTTCTATGACTTTTTCACTAATCATTGATTATCCATTCCTTTACCAATAGGAATCATTCCTATTTACAAATAAAAAGTATACAGGAACTTTTCATTTTTGTAAATGGCTGAAACCTTTTTTCAAGGCACAGCAGACAGACATCCCACATAAGTATTGGTAAAGGAGGTTTTTAAAGTGAAAATGATCAAAAATATGGTGAATTATAAAATGAATATGATTACAGGGAAGGATTTGATGAAATATGCCGGTGAATTTAACATTCAACTGACAGCGCGCCAGGCTGAAAAAATTGCAGCTTATTTGCGTGGAAAAAATTTCGATTTGTTTGATGATAATGTGCGGTCAAAGATTATCCGGGAAATCGCAAAAATTACAGGACCGAAAACAGCCAAGGAAATCAATCATTTATTTATCCAATTCACCAAATAGTCTCCAGGAAAGGGAAAAAAGCCCGCTTTTGCAGGCTTGTCCATTACTTTACAGTCAATTCTCCGGTAATTTTATCCAGTAGATCTCCATCAAATTTCCGGCCTTTGATCATGTCGATTTCATGTTTATAAGGTGCCTTTTTATTTTTCTTATCTGCTCCTACATAAGGAGTTTCCAATATTTTTGGTACTTCCAAAAGCTGCGGGTGATGGATAATATAGTCCAGGGCATCAAAACCGATATGCCCAAATCCGATATTTTCGTGACGGTCTTTCCGGGCACCGCGCTCATTCTTGCTGTCATTTACGTGAACGACCTTGATTCTGTCAATGCCTATCAAGCGGTCAAACTCTTCCAAAACACCATCAAAGTCATTCTCAATATCATAGCCTGCATCATGGGTGTGACATGTATCAAAGCATACTGACAGCTTTTCGTTATGTGTCACACCGTCAATAATCTGTGCCAGCTCTTCAAACGAACGGCCGCACTCCGAGCCTTTGCCGGCCATTGTTTCAAGGGCTATTTGCACATCTTGGTCTGTTGTCAATACTTCATTAAGCCCTTCAATGATTTTGTTAATTCCTTTGTCGGCTCCTTCACCTACGTGGGCACCGGGGTGAAGGACAATTTGTTTGGCACCTAACGCAGCCGTCCTTTCGATTTCCGACCGAAGGAAATTGACCCCAAGCTCGAAAGTAGCGGGATTGACCGTATTGCCAATATTTATGATATAGGGAGCATGCACAATCAGATCATCGATGCCGTTTTCCTTCATATGCAGTGTACCGGCATCGATGTTCAGCTCCTCAATCTTCTTCCTTCTCGTATTTTGAGGTGCCCCTGTATAAATCATCATGGCATTGGCACCATATGAGACTGCCTCCTCACTTGATCCAAGAAGCATTTTCTTTCCGTTCATCGATACATGAGATCCTATTTTTAACAACCTTCCTCATCCTCTCCATTGATCGGCCATTATTTCTTTTTATTTCTTTGAAGACGGCGTTCTCTTCTTTTTAATTTTTCAATTTCGGCGGCCATTTTCTTTTTGTATCCCGGTTTCACCTTTTTCGGCTTCCGTACATGAATTTTGGAGGTGCCGCTTTCTTTTTCTTTCAGCTGCATCCTGTTTTTTCGCCGGTTTCGGTCAGGAAGATCAACCCACTCTTCATCACGCACATCCTGATGGCCAAATTGAATTCCCATTTTCTCAAGCCGAACAATCGCATCTTCATCAGACGGCTCATATATTGTATATGAAACACCTTGATTGCCAGCTCTCGCAGTCCGGCCGGCACGGTGAATATAAAAATCCAAATCTTTCGGAAGCTCATAGTTGATAATGTGGCTTACCCCCGGGATGTCAATGCCTCTAGCAGCCAGATCAGTCGCAATGATGTATTGATATTCCAGGTCACGGACTTGTTTCATCATTCGCTTCCGTTCACGCGGAGTCAAACCTCCATGGATTCTTCCGATTTTTAACCCTTGCCCGGCTAATTGATTGGCTGCCTGGTCAGCCATCTGCTTCGTATTCACAAAAACGATGGCCAGGTAGGGATTGATGGATCGAAGTATTTGACCTAGAAGGCCGATTTTATTCCTGCTCCCCAAAGGAACGAGTACGTGTTCAATCTGCTCGGCTGCCAGCCGGTTTGGTGTTGCATGCTCAAATATTGGATTCTCCATATATTTTTTCAAAAAAGGTTTCAGCTTCTCCGGTATTGTAGCAGAGAAGACATACATTTCAAGGTCTTCCGGCATTCTGCCTGCAATTTGGTCCACGTCATGAATAAAGCCCATATCAAACAATAGATCAGCTTCATCAATAACGAGAACAGAAGCATTATGGACAAATAAAGCCTGCTCCCTTACAAGGTCGTGGATCCGGCCGGGAGTGCCGATCACGATATGCGGCTGCTGTTTCAACTTTTCGATCGTACGCTGTTTGTCCGTTCCGCCTGTAAATTTTCGCACGGAAATCTCTTCGCCTTCATTGGCTTCAGTGATTTTTAAAGCCTCCTGATAAATCTGGCTTGCCAACTCCCTTGTAGGAGCAAAAATCACTGCTTGAACTTGGCGCTGTAAGGGATCAATCCTTTGAATAATGGGCAGCAGATACGCATGTGTTTTCCCTGATCCGGTCTGTGATTGTCCGATGGCGCTCTGCCCTTTTAAAATAAGCGGGATCATTTTTCTTTGAATCATTGTAGGTTCCCGGAAACCCAGCTGGCCTAATGCCTTATGAATATATGGCTTGAATCGGTATTCTTCAAAACTGTAAACAGCCATTGGCTCACTCCTTTTTTAGAAAAGCGCAAGCGCCTTGCAGGCTTGTGCCATCGATTGGCGCAAGGCTCATAAGGGCTATCCCCTGCTAAGCTTTTATTATAATTGATTCATACACCAACTACAACAATGGCGACGGTTTCGGATATTTTGCCTAACAGGACATAATTTGGTCTTGTGCATACCCTGTCAGAATAGATGAAAAAGAAAGGAGGTATTATCGTGCAGCCAAGTAATTTCGGCAGACCGCCCATGGGATTGTTCGGGCCACGTGGCCCGCAGGGGGGCGCGGGGTTGTTCAGGCCTCCCGGTCCTCAAGGAGGCGGGGGGTTATTCGGTCCGCCAGGAATGCCGCCTGCTCAAGGCATGGACCGGGGCGGCTTGTTATCCCGTTTGTTTCAACGCCAAGTTCCTGCACAAGCGGGAAGATCTGCAGCAGGAATGTTTGCAAGGGCTCCCCAAGCAGGCGGAGGTTCTTTTTTACAGGGACTGACCAACCCCGGAGGCATCCAATCATTCTTAAACAACACTCAGCAAGTGTTAAGGACTGCCCAGCAAATCGGGCCGATGGTTCAGCAATATGGCCCTCTAATCCGTAACCTTCCCGCGATGTGGAAACTGTATAAAGGCTTTAAAGACAGTCCCGATGATAATGAAAAAGAGGAGAAAGAATTAGAAAGCTCAAGCAGGCCCTTGATCGAATCGGGGGAACACGAACAGGAATCTTCGAATGAAATGAGCACAGCCCAAAAAGGAGAATCAGTGCCAAAGCTGTATATATAGTGTTGATCAGCCGTTCAAACCTGGAACGGCTGTTGGCTTTTTCGCCAACAGTTCTATATAATGATATTAGAGGCATAATGTTTCAGGCTTTTGCCTGGCAATAGTCAGGAGGATATACATGCAAATTATTAAAATCTCACCCCGCGGATATTGCTACGGCGTAGTTGATGCAATGGTCATAGCACGTAATGCCGCTTTGGACAAGACGCTGCCGCGTCCAATCTATATTTTGGGCATGATTGTTCACAACAAACATGTGACGGACGCATTTGCCGAGGACGGAATCATTACACTTGACGGCCCGGACAGAAAGTCGATACTGGAGAAAGTTGATAAAGGAACTGTCATTTTCACTGCTCACGGCGTTTCCCCGGAAGTACGGGAACTGGCGAAGAAAAAAGGATTGACCACTATAGATGCAACCTGTCCGGATGTCACCAAAACTCACGACTTGATCAGGGAAAAAGAGCGTGAGGGATATGACATCATTTACATCGGGAAAAAAGGGCACCCTGAGCCGGAAGGAGCTGTGGGGGTCGCTCCTCATATCGTGCATCTTGTGGAATCATTGGAGGATGTCGAAAAACTCGATATCAACAATGATAAAATCATTGTGACGAACCAGACAACCATGAGCCAGTGGGATGTGGCACAAATTATGGAAAAGGTCCAGGAAAAATACCCGCATGCCGAAAAACATAAAGAAATCTGTCTCGCTACGCAGGTCCGCCAGGAAGCTGTGGCAGAACAGGCCGGTGAAGCAGACGTATTGATAGTTGTTGGAGACCCGATGAGCAACAATTCCAACCGGCTTGCCCAGGTCTCAGAGGAGATTGCGGGAACAAAGGCATATAGAGTGGGAGACGTTTCGGAAATAGATATTGAATGGCTGAAAGGTGCGGAAACAGTGGCGGTAACAGCCGGAGCATCCACACCAACGCCGATTGTCAAGGAAGTCACCGCTTTCCTCGAGCAGTTCAACCCGCTTGATCCTGAGACTTGGACCCGTGAAAATAAAGTACCGTTAACGAAGATCTTGCCGAAAATAAGAAAACCGAAACTGAATATAAACTAAAATCAAAAGGCCAGGAACACCGGATAAGGTGTCCTGGCTTTTCTTAAACAAACTTGAACGGATCAGTATCCGGTTCGGAAGGAATGAAAGTGACATCATACCCCAGTTCCTTTGCCCGTTGTCCAAGCAAATTGGCAAGCCCTTTTTTCATCACCTTTTCCACATGATGTCCCGGGTCCACGATATTTAAACCGATATTCATCGCATCGTGTCCGGTATGATAATAAAAGTCACCCGTCACATAAACATCTGCGCCTTTCCTCTTGGCATGCTGATAATACTTGTTGCCGTCCCCTCCGAGCACAGCGATTTTTTTCACCTTGGCCTTAAAGTCGCCTATCACCCGGACGCCATGAACATCAAGCGCTTCCTTCACATGGGCGGCAAACTCTCGGAGCGTCATTTCTTCGGCAAGCTCGCCGATTCGTCCAAGTCCAAGCTCTTCTCCCTTGAGGCTAAGCGGGTAAAGATCATATGCCGGCTCCTCGTAAGGATGGGCCTTTATCATTGCCGAGACAACTTTTCTCTCTATGGACTCCGGATAAATCGTTTCGATCTTAATCTCCGAAACTTCCTCCATTTTGCCTTTTTCACCGATAAAAGGGTTCGCTTCGCTTCCCGGCAAAAATCTGCCCGTACCCATTGTTGAAAAGGAACAATGGCTGTATTCCCCGATAAAGCCGGCCCCGGCTTCTCCAAGCGCTGCCAAAACTTGGCTGGCCTGCTCTACCGGGACAAAGACGGCAAGCTTTTTCATTTTTTCTTCATATGTAGGCACGAGCACAGAGGTGTCTTTCAATTGCAGGGCCTCTGCAAGCATATCATTTACCCCGCCTTTGGCAACGTCCAGGTTAGTGTGTGCTGCATAGACGGCAATATCATGCTTGATCAGCTTTTCAATCAATTTCGCCCCCGGTTCGTCTAGTGCGATTCTTTTTAATGGGCGAAAAATGACAGGGTGATGGGCAATGATCAGCTCCGCATTCTTTTCAATCGCTTCGTCCACAACATTTTCCAATACGTCAAGGGCCGTCATCACCGTGGAAATTTTTTTGTTTAATGTGCCGACCAACAAACCGATCGGATCCCCTTCCATTGCAAATTTTTTGGGGGCTAACTGTTCTAACATTTCAATGACTTGAAAGCCGTTCACTTTTTTCATTTCAACTCAATGCCTCCTCAACAATTGCAATTTTTTTCAACAACTCCCGCTTCTTCTCCTCCGTCTCCGGCCGATCCTTTGCTTTATCCATGCTGTTTAATATGTTTTGCCACCCCTTAAGCTCGGAAGACCATTTTTTGACAAAGACCGCATTCTTCTTTTTAAGCAAAAAAGGCCCCAGAAACAATTCACTCTCATTATACGGTTTGTATGGAGTTCCCCGCTCAGCAGCAAGCACTTCATAAATTTTTCCGTCTTCCTCCAAAATTTGTTCGTCTATCAGTTCCCATTCATTTTGCAATAACCAGCGCCTGATATGTTCGGCTCCAATGTTTGGCTGCAGAATAAGCCTTGAAACGCCAGCCAGCTTTTCTTTGTCTTTATCCAAGATCTGGGTTATCAACGGACCTCCCATGCCTGCTATGACGATGCAGTCCACTTCTCCCGGCTGCACCACTTCCAAACCGTCGCCTTTCCTTACATCAATCAGATGGCCCAGGCGGACTTTTTCAACCTGCTCTTTGGCCGATTGAAATGGGCCTTCCGCAATTTCCCCCGCCACCGCGAAAGAAGCTGCGCCTTGTTTAACGGAGTAGCATGGTAAATAGGCATGGTCTGAGCCGATATCCGCTATTTTCATTCCTTTTTTTATATAGGAGGCGACACAATGAAGGCGTTTTGACAATTGGTTCTCGTTCATATGATACTGCACCCTCTTTATAAAAAAAGTTCTTTGCCTTTTAGCAAAGAACTTTATAATAAGTTATTTCAGGTTTGCTATCCATTCCGCCATCTGATCTATATTGTCAGCAGGCACCAATCCGGCAGGCATGTTGCCTTTACCGTTGGCAAGAATGTCAGCTATTTCGTCCTTGGATAGTCCTGTACCATGAAGGCTTGGAATGGAACCTGATCCCTCCAAATTTTCCCCGTGACATGAAATACATGTTCCTTGGGCGTATTGCTCCGGATCGAATTCTTCGGCTTGCTCTTGATCGCCGCCTTCTTTTTCTTTTGCGATTTCTTTAGCATCTCCAATTCCTTTAATTCCAAGGAAAAAAACGAGTACAAGGCCTATAACCATAATTAAATAATACGGAACAAGCGGATTGCGTTTCATGACTTACCCTCCTTATGTAATAAACAGTTGATAAATATAAATTATGCAAACATCTACATTCTACTCGAAAATGAGCGGAAGGGAAAGTCTTTCAGCCGAGTTTTTACTTTTTTCGATATTTGGACATATAAATGGCGCTTTTCACTTAATAACACCCTACTTCTCTGGCAATAACCATACGCTGCACTTCAGACGTGCCTTCTCCGATTTCCAATAATTTTGCATCCCTCATCATCCGCTCCACTTCGTATTCGCGCATATAGCCATACCCGCCGTGAAGCTGGACTGCTTCATCTGTGATCTCCATGCATACTTCCGAAGCAAATAACTTGCACATGGATGCTTCTTTGGCAAACGGCCTGCCTTGATCCTTCAGCCACGCTGCTTTGTATACCATATTCCGTGCCGCTTCAATTTTCATTGCCATATCCGCTATTTTGAATTGTGTAGCCTGAAACTGGGACAGGGTCCTTCCAAACTGCTTGCGTTCTTTTACATACTGCAAGGCCTTATCGTAGGCCCCTTGGGCTATTCCGACAGCCATGGCCCCAATTCCGATTCTTCCGCCGTCAAGCGTTTTAAGAAACTGTTTAAAGCCTTCCCCTTCTTTTCCCAGCAAATGGTCTTTGCCGACTTTCACATTTTCCAGAACAAGCTCAGTCGTGTCCGATGCATGCAATCCCATCTTCTCATATTGATTGATAATAGTGAACCCTTCCGCATCGGTGGGAACAATTATTGCACTTATTTGCTTTTCTCCATTCTTTCTTCCTGTAATGGCCGTCAGCGCCACGTGCCTGGCGTACGAAGCATTCGTAATGAAGCATTTATTCCCGTTAATAATATAGTGATCTCCTTCTGGAACCGCTGTTGTCTGTGTCCCTCCCGCATCGGAGCCGGCATTCGGTTCTGTCAATCCAAATGCCCCCAAAGAATCACCCCTGCAAATGGGGATTAAATATTTTTTCTTCTGCTCCTCTGTCCCAAACATATAAAGAGGAGCGCCTCCAAGCGATATATGGGCAGAATAGGTGATGCCGGTCGAAGCGCACACCCGGCTTAATTCCTCTGTTACAATCGCAAAACTTACGGTATCCGCTCCCGCACCCCCGTATTCCTCCGGAAACGGCAGCCCCATCATCCCCAAATCGGCAAGCTTTTTAAATACTTCCTTCGGAAATTCGCTGTTCCTGTCCCGTTCTATGGCTCCAGGGGCAACTTCTTCACGGGCAAATTCCCTGATTGTCCGCCTGATCATACTTTGTTCAGAAGTTAAGTCAAAATTCATTTTACCCTCCTCCTGCCTTCTGTATCCGCTTTCATTTTATATTATATCCTGTTTTTCTTTTCCCTCTCAAGCATATATTATTTTAAAATAAATTTTTCTATTTCAATATATCTTTTATGACATATAATCAGTATATATAGAGAGATAAACATTATTTTTAAATAATAATATTTAGCTCTTTTAAATCTATCGACAAAAGGAGCCAAAATCCCGGTTTGCAAAAGCAAAATGGATTCAGTAAAATAAGTCTCAAATTTAAATAAAAAAAGCCCCCGGGATTTGCGGGAGGCGCATTGTATCTTAATTTATTCGAGAAAATCTTTCAAACGTTTGCTTCTGCTTGGATGTCTCAGCTTTCTTAGTGCTTTTGCTTCGATTTGTCTAATCCGCTCGCGTGTCACACCGAAGACTTTGCCGACTTCTTCCAATGTCCGGGTGCGTCCGTCATCAAGACCGAAACGGAGGCGGAGTACATTTTCCTCTCTGTCGGTCAATGTGTCAAGAACATCTTCGAGCTGTTCTTTTAGCAATTCGTAAGCCGCATGATCGGATGGAGAAGTGGCTTCCTGGTCTTCGATGAAGTCCCCAAGATGAGAGTCATCTTCTTCGCCGATCGGCGTTTCAAGGGAAACGGGTTCCTGGGCAATTTTTAAGATCTCCCTGACTTTATCAGGCGTCAGATCCATTTCTTCCGCAATTTCTTCCGGTGTAGGTTCGCGGCCGAGATCCTGGAGCAGCTGACGCTGAACCCTGATCAATTTATTGATGGTTTCAACCATATGGACAGGGATCCGTATTGTCCTTGCCTGGTCTGCTATGGCGCGTGTTATGGCCTGCCTTATCCACCATGTAGCATACGTACTGAATTTGAAACCTTTCCTATGGTCAAATTTCTCTACCGCTTTAATCAATCCCATGTTGCCTTCCTGTATTAAATCTAGAAACAGCATCCCGCGTCCCACATACCTCTTGGCAATACTGACTACAAGCCGCAAGTTGGCTTCCGCCAGCCTTTTCTTCGCTTCTTCGTCCCCTTGTTCGATCCGCTCGGCCAGCTCCACTTCCTCTTCGGCAGATAAAAGATCCACCCTGCCGATCTCTTTTAGATACATGCGGACAGGGTCGTTTATTTTAACTCCGGGAGGAACGCTTAAATCATTTAAATCAAATTCTTCTTCGTCTTCTTTTTCAATTTCATCCACATCCGGATCTTCATCCTCACCACTGTCTTCCTCGAGCACCTCAACCCCGTGATGGCTCAGCATTTCGTAAAACTCATCCATTTGATCGGAATCCAGATCGAAATGGGCAAGATTGCTTGCAATGCGTTCATATGTCAAAGTCCCCCGCTTCTTTCCTTGTTCAAGCAACGACTCTTTTGCCTGCTCGAGGGTTAGTTCATTTTCTGATACGTTGGAACGTGCTTTTTCAGCCATACGTCCCCCTCCTTCCAAACATTTGCGCACCCGGTTAAATACTTAATGAATTACGGAGAGAAATGATTTCCTGAGCAATTTCCAATGCCCGCTGGACATTATTGCTTCGCTCCGCCTCTCTTTGTTCCGATTGTTTTTCTTTTATCATTAACAATTTTGCATGATTCAACACATAATTGACGCAATCTTTTAATTCCTGCTCACTGTCTTCGCTGTCCACCGCCATCATTTCGATTTCGGTGACAACGGCCCGCAGCTTTTTATCAGGAAGATGATCCAGAAAAAGCAATGGATCCGGATCGTTCCCTGCAGCGTAATAACTTAATAAATAAGTGATAATTGCCTGGTGTTCATCATAGTAAAACGGCTGATTTCCAAGCATTTCCATAATTCGATAGGCAGCTTCCTCGTCCCGAAGCATCCTGGCCAGCAGCATCCTTTCCGCTGTCAAATGGGCCGGCAGCACACTTTGTCTCTTTTTCGGGACTTGGGCAAACCCGCCGGTTTGCTTCTGCTGCTTTTTCCCTTCCGCCTGAACAAGCTTCTTTTGCTGGTCCTCAAGCACTTCCAGTGAAAGTGAGAATTCCTCAGCCAGCTGCCGGGTATACAGCTCCCTTTCAATGGGATTGCCCAGCTTGCTCAATTCATTCATGACTTCTTCTATATACTTCAGCTTTTCTCCTTCATTTTGCAGGTTTTTTCCGAATCTGTAATAATGAAGTTTAAAAGCTGTCCATGCCAGTGCATTCCCTATTACATCCGCCCGGAATTTTTCAGCCCCGTATTTTCGGATATAGTCATCGGGATCCGTTCCCTTTGGGAGCATAGCCGCTTTTACTTCCATTCCTTGTTCAACAAGCAATGAGCCGGCACGGTTAGAGGCCTCAATCCCCGCCTGGTCCGAATCAAAACATAGGATGATTGTGTCTGTCAGCCTTCGCAGCAGACGAATATGTTCATTCGTCAAGGATGTCCCCATGACTGCGACGCCATTTTTCACATTGGCCTGATCAGCGGATATGACATCGGCGAATCCTTCAAACAAGACCGCATATCCCTGTCTCCTGATTTCACTGCGTGCTCCATTGTAATTGTATAGAAGCGAGCTTTTATTAAAAATGGCTGTTTCCGGGGTATTTAAATATTTAGGTGAATCATCATTTTCCACAGCTCGTGCCGAAAAAGCGATGGTCCTGCCTTTTGCATCAAGCAAGGGAAACATGACCCTGTTGCGAAACCGATCGAAAAAGCCGTCGCCATTTTCTTTTTTTACAATCAGTCCTGCCTTTTCCAGCTCTTCTTCCGCGAAACCGCGTTTGGTTAAATATTTCACGGCCAAATCCCATTCAGGCAAAGAATAGCCAATTTTGAACTTTCTAATACCCTCGGTTGAAAACCCACGCGATAGAAGATACTGAAGCGCACCTGCTCCTTCTTTTGTATTCAGCAATAAATGATGATATAGTTTACCCAACAGCTCATGGGCGTCAATCATTCTTTGGTGCTCTGAAGGATAGCCGTCATCTTGCCTTTTATCCGTGTTCTGGATCTGAAGGGGGATGCCCCCTTTATCGGCTACAATGGCGGCTGCTTCCTGGAAAGTGATGCCTTCGGCATCCATTAGAAAATTAAATACATTTCCGCCGGCCCCGCAGCCAAAACAATGATATATCTGCTTTTCAGGTGCCACGGAAAATGAAGGAGTATTTTCGCTGTGAAAAGGGCATAATCCAAAATAATTTCTTCCCTGTTTTTTCAACTGGACATATTCATTGATAATATCGACAATGTCCACAGACTGCCTGAGTTCGCTTATCTTTTCCTCTGGGATCCTTGCAGCCACTTGTAAACATCCCCATCTATAACTTTTTATTCACTAATTAACATTTTTCGACAAAAATTATCGAAAACTGCAAGAAATCGATGACGGTCTTCATCTTTAAACGGCTTAGGCCCTTTCCAAAATTTCCCCCGTTCCCTGTCTTTTGCAGCTAAATACCGAAAATCAAGCGCCGTATCTATTGTTTCTTCCTTGTATTCCGTTCCCCTGGGTGAAAAGACATAAACACCTTTTTGAAGCGCGAGGCTTGCGAGCCCTATATCTTGTGTAACCAGGATATCTCCCCTTTTAGCATGGTTCAGGATATAAAGGTCGCAGGCTTCCCTGTCCGGATCGACAAAAGTCCAATTGTCACCTTCTTTGACAGTGGAAGGCTTATGATAATATGAAGCAATAAAAAACACTTCCAGCTTCAGGTCTTTCGCGATTTGAGAAATTTCTTCTTTTACAGGACAGGCATCCGCGTCGACAAATATCACCCTTTTTTTATGGGCATAATTATTTATTCTGCATCCCTCCGCAGATTCCTTCTTATTTTTAATCCCTTTTTTAAAATTGGATGACAGGGTTAAATATAATCACAATAAATATTGTATTCCTTTACCCGTAACTCTAACCCTTTTAATTTCCATAAACGCAAATTTTTATTATAGCGTATTTTGCCGAATTTGCCCAGTGAAAGGGATTGAAAAAAATTATCACGAAAAAGAGCGCTGCGTAAGCGCTCAATGGCTATTTAATTTAAAGTTGATAATGATATTGGCCGTTTCTTCAACCGCTTTATTTGTTACATCAATAATGCGGCATCCGATTTTCTCGGCAATCCTGTCAAAATACTCAATTTCACGGCGGATCCTTTCAATATTCGCATAAATGGCATTATCATCAAGCCCCAATGTCAGCAATCTTTCCCGGCGGATTTCATAGAGCTTTTCCGCACTGATTTTTAAGCCTATGCATTTATCCGGATCTATTTTGAATAATTCCTCCGGCGGGTCCACCTCAGGTACGACAGGAACGTTTGCCACTTTATATCTCTTATGGGCGAGGTATTGCGACAGCGGTGTTTTGGATGTCCTGGAGACCCCGACTAATATTATATCCGCCCTGAGCAGCCCCCTTGGGTCCCGCCCGTCATCGTATTTAACAGCAAATTCAATTGCTTCCACTCTTTTGAAATAGTCCGCATCAAGCTTGCGTACGAGACCCGGCTCGTTCAGCGGTTTCTTGTCAAACGTTTCCTCAAATGTCCTCATTAACGGCCCCAGAACATCGATGGCATGAACGTTGGATTCCCGTGCTCTATCAACCAAATAATCTCTTATTTCCGGTTTGACCAATGTAAAGATAATGATTCCGTTGTTCATCTTTGCCAATGAAATGACTTCATCGATATTTTCCGGCTCCTCAACATAAGGAATGCGTTTAATCGCGGCATTCGGCCCGGAAAATTGGCTTAATGCCGCTTTTGTAACAAGTTCGGCAGTCTCGCCCACGGAGTCTGACACTACATATATCATCGGTTCCGTCATGATTATCATCTCCCGTCATGTCAACTAACCTTCTTGCTCTGCAAGCGCCACAAACGCTTTTGTTATATTCGTTTTCGTAAGCCTGCCTATTACTTCATAACCAGAATCCGTCTTTTTTACCACGGGAACTGCATCAATCTGTGTATCGATCAACTTTTTAGCAACGTCAATCAACAAATCATCCTTCTCACACATCGTAATATTGGGCATCCTTGTCATAATGATGTTAACCGGCAATGTTGATAACTCCTGCTTGCCAAGGCTTGCCCTTAATAAGTCTTTCCTGGATAATACCCCCGCCAGATGATGCTTGTCATCTGTTACAAATACGGTTCCGACGTCTTCCAGGAAAATAGTGACAATGGCATCATAAACAGAAACATTTTCATTGACGACTACAGGGATTGACTGAAAATCTTTGACTGTCAGCTTCTTCATGCTTTCGGCCAACAACTGTGTTCCGGTTTTCCCTGTATAAAAGTATCCCACTCTTGGTCTTGCATCCAAATACCCGGCCATTGTCAAAATGGCTAGATCCGGACGCAAAGTAGCCCGTGTGAGGTTCAGTTTCTCTGCGATGTGCTCTCCCGTGATCGGGCCGTTTTCCTTGACGATTTCCAATATTCTATCCTGTCTTTTGCTGAGTTCGATCGTGCTCACCACCTATGGACATGAAATGAGACATACTTATTAGAATTAGTATATACTATTTAACCGTTAAAGAGAATCTCATCCATAAAAGGTACATAGTTTATTTCACCTGAATTTCATTCATTATGGCAAAGCTTCCAATCAAATCAGAGAGCCTTTTCATTTGCGCAAGCCGATTTTTTCTAATTTTGCCGTCTTCCGCCATGACCATTGTATGATCAAAATAGGCAGAAATCATCGGTGACAGGTTTTTAAGTGCTGTAAAACGGCCTTCAGGGTTATTTTCAGATTTAAATATATTGAGCACTTTTTGATATTCCTGATAAAGCTGTTTTTCCTCCTTATTTTCAAGTAAAGCCGCATTCACTTCGCAATCATCTTCCGCTTTCCGGGCAATGTTCATTACACGGGCCAATGATTCAATCGTTTCTTTGAAATCTCCTTCATCTTTATGTTCGTCCAGGGTGCCGGCCCGGCCAATGATGTCAGGGATGCCATTTAGTTCTCCGCCCATTACCGCCTCAATTATGTCATAACGGATGTTTTCTTCCTGAAGAAGATGCTTGATCCGCAGTTTAAAAAACTGAACGAGACTTTCCGCCAATTCTTCTGTTTCTATGTTTACATCCTCTTTGGTAATTTCAATGACACAGTGGAGAAGTTCTTCCAGGGAGATGTTCCAATTCATCCCTTTCAATATGTTGACAACACCAGTTGCATTTCGGCGTAAAGCATATGGATCATGTGAACCTGTCGGGATCAGGCCAACAGCAAAAGCCGTTACAATTGTATCCATTTTATCGGCTACTCCGACAATTGCTCCGGTAAGGGATTCAGGAATGCCATCCTGGGCATGGCGCGGTTTATAATGTTCGTTGACAGCTTTGGCGACTTCTTCATTTTCTCCTTTCTGAAGGGCATACTTTTCACCCATCACGCCCTGCAGCTCCGGAAATTCATCCACCATGTTTGTAACAAGGTCGAATTTGCAGATTTCGGCAGCCCTGTCAGCCAATTGTTTTTCATCTTCTGACAACCCCAGAAGGCTGCTTAATTGTTGGGTGATTTTTTGAACTCTGTTGACTTTTTGAGCCAATGTACCGATTTTCTTATGATAAATAATGGATTCAAGTTTTTTCAAAGCATCTTGGATTTCAAGCTTTTGATCCTCTTCAAAAAAGAATTCCGCGTCAGCCAATCTTGCGCGCAATACCTTCTCATTCCCTTTTGCCACAGTATCAATATGGCTTTTGTCGCCATTTCTGACTGAAACAAAATATGGAAGCAGATTCCCTGTTGAGTCCTTCACAGGAAAATAGCGTTGATGGGTTTTCATTGAAGTAATAAGCACTTCTTCCGGAAGAGCCAGAAATTTCTCATCAAATTTCCCATAAAAGGCAGCTGGATATTCCACAAGATTTGTGACTTCCTCGAGCAAATCATTCTCGGCAGGAACAACCCACCCGTTTTCTTTTTCCAAATCCGCTATCTGCGCTGCTATTTTCTGCTTTCTGGTCTCTTCATTCGCGATGACAAATTGGGATTTAAGGGCCTTTTCGTAATCTTCAGGATGATTGATCGAAATATCTTTTCCCAAAAAGCGGTGTCCCTTCGTCATCGTCCCGGCAGAAATTCCGGCAACAGTGAATGGGATCACTTCATTGCCAAATAAAGCAACAAGCCACCTGATCGGACGGATGTAACGGAGCTGATGACTTCCCCATTTCATGCTGTTTGGAAAATGCATGCCCTCCACCAGTTTTTGGAGCTGCGCAAGCAGGTCAATTGTCTTTTCCCCTTTTATAAATCGTTTAATATGGGCGTATTCAACTCCTTTAATCTCCTTGAAATAAATGTCATCCGGAGACATTCCCTGCGAGCGGCTGAAGCCCAGGGCCGCTTTTGACCAGTTGCCGTTTTCATCCTGTGCAATTTTCTTCGCCGGCCCCTTTGCTTCCTCTTCCGTATCCTGCTGTGCTTCCGCTACATCTTTTACAAGTACAGCCAATCTTCTTGGCGTGGAAAAAGGATACAGGCGGCCGTGCTCAATTCCATTTTCATCCAGCCAGTTTCGGATCTTTTCCTCCAACTGCTGAATGGAACCGTGTATAAACCTCGCCGGCATTTCTTCCAAACCGATTTCAAGCAATAAATCACGTTTATTCATGGCTGCATTCCTCCTTCTCGTGCTGTAAAATCGGAAAACCTAATTTTTCCCTTTCATCATAAAAAGTCTTTGCCACATGACGAGCCATATTTCTCATCCTGGAAATATAGGCTGTCCTTTCCGTTACTGAAATCGCTCCTTTTGCATCCAAAAGATTAAAGACGTGGGAGCATTTCAAAATATAGTCATAAGCCGGGTGTACAAGTCCAAGATCCATCTGCCTTTTTGCTTCTTTTTCATACTTGCTGAATAAAGTGAAAAGCAGGTCCTGGTCAGAAGTTTCAAAAGCATATTTCGAATGTTCATATTCAGGTTGATAAAAAATATCCCTGATTGTAAATCCATCCGTCCATTCCAAATCAAAGACATTGTCTTTTTCCTGAATATAAGAGGCAAGACGTTCAATGCCATATGTCAATTCAACCGAAACCGGTTTGCACTCCAAACCGCCCACCTGCTGGAAGTACGTAAACTGGGTGATTTCCATTCCATCCAGCCATACTTCCCAACCAAGGCCGGCGCATCCCAAAGACGGGTTCTCCCAGTTATCTTCTACAAAGCGGATATCATGCTCAAGCGGCTCAATCCCAAGCTTTCTTAGAGAATCCAAATACATTTCCTGAATATTTTCCGGCGAAGGCTTCATAATCACCTGAAATTGATGATGCTGGTATAGCCTGTTCGGATTTTCTCCGTACCTGCCGTCCGCCGGTCTTCTGGACGGTTCTACATAAGCCACATTCCACGGCTCGGGACCGATTGCCCTCAAAAATGTATAGGGGCTCATCGTACCTGCTCCTTTTTCCACGTCATACGCCTGCATTAAAATACAGCCGTAATCAGACCAATGCTTTTGCAAAGTCAAAATCATTTCCTGTATATTCATATCATTCATCCTTTCAGTAAAATAAAAAACTCCCGTCCCTATGCTCACATCAGCATAGGGACGAGAGTTAACCCGCGGTTCCACCCTATTTGCCGTAAAAACGGCCACTTTAAGTCTCCCGCTCGGGACTGCCTTCACTGCAGTTACCATGCCCGGCTTGCACCTTCCCGGGTTCGCTGAAATGGAATGATACAGTTACTACTTTCCGTCTTAGCAGGATATATTATAGTACTATGAATAAAAATAATCGAAACGAAGCCGGTTGTCAACCTCTGCCTTACAGCTTGTCCTTCAATGAATCCATCTGATCCAAAAAACGCTTGGACTTGATATGGAGCCCGGAATACTCATCGTAATACATATCAATCGCTCTTTTCAGCTCTTTTTTCGTCTCCGGCTTGACTGAAATGGTGCCAAGACGATTCAAGTCAAAATAATAAAATAAACGGAGAAGTTTAATCGCATTTTGGCTCATAGGCAAATAATGCGGATCCCTTTCAAGGCAGCGGTGGCAAATCAGTCCGTTTTCTTTGATGGAAAAGCCAAAGCTGCCTTCAGTCGCACCGCATATTGAGCATTTCTTCATTTCCGGATAGAGCCCAAGAACCTGAAGCATTTTCATTTCAAAAATATGGGTGATGATACCCGGATCATAATCCTCGCTTATATAATTCAGCGATTGATGCAGCAATTCAAATAAATATGGGTTTGGTTCGTTATCCTGGGTGCTTCTGTCAACCATCTCAACTACATAGGAAGCATAGGCGGTCTTAAAAATATCCTCTTTCAAGCCCCTTAAAGGCGAAATGATCTCTCCCTGCTGCATGGTGCCAAGGCCGCGTCCAGTCTGAATTAAAAAATAACCGTATGTAAACAGCTGGGAAACTGCGGCAAGACGGCTGTTCGTTTTTTTGGCTCCTCTTGCCATCGCGGAAATCTTTCCCGCTTCCCTGCTGTATATGGCTGTTATTTTATGTGATTCACCATAATCCGTTGTTCTGATTACAATGCCTTCAAATTTTTCCAACATATCGCTTACCCCTTTTACAGTATCATACTGCATCGGGTGTTCAAAAAAAAGCAAATGAATCGGTCATGAAACGGGATAATCGATCACATTGGGCTTGTCGGCAATCGGCAGAGTATTCATCATGTGTTCTTCTTTCTCCAGTTCCTTGAGAAGCAGGTAAATATCAATGTTCCCCGTCTTCTTAAAAACTTTCCAAGTAAACTCATACATTTGAAACCCGCCTTTCTTTATGATGGTTGTATGAATATGTTTGTCTATAAGCCCCAGAAAGATTCTGCGTAAAATTTGCTAAACCAGCCAATTAATATTCGTCGTCTCTAAAACCAAAATCCCTTAAGTAGGTAGACTTGTTCCTCCAGTCCTTTTGAACCTTGACCCATAGTTCGAGAAAAACCTTGGACCCAAGAAGGTTCTCAATATCCCGCCGGGCACGCTGCCCGATTTCCTTCAGCATTTTCCCTTGTTTTCCAATCACAATCCCTTTCTGGGAATCACGTTCTACAACGATCGTCGCCATGACATGGATAAGATCCTTATTCTCTTCCTGCTTCATCTGATCGATGACAACAGCGATTGAATGCGGCACTTCCTCCCGTGTAAGATGAAGTGCCTTTTCACGGATCAATTCGGATACAATGAACCTTTCCGGATGGTCGGTCACCTGATCGGAAGGGTAATATTGGGGACCTTCAGGCAAACACTCTTGGATCTGCTGAATAAGCCGCTCGACATTATTCCCTTCCAACGCTGAAATCGGAATGATTTCCTTGAACGGGTACATATCCTTATATTGCTCAATTAAGACAATCAACTGATCAGGATGTATCTGATCGATTTTATTGATGACCAGAAATACCGGAGTTTTTACATTCTTCAATTGCTCGATGATAAATTCATCACCGCGTCCATACCCTTCTTCAGCATTGATCATGAACAGTATGAGATCGACTTCCCTGAATGTATTGATTGCAAGCTTGATCATAAAATCTCCAAGCTTATGTTTCGGTTTATGGATACCCGGGGTGTCTATGAAAACCATCTGCGCATCATCAGTTGTCAAAACACCCTGAACCTTGTTTCTGGTCGTTTGCGGTTTATCGCTCATGATCGCTATCTTTTGGCCAATCACCCTGTTTAAAAAGGTTGATTTTCCTACATTCGGCCTTCCGATGATGGAGATGAAACCCGATTTGAATTCCCTTTCGCCTCCGGCCATTTCATTCATGCATATCACCCGCCATAAAAGCAAACGGGAGCAGATCCCCCACTGTAAACTCCTGCACATCCCCTTTGCTGTTGGTCAAGATGACTTTCATGTCTTTTGGACAATGCTCTGCAATAACCTGTCTGCATGCTCCGCACGGAGGCACCGGGCGTTCGGAATCAGCTGTAACGGCAAGCATGTCAAAAGCTTTTTCACCTTCTGAAAGCGCTTTAAATATTGCAGTTCTCTCAGCACAATTTGTCAGCCCATAGGAAGCATTCTCAATATTGCATCCGTGATAAATCGTTCCGTCCTTCGTTAACAGTGCAGCTCCAACCGGAAATTTCGAGTATGGAACATACGCTTTCTCCTTGGCGCTTATTGCTTCTTTCATCAATTGTTCCTTCATGTCATGATTCTCCTCATGTCTTACTTCTAATTTTACTACATTTTCATAAAAAAAGTTATCTTTTTTTAAATAAATTTTTGGATAATTGCCACAAGTCCATCCTGTTCTTAGGATGTAAGATTATTTTATCCGAATGGGGATCGGGTTTCAAATAAAAACAAAAACTGCCCAATGAATCAGCATCACCGGAACAGCTCCACAATTTTCGGTATGAAAATGATAAGCCCGATCACCACTGTTATGACGGCATAAATCAGGACGGCCCCTGCCGCCATATCCTTTGCCTGCTTGGCCAAGGGCCTTATTTCCTCTGTAACGAGATCAATGGTTTTTTCAATCGCTGAATTTAACAGTTCAAGGGAGAACATCCCAAAAATACAGATGAGTATAAAAAGCCATTCCACTTTGCTCAATCGGAAAGTAAAACCGCATATACTGACAATCAGGGCTGCGGTTAAATGGATTTGAAAATTTTTTTCCGTTTTAACGGCGTGCCACAATCCCTGAATGGCATAGGTGAAAGAATCGACAAGCCGCCCAAAGGAGAATGGATTTTTATCTTTCCAAGCCATAACTCTTCAAAATATCCTCTTGTTTTTTGAACATGCGTTTTTCATCTTCATCATTCATATGATCATACCCAAGAAGATGAAGAAAACCATGCACCGTCAAAAATCCGAGCTCCCGCAAATAAGAATGGCCGTATTCTTCCGCCTGTTTTTCCGCCATTTCAATCGAAATGACAATGTCTCCCAACATCCTGGGAAGATTTTCAACACCGGCTATTTCTGTTTCCCCTTCTCCCATTTCTTCCATTGCAAAAGAAATGACATCCGTCGGGGAATCCTTCCCCCTGTACGCCATGTTGAGTTCCTTTATGGATTCATTGGTAACGAAGGTGACGGAAAGCTCACTTCCCCCTTCGACATTTTCCGTTTCTGCCGCAAGTTTTAACAGCTCTTCCAATAACCTTAATTGTTCTTCTGTCACACTATCTGTTTCATCAATGAAGTCAATTTCCAGATTCATCTTCACATCACCTTCTGCTCCTTATTTCCCGGATATTCAATCCTTGAGTGAAAAATACCGCTCAACGTTTCGCAAAATGTTGATTTAATGGTCTCCAATTGTTTGATTGTAATATCGCATTCATTCAATTGGCCATCCAAAAGCCGGTCTTGGACAATGGAGTCGACAAGCGACCTGATTGCTTCGGGTGTCGGCTCGTTCAAGGAACGGACCGCTGCCTCCACGGAGTCCGCCAGACTGATGATGGCTGCTTCTTTTGATTGCGGTTTCGGGCCGGGATACCTGTAATCCGACTCTTCCACATCATCCGATGTTTCCGCTGCTTTGTAATAAAAGAACTTCAGCAGCGTGGTTCCATGATGCTGTTTTGCAACATCTACGATTTCCTTCGGCATTTTATGCTTCTTCAATTCCGCGGCACCGTCCGTAACATGCGCAATAATGATATCTTTGCTTGTTGCAGGCTGCAGCTTATCATGCGGGTTTTCCATGTTCATCTGATTCTCTATAAAAAAATGCGGTCTTTTTGTCTTTCCGAGATCATGGTAATAGGCCGCAACTCTCGCCAGCAGGCCGTTGGCACCGATGGCTTCGCATGCCGACTCAGCTAAATTGGCCACCATTACGCTATGATGGTAAGTGCCTGGAGCCTCAATGAGAATCCTCTTTAACAATGGATGATTCGGATTGGACAACTCAATCAGCCTCATTGTTGATAATATACCGAATCCGGCTTCAAGGAAAGGCAGGATCCCCATGGTCAAAACTGCGGACAATATCCCGGAAACCACACCATTAATAATAAAATATAAATACTCCATATTGGTAATCTGGCCGCTTCCGATAAACTGCAGAAAGAAAATAAGCAGCACATTGACCAAGGCAACGAGCAGGCCGGCACGCAACAAATTAAAGCGTTCGCTTTTATCCGACAGGAACATGATTCCTGCAAGGCCGCTGAATAAAATGTATAACGCAATTTCAACATCTATTGTTCCCGAAATGCCGTCATGGAAAACGATGCTTCCGCATGCAGCCAAAATGATGGCCATGAGCAGGGCAAAGCGCTCATTGATCATGACTCTGATCAGCATAGGAGCCATCGCAGCGGGAAACAGATAGGCGATGTCATACTGTTCAAGCCCCTCCATCAGGCTGATAATCTTCATCAGAACAATAGCTCCTACAAAGACAATTCCCAAAAGCAGCAAATAGCTCTGCTTCTTTTCTTCAGGCTCATTCAGTTTCGTAAAAGGGATATATAAAGCACCGATTAAGAGCAGCACAAAGATGGCAAGTCCAATAAACGGCTTGATTGTCGGCTTGCTTTTCAAAAGCCCAAGCGTGTCAAGCTGCCGGTAAATATCTCTGTCAATGAGATGACCTTCCTGAACGACTATCTGTCCCTGTAATATTTTAACAGGTTCCACTTCATTCATCGCTTGCTGCTTTCTTTCTTCAGTAAGCTTGGGATCATAGACTTCGTTTGCGATTATGGCATATTTTCCAAGTTCAATTGAGGCATTTTCCACATTCTTTTCCAAGCCGGCCGACTTGATTCTGCCGATAAGGTCTGAACTGACATTGTTCACTTGATCCTCGCGGATTTTCCCATTCATGATCGTTTCCACATTGCTAACCAGGATGTTCCTTGCTTTTTCCAATTCAGATGGATCAGCTTCCAGCAGCTGTAAAAGAGTCTGATCTGAAATCGTTTCAGTCACATCCTCGGTTACATCGGCCGTGAGCTTCGATTTTAACAATGCGAGTTTGGAAGATGCCAGCTGGGAGCCCTCTTTTTCCGCTTTACTTTCTTCCGCTTCTTTCTTTTTAGCTGACTCCTCCTTATTCACTTCATTTACAAAATCAAAAATGGACGTAAGCAGAAGCACCCTGTTTTGGGCCACCTCTTTTCTATGTACATACACATTTTCGACTTCTTCCGCGGCTTTATTCCGTTCTTCCGCGGTCTTTTCTTCATCTTCGATCGTTTTCGGGGAGCGGATCGTTTTATCAGCGACAGAAAAAAGTTCCATGTCATAGGTTTCGGGCTTGACGTCCGTGTAAAGGATCGCAAATAATAAAAGGCCTAGCACTGAAAAGACAAGACCCGTAAACAGCTTATAACTAAGAATCTTCCGTATATTCCTTATATATTTTTGAAAATACATCAATTCCCCTCCACCGCCTTTTTTGAAAAAAAAAGCATTCCTATGTCAAATATAGCAGTTTCGGAGAGTAAAGGCACTACCTAATTATACTTCAAATTAAAGAATCCCCGAACTTAACGCCCGGGGGTTGTTTCATTTTGTGCATATGCTTTGATGACCCTTCCTACAAGAGGATGGCGGACTACGTCACCCTCTTCAAAGTGAATAAAGGCAATGCCCTTTACTCCCTGCAGGATGACTTCGGCCGTAGCAAGGCCGGATTTAACTCCGGGCGGAAGGTCCACTTGGGTTGAATCCCCGGTTATGACCATCTTGGATCCAAATCCAAGCCTTGTTAAAAACATTTTCATTTGTGCGTGGGTAGTATTTTGGGCTTCATCCAAGATAACAAATGCATCATCAAGGGTCCGCCCCCTCATATAGGCAAGGGGTGCAATTTCGATTGTTTCCCTTTCGATAAGCCTCTGGGTATGTTCAGCCCCCAACACATCATGGAGGGCGTCATAAAGCGGCCTTAGGTAAGGATCCACTTTTTCTTTTAAATCTCCCGGTAAAAAGCCAAGGCTTTCACCAGCTTCAACAGCCGGGCGGGTCAATATGATCTTATTGATCTTGCCGCTTTTCAATGCTCCCACAGCCATGACGACGGCAAGATATGTTTTTCCCGTACCTGCGGGCCCAATGCCAAATACCAGGTCATTTTTCCGGACAGCCTCTATATAATGGCGCTGTCCAATCGTTTTGACCCGGATGGCTTTGCCTTTTGCATTGCGGGTGATTTCCTCATCATACAGTTCAGAGAAATACTCTATTTTTCCCTGTTTCGCCGTCTGGGCCGCATAGGCGGTATCCCTGAGCCCGATTCGTATGCCGCTCCTTATGACAGCGAGCAGCTGTTTAATCGTTTCCTCTGCAAGAGCAGCCGCTTCAGGAGGACCCGTGACATTCAGTGTTTCCCCGCGGGTCACAATTTTAACGCCAAATTCGTCTTCAAGCATTTTTAAGTTGCTGTCGCCATTTCCAAATAAGACAGGAGCTTCATCATCGCCGTCCAGTTGTATTTGATTTGTTATAAATTCATCTGCCATTTGTTAATCTCCTTGAGTGACCGGTTTTTCTTTTGCAATATTTTCTATCACTTGGAAATAGATTGTCAGCTTAACTTTACCATTCTCCACTTCTTCATGCAAAATAATCTCATCGTCGATGCGTGCGTCTTCAGGAATATTTTTGGCCAGATCCCTTCTTGCCAGTTCTCTTCCGGCCTCCCGGGCTTCTTTTTTTGTAAGTGAACGTTCATATTCCTCCGTCGCTCTAGCCGTTTTTTCAACGTAGGCTAAAGGCAGCTGCCATCCAAGAAAGCGGACAGGATGAACTTCGGTTTCCACCTCGTAGTTTTTGAACCCTGTCTTGCCGAACCCCCATACAGGCACTGAAAACGAGCCGAATTTTAAGGCATGTGTTCTTTTTTCCTCACCGCTAAAAACTTGAAAAGTTGACTGCAGCGGAAATTCCGCATGTGTTTGATACCATGTTTTACCCCATACTTCACCACGGGCAGGAATTGTTTTTGTTTCTTCATCATTGCCTATCGTTCCGGAAACAAGGATCTGTCCCTTTTCAACAAATTGATTCACTTTAACGAGCGGTTTTCCTTTTTCCACAAACATCTTTTCTATCACCGCCTTTTTGGTTGCAACAAGATGCGATGGTGAACGGGTTTCCTGTTTTTTGGGTTCCGTTTTTTCCACTACTTGAAAGTGGAAGGTTGTCCCTTTCAACTCAACACCAATCCATGTAATATTATCAACCCGTTCGGTCAATTCACGCTGGATCTTTTCCAGATCCTGATTCAAAAAGTGGGAAGTACCGATCTGGACTCCTATTTTTGTCAGTTCCTTCCTGATTTTATGTTCCGTTTCCGGGTTTGCCCCTTTTATCTCAATCCCCCAAGTGATGTTGGAAAGAACGGTGATTAAAATAATAAATGATAACATCCCGACTAAAAACCCGCTGTTTTTAAACAATCTCTTCCACAGAAAAGGGGCTCCTTCGCCGCGGACGAAGGAAATCCGGCATTCAAAACGGCGTGCGGCCTTTCTTAATTTATGTATGTCTCGAAGCGGGATATAAAAAAGCATGGCACCCGACTTAAACCGTTTCACTTTCCATATGGCAATTCCGTCCCTCGTCATTTTGTTCAGCAGGAGCTCCAATCCTTGTCCATCTGCTCTAACCAGTACCCTTCCTGACAGAAATGTGATCCAACGGTTCTTCATTTGTGCCACTCCTATTCTTTCAAATACAAGACTTCACTTATTTTTCCTTCCAGCAAAATTTCTTCCGGAAGGATTGTTTTGATTACGAAAGAGTTCCCTTTTATAAGCAGCTGGCCCTGCTTAAGAAGCAGCCGCACCTCCTCATCGGAGAATGCAAGAAGCCCCTTATGGTTCTCGATATATATGTGCAGTTGACCGATGATTGTTACGCGAGGGAGGTCCATCATTACATCGGGCGGCAGCTCCATTTTTTCTGTCGCCCACTTGCGAAATCGGTGTGTCCATTTTTTCGCCATGAAAAAGAACCCCCTTTCATCTCATATGTATGAGTTGAAAGGGGGTTTCATCACTTTATTTTAATACCGGCCGTATCTTCTTTTGGCCCTTGGAGGCCCGAGAACTTCCGACATGATGATACCTTTGACAATATCATTCTGTTGGAAAAAAGGTTCGATATGCGGCTGTTCTTTGTTTTCCTTGACCGCTTCCGATTTTGTATGCAGCTCACGGGCCCTTTCCTTATAAGCTGCCGCCTCTTTTTTGAGTTCCTCCATTTTGTTTTCAGCCTCAGTCTTCTTGTCCTCAATCTGAGGCTGCATTTGAGACAATAGTATTTCTGCCGCCTCTCTTAAGCTGCGCGGCCTTTCCGCAAGTACAGGCTTCGGCTTTTCCTGGACAGGCTTTTTGCTGGCAGGAGGGGCCGGCCTTTCCTGCTGCCTGGGCTGAGCCGGTCTTTTATTTGGCCTGCTGGGCTTTTCATGATTGGCAGCCCGCTTTTTTTGCTCACTTGCCCTATTTACAAATAAACTTATTAGAGCAATGACTATAATCGGCAAAAACTGTTCCAAAGGAGTTACCCCCTTTCATTGTGCCACAAAACTTACTCCGGCTTATTATTATCCTTCGGCTTTGTCATTCTTCCGATGGAATCACGCATATCTGTATCCGCATCAATGTTGCGGAGTGATAAATAATCCATGACTCCAAGGTTACCAGACTTGAGCGCTTCGGACATGGCGAGCGGTACTTCCGCCTCCGCCTCTACCACTTTCGCTCTCATTTCTTCGACGCGGGCCTTCATTTCCTGTTCGCTGGCAACAGCCATTGCCCTTCTTTCTTCGGCTTTCGCCTGAGCAATCTTCTTGTCCGCTTCGGCCTGGTCTGTCTGCAGCTGGGCACCAATGTTTTTGCCGATATCCACATCAGCGATGTCGATCGAAAGAATTTCAAATGCAGTCCCCGCATCCAGCCCCTTGGCCAAAACTGTGCGGGAAATCATATCAGGGTTTTCAAGGACTTTCTTATGGTTGTCACTGGATCCGATTGTGGAAACAACCCCTTCACCGACACGGGCGATGACAGTTTCTTCCCCTGCTCCCCCGACAAGCCTGTCGATGTTGGCACGTACGGTAATCCTTGCTTTTGCTTTAACCTCAATTCCGTCCATAGCCACACCTGCAATAAATGGCGTTTCAATGACCTTCGGGTTAACACTCATCTGAACCGCTTCGAGAACATCACGGCCGGCAAGGTCGATGGCTGCGGCACGTTCAAATGTCAATTCAATATTTGCCCGCTGGGCAGCAATCAGGGCATTCACGACACGATCCACATTACCTCCTGCCAAATAATGGCTTTCAAGCTGGTTTGTTGCAACCGGAAGCCCGGCTTTGTGTGCTTTGATCAAAGGTTCAACGACACGCCGTGGAATAACCCTTCTCAGCCTCATACCAATCAAAGTGAAAATACCAACCTTAACACCGGCGGCCAATGCGGAAATCCACAGGCCAATCGGAACAAAGGTGAATAAAACAGATAAAACAATAATCGCTATTACGATTATAACCAATAAAAACAGCGTTTCAGCACCAAGCATTCAGTTTCCTCCTCAATTTTTTCATTAAACAGGGCGAACGACTATTCGTGATCCTTCGACTTTCACAACTTTCACTTTCGTGTTATTTTCGATAAAGCTGCCGTCCGCAACAACATCAAGTCGTTCATCATCAATCTTGACCGTTCCGGATGGCCTTAACGGTGTGACTGTTACTCCTTCGTGGCCGATTAATTCCAATCTGTTTACATTTGAGACATAGCCGCTTTCTGTATTCGTCGAATCGGTTAATATGAATTTCCTAAATATATTCACTCTCTTACCAAACACCTTTAACATGATAATAATTAATAGGAACGCTAGTGCCAGGGCAGTGACAATGGACATTCCCATTTGGATGACGTCTTCACCCGCAAGCAGCATACTGCCAATGACCGCGGCTGTTCCCAGGATTCCCAATATTCCACCTGCAACAAAAACTTCCGCAGCAATCAGTATGAGCCCGAAAACAAACAATAGAATGGATTCATATCCGGCAAAGCCTGCGACATAGTGCCCATAAAAGAACAGCAGCAATGCGGAAATTCCCATTCCTCCCGGCAGTCCGAAACCAGGGGTATACAGTTCAAGTACGAGCCCAAGGCTTGCAATTGTCAAAAGAATCGGAACAACAACAGGATTGGTAATCAGCCTTGCAAGCGATTCGGCAAAAGCCGGCTTGATCGTATGGACCTTGGCATCCTCCATTCCCAGGTCTTTGAGCAATTCATCCATATTGTTGACGGTCCCCTCAGAATAGCCCACCTTCAACGCCTTGTCGGCTTCAAGTGTCAAAAGTTTCCCATTTTCTTTCAAATCAGGAAGATCAATTTTCTTGCTGGCCATCGCCTTGGCGATTTCGGGATCACGGTCACTCCTTTTCGCGGCGGCTTCCATTGCAGCAAGCCACATGCTCTCAGCTTTTTCACCGGCAGTGTTGCCTTGCTGGTCAATGACGGCAGCTGCGCCCATGACAGCATTTGGCGTCATATAGATTTTATCTGTATGAAGGGCTATATACGAACCTGCCGAAATGGCCCATGAATTTACGAATGTGACCGTTTTCACATCCGCATTGGCAATCCTGTTTCCAATATCACGGGCGGCATCCACTGCGCCTCCTGGAGTGTTCATATCAAAAACGATCAGGTCCGCATTTTCTTTCTCTGCCGTATTGATGGCCCTGTCCAAAAAAGCATAAAGGCCTTTTTCGACATCATCTTTGATCGGGATGACGTATACATTCTTTTCCTTGCCTTCGGCCTGAACGGGAAGAATTAATATGAGCCCCGCCAAAATGAGAAAAACTGAAGCAAAAATCCTTTTCAACAATATCCCCTCCCTTCAAAAACCCGTCATTTACATTACGATTTGCAAGGGAAAAAGTTTCAAAGTTTCTCCTTCCAATTATACCTGAAATTTTCAAGAAATGCTCGAACGCCGTGTCGGGCGTCCAAACAGGACGGTTCCTCGGGAAAGAGATATTATGTAACACCGGTCCCCAACAGCAAAGCCGGAAAGCGTAAGCTTTCCGGCTTTCATTCCTGTTTATGACAGATGCCGTTGGACAAGCCTGCTGACGAGTGCTCCGTCCGCTTTTCCTTTTACTTTAGGCATCAAGGCACCCATCACTTTGCCCATATCAGCCTTGGTTGAAGCTCCTGTATCAGCAATCGCTTTTCGAACGAGCTCTTCCACTTCTTCTTCGGACAGCTGTTCCGGCATATAGTTACTAACAAATTCAAGTTCTTCTCTAATTTTCTGGGCGAGATCTTCACGTCCAGCTTTTTCAAATTCGTGGAGGGAATCTTTACGCTGCTTCACTTCGCGAGAAAGGACTGTCAACTCTTCATCTTCTGATAATTGCTTATGGCCCTGCTTGATTGCTTCGTTTTGCAATGAAGCCTTGAGCATGCGAATGACAGAGAGCTTTTCTTTTTCTTTGCTTTTCATCGCCTGCTTCATATCTTCGTTTAATCGATCAAGAAGACTCATTGGTCCACCCTCTTATTATTTGCGTTTTCTTGCGGCTTCAGATTTTTTCTTGCGCCTAACGCTTGGTTTTTCATAAAACTCGCGTTTTCTAAATTCTTGTAGGGTCCCTGTTTTGGAAACAGTACGTTTAAAACGGCGAAGAGCATCCTCAAGAGATTCATTTTTGCGAACTACTGTTTTTGACATCTAACTTTCCCTCCCTCCGAACGTAGCGATCACATGCCAATGGAACAAAATCCATGTACTTAGCAATTATATTATAACACTTATTTCAGGTCAACGGATTGAGCATGGTATTTGATTTTTTCGCATGTCCGTGGGTTTGATCCCATATCATTCAATAGGGGTGAGGACATGCTCTACATTTTTTTATTTTTTTTATTGGCCGGCTGCTTCTTGCTCGGCATGACCTGGATGAGAATCGGGCTCTTCAATTTATCGGGAAGCGCACTTGAACGCTGGCTCCGGAATGCAACCAGCACACCGTTAAAAAGCATGATCGCCGGCATCTTCATGACAGTCATCCTTCAAAGCAGTTCAGCCGTGACAGTCATTGCCGTCGGTCTTGTATCCGCCAGGATTTTGACATTTCCCCAGACGATCGGCATTGTGCTTGGAACAAATATCGGGACTACCGTCACTTTAGAAATTCTGTCCTTTGATTTATCTGTCGTCATCATTCCGCTTTTATCAGCCGGTACTTTCTGCCTGTTCTTTCGAAGCGTCAAAATTAGAAGCACCGGATTTATTTTTATGGGAATCGGCATTATTTTTGCCTCTATGAACGGCTTCGGCTGGCTGTCCAGTCCCTTAACAAGCATCGGCCATGTACATAGTTTGATCGGCCACATGGAAGGGAGTATGTTTTCCGCTTTTATGATTGGTGTTATACTGACGGCTGTCATCCAGTCAAGTACCGTTGTGACAGGCATTGCCATGAGTTTTATCGGATCAGGCGTTTTCAGCCTGGAAACCGGCATCCTGATTATGATGGGGTCCAATATCGGCACCTGTTCCACAGCACTATTAGCGGGTATTGGTGCGGGAAATGAAGCACGGCTTACTGCCTATGCACATTTGTGGCTGAATATTATCGGAGTGCTGGCCTTTTTGCCGTTCATATCTAATTTGGCCGAATGGAGCATCTCTCTGACTTCAAATCCGGAAACCCAGCTGGCCCATGCCAGTGTCATATTCAATATCATTTGTTCAGCGGCTGTGCTTCCATTTGCCAATCAGTTTGGACGATTCATTATGAAACTTCATAAAAAGAAACAATGAAACCGTTGAAAATTTATGCCCAAAAATGCACGCGGCGATTCACGTGCATTTTTACTAGACAGTTTTTATAACATCATAAAATGACAGCTATCGCAACTGCGCCTGCAGTGATGACTACACTGAGAATCTTGACATAAGGGGGAAGGGACTCCCTCCCCTTTTCGTTCACCTTTTCTTCTTTTTCATTGACCACTTTGCGATACTCCGGACTGCAGCATCCCATTACGCCACCCTGTTCCAATTAGAGATATCGTCTTCAAGCGGAAGATTATTTGCACGGTTTTTCTTCGCTGCAGCAAAGAAGAGGGCCACCAGTATGGCGGAGCCGATAAAGCCGCCTATCCAAGAAACATTCATTGGAAGATTAAAGCCGATTGGCGCATTTAAAATATATGTGATGACCATTATCAGCATAAATGTCCCGGGAATCAGCGAAATAAAGTAATTTTTCTTTGCCACGTAAAGATACATCGCTCCTACAAACAAAGCAATGACTGCAGTCGACTGGTTTGCCCAGCTAAAATATCTCCAAAGTACGTTAAAATCGATCTGTGTCAGCACAACCGAAATGGCAAAGAGCGGGACAGCAATCCACAAGCGGCTGCTGAATTTCTTCTGGGCAATATTAAAGTATTCTGCAATGATCATGCGGGCACTTCGGAAAGCTGTGTCCCCTGAGGTAATCGGCAGAACGACAACTCCGAGGACAGCAAGCGTACCGCCAATCGCTCCGAGCATTGCAACAGAAACCTCACTTACAACTGCACCAGGACCGCCGGCTGCCAATACATCATTCAACCCATCATAACCGCCAAATAAGCTCATTCCTGCAGCGGCCCAGATCATTGCAATGATGGCTTCCGCAATCATCATACCGTAGAAAATTTTACGGCCTTGTTTTTCCTTCTGTGTCGTACGCGAAATGATCGGTGTTTGTGTTGCATGGAAGCCGGAGAGCGCTCCGCAAGTAATCGTGAAAAAGATTAATGGGAAAACCGGCAAATGATCAGGATGGAAATTTTGCAAAGACAGTTCAGGGATTGGTGCCCCTGTTACTACCATCCCTATTCCCACTCCAACTGCACTGATTAAAAGCAGCGCCCCGAAATAAGGATAAAGACGCCCGATAATTTTATCAATAGGCATCAATGTAGCCAAAATATAGTAAAAGAAAACGGCGGCGATAATTATCCCGAGCGCAACCTTCCCATTCATTAAAACATGAAGAAGGCTTGCCGGTGTTGAAACAAAAACAGTACCAACCAAAAGAAGAAGCAAGACCGCAAATGCATTGACGACATGCTTCATCACTTTTCCTAAAAACTTGCTGGCAAGTTCAGGCAAATGAGCTCCGCGGTTGCGGATGGAAATCATGCCGGTCAGATAGTCATGGACAGCCCCGGCAAAAATGGCCCCGATTACAATCCAGATAAAAGCCACGGGTCCGTAAAGCGCCCCCATGATCGGACCGAAAACAGGACCGGTACCGGCGATATTAAGAAGCTGAATCAAAGAGTTCTTGGAGGTGCTCATCGGAATATAGTCCACGCCATCAGCATTTACATATGCAGGCGTAGCCCGTTCCTCTTTCACACCAAAAACCTTTTCAACAAATTTTCCATAGGTAAAATACCCTAGTATTAAAAGGACAATCCCTGCTAAAAATGTATACATAAGCCTCCCCCTTCTATTAAAAAGAATGAATGCGTTTACATTTATAGTATACTAAAGAAAATGGAGGCCGGCAATTAACGCGGCCCCAATTTTTCCGTTCGGCAATTCATTGCATATTGACGATTTTTGGACCAGAGCTTGTCCCTATTCTGGTTGCTCCGGCATTGATCATCTTTACAGCGTCCTCATGTGAGCGGACACCTCCGGATGCCTTCACTCCCATTTGGCTGCCGACGGCTTCACGCATGAGCTTCACATCCCGTTCTGTTGCACCCCCGTTTGAAAAGCCCGTCGAGGTTTTAACAAAATCGGCTCCGGCTTTCTTTGCAATTTTACAGGCAACCTTTTTCTCTTCATCAGATAATAGGCATGTTTCAATGATCACCTTGACAAGCGCCTTCCCTTTCGCTGCAGCCGTGACAGCCCGGATATCGTTTTCAACAAGGGCCAGATTTCCGCTTTTCAATGCTCCGATATTGATCACCATATCCACTTCCTGCGCGCCCTTATCAATGGCGTCTTTCGTTTCAAATGCTTTTACATCAGGAGTAGAGGCTCCCAGCGGAAATCCGATGACCGTACAAACTTTGACATCCGTTCCTTTTAAAAGGGCTGCCGCATCTTCAATCCAAGCCGGATTGACACAAACGGAGGCAAATTGATGTCCTTTGGCTTCTTCACACAAAGCTAAGATCTGTTCCTTTGTCACCTCAGGTTTTAATAAAGTATGATCTATCATCTGGGCCATATTATTTGGAATCATCTTATATCCTCTCCTGGTTTTTATTGTTGAAAAAAACTGCAGCCATCGCTGCAGTTTCATTTATACTACCATAGAAGCCGGGGCATCTTCATCCATTACACGAACAAATTGCCCTTCGCAATATGGGTATCCCGCTTTTGTTATTTTGACTTTGACGAGCTTGCCGACCATTTCTTCGGCCGCTTGGAACACAACTTTTAAATAGTTGTCCGTGTACCCTTCATATAAGCCGCTGTCAGGATCATCCTTGAACGGCTCCTCCGGAATGACTTCAAGAACCTCGTCCTCAAATCTTGAGGCATATTCTTTTGCCAATTGATCGGAAAGCGCGATTAAGCGGTGAACGCGCTCATTCTTCACACTTTCATCGATCTGGTCCTTCATTCTGGCTGCCGGTGTCCCCGTTCTCATGGAATAAGGGAAAACGTGCAGCTCTGAAAATTTATGTTCTTTTACAAAATTGTACGTCTCCATAAATTCTTCTTCTGTTTCACCAGGAAACCCGACGATAACATCAGAGGTGATCGCCAGATCAGGCAATGCTTTCTTTAAGAGTTCCAGGCGCTCGGCGAAAAATTCCATTGTATATTTGCGGCGCATTCTCTTCAAAACGGTATTTGAACCGGATTGGAGCGGGATGTGCAAATGCCTTACAACCAGATTGGATCTGTCGATGACATCAATGACCTCATCTGTTAACTGGCTTGCTTCAATGGAAGAAATCCTGAGTCTTTTCAACCCTTTTACGTTTGCTTCCAAATCCCGGAGCAAAGCGGCCAGATTGTAATCCTTCATGTCTTCCCCGTAACCGCCTGTATGAATGCCGGTCAACACGATTTCTTTGTACCCTGCATCTACAAGCTGCTGTGCCTGGCGGATGACTTCCTGCGGTTCGCGGGAACGCATGAGTCCGCGCGCCCAAGGAATGATGCAGAACGTACAGAAATTGTTGCAGCCTTCCTGAATTTTCAGGGAAGCGCGCGTACGGTCGGTGAATGACGGAACATCCAATTCCTCATACACCCGATTTTTCATAATATTGCCTACGCCATTGATCGGCTGGCGTTCTTTCTTATACTGCTCAATATAATCAAGCATTTTTACCCGATCCTGTGTCCCGACAACGACATCTACACCGGGAATCGCCATGATTTCCGCCGGTGATGTTTGGGCATAACACCCTGTCACGCAAATGACGGCATCAGGGTTTTTACGAATCGCACGGCGGATTACCTGGCGGCTTTTTTTATCACCTGTATTGGTGACCGTGCATGTATTGATGACATAAACGTCAGCGGTCTCTTCGAATTCCACCCGTTCATATCCATTTTGTTTAAACAGCTGCCAAATGGCTTCCGTTTCATAGTGGTTGACTTTGCAGCCTAATGTATGAAATGCCACGAGAGACATTAGATCACCTCATTAATTCAAAATGATAGGAAACAGCGGATAATGCATATAATGGAGCTGTCTCCGTCCTTAAAATCCTTGGGCCCAGCCCGACCAAATCAAAACCATGAGCTTGCAGCTGCTCCGTTTCTTCTTCTTCAAACCCGCCTTCCGGACCGAAAACCAACAAAATACGGCTATCGGGTTCAGCGGAAGAAAGCATATGTGCCAAGCCGCTTTTTTCTCCATTTTTCGCCGCTTCCTCATATGCAGCCGCCCTATGGTCAAATTTGTCCCCCAATGCAAGAAGCTGTTTGAATGAAAAAGGCTGCGAAATTTCCGGAAGCTTTTGGCGATGGGATTGCTCTGCCGCCTCTTTCGCTATTTTTTTCCATCTCTCAAGCTTTCTCGGGGCTTTTTTCTCTTCCCATTTTACAACGGAGCGGGCAGCAATGAAAGGGACAAATTGTGAAGCGCCCAGTTCCGTCCCTTTTTGAATGATCCACTCCCATTTATCCCCTTTGGGCAGCCCGCTCGCAATCGTCACGTAAACCGGGAGCTCATTTGATTTTTTCTCCCATTGCGCAATCCGGATTTCTACGCTGGCATCACGAATTCCTTCTATAATTCCTATTCCGGCCTCTCCACTGCCAAAGACCACATAAAGGGGATCCCCCTGCTTCATTCTCATGACGCGGGTAATATGATGGAAATCTGTACCGGAAATAACGGCCGTTGTCTGCCCATTAAACGGCTCATTTATAAAATACCGCTGCATTTCTTCACCTCTAGTTCAACGCCTGACAATAAATGTGACCCAATCTTTCATTTTAATCGTTTCTTCAATTGTAAAGCCTGCCTTTTGAAGCGCCACCTTCACATCATCAAACTTTTGCTCAATAATGCCGGAGGTTATGAAAAAGCCGCCCTTTTTAACTGCTCTCGCGGCGTCATCGGCAAAGGAAATGATCACTTCAGCCAATATGTTTGCAACAACGGCATCCGCTTGTTCAGTGATTCCGTTTAAAAGGTCATTCTGCTCAACCGTTACTGTTTCATCCACATGATTCAGAGAAATATTTTGGCGCGCCGCTTCCACAGCCACCTCATCCAGGTCCAGCGCTTTTACTTCCTTTGCGCCGAGCAATGCGGCTGCTATGCTCAATACCCCGGAACCAGTCCCCACATCAATGATGGTGTCGCCCTTTTTCACGGTCTTTTCAAGTGCCTGTATGCACATGGCCGTTGTCGGATGCGTTCCAGTTCCAAATGCCATGCCAGGGTCAAGTTCTATAATCAGTTCATCCTCTTCCGGCGTATATTCTTCCCATGTCGGGACAATTGTAAAGCGGTCTGAGACTTTTACAGGATGATAATACTTTTTCCAGGCTGTTGCCCAATCTTCTTCCTTGACATCAGAAAGGTTGACTTTATTCTCTCCTATGTCAATGCCAAACTCTTTGAGGTTTGAAATATTTTGTTTGATTCTATCCAGTGTCTCATTTAGTTTCGAAGTTTTGGGAAGATAAGCTTTGATGATGACTCCTTGTTCAGGAAAGTCATTGGGGTCCAGTTCATATATTTCCCCAAACCGGTTTTCCCTTACCCGCAAAAAGTCGGCCCGGTCTTCGATGGCCAATCCGCTGACGCCCGCCTCGTATAAAATATGGCTGATCGGTTCCACCGCTTCATTTGCAGTAAGTATACTGATTTCAGTCCAATGCATTTGACTGCTCCATTCTTAATCGCCTTTAAAAGCACGTTTCATTTTTCCAAAAAAGCTTTCGTCCTGTTCATCAGGCGCGTTCCCGCTTATTTCCGCAAACTCGCGGAGCAGTTCTTTTTGCCTTTCGTTCAGCTTCGTCGGGGTAACAATTTTAACGAGTACATGCTGATCGCCTTTTCCGAATCCACGTACATTTTGTACACCTTTGTCACGCAGCCTGAATCTCGTTCCAGTCTGGGTGCCTGCAGGTATTTTCAGCTTTACTTTGCCATAGAGTGTCGGGACTTCTATTTCATCACCGAGTGAAGCCTGGACAAAAGTAATCGGCATTTCACAATAGATGTCATCCCCGTCCCGCTCAAAAAATTCATGCGGCCTTACATGAAAGACGATAAAGAGATCCCCGGGAGGGCCTCCATTTACGCCCGGCTCCCCTTGGCCCGCCACACGCATCTGCTGGCCGTCGTCAATCCCTTTGGGTATCTTGACATTGATTTTTTTCCTTCTTTTTACTTTTCCTTCCCCATGGCATGTGCCGCATCTCTCTTTGACGATTTTACCCGTTCCATGACAATGCTGACAAACTCTCCTGTTGACGATCCTTCCGAATGGTGTTTCCTGTTCAATGTTCAACTGGCCTGTTCCGTGGCAATGATGGCAGGTTTCTGGATTTGTCCCGGGTTTTGCACCTGATCCGTTGCAAGTGTCACATGTTTCCTCCCTGGGGATTTCAATGACAGTCTCCTTTCCGAAGATGGCTTCTTCGAAAGTGAGTGTCATCGTATACTGTAAATCAGCCCCCTGCCTTGGCGCATTGGGATCCCTGCGGCCTCCCCCGAAGAAGGTGCTGAAAATATCCTCAAATCCGCTGAAGCCGCCAAAATCCGCTCCGCCTCCAAACCCGCCGAATCCGCCTTGGGGTCCTTCGTGTCCGAACTGGTCGTACTGGGCTCTTTTTTGATCATCACTTAACACTTCATAGGCTTCCGTTATTTCCTTGAACTTTTCGTCAGAGCCCTGTTCTTTGTTTATATCCGGATGATATTTTTTTGAGAGCCTTCTATAGGCTTTTTTTATTTCATCTTTAGAAGCGTTTTCCGATACGCCAAGCACTTCATAATAGTCCCTTTTGCTCATGTTTCCACACTCCCGAATTATTCACATAGCGTTCATTTTACCATATTTGACTTATACAATGAAAGAAGAAACACGCTTATTCCGGATAATGAAATAAAAGTCAAAGCCCGTGCAGCGGGCTTTGACTTTGGCAGCATTTTTATTTTGATTCTTTGTCATCGTTAACTTCTTCAAATTCCGCATCAACGACGTTGTCGTCTCCGGCGGTATTTGCCTCTTCCCCGCCACCCTGCTGGGCTTGCGCTTGTTTCGCAGCTTCTTCATACAGCTTGACGGAAAGGTTTTGGACAATCTCTTGAAGGGCATCTTTCTTCTCACGGATTTCAGCTGTGTCATTCTTCTCAACTGCGGCCTTCAATGCATCTTTTGCTTCCTCTGCTTTCTTGGCCTCCGCTTCGTCCACTTTACCCTCAAGTTCTTTTAAAGTTTTTTCTGTTGTAAAGATCAGCTGGTCAGCTTCGTTTCTAAGTTCCACTTCTTCTTGGCGCTTCTTGTCTTTTTCCGCATTTTCCTCGGCTTCTTTGATCATTCGCTCAACTTCTTCCTCTGAAAGGCCTGAAGAAGATTTGATTGTGATGTTCTGCTCTTTGCCGGTTCCAAGGTCTTTGGCGCTTACGTTCACGATACCGTTTTTGTCGATATCGAATTTAACTTCGATTTGCGGAATGCCGCGGGGCGCGGGCGGAATATCAGTCAATTGGAACCTTCCGAGCGTCTTGTTGTCTGCAGCCATCGGACGCTCACCCTGCAGTACATGAATATCAACAGCTGTCTGGTTGTCGGCGGCAGTGGAGAATACCTGCTGCTTGGATGTCGGGATCGTTGTATTTCTTTCGATCAATTTAGTGAAGACACCGCCCATTGTTTCAATTCCAAGTGATAGCGGTGTGACGTCAAGAAGCACCACATCTTTAACGTCTCCGGACAATACGCCGCCTTGAATGGCCGCACCCATTGCCACTACTTCATCCGGATTCACCCCTTTATGGGGATCTTTGCCAGTTTCCTTGCGGATCGCTTCCTGAACAGCCGGAATCCGTGTAGAACCCCCGACAAGGATGACCTTATCAATCTCCGAGGCTGTTTTTCCGGAATCTTTGATAGCCTGGCGTGTAGGAGCCATTGTTTTTTCCACAAGTCCGGATGACATTTCCTCGAATTTCGCCCGGGTCAACGTCACTTCAAGATGGAGCGGTCCTGACTCTCCAGCCGTGATGAACGGAAGTGAAATTTGAGTCTGCGTAACTCCAGACAAATCTTTTTTCGCTTTTTCCGCAGCATCTTTCAACCTTTGCAGAGCCATTTTATCCTGGGAAAGATCAATCCCGTTGTCCTTCTTAAATTCCTGTACAAGGTAATCAATGATGACCTGGTCAAAGTCATCTCCGCCCAAGCGGTTATCTCCGGCTGTCGCCAACACTTCAAATACGCCGTCGCCCAGTTCAAGAATGGAAACGTCAAATGTACCGCCGCCCAGGTCATATACTAAAATCGTCTGGTCTTCATCTGTTTTTTCCAGTCCGTATGCAAGTGCCGCTGCGGTCGGTTCGTTGATGATCCTTTCTACTTCAAGGCCGGCAATTCTGCCGGCATCTTTCGTAGCTTGACGCTGTGAGTCGTTGAAATAAGCCGGAACAGTGATGACTGCTTTTTCCACTTTTTCGCCCAGGTAGTCTTCGGCATATGATTTCAAATATTGAAGGATCATCGCCGATAATTCTTGGGGCGTATATTTTTTCCCCTCAATCTCTTCCGTATAATCCGTACCCATATGGCGTTTGATGGATATGACTGTATTAGGGTTGGTGATGGCCTGGCGCTTCGCAACCTCCCCAACTTGAATCTCACCATTTTTAAAAGCAATGACCGAAGGGGATGTACGGTTTCCTTCCGGATTTGGAATTACTTTCGGTTCCCCGCCTTCAAGCACTGCCACACATGAGTTTGTCGTTCCCAAGTCAATACCAATGATCTTGCTCATGCTCACATAACCTCCTTAACAATATGTACCTGGCTATTTGCTCACTTTGACCATTGCTGGTCTGATGACTCGATCTTTCAATATATATCCTTTTTGGAATTCTTCCAACACGATATTTTCTTCTGTTCCATCTTCCTCGGCCTGCATGACCGCCTGGTGAAGGTTTGGATCGAACTCGCTGCCAACTGCCTCAATTTGCTCGGCACCTTCGGTCTTTAAAGCTTCAATGATGCTTCTATAAACCATTCCAACTCCTTCAAGCAGCGCTTTTGTCTGTTCATTATCAGGTTCGATCTGCATGGCTCTTTCAAAGTTATCAATTGCAGGAAGAAGATTCGTGATCAAGTGCTGTGCTCTATATTTTTCATCCGCTTCCCTTTCAAGCTTGGTACGGCGGCGGAAATTATCAAAATCTGCAAGCAGACGCAAATAGCGGTTTTCTTTCTCTTCAAGCTGTGCTTCGAGCTCCTTGATTTTACTTGCCAGCTCTTGTTCCCGTTCATCTTCTCGATCTGAAGGAGACTGGATGCTGTCAGCTTGTTCATTCTCTTGACCGCTTTGGTCTTCAGGCTTAACATCATTATTTATTGCCGTATCTTCTTGATTCAAATCTTCCGGCTTTAACGTTTCTTTAGATTCTTCGTGCAATGTCTTCACCTCCTTAAAAGAAAAGCGTAAGCGCCTGTCCATCGACGTACAGACGGATTTTTTTCAATAAAGAAGGGAAATTAGCAAATCGCTAATTCCCATTCTAGCTTTTTCGCCTAACTTTCGTTAAACATTTTTGTTAATGCTTCGCTCATATCCCTGCTTAAAAAGTCAAGCAGGCCGATCACTCTGGAATATTCCATCCTGGTGGGTCCCAAAATGGCAATTGTTCCGACAGGCTCTTGTCCAATGGAGTAAGTTGCGGTTATAAGGCTGCAGTCTTCCATGGCCATGTTTTTATTTTCTTTTCCGATCTTTACATGTATCCCATGGGGAATATGCTTGAAAAGCTCATAGATCCCCTCTTCCTTTTCGATCATGTTCATCAATGACCGGACTTTATTAATATTATGGAATTCCGGCTGATTTAACATATTTGTCTTTCCGCCGAAAAATATTTTTTCATTGCCCGGCATATCCAGTGTTTTTAAAATAGACTTCAGCAGCTTATCGTATTGATGGATATTCTGCCTCAAAATTTCTGCCACTTCATACTCAATTTTAGCCTTTAATTCCGAAATCGGCACTCCGGCAAGCTTTTGATTCAAAATATTGACGAGCTTCTCAACATTTCCTGGCGCATAGTTTTCCGGCAGGGAAAATATCTTGTTTTCCACATGGCCGGTATCCGTTATGATGACGGCAACCGCTTTTTCACCGGAAAGCGGAACAATTTGCATGCGCTTCAGTTTGTTTTCCTTGACTGCAGGGCCAAGGAGTATGGCGGTGTAGTTTGTCAGCTCTGACAAAACGCTGGCAGATCGCTGTACAATATCTTCGAGCTCATAAATCTTCTCTGCAAAGATGGAATGGATCAGCTGTCTCTCGTGGGCACGGAGCATTTCCGGCGCCAATAGATGATCAACGTAATACCTGTACCCCTTCTCAGACGGTATACGCCCCGATGAAGTATGGGTTTTTTCAATGTATCCGTACTCCTCCAAATCTGCCATTTCGTTGCGGATCGTTGCCGAACTTAGATTTATTTCTTCCCTTTTCGACAATTTCCCCGAGCCGATGGGTTGGGCAGACCTGATAAAATCATCAATAATGGCTTGCAGTATGAGTAGTTGACGATCTGTAAGCACCATTCATCACCTCTGTTAGCACTCTGTACCAGTGAGTGCTAAATCTAATATAAAAGTAACAAAATGACCCATTGATGTCAACGAATAATTACTCGTTTTACAAGTGGCTTTTGATTAAATAAGAAACGTTTGAAACACTTCATTTCCAAGAAAAAGGCCTTGGTGAGTCAGTCGAATATTGTCGTTCTTCTCTTCAACCCAGCCTTTAGATTTCAAATCCTCGATCTGCTTTTGGAATAATTCCTTTGGATTGATTGAAAACTTCTTTTTGAAATGGGAAATGCTGACTCCTGTCCTTTTTCTTAAGCCGAGAAACATCTCTTCTTCCATCTTTTCCCGATCCGTCACTTCATGTTTTTCGAATATCGGGAGAAGGCCCTTCCCTAATGGCTCCATATATTTTTTCAAAGGCCCGTAATTTGAGTACCGTATACCGTTAACATATCCATGGGAACCGGCGCCAAAACCAAAATATTCATCGTTGTTCCAATAAACAAGGTTATGGATGCTTTGGAAACCCGGTTTTGAAAAATTGCTTATTTCATATTGCTGCAAACCGCTTTTTTCCATCTGTTCGATTAATATTTCATACATTGCCGCTTCCTGGTCTTCCCCCGGCAAATTAAGCTTTCCCTTTCTCAACAAATTATAAAAGACCGTCTTCGGCTCAACAATGAGGGAATAACCCGAATAATGCGGAAGATCCAGTTCAATGGCCTTTTTGAGAGTATCTGAAAAGTCTTCCATCGCCTGGCCTGGCAATGCGTAAATCAAATCGATGCTTATATTTGAAAATCCTGCCTGCCGGGCTTGGTCGATAGAACGGTAGACATCCTCCACTTCGTGTGACCGGCCTATTTTTTTTAACAGTTCATCATTGAACGATTGGACGCCAAAGCTGAGTCTGTTGACGCCATAATTTGATAATACTTCCAGTTTTTCTTTGGTAAGATCACCGGGATTGGCTTCAAAAGTGAATTCCCCATTTTCAGATAGAGGGAGGTGTTTTCGAATTGCGGAGCAAAGCGCGTCCAGCTGTCTTTCGTTCAAGGCAGTTGGCGTACCGCCGCCCACAAATATAGTGTTCAGTCTCATATCCGGAAACCGGTCTCTATATAATTCGAATTCTTTTTCCAGCATTCCGAGGTATTCATCCACCGGCTGGCCGTGCATAAAAAATTTATTAAAATCGCAGTAGTGGCATATATGCTCACAAAAAGGTATATGGATATAGGCTGAATACATTTTTTTCACGACCTTGTTCAACTTGATTGGCGAAAATTGGGCTGATTGCGTCTTATTTAGACCCGGAATCATTCATTCTTAAGACAGCCATGAATGCTTCCTGCGGAACCTCAACGGATCCCACTTGCTTCATCCGTTTCTTCCCTTCTTTCTGCTTCTCAAGAAGTTTCCGTTTCCGGGAGATGTCTCCACCGTAACATTTCGCCAGAACATTTTTCCGCATCGCCTTGATGGTGGACCTTGCGACGATCTTCTGGCCGATTGCCGCCTGGACAGGCACCTCGAACTGTTGGCGCGGAATCAGTTCTTTCAATTTTTCCACAATGGCTTTTCCGCGTTCGAAGGAAAAATCTTTATGGACAATAAAGCTGAGGGCATCTACCTTTTCTCCATTTAACAAAATGTCCATTTTCACAAGATTGGACGGTTTGTAGCCAATCGGTTCGTAGTCAAACGAAGCATAGCCCTTCGTGTTGGATTTTAAAAGGTCAAAGAAGTCATAGACGATTTCTGCAAGTGGAATTTCATAGACGACATTTACCCTGATTTCATCCAGATACTGCATATCTACGAAATGCCCCCGCTTTTCCTGTGCCAATTCCATGACGGCCCCTACATAATCATTCGGCACCATCATCGATGCTTTTACATACGGCTCTTCGACCCTGTCTATTTTCTGCGCATCCGGCATATTGGCGGGGTTATCAACCGAAACTTGCGTCCCGTCATTCATGTAAACCTTATATATTACACTGGGGGCAGTGGTGATCAAGTCGATTTTAAATTCGCGTTCGATCCGCTCCTGGATGATTTCCATATGCAAAAGGCCCAGGAAGCCGCAGCGAAATCCGAAGCCGAGCGCCTGTGATGTTTCCGCCTCGTATTCGAGGGACGAATCATTCAATTCAAGCTTTTCGAGGGCCTCTCTCAAATCGTTGAATTTAGCCGAATCGATGGGATAAAGCCCGCAGAAAACCATCGGATTCATTTTCCGGTAACCTGGAAGCGGTTCATCCGCGGGATTCGCTGCGCCTGTGATCGTGTCCCCCACACGCGTGTCAGCCACGTTTTTGATCGATGCGGTCACAAAGCCGACATCCCCGACAGTCAATTCATCGACGAGCATCGGCTTTGGCGCATGAACGCCGACCTCGGCCACTTCAAACTCCTTGCCTGTTGCCATCATTCGGATTTTATCACCGGCCTTGATTGTGCCGTCCATTACCCGGATGGAAGCAATCACTCCCCGGTAGGCATCATAAAGCGAGTCGAATATGAGGGCCTTCAAGGGAGCCTCGGAATCCCCTGCGGGCGCCGGTACTTTTTCGACTATCTGCTCCAATATATCTTCAATCCCGATCCCCGCTTTTGCGGAGGCGAGCACTGCATCTGACGCATCCAAACCGATGACATCTTCAATTTCCTTCCGGACCCTTTCAGGATCAGCTGCCGGTAAGTCGATTTTATTGATGACAGGGACAATTTCCAAGTCATTGTCCAGCGCCAGGTATACATTGGCAAGTGTCTGGGCTTCGATGCCCTGCGCAGCATCAACAACAAGGATGGCTCCTTCGCAGGCAGCCAGGCTTCTTGATACTTCATACGTAAAATCGACGTGCCCCGGAGTATCGATCAAATGAAAGATATACTCCTCTCCATCCCTTGCCTTATATGTCAATTGGACTGCATTCAATTTTATTGTTATGCCCCGCTCCCGTTCCAGATCCATGGAATCCAGCAATTGGTTCTTCATTTCCCTTGAGGACAGGGCTTCTGTCTTTTCAAGGATGCGGTCAGCCAAAGTGGATTTCCCATGGTCGATGTGGGCAATAATTGAAAAGTTGCGGATTTTTTCTTGTCTTTTCTGTCTGTCAGTATGGTTCATTTTTCTCACTCCTGTTGATAGGCACATGTCCACTAGGTTAGATTATATCAGCCCCACTCTCAATTCACAAAAAAAAGCACATATAAGAATATGCGCAATTTTTCATGTGAATCAAACATTTAGCCCTTAAAAAGGTTCATAATAAAATCTATCAAAAATTTCGCAGTCTCTTTTACAAATGAAGACAGCGCTTTTCCCATGGAAGAGAAAAAATTGTAAGTTTCAATATCTTCCAGTTCTTTCTTTTTCTTGGCAAATTCCTCTGCATGGTCAATTTCATTCCCCAAAAAGGCAGCCTCGATTTTCCCATCCTCACTCTCGCTTATATGGACCGGAGGCGGAAGCGCCGTATCTTCATACCCTTTCATGCCCTGCATTCCCTGGTGGGCTTTTTCCATGCCGATAAAGACTCCCACAAACAGGACAAGCGCCAAAAGCAGAAATTTCAACATAAACTTAACCAAACCGCCTCACCTCCGTCTGGAGCTTACTCTATTAATTATTTATGTAAGTGAGAGCATTAATAGAACCGGGAAGTCCATCACCGAAGTCCATCACCGGGTTTTAAATCCGGCATCTTTTTTATCGACAGACGTATGGAGCCCTGCGTTTAAACCTGCAGCAATCAGATTAGCCATGTCTTCAACAAATACATCCACCTCTTTTGGCGTAACCATCAGGTTATGCCCAAGCGGTGCCAGTACCTCGTGGATCAGCCTTCTTTTTTCTTCATCATCCAGCATCCCGACAATTCCCATGAATGTTTTCCTTTGGTCCTCGCCCGGCAAATCCTGTTCCGTAAGATTCTTCTTTTTGCCGAATGTCAGGCCCGCCGGCGCCAGCGATCTTGAAGGCTGACCCGATTCTTTCATTTCCCTTCCGAAGTGCTTCAAAATATAATCAATCGTATCGCTTGTAATGGTTACGGCATCGACCACTGTCGGCACACCAATGGAGATTACCGGTATCCCCAACGTCTCTTTGCTCAGTTCCTTTCTTTTGTTGCCGACCCCTGAGCCCGGGTGGATACCGGTATCTGAAATTTGGATGGTTGAATTGACCCTTTCAATAGAACGGGATGCAAGCGCATCGATCGCTATAATAAAATCCGGTTTTGATTTTTCGGCTACCCCAAAAATGATATCGCTCGTCTCAATTCCTGTGATCCCCATCACTCCAGGGGAAATGGAACTGACTGGCCTATAGCCCTCGTCAACATTCTGCACCTCAAGTTCAAACAGGTGCCTCGTAATAATTAAGTGTTCACACACTCTCGGTCCAAGCGAATCAGGTGTTACATTCCAGTTGCCAAGGCCGACAACAAGACAGCTCGCTGATTTTGGCAGGCCCAGCTCCATTAAAAAACGGCTGAATTCCGCTGCAAAAATTTCCTGCACCTTTTGCTGAAGGACAGTGTCCTGGCTTCTGATCCCTTGCACCTCAACCGTTACATAATTCCCGGCCTTTTTTCCAATCTGTTCCTCACCTTCGGGGGTTATTTTAACAGAGGAGATTTTTACCCCGTCCCGATCCCGCTCTTCCACCATGACTCCGTTTACTTCACGCTGCCCCTTTTTTTCCAATTGGCCGACAGCCATTTCAAATGCTTCTTTTGCCAAATCAGTCCTGACGTTATACCGGCTTAAATCCAATTCATTATCTTTCAATGTACAAGATTCCTCCTCGCTGGTCGTCTTATCATTCATCTTCTCCGTTCATGGGATGATTCATTCACAAAGGCAAGACGGATTATCATTTAATATTGCAATATTGAAGCCCGTTTGGTAAAATACTCTTGTTCTATTGGATAACGAATGGGCAAATCGAATGGTCTGCAGGAGGTGAACGAAATGCCAAACATTAAATCTGCGATTAAACGTGTAAAAATCAATGAATATAAAAACGAACAAAATGCAGCATTTAAATCAGCAATGCGTACAGCCGTCAAAAAGTTTGAAACTGCTGCTGCACAAAATGATGAAAACGCGAAAGATCTTTTCAAAAATGCAGTCAAGCAATTGGACAAAGCTGTCACAAAAGGAATCATTCATAAAAATACAGCCAACCGCCAAAAAGCTCGCTTGGCTAAAAAACTTAGTGCAATTGGCGCTTAATCAAAAAACGACCTTCAACAGGTCGTTTTTCTATTTTTCTTGCATGATCTTCATCAACAGCAATTCCACCGCAACGGATCGATCCAGTCCTCCACTTTTTAATTTCAGGTCGCATTCCGCAATCAAATCGATGATTGCCTTCAGTTCTTCGTTTGAAAAAGAACGGGCTTGGCCTGCTGCCAATTTTACCCGGTAAGGATGCACTTTCAGCAAGCCGGCGGCATGTTTATGGCTGTATCCCCGGCCTGTCAATTCCTTCACCTGATATATAAGCCTGAACTGTCCGGCAATAAGGGAGAGTATTTTAATCGGCTCCTCGTTTTGCTTCATCAGGTCAAAATAGATGCGAAGGGCCTCACCACTTTCCCTCTTGACGACGCTCTCTGTCAAAGCAAATACATTCTGTTCCAAAGATCGTGAGACAAGCCTTTTGACCATTTCTTCGGTTATCAAGCCTTTTTCGCCTGCATTCAGAGACAGCTTTATCAGTTCTTCATTAAGGGCCATCAAGTCATTGCCTGTCATGAAAACTAATGTATCGACAGCCGGTTCCTCTATTTCGGCATGATGGAAAGCAGCACGTTCCCTGATCCAATTTTTTAACTGGGGCTCGTTCAGCGGCTTGGCCTCCAAAATTTCCGCCTGCTTCTTGAGAAGTTTAGTGATTTTTTTCCTCTCATCCAGCTTTTCGTAATCGGCAATGAAAACCATTACTGTATATTGGGCGGGGTCGCTTACATATTTCTCCAGCCTTTTCAGATCATGCTCCACCTTTTCCTTTTGCTTCACAGCAGTCAAAAAAACAGGATTATGTACGATAACCAGTTTTTTTTCACCTAAAAATGGGTAAGTCTCCGCATCTTCTATTGCAAGCTCCACCGGTACTTCTTCAAGATCATAGGCTGAATAATTAAATTCTTCACTGCCATTCGTTAACACGTTCGCCATCAGTTTTTGTTTAACGTCATTGATTAAAAAGGATTCTTTTCCGTATAATAAGTATATTGGCGAAAATGTTTTGTTTCTAATGTTTTTCATTATACTCATACGACATTCTTCTCACTTTCCCAACTTTCATGGATATATTCATCGTAAGGAAAGTGAAGAGTTTTGACAAGAGGCAATGGGGACTTTACCCGAAGGAAAAAGCCCCCTGATCTATATTGAACGCTTCTGAATAAGGCCTAGGACACTTATCCAAAAGCGGAGTAACGTGCCGTAAGGATAGTTTGACCACAAGCAATAAAAGTATATGTGTCAACTCTTGTCAACAGAGGTAAAAGGAAAGTGGATTTTTTTTAAGGCTTCATCTATACTATAGTGGAAATAGGAGGGGTAGTTGTGAGAGAATCTGAATTCGAATTTGAACAAAATGTACAGTCCAAGCGCAATGATGCCATCGATTCCGGGGTCGGCTTCGTTGTATCATTTGTATTCTTCACAGCCATTTTTGTGATTGGTACAGTAATCGAAGTGCTTGGGAAGTAATCGAAAAGCGGCCTTGCCGCAATCATGCAATTATTCATTAAGAAAAGCGCAAGCGCCTTGCTCAGCGCGGGCAAACAAGACGATTTCCGAGGAACAGTTCGTAAGCGAACAGGGAAGCAGCTTGATCCTTGCGAGGCTAGGCGCTGGAGCTGGACATTACGTAACCTTTGTTTCAAGAGAAAATTCAGTAAAATTTTAAACTTTCTTTAACTCCAAGAAAGAAGAAGTTTGCGGTTCGCAAGCTTCTTCTTTTTCCTTTAAGGATTTCTCTCACTATCATATGGCAGCACCGTCTTAAAGGTTCCCCCTTTGGATGTAAACCGATAGTGAATCGCCCCGTGCTCATCGGTCCGGAATATTCGGATATTTTCTTCCTCTAAAATTTCCAGGACCTCAGCATGGGGATGCCCATATCTGTTCGATTTTCCCGCTGAAATGATCGCATACTCAGGCTTTATCATTTGAATGAATGGCTCGCTGGACGAGCCCCTGCTCCCATGATGCCCCACCTTTAAGACATCAATATCAAGCCGGCTGTATCTTGATAGTACTTCCTCTTCTCCGCCTTTTTCCAAATCGCCGGTAAAAAGCCAGTCAATCCTCCCAAACGATGCATACAGGACAAGTGAATCATCATTCCCTTCATATTCATCATCAAATGGATAAATAAAATGAAATGATCCTGATTTGTTTTCCCACCCATACCCAGCTTTTACTTCTTTCACTGCTATCTTTTCTTTGAAGGCTTTATTTACGACATCCGCCATGATCGGCTTTATCCAGGAATTTGGGCTGATTAATATTTCTCCTATCTCCAATTCTCCGATCAGTTCATCGGCCGCTCCGATATGATCGGCATCACTGTGGGTCAGAATCAGTTTATCAATCCGGCTGATCCCTTTGCTTTTTAAAAAAGGAATCAGCGTATCTCTTCCCACCTTGAACGGCTTCCTTCTTTCCTGCCATTCGGCAACAGGGAAGCTGAGCTGTCCGCCCGTATCGATCATGTAAATTCCTTGGTTATAGGGAAGCTTGATCAAAATACTGTCGCCCTGTCCCACGTCAATGAAAACCACTTCTCCATAAGCCGAATACTTCTGGATGGCAGAATGGCAAATTAAAATGAAGATAAGGGGCAGCGCACATTTCAGTGGATGGATCCTTTTTTCCTTCAGAACGAAAAAAGCAAGGATGCCGCTTACAATGAAAATCATGCCCAAAGTCGATGGTTTTCCCGTCAATATAACTGAAAATGGCAAGGAGCCGGCTGCGGATGCTATTTTTTCCGACAGTTGTACAACCCGGTCGACTACCGCAGCAGCCATATTAAAAATTGGAGAGCCCGTAAATGAGATGGCAAAAAGGATGAAAACAGCGGGCAAAAGTATAAGTGTATAAAACGGGACAAAAAGGAGATTTGCCGCAATGCTGATCAAAGAAAATTCATAAAAATGATAAGAGAGGACAGGTAAAGAAGATAGCATGGAAACTACCGATATGTTTATCATTTGCCAAAGGGCTTGCTCATTTTTGCGGAAAAAGTAACCTGATGATAATGTCAAAGCAAAGGTGACGGCGTAGGAGAGCTGAAAACCGATATGATAAATCAGCAAGGGGTCAAAAATCAGGAATAAAATGAAACTAAGCGAAAAAATATCCAATGTGGACAGCGGCAGACGCCATTTTTTTGAGGACAAAAGCAGGATGGCCATAATGACTGCCCTGATGACGGGAGGGTTTCCGCCGCTTAGGACTGCATATCCCGGCAGAAAAATGAAAAGTGTCCAAAAGACAGACTCTCTTGTCATGCCTGACCTTATGCACAGAAAAAAGGCGCTCCCGGCAATAATGCCGACATGAAGACCGGATATGGCGAGTAAATGCACGACTCCAAGCTGTTTATAGGAACGGTCGGCCTCCTCCGAAATGAGCGATCTTTCACCAAAAATAAGTGCAGCCGCATATGAAGCGAGCTTTTCCGGAAATTTGTTTTCAATCGTCTGAATGCCTGATGCCCGCATATTTTGCAAAACGCCTGCAGGAGATGCCTTGTTTAAATGACAATCGGTGGCGGTGATGCTGTCCGGCTCGAAAATCCAGTGGATATCCATTCTTTTTAAATATAGTTCATAATTGAAAGCATGCTCATTTCGATTTGCTTCGGGCCGCACCAATTGACCGTCCATGATACAGGTCAATCCGGAACGCAGATTGTGCATCAGGTCATTTTTTTGGTTTTCTGAAGGGATTTTATATAGGAGCATAAATTTTTCTTTATCCGGGGTTATTGCAACGGCTTTCAGCCGATTACCGTCAATTTGCGGATATTCTTTGAATGTCAGAGCAACCGCCTGAATTTTAGCAGGGGATTCGTATTGGGAAACGTTTGCTGTTTTCACGCGTTCACTGACAAAATAGAAAAACAGCATACATGTAATGTAAAGGGTAAGCAATTTAAAGCTTTCACGATGAATAACCCTGATCATCCCTAATGATGATATGAGGATGGGAATCAAATGAAGTTCAAAAGAAAGCAGGACGCCGGTAAAAGCTGCCAGCGCCATGTAAACCCACTTTCCAGACATTTTTTCCTCCTTTCGATTGATTGTGATGGGACCGTCATGCACCGTTCTTATTCATTTGCATAGGCAAATTTCATAAAGATGTCACGGTCGAGCGGCACCTGTTCCGTATGGACGCCGGCTTCCCCAAACAGCTCGATTGCATGCGGATGATTTTTATAATCCTCTGCGTAATAGACTGCTTTGATTCCCGCCTGGATGATCCCTTTCGTACACTGGAGGCAAGGGAAATGCGTCACGTAAATTTCCGCTCCATCGGTCGGAACCCCAAATTTTGCACATTGGATGATCGCGTTCATTTCGGCATGGATCGTCCTGACGCAATGCCCGTCAATGACATAACACCCATCATCAATACAATGGACACCGCCGGCGATCGATCCGTTATATCCACCTGCGATGATCCGGTTATCCCTGACAATGGTGGCGCCGACCGTAAGTCTCGTACAAGTGCTTCGGAATGATAATAAATGGCTTTGAGCCATAAAATATTGTTTCCACGATATTCTTTCCATAAGCTGCTCCCTTTTTTGACATTTTCTTTAGTTTATCGGCTTATCTCCACATCAGTCAATTGACAGAAATCGACTCCTGCAGTTTTTCAAATGTTTTTTCACCGATTCCTGATACATTCTGTATGTCTTCCACCTTTTTAAAAGGCCCCTGCTGTTCCCTGTAATCAATAATTGCCTGTGCTTTTGCCGGACCGATTCCCGGAAGGGTCTCAAGCTCCGATAACTCAGCGCGATTGATATTCACTTTCCCATTTGTCTGCCCGCTTGAAGGGGCTGCCATCACGGGTGGAGCATCCTCGATGGTCTCACCTTTTTCCGGTACATAAATGACCATTTCATCGTGCACTTTTTGAGCAAAGTTGATCTGCTTTTCATCGGCGGTTTCCAATAGCCCTCCGGCGTGTTCGATGGCATCGAGAACCCGGTCGCCCTCTTTCGCCTCATAAAGCCCCGGAAGAGAAACAGCCCCTTTTACATCTACAAAAACGGGTCCCGCTTCAACCTCCTCCTCCTCTTCAATAGGTTTTTCGGCCTTCTCCTCCATCACTGTCTGCAATGCCGCTGCATTCTTAGCCTCCATTTCATCTTTAGGTTTGCTTATAAAAAGAAAAACCGCGAGTACAGCCACAACACCGCTAATTAATATCGTTTTATGTTTTTCCAGCCAAATCATTTCAACTTGCCTGCCTTTCTCATATGAATATTTTTAATTGCTAAAGCATACATTGTCAGGAATAGAAAAGTTGAAGGGGGGAACAGCATGAAGGTCGGAATTATAGGAACAGGAAACATGGGAACCATTCTTCTAGAGGCCCTGATCACTGGCGGAGCGGTTTCTCCTTCGGATCTCATTGTTACAAATCGGACAAAATCTAAAGCTGACAGGCTTAAACATATCTATAAGAGCATCACGGTGGAAAACAGCCCGGATGAAGTGATCAAGCAATCGGACATTATTTTCATTTGTGTGAAGCCATTAGATATCATTTCTTTGATAAAAGAAAAAGCCGCTTTATTTAGTCGGGAAAAATGTCTTGTGTCGATCACCAGCCCCATTCAGGTGACGTGGCTGGAAGAAATGGTTGATGCATCGTGTGCAAGGATCATTCCAAGCATCACAAACAGGGCTCTGGCAGGAGTATCTTTGTTTACATTTGGAAATAAATGTGAAAATCATTGGAAAGATAAATTGTGGGAGATGTTATCCAAAGTATCCGTCCCGCTTGAAATAAACGAAAGCATTATTCGGGTTTCGTCGGATATTGTAAGCTGCGGTCCTGCTTTTATCAGTTTTTTGACAAGAAGCTTGATTGAGGCGGCTGCTTCAGAAACGAAAATTGATGAAGATACGGCAACCATGCTTGCGGAAAACATGCTGATCGGACTGGGAGAGCTTTTAAAGCAAAAACATTATACCCTTCCCGCCTTGCAGGAGAAAGTTTGTGTCAAAGGAGGTATTACAGGGGAAGGAATTGCTGTATTGGAGCAGGAAAAAGGGGAGATGTTTGAAAAACTTTTCCGTGCCACACATAAAAAATTTGCTGATGAAGCATTTCATATCCAGAAAAAATTCAACTCATAACTTATTCTATATTTAAAGCAAAATCCCTTCTGTTTTTTTATAAAATTTTTAAACCTTGCAGTTGGGCTGCGGCAACTGCGGGGAGCTGGGCCGGCGGCGACGGACTGGATGTCCTAGTGCCGCCGAAGCCACAGGATAAGGAAAGCTACGGCAGCATTACATCGCACGAAGAAAAAGCGTAAGCTTTTTCGAGGACGTGACACTCCTCCCCCTATCTTTTTCTGCATGAGAAAAAGATGCGCCGCGACGTTTCTTCCGGAGGGTCACTGCTAAAATCTGCGGAGACGGAAAGAACATCAAATCCGGCTTCATGGAGCCAATCCAAATAATCACTCACCGGATAGGTCCTCTGCTTGTGAAACTCATCGATCCGGCCATACAGTCCTGATTCTTCGTCTAAAACAAAAAAGGTCAAATCATGCTCAATTGAATGGGGATCTTCTCCTGGAAAAGAGTTCCATATATAGGCAATTTCATCCTCATTCCACGTAAATGTCTGGTTTGAAAAAATTTGTTCCATCTGATAAATGGAATGAACATCAAATAAAAACATACCGTTCGCTGCCAAATGCCGGTGTACATGACGGAAGGTGTCCCTCACTTCTTCGGGCTTTGACAGGTAATTGAGGGCGTCGCAAAATATGGTGGCAATGTCGCATTCCGGCAATCCCCCGAGCTTGCTCATATCCTGTTGGAATAAGGGAAAAACCACGCCTTCTTCAGCTGCTTTTTCAGCCGCAACAGCCAGCATATCCTCTGACATATCCACTCCTGTCACATCGAATCCCCGCTTGATCAGGCGGATGGACAGCTCTCCCGTTCCGCAGCCTAAATCAAGCACCCGGCTGCCGGGTGCCTGAAAGCGCTCCGTTTCCCCGCATAAATACCGGACCCAGCTCTCATACGGCGCATCAGCCATCAAGTGGTCATATACATACGCCATCTGTTCATAACTCACGGAGCCAATTCCTTTTGGATATTTTCAATCGGCGCATCTCCCCAAAGCCTCTCAAGATTGTAATAACTTCTTTCATCTCTATGGAACACGTGGGCAATCACATCGCCCATGTCAATCAAAACCCATCTCGCTTCCTCGAAGCCTTCTATCCTCTTGACATCCAGGCCCGTTTTCTCTGCAGCCGATTTCATTTCCCGTGCAATCGCCTGCACCTGTTTTTCCGATGTCCCGTGGCAGATGAGAAAATAATCCGCAATGAGCGAAACCCCCTGCATGTTCAGGACAACGATATCTTCCGCTTTTTTGTCATCGGCAGCTTTTACCACCGTTTTTAAAAGTGCTTTTGAATCCAAATTTTAACTCCTCCTTATTTTTTAATCATATCGTTATACGCTTCAAATGTATCAGGAAAAACAGGGACAGATTTGTCGATTAAAAATTTAATCGTATTGCCAAGAGATTTTTTCAAAGCTTCGTCCAAATCTGTTTCTGCAAGCATTCTGACTTCATCAAGACCTTCAAATTGCCTGCCCGGTTCAATATAATCCGCAATATAAATGATTTTTTCCAGAAGCGTCATGCCTGCCCTTCCGGTTGTGTGGTAGCGGATCGCATTGAAAATGTCTTCGTCGTCTATTCCTATTTCTTCACGGACAAGTACAGCTCCTGCAGGGCCATGCCACAGTTCGGGATGGTAGTCCAATAAGCGGGAATCAAGCTTGTAATCGGCAATGATTTTTTTCAACTCATTTATAGGAAGCAGTTTGGCATAATCGTGAAAAATCGCAGCCAAGACCGTTTTTTCAACATCCTCCCCATATTTGACGGCAAGCTTTTCAGCCGTATCCGCGACTCTGATTGTATGTTCGTATCGCGGCCCCGCTATTTTTTCATTGACTATAGTAAAAGCTTGTTCACGTTTCATATAAATGATTCTCCTCTATATAACGAATAACCTGATCCGGCAATAAATATTTTATGGACATCCTTTTTTTCACCCGGTCCCTGATCATGGAGGAAGAAATTTCAATCATGGGGACTTCCACAAACTGAACCGGATAGGGACTTTCCAACTTATAATTCGGGCGATTCGCGCCTACGAACTGAACAAGCTTGACCAACTCTTCAATGTTATACCAGTGGGGCAAAAATTCCACCATATCGGCTCCGATAATAAAAAAATAGTCATTATCCGGATTCTTCTCCCTTACGGTTTTCATCGTATCATATGTGTAGGAGCGCCCGTCCTGATTTAATTCTATTGTTTCTATAGAGAATTTCGGATGCCCATCGATGGCCCTTTCCAGCATGTCCAGGCGATTTTCCACTGACGTCCCGCTGTGCCGCTCTTTGTGTGGAGGTTCATGATTAGGCATGAATCTTACCTCATCAAGCCCCAAACGATCGAGTACTTCGTTTGCAATGATCAGATGCCCCAGATGTGGAGGATCAAACGTCCCTCCCAAAATGCCTATTTTCCTTTTCATCCGGATCAGCCCTTCGACGGAAGCTCGATTTGTTTGTTTTCGCGGGATTCCTTGTAAACAACGATGATCCTTCCGATGATTTGTACAAGTTCACCATCAGTACCTCTGACAATTTCCTCAGCCACGGTCTCCCTGTCTTCGTCACAGTTTTGGAGAATGCTTATTTTGAGCAGCTCCCGGGCTTCCAAAGCATCCTTAATCTGTTTGATCATATTTTCGTTTACCCCGCCTTTTCCAACTTGAAAAATAGGCTGGAGATGGTGCGCTTTTGATCGTAAAAATCTTTTTTGCTTTCCAGTCAGCATGGCGATCCTCCCAAGATGTTAGTCAAAGTCCGTTTCATGCGTGCGGCATCCGGTTTTACATTTGTCCATTTTTCAAAAGCCAACGCTCCTTGATAAACGAGCATGCCAAGGCCGTTTTGTGTTTTGGCCCCTTTTTGTCGTGCCTGTTTAAGGAACAGTGATTCCGCCGGATTATAAATGATGTCGGAAACAAAAGCAGATGCACTGATTCCTTTTAATGAAATGGGGCTTTTATTTAGTTCGGGGGCCATCCCAATGGAAGTCGTCTGTATGATCAGGGAGTATTCCCCGACCTTTGCTTCTGCCTCTTCTAATGTCAGTGCTTTTGAATCGGCATCATATGGCTGGCCTGAAATTAAAGCTTCTGCTTTTTGAATTGTACGATTAGCTATATCCACCCGCTGAACCCCGATGGATAAGAGTGTATAATAGATGGCCTTTGCCGCTCCACCGGCACCAATAATTAAGGTACGTTCCCCAGCCAAATCCTTCTTCCAGTCCTCCTTGAGAGACTCCACAAACCCGGCGCCGTCGGTGTTATAGCCGACAAAAAAACCATTTTCCCTGACAACTGTGTTGACTGCACCGATTGCCCCGGCAAGCGGGTCGATTTTGTCCAATAATGGTATAATGGCTGTTTTGTGCGGGATCGTGACATTAAAGCCGTCAATCCCTATCACTTTCATTCCCTCTACGGCGGTTTTCAAATCCTTTCCTTCTATGCGGAAAGGATGGTAGTGTGCATCTATTCCAAGCTCCTTAAATTCTTTATTATGCATGGCCGGTGATAATGAGTGGGCAATCGGATCCCCGATGACGCCATATAGTTTTTTCAATCCAATCATCCTGTCTATATATTAAATAAGCGAAGGCCTTAATAAGACCGAAACGCCTTTTGGGGCATACGCCGCAACCTGTGCTCCGGGCTCTTTCAGCGTGACCCAGCCCAACCCCGAAAAGACGATATCCATTTTCTCATCCTTTAATTTGAATTCGTGCCTGACGAGCTCCGGAAAATGATCAAGCTCCTCTTTTCCGGGCGGCTGCAGCATCTCGCCGAGGTGCTTTTCATACAGCCCGTCCGCCTTTTCAAGCTTGGTCCGGTGGATATCGATGCTGTTGGCCAAATAACAAACAACAGACCTTCGGCCACCGTTTATGTAATCAAGCCTTGCAAGCCCTCCGAAGAATAGTGTCTGTTTTTCATTTAATTGATAGACACGCGGTTTGATTTCTTTTTTAGGCGTGATGATTTTTAAATCTTTTTTACTTACATAGTGTGCCATTTGATGATGGTTGATGATGCCGGGCGTATCGACCAAGTTTTTTCCGTCATCCAGCGGAATTTCAATCATATCCAATGTTGTGCCCGGTACATGCGAGGTGGTGATGACATCCTTCCCGCCTGCAGCGAGCTTAATGACGCGATTGATGAATGTCGACTTCCCCACATTTGTACAGCCGACAACATACACATCTTTTCCCTGGCGCAGATGGTCGATTTCAACAAGCGCTTCCCGGATCCCGTGGCCTTTCTCTGCACTGGCAAGCAATACATCCAAAGGGCTGAGTCCCAATTCCTTCGCTTGTTTTTTCATCCAGTTGGACAATTTATTTTTGTTTGTCGATTTTGGCAGAAGGTCCACTTTATTGCCGACCAAAAGAACCGGATTTTTGCCGACAAATCTTTGAAGGCCGGGAATCCAGCTTCCGTTGAAATCAAATATATCAATGATCTTGACAATCAGGCTCTCTGTCTTGCCGATCGCATGCAGGATATCGAGAAAGCTTTGATCCGACAGCTCCACATCCTGCACCTCGTTATAATGTCTTAACCGAAAGCATCTTTGGCAGATGATTTCTTCTTTTTCCAACGCGGAACGCGGAGTATACCCGAGTTCGCCCGGCCTGTCGGTCTGGATGGCTGCACCGCAGCCGATGCAATGTTCATTGTTCACATTTATTCCTCCCAATTAATTAAACCCTTGCGTCTGAACGAAGCCATGATCCTTCTTTCCACCATCCGGTTAAAGCGCGTGAAAAAACCGTCTGACTGGGCAACCGGGACAACGAGAATCGTATAAAATCCGGCCCGCTTCCCTCCGAATACGTCGGTCAACAGCTGGTCCCCGATAATCACAGTCTCTTCGCGTGACAAACCCATTTCTTTAACGGCCCGCATAAAAGCTTTCCTTGAAGGTTTTCTGGCTCTATGAATAAACGGGATATTCAATGGATTGGAGAAGGCCCCTACCCTTTTTTCATTATTATTCGACACAATCGTCACTTTCATGTCATGGTTCTTCAGCTCTTCCAGCCAATCAATCAGTTCGGGGGTGGCATACGGGCGGTCCCATTCGACAAGCGTGTTATCCAAATCCGTAATAATGCCTTTAATCCCCTTTTCTTTTAAAACAGCCGGGTTGATTGAAAAAATACTTTTAACATACTCATTTGGTAAAAATCGTTTCAACAACTTGTGCACCCCATTATGATTTCATCATATTTCCATCTTATTAAATCTGCCAATGAGTTTCAAAATATTACAAGAAGAAATATATTGCCTAAACTTTTCGACAAATTCCAACACCCATCCAAATTGTGGGTAACTTTATGAACACGAAAAAAGGTATCAACGAACGGTTTCCATCTTGTTATAAACAAATTAACCACAAGTTATCCACCGCATGTTGTGGATAAAGGAACGCTTGTTCCACGGGGCTTTCTTTGCTAAAGTGAAGTTACAAATAAAAGAACCTATCATTTTATTCAAAACCGCCAAGCTTTAGAACGTGAATTTTTCATGGAGGTGAAGCTGATGAAAAGGTTATCCGATGAATTATTGATTGAAACTTACTTTAAAGCAAAAAAATTGAATTTATGCCCCGAATTCATCAGTCTGATGGAATCCGAAATAGAAAGACGCTCATTGGCTCGTCGTTCAAAAATTTCCTGTTGACAATAAAGCACCTGTCCCAGGTGCTTTTTATTTCCCTCCAGTTAACCGTCCAAGCGGATCACCCATCCGGATTTCACAGGACGGCTTCATAAGATCACCTGGAACAAAGGCCCCTTTTTGGAATAGAAGAAGTACCGTGGATCCGAAGGAAAAATAGGCGGCTTCCTCTCCTTTTTTCCATTCATGCTTTCTGTTCGTAACAACGACAGAATTAATGAGCATGGCTCCCACTTTTACCAGGGCTACCGTCGTTTTCTCAGAAGAAATTTCAGTGATCACCCGATAGTTTTTCGCCAAAACGGAGCGTCCGAATTTTAATCCAAGCCGGTTGACGGGAAACGATCTTTTGCCCAAAGAGTAGCAATTGACCACTCTTCCGCTCACAGGGCTGTGAATTCTGTGATAATGGGAAGGGCTCAAGTATATAATGATATACGTGCCGCCTTCATACTTTTCAGCCTGAAGCTTGCCGCCAAGCATCTCAGCGATAGAATATGACTTTCCCTTTGCAATGATTTCCCTGCCGGACGTAATGGTACCGGCATCTTCTATTATACCGTCCACAGGGCTTGCGACACTGTCCGGTATATGATCGACTTTTCTTGCCCCTTCTTTCAGGCGCCTTGTAAAAAAGGAATGCAAAGTTGGATATGCATGGATGTCTTTTGCCAACTCTTCCTTATTTATTTGATAGAAGGCAGCGTAGGATTTGATGAACGGCCTGCTCATCCGGGAATTTGTAAATTTCCTTATTGCTGCCGATGTAAAAGGTCCATTCGTTAGTTCAATAAAAAAGCGATATAGAGCCGCTTTCAATCTCATTGCCCCCAAACAAAACTAAAAATTTATGCTTAACTTTATGAAAAAGAAGTCATATAATTATATAGAAATATCTATTTTACCAAAAAGGAGGAGTGTTATGCTTCTGTCCGATGTCGTCGATCACACCATAAAAAAATTGAAAGCTCAAACGGCCAATGTCCTGACATTCGTGAACATGGGACTGGGCGGATTCGCCATCGTCGCCGGGATACAGGGCCAGCTTCATTTAAGCCTCCTGCTTATTTTCTTGGCAGCAATGGCAGATCGTTTTGACGGAATGGCTGCAAGAAAGCTTCAAATCGAATCAGAGCTGGGAAAACAGCTTGATTCCATGAGTGATATTATCTCTTTCGGTGTAGCACCTGCTTTGTTATTATACCAAGGAATTTTGAATTTGTTTGGTTTCCCGGGCGTCTTTTTTACAATATTTTATATAGGCTGTGGTGCTTTCCGTCTTGCAAGGTTCAATATTTCCGAGAATAACGGCTTTTTTACCGGGCTTCCCATTACTGCAGCAGGCTGCCTGCTTACTCTCAGTTACTTGGCAGTCCCTTACCTCCCACCGTTTTCATTCTTGTTTATCACTCTCGTTCTATCACTTCTCATGATCAGCACATTTACATTGAAAAAGGTATAATGAAAGCCAGTTTCGCTTTGGCCGCGAAACTGGCTTTTTCCTAATATTTATTTCCTTTCATCCTCCATATTCTTTTCCGCCTTCTTTTCTTTTAAGAGGTAATCCTGAAAAATAGCTCCGCCTTCATAAATCATCCGCTGCACTTCCAATTCATATTGAATGCATCCGTAATTGTTTCCCGGCAAATATCCCATACCTCCCCCTGCTTTTTTTGTGATTAAGTGTTATAAAATGCTCAGATTGTGAGTAACTTATTTGTTACTTAAAGCTGCGTCCGGCTCCGACGGACAAGGAGGTCCTAGTGCCGCCGGCGCCACAGGACGTGGCGCTTTAAGGCGGCCAGCGCCTATCGACTAGCAGACTTCACGCTCTTCCTACGATAAGTCAACATCGCTCCGCTCCGCTGCGCGTGTTTCCTTTATCTCGTCAGACGCGCTCCAGCCTGTACGTCGATAAACAGGCGCTTCCGCCTTTGTTCTTAATCTCCTTTTTGTCCGCCCTTCATATTTTTCATCTTGTCTTTTTCAGCCCTGTAAAATTCATGGAACATTTTCATCAGAGCCCTCTTTTCAATCCGGGAAACATAACTTCTTGAAATGCCGAGTTCTTTGGCTATTTCCCGCTGTGTCCGTTCCTTTTCGAGATTCAGCCCGAATCTGCCGATGATCACTTCCTTTTCCCTTTCATCCAATACATCGATATATTCCTTGATTTTCTCCAGCTCCATATTCAGTTGAATCGTATCAAAAATATCCTCCGCATCGGATTTCAATACATCGATCAAAGAGATCTCATTGCCTTCTTTATCCTGGCCGATGGGGTCATGGAGAGAAACCTCCTTGCGCGTCTTTTTCAGCGCCCTCAAGTGCATAAGAATCTCATTTTCTATGCAGCGGGCCGCATATGTCGCAAGTTTTGTTCCTTTTCCGAACGAATAACTTTCAATGGCCTTGATCAGTCCGATGGTGCCGATGGAAATCAAGTCTTCCGAGTCTTCCCCCGTATTTTCAAACTTCTTTACGATGTGGGCGACAAGCCGGAGATTATGTTCAATCAATATGTTTCGTGCTTCTTCATCCCCTTCAGCCATTCTCATTAAGTACTTTTTCTCATCTTCCGGAGAAAGCGGCTGAGGAAATGCATTATTTTTTACATATGACACAAGAAAGACCAGTTCTTTAAATAGCAAGCCGATAGCCGTCAGAATTCCCGACAATTCCTCACCCCCCTGATGTAATGACCCGCTGGTTACATGTATATGATGAGGAAAAAGGACAATTGCTTGTCTTGCCAAAATAGTTCTTTTCATAAGGCTTTGTTATGAAAAACAGGATGATTATCATATAATAAAAGAAATTCTAAAGGAGGAGAATCCCTTTGACGCCAATTACATATTCAATGACTTGGAATCTCGATGATTTTTTCCCTGGCGGCAGTTCATCCAAAGAATTTCATGCTCATCTTGAGAAAGTGGAAGAAGACATTCATTCGTTTGAAAAAAGCATAAAGGACTGGGATGCTGCAAGCAGCAAAGATACAGGGTTAGCCGCTATATTGGAAAAATTTCAAAAGGCCGATTTGGGCCTTGAACAAGCCGAATCATTCGTATCATGCCTTCAGGCACAAAATATGGGCGATGTAAAAGCGAATGAACTAAGGGGAATTGTGACCTCATTGGCTTCGAAATTCAATACGGCAGTGACCCATCTCGATAAGGCCCTTGTGCAAATTGATGACTCCGTTTGGCAGAGGCTGATTGAACAGGATCATTTGAAGGAACTGCATTTCGTTTTAAATGAAAGACGCAGGCAGGCGGCTGAGAAACTGTCAAAAGAAGAAGAGGCCCTCATCAACGATTTGGCTGTGGACGGCTTTCACGGCTGGGAAGAGATGTATGATGCGATTGTCAGCCAACTGAACATTCCTTTTAAAGAAAATGGCAAGGAAGTCCATCTATCCGTCGGCCAGGCCCAAAATAAGTTATCAAGCCATGACAGGCAAGTAAGGAAAAGAGTGTTCGATGAATGGGAAAAAGCTTGGGGTGAGAAAGCGGAACTGCTTGCCGCCACGTTAAATCACCTATCCGGATTTCGCTTGGCCGTTTATAAAAAACGCGGCTGGAATGATGTTTTGAAAGAAGCATTGGAATACAATCGGATGAGCAAAGAAACGCTGGACATTATGTGGAAGGTGATTTCTGACAACAAGAAACCTTTTGTTGAATTTCTTGAAAGAAAAGCGAGCCTGCTCGGAGTTGACAAACTGAATTGGTATGACCTGGATGCTCCTGTAACAGAATCTGCAAAAGCGTATAGCTACCAGGAAGGCGCCTCCTTTATCATTCGTCATTTCGGGGAGTTTGGCAGCGAGCTTGCCCGTTTTGCCGAAAAGGCATTCGAAGGCAGGTGGATTGAAGCCGAAGACCGGCCGGGAAAGCGTCCGGGAGGCTTTTGTACATCTTTTCCCTTAAGCGATCAGTCCAGAATTTTCATGACGTACTCAGACACATACGATAATGTTTCAACTCTTGCTCATGAACTGGGGCATGCTTTCCACACTTATGCTATGAAAGATGTCCATCCTTTAAATTGCCATTATGCAATGAATGTAGCTGAAACTGCCTCGACTTTCGCAGAGACGCTTGTCGCAGATGCAGCGCTTGAACTGGCCAAAGATGATGGGGAAAAGCTTGCGCTTCTTGAAAGCAAAATACAAAATTCCATTGCCCTGCTCATGAACATCCATTCCCGCTTCCTCTTTGAGACACGCTTTTATGAAGAGCGCAAAAAAGGAATGGTGAGCACCGCAAGACTGAATGAAATGATGGAAGCTGCGCAGAAAGAAGCTTATGCGGATTCATTGGGACTGTATCACCCGCATTTTTGGGGGGCCAAACTTCATTTTTATATTACGGATGTCCCTTTCTATAATTTCCCTTATACGTTCGGGTATTTATTTTCACTCGGCATATACGCCCATGCGAAGAAGGAAGGGAAAGAATACGAACAAAAGTACATTTCACTTTTGAAAGACACCGGAAGAATGACGGTCGAAGAACTGGCGAAAAAACATCTGGGAGCGGATCTGACGAAAGAAGAGTTTTGGCAGGCCGGCGTTGATCTTTGTATAAAAGATGTCGAAGAGTTTCTCAGCATGACTAAATAAAAGGAAAGCCGAAGGTGTCCCCCTGACCCTTCGGCTTTCCATTATTTAAGGTAAGGAAAGTATAAAATTTGAACGAAACATTTATAAGGAATGATGATGTGATATGTCCAGCTCCAGGCGCCATCGGCGAAAGGATCAAGCCGAATTGCTGTGGTGGCTGAAAAGCTCCCTCATCAAAATTCGTCTTGTGCTTGTCGCCTAAGGCTGCGCGCCTTCCGCTTTTCTTATTCCAGCCCCTTTATCATTTCCATGACAAGGTTTGCTGAGTTGACTGAGGCTGTTTCAATGAATTTGTCAAATGAGATCTCCGATTTCTGGCCGGCAATATCAGATAGGGACCTGATGACGACAAATGGAATGTCAAATTGATGGGCCACTTGGGCAATCGCTGCCCCTTCCATTTCCACTGCCTGTATGTTCGGGAATTTCCCGCGGACAAATTCAACTTTTTCTGGATCGCTCATAAACGTATCGCCAGTGGCAATCAGTCCCCTGACCGCCTGGACCCCTTCAACCGAACGTGCTGCAGTCTCGGCAACTTCTATCATTTTTCCATCTGCCTTAAAAGCCTCCGGCAGCTGAGGAACCTGGCCGTATTTGTAACCGAAAGCAGTCACATCGACATCATGATGGCGAACTTCGCTTGAAACGACAAGATCGCCAATTTTGAGTTCAGGATTATATCCACCTGCAGAACCTGTATTGATCACTGCATCAGGTTTGTATCGATCCAATAGAATGGTTGCAGCCATGGCAGCATTTACTTTTCCGATCCCTGATCTTGATAGGATGATTTCTTTATCGTGTAACGTTCCGATGAAATACTCACAATGAGCAATCACTTCTGTCATTTGGACATCCATTTTTTCACGAAGAAGCTCAACCTCTTCTTCCATCGCCCCGATAACTGCTATTTTCATTATTATTTAAACTCCCTTGTCTTTATCTTTTATCATTCTGTATCAATTTTTTTACTTCGACAGGCTTCCAGCCTTCACCGTCTACCCATTCGATATAGACGCGGTATGTTTCATCGCTGCCCTTAGCGGATACTGTCAATTCGGCCTGATTTTCAGGATTATCTCCGCCTGTGACCCACCAGGCCGTCATGTTGTCAACAGGAATATCTACGGCATAGGCAGCAGCCTTAAGCTTTTCATTCCAGTCGGTTGTTCCCATGTTATAGGAAGATTGATGGCCGTTCACCTGCTCAGTCCCAATCGGTTTCCAAGCCGGATTGACGAGGACCTTCTCAACATTCGGCTCATCGCTTTCCGACTCTTCCAATTTTCCTTCTTCATCTTTATCTTCTTCGGCATCCGGCTCATCTTCATTTTCATCGGTCTGTACGTTCTTTTCATCAGACGTTTGATCATTTTGCTTTGCCTCCTCGGTGTTCGGCTTGCTTTCCGCCTGCTCTTTATCAGTATCGCTTCCTCCGAAAAAAATGGAACCACCGACAAGCAAAATCAAAATGATGACTACCGCAATAAGCGTGTTTAAAATAATATTCGTTTTCCTCCGTTTTGCACGGAGAGAAGAGCGTGATTTATCATCTTTAAAATCAATCGGCATTAAAAATCCCCCCCGTCATTGAACCTATAATATCATGGACAAGGGAAAACATGCACCCATTTTTCACCCGGAAGGCACTGCGTGATCAACTTCGGTTTGCTTTTGGCCATAAATCATTTGCACAATATCTGCAAACAGCGGATTGACCCCGCCCTGATCGCCGGGCACATCCATATTTACAGTAACCAGCACATATTGCGGGTCATCGAATGGAAAATAACCCGCAAACCATTTATGATGAAGCTGCTGCCCTTCATGAATCACGGATGTTTCGGCTGTACCGGTTTTCCCCGCCACCTGATAGGGAAGATCATTCATCATGTGTCCTGTCCCTTCAGGATCAGTCACTACTTTTCTAAGCAGCTGCTGCAATTTAATCGCTGCAAATGGTGATATCCGCTCGCCGTCGGGCTGTTGCCGGTCAAACGAAGCCATTGTCGTCCCATCACCATATTGGATTTCGGATACGGCCCTTACCGTCATTTTTTCTCCCCCTCTGGCAATGGCAGCCATCATGTTTGCCACTGATATCGGGGAAAGGCGGACCTCCTGTTGGCCGATCCCGGTCTGTGCTATGAAGTTTCGGTCTTTTCTGCTGTCATTGTCGGCAAAAATTCTTCCGGGATCGTGTTCAAACTGTTTGAATCCGCTCAGTTGAAACACATCCCCCTGCCATGAGACAGCTTCAAGCAATCCGAGCTTACGTGCATAATTTTCAAGAATCATTGGGTCTTTTTCCATTAAAGATCCGGCCAGTTCCGCAAAGGTGCGATTGCAGCTCCTGGCAAAGCTTTCTTCAAAATTAAGCCGGCCAAGATTCCGCTCTGCAGGGTTTCCCCTTATATCCAAATCACAGCGAAACTGATCCTTTTCTTCCACAATCCCTTCTTCTATCGCCGCTGCGGCAACGACTGTTTTAAATACCGATCCCGGGATGAGCTGCTTGAACATCATATTTTTTGATCCTTCATCCAAGAAGGGATCTTTACTGTTGATATGGGGCCTTGAGGCCACTGCCAGTATATCATTTGTTTTTACATCAAGCAGGATTGCGCCGCCCTTTTGAATGTGATGTTCATCCAACAAGGCTTCGATTTCTTTTTGCAAAGATTGGTCAATCGTTGTTTTGGCCTCTAATGGAAAAAATGGGTTTGCCTGCCCTGCATATTTTACATCAATCCCAAATAAAGGATTTCCAACCCCATCAACATGATAGACAAATTTTGTTTCACTTTCAGCCTGCAAAAACTCATCAAAGGTTTTTTCCAAACCGGAAAGGCCGACGGCTTTATTTCTCCAATCTTTATCAGGGTAGCGGGTCTTAAAAATCTCCTCATTTTCCCCATAAATGCCGATGAATTGTCCAGCGGGGGGATGCTCGGGTAATATTTTCTTTTTAACGGCGAACACTCCGGGAATTTGAAGCTGATTGATGTTCTCTGCTTGCTGTTCTGTCAATAATAGCGGGTCCTTCCCCCCTGCTAAGACAGGCTCCCTGGATGCCTCTACCTGATTGATAAGGTCCCGATGGGATATGTTTAAGATTTTTGCAACCTCCGAGCTGTTCCAGTCCATGTTTTTAATAAATGGAAAGATGACAAGTACGGATTTTTCTTCGAAGGAAAGCGGGTTCCCGTCCCTGTCAAGGAACTGTCCCCTTCCGTCATCCAAAATCAGCTCATGTGTCCTTTGCCGGACACTTTCTTTGATCAGATTCACGTTGTTTTCAGAAAAATTTTCAGCCTGAAATAATTGTATTTGCATCAGTCTTCCGAGGAGGCCGGCCATCATCATAAATATAAGAACAGTTATAAATAATATACGTTTTTGCAGCATTTCAAGCACCTCTTTCCCATTGTTGCCGCCAAGGGAAAGAGATATAACTGTCAGCAAAAAATCACCGGCACAGCCCCATTTAAAAAACACGGTAACCCTATGAGGGCTTCCGTGTTTTTGTCGCGCTTTCGTTTCGTCTAGCTCCAGCGCCTATCGACTAGCAGACTTCGTACCTGGTGTGCTCCTGCGGCGTAGCTTATTCGAGGATGTTTGGCGAACATCATAGCAAAGCTGCACGACGCCAACTCGAGGAAGCATCACACGAGGCCATTTCAAGTAGTAGCTTTCCTACGATAAGTCAACATCGGCTCCGACGCACAGGACGTGCTAGTGCAGGCGAAGCGACAGGACGTCGCTGCTTGAGCCTGCCTTCGTCGCCGTGTTTCCTTTATCTCGTCAAAAGCACTCCAGTCTGTACGTCGATAAACAGGCGCTTGCGCTTTTGTTTTAGCTGATTGAAACGATTTTGACTCTCATTTCACCGCCAGGCGTCTGGACTGTCACTTCTTCATTGACTTTTTGTCCCATTAAACTTTTGGCGATAGGTGAATCGTTGGAAATTTTCCCTTCGAACGGATCGGCTTCGGCACTTCCAACTATCGTATATGTTTCCTCGTCGCCATCAGGAAGTTCTTTGAAAGTAACCGTTTTCCCTAAAGTCACTTTATCAGAATTAAGCTCATCTTCCTCAATGATTTTTGCATTGCGGATCATATTTTCCAAAGTGGTGATTCTTCCTTCGACAAATGCCTGTTCTTCTTTCGCGGAGTCGTATTCCGAGTTCTCCGATAGATCCCCGAAACTGCGGGCCACTTTAATCCGTTCGACAACTTCTTTTCTTCGGACGGTCTTTAAGTATTCAAGTTCCTGTTCTAATTTTTCTTTTCCGGCTTCTGTCATGTGAAATTCTTTTTCTGCAGCCATTTCCCTTCACTCCTTATGAATTCCCTCATCCAAAGATCATTGGATTATTCGGTCATGAAATACATGACAGCGCGCCACATGCAGGGCGCGCTATCTGTTCATATTTGTTCTTTATATTATTATCTATGCCATCATATTACAAAAATGACATTAGTTCAAGAGTATGAGTACAGTTTTGGAGATAATCACCGTTTTTTGCTCACCGCAAGCCCGTCCCCTACAGGAATAATAGTTGTAATATACCCATCATGCCCCATAAGAAAACGGTTGAATTCCTTCATTTTTCTTGCAAGACTCCGAAAGCGGCGCTGGTTGACTTCCTCTTCCGCAACATATCCCCTGAATAGGACATTATCAGAGTAAATGCATCCCCGCTCCCTAAGCAATGGACTATACATATTGAAAAACTTCATGTACTGGCCTTTTGCCGCATCAATAAAAATGGCATCGTATGGTCCCAGCTCCGTCACTCTTTCACCAAGCTCCAAAGCATCGCCTTCCAAGACGGTTATTCGATCATCTTTACCGGCAGCCTCGATATAATTCCTTGCCTGTTCCGCTCTTGCGGGATCTTTTTCTATCGTTATGATTTCCGCTTCAGGCAGAGCATCTGCCATCCTTAAAGCAGAATAGCCGATCGCTGTTCCAACTTCCAATATTTTAGCCGGATTTTGGATCCTCAGGAACTGAAGCATCACTTCGATGGCCGTTTGTTCCATAATCGGAACGTGCTCTTTTTCAGCAAATTTTTCCATCTGCCGGAACAGCTCACTTCTTCGCGGAAGCAGGGACTCGATATAATGATCAATCAGATGATCCATTCCAGACACCTACTTCCTTTTATCCGTGATATATTTTGCCTTTAATTCATTATGCTCTTTCAATGTTTTTGCATAATGGACTTCCCCTGTGCCATGCTCTGCCAAAAAGTACAAATATTGGCTGTCAGCCGGGTTAAGGGCTGCCTCAATGGACGTTTCGCCTGCATTGGAAATCGGTCCCGGCGGCAGGCCTTTCACTTTATACGTATTATATGGTGACTCAACCTCAAGGTCTTTATACATGGTCCGCTTTTTGTGTTTGCCCAATGCATATAAAACGGTGGGATCGGTCTGAAGCGGCATATCCTCATCCAGTCGGTTATAGAACACACTTGAAATCAAATGCCTGTCCGCTTTTTCGGTTGCCTCTTTTTCAATCAGGGAAGCCATTGTTAACAGTTCATGGATATTGATGTCCTTTTCCTCTATCTTATCCGTATATTTCGCTATGACTTCCTGTGTTTTTTTAATCATCGGATCGATAATTGCCTCAATTGAAGGCTTTTCCTCGTAATATGGATAGGTAGCCGGATATAAATATCCTTCCAACGGATGCTTCACCTTGCTGCTCAATGCGTCATCCGTGAAAAGCTCCGGATATTTTTCTCCAAACAGCTTCACAGTCTCCTTTTTATCAAGTTCCTTCAGAATCTCTTCTTTGGGCTGTCCAGTCTGCTTGGAGATCAATCCTGCTATTTGATCCAAAGAATAGCCTTCCGGAACCGTAATATTAAATACCGGCTTTTGGGCCAGAATCCCGGTTTGCAGGTTCTGCGAAATCTCTTTCAATGACATGGACGGCGTAAATGTATATGTGCCTGCCTGAAAACCTGAAATATTATTAAATTTGACATAGTACTTGAAGACGGAAGCATTTTTTATCACTCCTTTATCTTCAAGAAGCTTTCCAATGGAAGTTGTTGACGAACCGATCGGCACTTCCACCTGGATCTCTTTTTTACTATCAGAATCCACCGGTTTAAGAGCAGATTTTATATATAAATAGCTGCCAAGTGCCGCTATTAAAAGAAGGGCACCGCAACTAAGCGTTATGATGGCAACGATTTTTCTTATGATGACCGCCTCACTCCTTTTTTCGAGCAAATTCTCTCTAATCAAAGCTGCTCTTGCCTGCTTATCTATTTTATCTTTTTCTTTGTTTTTCATTAAGCAGGGGTCCCCCTCCCGAAATTGCTGTTTATTTTGCTTGCGCACCACACCTATTATACAATAATTTTACGGAACGTCAGTGAAAATCCATTGATTTAACCGAAATATGTAAAAAAATTCGCCGACCCTGGAATACCCGGATCGGCGAATTTTTTATTCTTCTTCCTCTTCGGCAAGGAAAGTGTTGAGCATCTCTTCTATCATATCCCATTCTTCTTCGGTTTCGATCGGCTGCATATTCCCGTCTTCTCCATCTTCGCTTGGTATATAAGAAGAGGCATGGATCTCAATTTCTTCGTTCTCTTCATTATCTGCGCCTGCAGGATAGTATAAAACATATGATTTGTTGAATTCATCGGAATCAAACGTAAAGAGAACTTCAAACAATTCCTCATTGCCTTCTTCATCTACGATTGTAATATAATTTTCTCCATTTTCCATCAGAAATCACCTCATTTTTGTTGGCTGTCCAAGAAACTTTGCAATATCATTGCGGCTGCCATTTTATCAATGACCTTTTTTCTCTTTTTTCTGCTGACATCCGCTGCAAGAAGGACCCTTTCAGCCGCCATTGTGCTCAGTCGTTCATCCCATAACTGAACAGGCAGCTGAAATCTCCTTCTCAAGTTTTCAGCATAAGCCATCGATGCTTCTCCGCGAGGGCCAATCGTATTGTTCATATTTTTCGGCAGGCCAACAATGATTTGTTCAATACCGTATTCTTTAATAATTTCACCAATCCGGTCAAATCCAAACATATTCTTTTCTTCGTTGATTGATACTGTCTCAATACCTTGGGCAGTCCAGCCCATTTCATCGCTGACTGCGACGCCCACTGTCTTGGAGCCAACATCAAGGCCCATCATCCTCAAACTCATGTCCCCTCACGATGCTGCTTTAAATAGGACTTCACCAGCTCTTCGATGATTTCATCCCTTTCCAGCTTCCTCATAATATTGCGTGCATCTTGATGCCTTGGAATATAGGCGGGGTCGCCGGAAAGCAAATAACCGACTATCTGGTTGATGGGATTGTATCCCTTTTCTTGAAGAGCCCCGTATACATGCATTAGAACCTCTTTGACGTCATGTTCCATTGGATCTTCATGGAACTCGAACCGCATTGTTTTATCAAAAGAGCCCATTTACAACAACACCTTCTTTCAGAACTTGCCTGACTGGCCCGGCTTTTAAACATTACCTTCATTGTACATGATTTGAAGCGGGAATCAAACGGATTTTATCCATTCACCCACAAAGGAAAGAGCCGATTCCAATTGATCCGGATTTTTCCCGCCTGCCTGTGCCATATCCGGACGGCCTCCTCCTCCGCCGCCGCACCGTGAAGCAACCTCTTTGACCAATTTTCCGGCATGATACCCTTTTTCCATCAAATCTTTTGTTACGCCGGCGATAATGTTCACTTTTCCGTTTTGTACGGATCCAAGCACGACAATCCCTGATCCAAGCTGCTGTTTTAAATCATCCCCCATATTTCTGAGTGTATTCATATCCGCGTCTTGGACTTGGCTTACAATCACTTTGATTCCTTCGATCTCCTTGGCTTTTTGGATAAGGCTCCCGGCTTCCACATGGGCGAGCTTTGCTGTGAGAGATTCATTTTCCCTTTGCAGTTCCTTTAATTCCAGGAGAAGGGCCTCCGTCCTTTCCACTGCTTGGGCCGGTTTTGTCTTTAATTTCTCTGCCACGGCATGCAACTCGTTCACCTGGCCATTCATGAAGCGGAATGCATGCTCACCAGTGACCGCTTCGATCCTGCGCACTCCTGCCCCAATTCCGCTTTCCGCAACAATTTTAAACAGGCCGATTTCTGCGGTATTGGATACATGGCAGCCGCCGCATAATTCCAGACTGTCTCCTGCGGATACAACACGCACGGTTTCTCCGTATTTTTCACCGAATAGAGCCATGGCTCCCATTTCCTTCGCTTCAGCCAGGCTTGTCAGCTTCGTATCGACCGGATGATTGGCCCAAATATCACGGTTTACCTTCTCTTCAACTTTTTTCAATTCTTCATCCGTTACTGAACCGAAATGGGAGAAGTCAAAACGGAGTCTTTCCGGTCCGACATATGAGCCTGCCTGATTGACATGGGTTCCGAGAACATCCTTCAATGCCTTATGCAGCAAATGTGTCGCCGTATGATTTTTGATGATTTGGCCGCGCATTTTCTCATCAACCTTGGCTTTCACTTTATTGCCGGTTTTTATAGTGCCTTCTTTTACGACTCCCGTATGAAGATTTTGGCCGTTTGGTGCTTTGATCACTTTGGTCACTTCAATTTTCTGGGAAGGCCCGCTGACGATTCCATGATCTGCAACCTGGCCGCCGCTTTCGGCATAAAAAGGCGTGACGTCCAATATGAATTGGATCTCATCCCCTTTTTCCACTGTTTCCGTGATGTCTCCCTCTTTTAAAATAGCAAGAACAACCGAATCCGTTTCAAGGTGCTCATAGCCGACAAATTCACTGCTGACTGTCAATTCGGAAAGGGTGCCGCTTTGAACCTGCATGGAATCCGTTTCGCTTCTGGCGGAGCGGGCTCTTTCCCTCTGCTTTTCCATTTCCTTTGCAAAGCCGTCATGATCAACTTTCATTTGCTCTTCTTCCGCATATTCTTCAGTCAGTTCAACAGGAAAACCGTACGTGTCGTAGAGCCTGAAAACATCCTTGCCGGAAATCATATCTTTTCCTTCGGCTTTCGCTCTCTCTATAAGTGAAGACAAAATTTCCAATCCATCATTCAATGTTTCATGGAAGCGTTCCTCTTCATTTTTAATGACCCGTTCAATGAAGTCTGTGTTCTCCAAAACTTTCGGATAGAAATCTTTCATGATTTCACCCACAACAGGAACAAGACGGTACATGAATGGTTTTTCAATCTTTAAGTTCTTTCCATAGCGGACAGCCCTGCGGAGAAGTCTCCTTAATACATATCCGCGGCCTTCATTTGAAGGCAGAGCCCCGTCACTTACAGCAAATACGACTGTCCGTACATGGTCCGCAATAACCTTAAATGCGGTATCCTGTTCGGTACTTTCGCCGTAAGCCTTACCGGAAAGCTTTTCTGTCTCTTTGATGATCGGCATGAATAAATCTGTCTCAAAGTTGGTCGGGACATCCTGTACAACGGAAGCCATACGTTCCAGTCCCATTCCGGTATCGATGTTTTTCTTTGGCAAAGGCGTGTAAGTCCCGTCCGGATTATGATTGAACTGCGAAAAGACAAGGTTCCAGATTTCAAGGTATCTTTCATTTTCACCGCCCGGAAACAGCTCCGGATCATTCGGATCATCACCATATTCCGGGCCCCTGTCAAAAAAGATCTCCGAGTTGGGGCCGCTCGGCCCTTCACCGATATCCCAGAAATTCTCCTTAAGGCGGATGATTCTTTCTTTCGGCATTCCGATCATTTGATTCCACAGTTCAAATGCCTCATCGTCTTCAGGATGGATCGTTACAGACAATTTTTCCGGATCAAATCCGATCCATTTTTCACTTGTCAGAAACTCCCATGCCCATTCGATCGCTTCTTTCTTGAAATAATCCCCGATGGAAAAATTCCCGAGCATTTCAAAAAATGTATGATGCCTTGCTGTTTTTCCGACATTTTCAATGTCGTTTGTCCGGATGGACTTTTGCGCATTGACGATTCTCGGATTCTCGGGAATCTCCCTGCCGTCGAAATATTTCTTCAGTGTTGCAACACCGCTGTTAATCCACAGCAAGGACGGATCATCATGCGGGATAAGGGAAGCACTGGGCTCCACTTTATGTCCTTTTTCCTGAAAAAAATCCAAAAACATCTGTCTGATTTGTGAGCCAGTCAGTTTTTTCATCCTTTTTTCCTCCTATTTATTAATGTAAATAAAAAAAGCTCCTCCCCAGCCAGGGGCGAAGCTTGCACGCGGTACCACCCTGATTTAACAAAGAACTATTCTTTGTCATCTCTCAGGACCTTAACGCGGTGAACGGCAGGCTTTTAACTGCACTCCGGATTAGCTCATTATTACTCTTCATCTGGAATTTCTTTCAGCCTCGGAAATTCCTCTCTTCTGCGACACAGGAAAGCTGTCGCTCAGATGGGCAGTAATAAGAATGGATCCTTCTTCGTTTTTAAGTATATTAGCTACTAGAAATTATAGGTAATAGAAAAATCTTTGTCAAATCCTTTAGGGGCCTATCCCATCTACGTCTGTTTTGCTTTAATAAAGTAATCGCGTGAATGGACAACAGCCACTTTTAATATAGCCAAAAGAGGAACGGCGACAAGCATGCCGATTACTCCTCCCGCTTCTCCGCCTATAATTAAAGCGGCAATGATAAAAAGGGGATGAATATTGATCGATCTCCCGACGATGTAAGGTGAAAGGACATTCCCCTCCAGCAATTGGAGCAAAACGATGATGCCGGCAGACATCAGTGCCAGCTTGACTGAGCTTAGCAAGGCGAAGGCAGTGACAGGAACGGCCCCGATAACCGGGCCGAAATAGGGAATGATGTTTGTAAAAGCTACAATCAAGCCCATGATGACAGGATAATCCAGTCCAATCAGCCAAAATAAAAGGGTGGAAATCGTTCCTATCAAAACGCAAACAAGCAACTGGCCGCGGATGTAGCCTCCAAGGGAAGTATTGACGGCTGAAAGAAATTCCTTTCCCTGTTTCCGCCATTTTTTCGGTGTCATATACCAGGCAGCTTTTTTGATCAGGTCCAGATCCTTCAATATGTAAAAAGAAATGAAAGGAATGACAGCCAAAACAAAAATAAAGTTGATCAGTCCTTTAAAGGCAGACATGGTTTTTTCCAAAAACCGGTTTAACCATTGTTCAAAATCATCAACACGTTCTTCAATTTGAGTCTGTATACCATCTGGCCATCTCGAAGTCGATTCATGCAGGTCTTTCACCAGGCCTTTATAATGTCCCGCCAATTCGGGTATATGCTCCGAGAAATGGCTGACTTGATCAATCAGAACGGGAATTCCCACATAAAGAGCATATCCCATTCCGCCGAAAAACAGCACATAAATGGCAAGGATCGCCACAATCCGGTTAATGCCAAGCAATTCTATTTTTTTAACAATCGGATGAAGCAGATAAGCAATAAAGCCGCCTATCATAAATGGCAGCAGCCCGATGCACACAATCGTAAAAACCGGTTTCCACAGCGGTTTTAAGAGCAGAAAACAATATAGAATGATAAATAACAATAACACAATCGCCAAATTGTATATTAAGCGGAGCCGCTTTTGCTTCAACTTGTTCCCTCCTGCGATTAGTGTGCCGTTTTTTATCACATTTTAATCGCAGGTAAGAAAAGAAATAGTTCAAGAGGCTGCCTTCTGAGGGCAGCCCCTAGCTCAACTTGCGTTCCCGCTCGTCAAACAGATCATCCAAGGAACTTAAAGTACCATCTTCTTCCACCTGGTGGGTATAGATGATTTCCTTTCCGATGGAAAGTTCAATGAAGCAATTCCAGCAATAATACTGATTGACTCCAATTTTACCAAGGTCCTTGCTTTGACAATTCGGACATTTCATCATGGGTACTGCCACCTCGTTGATTGATTGCTGACACAATGATGGCATCCTTTCCAATACTAGGGGGATCGAGGGTACGGATGATCCGCTTTCCCTCCGTTATATCCGAAAAGAATCCATCAGTCAGCTCGTATCCAACGATTGTACCCTCTTTTTCCAAAAAATATACATCATCCAGCAATCCGAGCTGTTCGCCTTGCGGCGTCATCGTATTTTTTTTGGCTAAAGGGCGGCCATGATGCATTGTGTATTCATCATCAAGCTCCTGGTATATGGAGAATTGCCCGTTGCTGTCAACCATGATTCCATCTTCGCCAAAGGATGAAACGGACTGCACGGGGACGCGCAGCTTTTTCCCGATGAAACCTTTCATCTGCAGCAAAAGATCTGTCACCATTCCCTCATCGCCTATGCAAATGTCACAAACTTCACCAAGCATTTCGCCATTCCGGTCGTAAACCGGCATCCCTTTCAATAAAGAAAATGTCCGCAAAGATGCACACCACCTTTTTCGAACATTTTTATTTTCCGCTCAATCGAGGAAATCATAAGGTGAAACATTTTCCATGCCAATCATGGGGTCTGCCAAGAAAAGTTTATCTTCATATGACAATTCCTCTTGCTCCTCATTCATTTTTTCTTCTATGACCGGCTGTTGCTTTTCACCAGCCAGTTTCTCACGCAGTGTAGTTTGCCTTTTTTGATCATCTTCACGTTCTATCCCGACCCGGAAAGCACTTTCTTCTCCGCACAAAATGAGAAACTGCTTGCTCCTTGTGATGGCTGTATATAATAAATTGCGGCGCAGCATCCGATAATAATTCCTCACAACCGGAAGGATGACGATCGGAAATTCGCTTCCTTGCGCCTTATGGATGGAACAGCAAAAAGCATGGGTAATCTGGTTAAAATCCTGGCGCATGTATGTGACTTCCGTACCTTCAAAAGAGACAATGATCATGTCCTGCTTTTCGACGTTTTCTTTTGCATACAATATGGAAATGATTTCACCGATATCCCCATTGAAGACATTTTTTTCCGGCTGGTTGACGAGCTGCAGCACTTTGTCCCCAATCCTGAATTTTGTCTCTCCCAATGTGATTTCCTTATTCCATTTTTCTTTTTTGGGATTAAAAACTTCCTGCAATATTTTATTCAGGTTGTCGATTCCGGCGGGCCCGCGGTACATGGGGGCTAATACCTGAATATCCTTGGCCGTGTATCCTTTTGTTAGAGCATTTTTTACAACCTGCTCAACAGCACCCCCTATTTGCGGTGCCTGGCATTTGATAAAAGACCGGTCTTTCCGCTGAGCCGTAACATCGGAAGGGATCTTTCCGTTCTTTATTTTGTGTGCCAGTTCCACAATCGACGAACCGTCCGCCTGCCGATAAATGTCTGTTAATTGGACAACCGGAAGAGTATTAGAGGCCAAAAGATCTTTCAGCACTTGCCCGGGACCAACTGAAGGAAGCTGGTCTTCATCTCCCACCAAAATGACCTGGATCGAATCGGGGAGTGACTTGAAAAGCTGATGGGCAAGCCATGTATCCACCATCGACATTTCGTCGATAATGATGATCTTTCCTTCGATTTCACGTTCGCCTTCTGTATCCAGGCTCTCCTGACCTGTCATGCCCAACAGCCTGTGAATGGTCATGGCAGGAAGCCCGGTCGATTCCGCCATTCTTTTTGCGGCACGTCCTGTCGGTGCAGCCAAAATAAACGGAAATATATCTTCTTTTTTATATGCGTGAGGATCGAGCGAACAGCCGTGAAGCTCGGCATACAGTTCGACAATTCCCTTAATGACCGTTGTTTTTCCGGTTCCGGGTCCGCCTGTCAGTATCATTAAAGGACTCGTCAAGGCTGTTTGAATCGCTTCTTTCTGGGATGGTGCATACTGGACGCCCAACCGCTCTTCCAGATTCCCAAGCGCCAATAAAAACTCGGATTCCGGAAATTGATCAGCATACTGTTTTTGTTCCATAATCCGCCGGATGTTCGCAACAAGGCCTTTCTCTGAAAAATAAAGAGATGGCATGTAAATACGCTGTTCCTCACCAATTATTTTTCCTTCTTCTTTTAACTGGACAAGGGCATCAGCAATAATTTGGAAAGGAATTTCAACCGCCTGGCTGCTTTCAAGCAGCTGTTTCACCTGTTCAAGCAGCTGCTCCGCCTCTAAATAGACATGTCCGTTTTGCATGCATTGCTGGTCAAGAACATACAGGCATCCGGCCTTGATTCTGTCCGGATGATTCCCGACGATGCCAAGCTGGACTCCCAGCTCATCAGCCCTGCCGAAACCGACACCTTCTACATCTTCTATAAGCTGGTACGGATTCTTTTCAATTATGGCTAATGTATCTTCTTTGTACACCTGGTAAATCTTCATGGATAGTTGCGGCCCGAATCCGTATTGATTCAGGCCGATCATGACCTGTTCCAGTCCTTGGTGTTCAAGCAGTGCTTCATACAGATTTTTGGCTGCTTCCGGAGAAACCCGCGGAATTTCATCCAGGACCGACGGCTTGCTCAAAATGATGCTGATGGCATTCTCTCCGAGAGCTTCTACGATTCTTTCGGCCGTTTTTTCACCGATGCCTTTGAATAAATCACTGGATAGGTACATGACAAGCCCTTGTTTTGTCTGCGGAATTTCCTTTTTGAAATGGTTCGCATGAAATTGGAGGCCAAATTTCGGATGTTCCTTTAAACCGCCGTAAAAAATATACGTTTCCTGTTCGTGTATTTTTGGAAAATAACCGGTGATGACCGCTTCTTTTTCCTTATACTCCTCGTTTGTCTCTTCCACTCTGATCCTGACGACAGAGTACAGGTTTTGTTCATTATGGAAAATCGTGGCGAGGTGCCGGCCCTTCATGAACTTTTCATTTTCGGAAAACAAATCAAGCGATTCCATTGCCGGAACCTCCCCTATTGCTTAGTCTTGCTCTTTTAATGCCTGCTCCACCAATTTTTTGCCATTGCCGGCAAGAAGGTGATCAGGCTGGACGGCCAATGCTTTATTGAATTGATCCAAGGCTTTTTCAAGCTGGTTTTCTTTGCCTGCATAAGCAACCCCAAGATTATAAAAAGCGTCTGCATGCTTGGGGTCCGCTTCAGTCACTTCTGTCAATTTCTTAATCGCTTCATCCATGACTCCTGCCCTCGCCAGTGCCAGGCCGTACTGGAATTTTGCTTCAGTATCCGCATCATCCAACTCCACACTCCTTTGAAGGTAAGGGAGTGACAGCTCATTTTTGCCAAGGTTCACAAAGCACATGCCGAGCATGTAATGTAAATCATTCGTCTCCGGCCCGATTGCCAAAGCTTTTTCAAACATGCCGGCAGCTTCCGGATATTTTTCCTGATTAAAGTATAAATTCCCGTAGCTGTAATAGGCTGCTGACGCCTGATCATCCAGTTCAATGGCGCGTTTTAAAAATTCTTCTGCACGCTGCGGCTCTCTTACCGACAGAAGAACGTTTGCGAAGTTTACATAACCTACCGGATCTTTCGGATTTTCTTCGATAGCAGCCGTAAACATTTGTATGGCTTTTTCCATTTCTCCCTGCTGTAAATATTCAATGCCCTGCCTGTTTTTATCCATTTGCTACACTCCGTACATTAGTTCTTTTAGTGAAATTATAACATAAGAAAAGCGCAAGCGCCTTGCCCATCGACGTACAGACTGGAGTGCCTCCGACGAGATAAAGGAAACACGGCGAGGAACGAGCCGATGTTGACTTATCGTAGGAGGAGGCGCGAAGTCTGCTAGTCGATAGGCGCTGGAGCTAGACAATAAAAGGATTTGTTCAAAATTTTAAAGCTAAAAAATCTTATACTTCCTTAAACAGCGGAAAAAGCCGCTTATGAAAATAAGCAGCCTTCCAATTATCCAACATACATTAATCTTTGTCCATCCCGGAAAATCCGGTCAATCGTTCCTCCGCCAAGGCAGACATCACCGTCATAAAACACGACTGCCTGCCCGGGCGTCACAGCTCTTACCGGCCTTGCAAACCTGACTTCGGCTTCATTTCCCGGCAGCAGCTTGACCGTGACTTCCTCATCCGGCTGCCGGTAACGGAATTTTGCCGTACAGGTAAACTCTGATTCTTTCTCCTGATCGGAAATCCAGTTCACCTTGATGGCCTGGATGCTGTCGGAATATAAAGCCGGATGATGGAACCCCTGTTCCACATATAAAACATTTTGCTCAAGATTTTTTCCGACGACAAACCACGGATCGCCTGCTCCCCCGATGCCAAGACCATGGCGTTGTCCGATTGTATAATACATCAATCCGTCATGACTGCCGACTCTTCTTCCGTCCAAGGTCTCCATGTTCCCTTTCTGGGCCGGAAGATAGCCGCTTAAGAACTCCTTGAAATTCCGTTCTCCGATAAAACAGATTCCCGTACTGTCCTTTTTCTCTGCCGTAGCCAGGCCTGCTTCTTTGGCAATTTCCCTTACCCTTTTCTTGTCGATGCCCCCAAGCGGAAACATGACTTTTTGAAGCTGGTCCTGGGTCAGCTGGTTTAAAAAGTACGTCTGATCCTTGTTTTGATCAATGCCCCGCAGCATTTTAACTTCCCCATTGCCACGTTCGACCCGCGCATAGTGGCCTGTCGCCAAATAATCAGCGCCAAGCTTTAGTGCGTGATCCAAAAACGCTTTAAATTTGATTTCTTTGTTGCACACCACATCAGGATTGGGCGTTCTTCCCGCTTTATATTCATCAAGGAAATAAGTGAATACCTTATCCCAATATTGCTGTTCAAAGTTGACGGCATAATACGGTATGCCGATTTGATTGCATACCCTTATAACGTCATTGTAATCTTCTGTAGCCGTGCATACGCCGAATTCATCCGTGTCATCCCAATTTTTCATAAAAATTCCGATTACATCATAGCCTTGCTCTTTTAACAGGAGGGCGGCTACAGATGAGTCGACTCCACCGGACATACCGACGATCACACGTGTATCCTTCGGTGCTTTATTCACGGTAATCTTCCTTTCATGTCGTAAGCCTTCGGACAATTTCAGCTATTTTCTCAGCTGCCTCCACGGCTTGTTCCCCTGTATTGCCGAGCCCGAAACTGAAACGGATTGAATTGCGGGTCCGTTCCGATCCGCTGCCAAACATAGCTGTCAATACATGGGATGGCTCAATAGAACCGGCTGTACATGCTGAACCGCTTGATGCCGCAATTCCGGACAAGTCAAAATTCACAAGAAGGGATTCCACTTCCGTGCCGGGAAAGCTGATATTCAAAATATGGGGAACCGATTCCTCCATTGAACCGTTGACTGTAAAATTGATTTTTTCGTCTTCAAGCGCCTGGAGAAATTTATCCTTAAGCTGTTTATATGACTGTCTTTTTTCTTCCAGCCTGCTGGAAGTAATCGAAGCGACTTCCGCAAATCCTGCAATAGATACAAGATTTTCTGTACCCGGCCGCCTCTTCAGCTCCTGTTCTCCTCCATAGAACAAAGAATCCATTCTTGTTCCATTCTTGATATAGAGAAACCCGACGCCTTTTGGCCCATTTATTTTATGGGCAGAAGCGGACAAAAGATCAACGTGAAGATCATTTACATCTATTTCTTCCGTCCCATACGCCTGAACGGCATCCGTGTGAAAATAAGCCTGATGGTCCTTTAATAATGAACCGATTTTGCTGATTGGCTGAATGGTCCCCACTTCGTTGTTAGCAAACATGATCGTTACAAGGATCGTATCATCTCGAAGAGCTTTTTCAATCTCTCCCACATGGATCAATCCATTTTCATCCGGCTGTACATATGTCACTTCAAACCCTTCCTTCTCAAGGAAGTTACAGGCGTAAAGTACGGCGTGATGTTCAATGGACGAAGTGATGACATGCTTCCCTTTATCACGGTTTGCGATGGCTGTCCCTATGACTGCGAGATTATCTGCTTCCGTCCCACCGCTCGTAAAGACAATTTCATTATCTTTTGCATGAATCGTCCGGGCAATCTTCGTTCTCGCCCGGTCCAGCAAATGACGGGCCTGGCGGCCGAAAGCATGAATGCTGGACGGGTTGCCGTATATTTCTTTCATGACGGTTGTCATTTGCTCAACAGCCTGTGGATGGAGCGGTGTTGTAGCAGCATGATCCAAATAAATTTTATTCATTGTTCCCACCAATTTTCAAGATTAGATATAAAACATATATGGCTGTACCTGGCCTTCATCTTCATGGTTGGCCAGGTCTTCGACAGTCGTACTGTCCAAAACATCTTTTACAGCGTCGCGTATTCGTATCCATAATGCCCTTTTGGCAGGTTCTTCATCCTCAATGCCTTCCACCGGGCTGATGGGGCCTTCCAAAACACGGATGATGTCGCCTGCAGTAATCTCCGAAGGCTCCTTTGCCAAAATGTATCCGCCGTACGCCCCCCTGACGCTTTTGACCAATCCCGCATTGCGAAGAGGTCCGGCAAGCTGCTCCAGGTAATGCTCAGACAGATTATGAGACTGTGCGATCGATTTTAAGGATATGGGACCCTCTCCATATCTTTTTCCAAGTTCAATCATGATAGTCAGACCATAACGGCCTTTGGTAGAAATTTTCATACACTTGCACCCCGTTCAATTTCATTCACTTTTTCGTCTTTAAGCCATTTATGTGTAATGGTCCTGCACTGCGGCAACGCGATACCGATGAAAGTGCCTGCTGCGAGACTGAAAACGACCGTTCCTATGAAAACAGGGCCTCCAAGCAGCCAGCCGATGGCAAGAACACCCACTTCCATCAGCCGCCTTGCGTTTGCGACTTTCCATTTCGTCTTGGCAGTCAAAGCAAGCATAAAGCTGTCCCTTGGACCGGCTCCAAGCTCTGCTGATAAATAAATTCCCATGCCGTACGCATAAACGACCATTCCAACTAAGAACATGACGGCTTTTCCCTGCCACGATTGCGGCTCTGCCATAAACGGCAAAAGCATATACATATCAATAAAAACGCCGACTAAAATCATATTTAAATAAGCTCCGAACTTCGGCCACTCTTTCATTATGATCCCGGCTATACCCAGGACGATAAAACCGACAATAATACTCCATGTACCGATTGTCAAGCCGAATTGGTAATAGAGTCCGACGTGAAGAACGTCCCAAGGAGCGACACCCAAATTGGCAACGATCGTCAGCGTGATTCCAAGAGTCATGATTAGCAATCCAACTGTGAAAATGGCAAATCTTTTTTGTAATTGCTGTCTTCTCTTCAATTCCCCTACTCCTTTTGCATTTCTTCATTATAGCATACCAGCAAGTTAAAATGCATATGGCGCGCAAGTTTGGTATGATATAAGCAATGGATAAATAGAACAGCAGTTTGGAGAGGATGTCATGAACGCACAACCTTTGGCTTTTCGGATGCGCCCAAGAACGATTGATGAAGTAGTCGGACAGGAACATCTTGTCGGTGAAGGAAAGATCATCTCAAGGATGGTAAAAGCGAAACAGCTTTCTTCCATGATTTTATACGGACCTCCCGGCATTGGAAAAACATCGATAGCAAGTGCCATCGCCGGAAGTACAAAGTATGCATTCCGTTCATTGAATGCAGTGACAAACAATAAAAAAGATATGGAAATTGTAGCTGCTGAAGCAAAAATGAGCGGGAAAGTCATACTCCTGTTGGATGAGGTACACCGACTTGACAAGGCGAAGCAGGATTTTCTGCTTCCGTATTTGGAAAATGGCATGATCATTCTGATCGGTGCCACAACGAGCAATCCTTACCATGCAATCAACCCTGCCATCAGAAGCCGGTGCCAGATTTTTGAACTTTTTCCTTTGGAAGAGTCCGATATGGTCAAGGCCATAAAAAGGGCACTCCAAGATGAGGAGCGCGGCATTGGCAAATATAAAATAGATTTGGATGAGAATGCGCTTCATCATTTTGCTTCCGCAAGCAGCGGAGATGTAAGGAGCGCGTTGAACGCCCTTGAACTGGCTGTTCTTTCAACGGAGCCGGACAAAGATGGCGTCATTCACATTACGGTGGAAGTTGCAGAAGAATGCCTCCAGAAAAAAGCTTTCTCCCATGATAAAGACGGAGACGCCCACTATGATGTTTTGAGTGCTTTTCAAAAGTCAATCCGCGGGAGTGATGTCAACGCTGCATTACATTATTTGGGAAGAATGATTGAAGCGGGCGATTTGCCAAGCATATCAAGGCGGCTGCTTGTCACCGCCTATGAAGATATCGGCCTGGCCAATCCGCAAGCCGGTCCCAGGGCACTGGCAGCTGTACAGACGGCGGAAAAAATCGGCTTTCCAGAGGCCCGCATTCCGTTGGCGAACGCCGTAGTGGAATTATGCCTATCTCCCAAATCCAACTCCGCCTATAAAGCGATGGATGAAGCATTAAGCGATATCAGATCAGGAAAAAGCGGAGAAGTTCCTCTCCATTTGAAAGACTCCCATTATAAAGGTGCGAAAGCATTAGGCAGGGGCATTGACTACAAATATCCGCATAACTATGAATCAGGATGGGTCAAACAGCAGTATCTTCCTGACACATTAAAAGGAAAAGAGTATTACAAGCCGATAAAGACGGGGAAATTCGAGCAGGCCTTGGCAGCTGTCTATGAAAAAATTAAAAACAACTAATAAATTACGGGACCGCGAGGTCCCGTCCATATTTTTAACCGTTATTTACCCTTTCAATATGAATATCCTTCAACAATTCCCTTACAACATGGCTCGCCATAATCAGCCCGGCGGCCGAAGGCACAAAAGCATTCGATGAAGGAGGCATTTTCGCTTTCCTAATATCCGAATCCTGTTTTCCGACTTCTTGAACCACGTCTTCTCTGGCTACAATCGGGCTTTCATCGGAGAAGACGACAGGAACCCCTTTTTTGATACCCTCTTTTCTGAGCCTTGTCCTGATCACTTTTGCAATCGGATCAGTATGTGTTTTAAAAATATCCTTGATCATGAACCTGGTCGGGTCCATCTTGTTTGCCGCACCCATGCTTGAAATCATCGGTATATCCCTTTTCAGGCATTCTTTGATCAGATGAATTTTATAAGAAATCGTATCGGAAGCGTCCACGACAAAATCAAGATCATGCGAAAAAAACTCCTCATATGTCTCTTCCGTGTAAAACATCTTCAAAGCGATGACTTCGCATTCCGGATTAATGTCTTTAATCCTTTCTTTCATCAAATCCGCTTTCGGTTGTCCAATGGTGGACAACAAGGCTATGATCTGCCTGTTGACGTTCGTAATATCCACATTGTCTTTATCAACGAGAATTAATTTGCCGACGCCTGACCTTGCCAGGGCCTCGGCGGCAAATGAACCGACTCCGCCGATTCCGAGAACAGCAACTGTACTGTTTCTCAATATATCCAATCCTTCTTTTCCTATCGCCAATTCATTGCGTGAAAACTGATGCAGCATGATAATCAACTCCAGATTTAAATGAATACTGGACTAAGATTAATTTAAAAAAAATCAGTTTGCAAGTAAAAAAGCGCAAGCGCCTTGATTAGCGCAGGCAAACAAGACGATTCCCGAGGAGGCAGTTCCTCAGCCACCACAGGGAAGCGGCTTGTGACCTCGAGGGGCTAGGCGCTGAAGCTGGACAGTCATTCTTGAAAACATATACTTTCCAAGTAAAAAAAAAAGCAATCTGCCTGGACAGATTGCTTTTTTAAAGATGAAAAGTCCCGATTGTGCCGTTTTTATGTTCCTTTGTTTTGAACCCGCTCTCGGCAGGTGGGTGCTCTGCTCCAAATCTCAAGCGTCCTTTTGCCAAAGGCTTGCTATCAAAATGGAAACTCCAAGCTCCCGTAGTTAAAACTTGTCGGTCAAAACGATAAGGTATTTAAACGAACACATCAGGACTTTTCTGTTGATTAAATATTATCACAGGCACAAAAATATATCAATTGAAAACGGCTTGGCAATTTCAAACAGAGGGATACTCTTGATCTCCAAAGGTTAAAAAGGCGAACCGTGAAAAGGTCCGCCCTTGAACGTTTGTATAATTGCCATGTTAAATTACACTTGTTTTCTGGGCATTCGTATCATTGACATCTTGGTCATTGACAAGATTAAGCGGGACATTCGTGATTGCAAAGTCCCCGTTTTCTTCCCCTAAGCCATAGTTTTGCTTATTGCTCAGAAAAATATCAAAACGCGCAGAGGCCGCCATGTTTATAGATGCATTTCGATCTATTGTATTCACTTTAAACGCCAACAAGTTTATGACTACAGGTCCAAACACCAGTATCTCACCCTTTCCCCCTCTTCATAGGCAGCGCGTTAAAGGTGGATGGGGAATCCACTAGATAGCGGTCATCAACAAAACTTTGCGGACTTAAAAAGGCAACGTCGTCTCCTAAATTCTGTCCGAACCCTTGCGTTTTCTTATCGTGATTATTCCAATCAGCTAATAAGCTTTGGCCTATATTAACAGCAGAAGCGTTTTCAAAGGAATTGATCTTTAACATGAATATATTAATATTGATTGATGTCCCTCTCATGCCCCTCCCTCCTCCTTTTAGTGAATATATTACGAAGCCCTGCCATTTATGTGGTAAAAAACAAAAGTCAATGCAATCCATTTAAAGAATCAGTGTAATGAATGGATTATTGCACTAATACATATATAAAAGGATTAAAACAATAACGTTAAATCTGCACTGCGGAACTAGTGCCGGCTTGCGTGAACTTCCGGTTCGGCCAAGTCCTGCTTTTCGAACATACTTGAGCTATCATCCTTCCTGTCTGATTGAAAAGATTGACGTTTGGAGGTAGGAATAATGGACCTGGAAAAACTAAAACAGTGGATGGAAATGGCGCAAAAATACCAAAACGGGAATTTCTGGGAGTCCATTTTTGACCAATATAACAATACAACGGAACAAACTCATCCAGGCAATAAAATGCCATCACAGCCAAGTAAAGCTTCGAAGCGATTTCCTTTAGTGGATATTTATTTAACAGATACGCAAATTATGGTCATCGTTGAACTGCCGGGTCTCCAAAAAGAAGAGGTGCAACTATCAATCTCAGGAAATAAATTGCTTGTCAAAGGCGTAAGCAAACAACCATTCGTATCAGGGTCTCCCTATTTGACTGAACGGCAGTATGGGGAATTTGAAAGACTCATTGAGCTGCCGGAACCTGCTGACCATAAAGACATTCAAGCTAAATTTGAGGGCGGGCTTCTGTTTGTTACATATAAGAGAAGATATACCCGGCATGAGAATATTCCTATCCTATAATGGTCTCCTTTTTACGACATTGTAATCGATGAAATCGGAATCCTCCACGATTGAAACGGGGTAATCTTGTATGACTCCATCGCCGCTTTGTTCACCAAACCCCTCAGCACGATGATTGAAGACATGGTTGCCTTGTGAATGTGTACTGCCTAAAGTAACGGAAGAATTCCTGTCCATTGTCCGAATGTGCAAACCATGTAACCCAATGGTAGTTTTTGCTTTCATTTTGAACATCCCCTTTCATTTTTTGGACAAACTCTTTTAAACAATAAAGGTGTGAAATGATGATGCCTATAAAAGGTTTATTCAATCGAAATGAAAATAATGAAGATGAAATACAGATTCTCAAAAAAAGAGTTCACGCATTAGAGCAGCGAGTGAATAAAATAAATACATTGGATGTTCATATGAAAAGGCTGCTCAAACTGGAGAGCAAATGGCAAAAAGAGAGCTTTTCCTCCAAATATGGAAAAAGTGAACATCAAGAACTGCCTCAAAAAGATAAAAAGGAAGAAAGCAATCAACGGGAAGCTTTTACTGCAATGGAAAAGCGCTTTTATTTACAAATATATACGTATATTTCACAATCATTAGCTCCGATTCAGGAGAAAATAAACCGTATGGAAGATCAAATAACCGGTTTGGAAAATGATTTTGCCATGATGAAGGAGAGCATAGAAGAAAACAGGCAGCAGACGATGGAACTAAAGAGCGAATTAGAAAAAATGAAAACCGCTTCCATTCCGAAAAAAAAGGAAGAACAGCCTGTTGTCATACGAGAAATAAAAGTCGATAAAATTTTATTGGATAAATACGAACAAAACAATAATTTCGCCAACTTGGGAATCAAGGATTTAGGCGGACAGCTTAATATCGGGGCAACATATGGAACAAGCACTCTGCCGGCGGAAATTGCCGAAGATATAAAAGCTGACTTCGAAAGCTTTAAGCAAGATAGCGAAATGGATGAGACAGAGAATATAGAGGAGGAATCCGGTGGGGAAGCCGGAGAAGAATCGAGTGAAGACTCCAGCTGGGATTCCAGCATGGAATCCGGAGAAAAGTCCAATAATGACCAAAAAGCTGATGATGATGACGGCTATTTTACAGACATTCCCATTAAATGACGGAAAGGAGGCCTGCTTTACATGCAAGCCTCCTTTCCGCTTTGCAACAATGCCTTTCGGGGCGGACAAGCCTTGTTTTTTATTTTCCGATTTTCAGATGGAGCTCTTTTAATTGCTTGCTGTCCACTTCGTCCGGTGCTTTCATCAGGAGATCGCTGGCACTTGCTGTTTTTGGAAAAGCAATCGTATCTCTGAGGCTGGACCGTCCGGCAAGGACCATGACCATTCTGTCAAGGCCAAGCGCAATCCCCCCATGCGGAGGAGTGCCATAATCAAAAGCTTCAAGCAAAAATCCGAATTTCTCCCGGGCTTCTTCTTCCGAGAAACCAAGGGCCTTGAACATTTTTTCCTGGACATCCCTTTCAAAAATCCTTAATGATCCCCCGCCGAGTTCATACCCATTCAGGACAAGATCGTATGCTTGCGCACGCACACGCCCAGGATTTGTTTCAAGGTACTTGACGTCTTCCCTGACCGGCATTGTGAATGGATGGTGTGCTGCTGTAAAGCGCCCTTCTTCCTCATCATATTCCAGCAACGGCCAGTCGACGACCCAAAGGAAATTGAATTTGCTTTCATCGATGAGCCCAAGCTCTTTGCCGAGCTTCAATCTTAAGGCGTTCAGCGAATCAGCCACCACATTCTTTTTGTCTGCCACATATAAAATCAAATCGCCGGCTTCAGCCTGGAGTACAGTTGTAAGCTGCTTAACTTCCTCCTCATCAAAAAATTTGGCGATTGGGCCTTTGATGCCGTCCTCTTCGACTTTCATCCAGGCAAGCCCTTTTGCCCCATAAATAGCAGCAAATTCCCCAAGCGCATCAATATCTTTTCTGGAATACTTTTCCGCAGCCTGTTTTACAACAATGGCTTTAACCTGGCCTCCAGATTCAACCGCTCCGGAAAACACCTTGAAATTCGAGTCCTTTACGATTTCAGAAACATCCTGAAGCTCCATTTCAAAACGGGTGTCAGGCTTGTCGGAACCGAAACGCGCCATCGCCTCATCATATGTCATGACAGGGAAAGGCTCAGAAACATCAAGGCCTTTCACATCTTTCATGACTTTAACCATCATTTTTTCTGTCATGTCCATAATTTCCTTCTGGTCCATGAAGCTGGTTTCGATATCCACTTGTGTGAATTCAGGCTGGCGGTCCGCCCTTAGATCTTCGTCCCTGAAACAGCGGGCGATCTGATAATACTTGTCAAATCCACTGACCATCAAAAGCTGTTTGAACAGCTGAGGCGACTGCGGCAATGCATAAAACTCGCCCGGATGGACACGGCTCGGAACTAAGTAGTCCCTTGCTCCTTCTGGAGTGCTTTTTGTCAGCATCGGTGTTTCGATATCAAGAAAACCATTTTCATCCAAGTAATTCCGGATCGTTTTTGTGACATCATGCCGCATCTTGAACACTTCAAACATTTCAGGCCGGCGCAGGTCCAGATAGCGATATTTCAGCCGGATGTCTTCCGCTGCATCCGTCCTGTCCTCTATCATGAACGGAGGTGTTTTCGCTTTATTGATAATGGCCACTTCGCTCGCGATCACTTCAATTGTCCCGGTCTTTATTTTGGGATTAAAAGTAGATTCATCCCGCTTGACCACTTCACCTTTTACGTCAATAACAAACTCGTTTCTGATTGTTTCGGCAGTTTCCAGCGCTTCTTTCGATACCTCCGGATTAAAGACAATTTGAACGACACCCGTACGGTCACGAAGATCGATGAAGATCAGCCCGCCCAAATCGCGGCGCCTCTGGACCCAGCCTTTTAAATTAACAGATTCCCCGATTGCATTTTCTGTCATTTCTCCACAATAATATGTTCTTCCATACATGAGCAGACTCTCCTTATCAACCTCTATTTAAAAATTCAACAATGTTTTCAAGTGGAACATTTTCCTGTTCACCCGTTTGCAGATCTTTTATAACCGCTGTACCATTTTCCAGCTCATCTTCCCCGATGATAAGGGCAAACTTGGCATTTATTCTTTCGGCAGCCTTGAATTGGGCTTTCATCTTGCGTCCCATATAATCTTTCTCAGCGGAAAGGCCTTCCCGGCGAAGCTTTTGCAAAAGCGGAACAGTATAATCCATCGCTTTGTCCCCAATTGCAATAATATAGCAGTCAACAGCCTCCTCGTGAGGAAGAGCGGCTCCTTCTGCCTCAAGCGCGCTTAAAAGTCGTTCAATGCTTAGCGCAAAGCCGATTCCTGGCTGGTCCGGACCGCCCACATCCTGTACAAGGCCATTGTACCTTCCTCCGCCGCATAAAGTGGTGATAGCGCCGAACCCTTCCGCCTCACTCATGATTTCAAAAGCTGTATGGTTATAATAATCCAATCCTCTTACAAGTGTCGGATCCACGACAAACTCGATTTTCATGTCAGTCAGATGTTTCTTTACTTTTTCAAAATATTGACTTGATTCTTCATTTAAATAATCAAGTATGGAAGGGGCAGATTTCATCAGCTCGTGATCCCGGTCCCGTTTGCAGTCCAAAACCCTTAACGGATTCGTTTCAAGACGCTGCTGGCAATCATCGCAAAACTCCCCGATCCTCGGCTGAAAATGAGCGACCAGCGCGTCCCTGTGCGCTTTCCTGCTGGAGCTGTCACCCAGGCTGTTAAGGACAAGGCGCAGCTTTTTCAAACCGAGCTCCCTGTACAGCTCCATCGCGAGTGAAATGACCTCCGCGTCAATGGTCGGATCATCGCTTCCGATCGCCTCCACTCCAAATTGTACAAACTGCCGGTAGCGGCCGGCCTGCGGACGCTCATAACGGAACATCGGCCCCAAATAATAAAGCTTGACAGGCTGGACCGTTTGTCCGTACATTTTATTTTCGGCGTAAGACCGCACAACAGCAGCCGTCCCTTCCGGGCGCAGCGTCAGACTGCGGCCGCCCCTGTCTTCGAACGTGTACATCTCTTTCTGGACAATATCTGTCGTATCGCCGACACTCCGCTGAAATAGTTCCGTATGTTCAAAAATCGGTGTCCTGATTTCTTTGTATAAATACCTTCTGCATATGTCCTTGGCCTTTTTTTCAATAAACTGCCACTTTTCCACTTCGCCTGGAAGCAAATCCTGCGTACCTCTTGGTATTTGAATAGACAAGCTCATATCTCCTTTCTACACAACAGATAAAAATAAAAATACCCCCGGTCTCTTGTTTCGTAAAACAAGGGACGAGAGTATTCCCGCGGTGCCACCCTTTTTAAAAGCGGTCTTCCCACTTTCACTTTTTCACATAACGCTGTTTGCGTCCTTCTCCTACTGGGCAGTAAAGCTGTTCGAAGCGGAATCCTAAGGAGTGTCTTTCATCGGGGCTATTTGCGGAAATATTTTCAGCCTGGATATTTCCTCTCTGCCCAAACGGTTCCCGACTACTCTCTCCCTCACCGGATGAACTATCTGTAATTTATCTATATAATCATACGAAGGCAAACCGTTTTTGTCAACGTTTAACTGCGTTCGAGCTCTCTTTTTAATAATTGGATCCCGGAGTTGTCCCATCCGGATTCATGCATCAACAACTCCGGCATTTCGCCGGACCCATTTTCAAGCAAGTTTTGTAAATCCAGTCCGTCTATATTTGGCAAAGCTAATCCTGCGCATCGGCCTTTTTCACTGATCCTCATAGAATTCCTCCTGAAATTGATATTCATTTATTATTCCCATTGCAGAACAATTTAATGATGAACAGCGGCTTTTTTTTGCACTTTTTTATTTTTACTCCTCATGCGATAATGATTACCAAGAGAGAAAGGCGGTATATCCGTGGGAAAAAAAGATTTATTGATGATTCTTGCACTCATTTTTATAATCGCCGGATGCGGCAAGGATTCGTCATCCATCGCCGAAGACACCGAAACCGCCACAATTACAGGTGAAGTGGTCAATGTCCGCGAAAAACCCGGCACATCCTATCCAATCATTACCCAAATAAAAAAAGAGGAAACATACCCTGTAATCAATGAAAAAGACGACTGGTATGAAATCAAACTGCCTTCGGGTGAGACCGGCTGGATTGCCGGCTGGCTGGCATCCAAAGATACGGCAAAATTACCGTCAACAGAAGGCAGCATCGCTGTTCAAAACTTGAATGTCCGGTCAGAGCCCGGCATAGAAAGTGATATTCTCGGTAAATTGAAAGAAGGAGACAAAGTAAAGATTATTGAAGAGAGCAACGGGTGGAGCAAGATCCATTTTGAATCCGGGACTGCATGGGTCAGCAGCGAATATGTTGATAAAAAGGATGCCGGAGGCAAAAAAGCAAAACATGAACCGGCGAATATAATGGTTCTTCACGATCATTCAAATATAAGGAAGAAGCCTGATATCAAATCAAACATTGTCGGACAAGCTTACGCAGGCGAAGTATACGAAGTCATTGATCAAAAAAACGGCTGGATGGAAGTGAAGACATCCAAAGGGAAAAAAGGATACATAGCCGGCTGGGTCGTTTCATCAACTGACAGGCCTCCCAGCCAAAGAAGGCCAGGAAAAGGGGTATCCGGAAAGCTTATCGTCATTGATGCAGGACATGGAGGCAACGATCAGGGCGCTGCCGGAAAAAACGGAACGCTTGAAAAATACTTGACAATGAAAACTGCAAAGCTCCTTGAAAAAAAACTGGATAAAGCCGGTGCCCAGGTCGTGTTGACTAGAACCGGGGACAAATATGTCCCCCTGTATAACAGGACAAACATAGCCTCCGAAAACAGAGCAGATGCTTTCATCAGCCTGCATTTTGACAGCATCGACGACGCTTCCGCCTCAGGCCACACGACTTATTATTATCATTCATATGAAAAGCGGCTTGCTGATACAATCCACAGCCATTTGTCCGAGTCAATCAAATTGAAAGACCGGGGAACACAATTTGGGGATTATTATGTAATGAGGGAAAATACCCAGCCGGCCGTCTTGCTGGAGCTAGGGTATGTGAGCAATGAAGATGAGGAAAAAATCATTAAAACGAAGAAATACCGTGAACAAGTTACCGATTCGATTGTCAAAGGACTTCAGGATTTTTTTAAATAAAAAATAGGGCACTGCTTTTTATAACAGTGCCCAGCCCCACAGCTATTTTTCATTTTTTCGTTCCAAAACAAGGGTGACAGGGCCATCATTGACGAGGTCGACTTCCATCATGGCGCCGAAAACGCCTGTCTCCACCTTTACTCCCCTGCTCCGAAGCAGTTCATTAAAGTGTTCATACATAGAATTCGCCATGTCAGGAGCTGCTGCATCGACAAAACTGGGGCGCCTTCCTTTATTGCAGTCGGCGTAAAGTGTAAATTGGGAGACTGACAGGATTTCACCATTCACATCTTTTAATGAACGGTTCATTTTCCCATCCGCATCTTCGAAAATACGGAGATTTATAATTTTATCGGCCAGCCATTCGGCTTCTTTTTCAGTATCATCATGAGTAATGCCAACTAACAGTACAAATCCTCTGCCGATGGATCCTGTCAATCTTCCCTCTGCTGTCACACTAGCCTGCTTGCATCTTTGAAGCACGATTTTCACTTTCTTATGCTCCTTTAGTTCATGATTCGATGTACCGCATAGATGTCCGGAATCTGTTTGATTTTATCCACGACTTTATGAAGATGGCTGATGTTATGGATAGCGATGGTCACCATGATCGTAGCCATTTTATTTCGGTCTGTCCTGCCTGATACAGCTGTGATATTCGTTCTTGTACCGCTTACTGTCTGCAGCACTTCGTTCAGAAGTCCGTGGCGGTCGTATCCCAATACTTCGATATCAACATTATACTCTTTCCGGGTATTCCCGCCCGGCACCCATTCAACATGGATAAGACGATTCTCTTGGTCGGAACTGGCAACGTTCGGGCAATCGCATCTATGGACAGAGACACCTCTCCCCTTAGTGATAAAACCGATAATTTCATCACCCGGAACCGGATTGCAGCAGCGCGAAAGCCGGATAAGCAAATTATCCGCTCCCTTGACTCTTACTCCTGCTTCGTGTCTCCCCGGACGCTGGGTTTGTTTTCCTTCTGATACAATGTCTTTGACAGCCTCTTCCTCATCGCGTTTCTTTCTCCACTTATCTGTCAGCCTGTTGGCGACCTGCTGTGCCGAAATGCCATTATAGCCGACAGCCGCATACATATCGTCTTCAGTCGGAAAATTAAATTTCTCCGCCGTTCTTTCAATATTTTCAGGAACAAGGATATCTTTGACGTCAAAACCAAGTTCTTTGATCTCTCTTTCAACCAAATCCCTGCCTTTGATAATATTCTCTTCTTTTCTCTGCCTTTTGAAAAATTGCTTTATTTTATTTTTGGCTTGGGAGGTCTGCGCCAGCTTGAGCCAGTCCTGGCTTGGCCCGTATGAATGTTTGGAAGTCATGATTTCTATAATATCGCCTGTACTCAGTTTATAGTCCAGCGTGACCATTTTCCCGTTGACCTTTGCTCCGATCGTCTTGTTGCCGATTTCCGAATGGATGCGGTAGGCAAAATCAATCGGGACCGATCCGGCCGGAAGTTCGATGACGTCACCCTTCGGAGTAAATACAAACACCATATCGGAAAATAAATCGACTTTTAATGATTCCATGAATTCCTCGGCATTGGCCGATTCATTTTGGAATTCTAATATTTCCCTGAACCAGGAAAGTTTCTTGTCGAACGAAGATTTCTGGTCAATTGTCTTTCCTTCTTTATAAGCCCAGTGGGCCGCAACCCCGTACTCGGCAATCCTGTGCATTTCTATCGTCCGGATCTGTACTTCCAGCGGTTCCCCTTTAGGCCCTATGACTGTTGTATGGAGTGACTGATACATATTTGGTTTAGGCATCGCAATATAATCTTTGAACCTTCCGGGCATCGGCTTCCAGCATGTATGGATGATACCAAGAACGGCATAGCAATCCTTGATGCTGTTTACGATGATCCTCACAGCAAGAAGATCATATATTTCGTTGAATTGTTTATGCTGGAGTGTCATTTTCCGGTAGATGGAATAAATATGTTTGGGCCGGCCATACAGCTCAGCCTTAATGTCAACTTCCTCCAGCCGTTTCTTCACTTCTTCAATGACGTTGTCCAAGTACTGCTCCCTTTCGGCCCGCTTCCGTTTCATCAGATTGACAATCCGATAGTATTGCTGCGGGTTCATGTACCGAAGCGATGTATCCTCCAACTCCCATTTGATTTTCGAAATTCCGAGCCGGTGGGCAAGCGGAGCAAAAATTTCCAGCGTCTCATTGGCAATCCTTCTTTGTTTCTCGGGTGCGAGATGCTTTAATGTCCGCATATTATGAAGACGGTCAGCAAGCTTGATCAAAATGACCCGGATATCTTTTGCCATGGCGACAAACATCTTTCTATGGTTTTCGGCCTGCTGCTCCTCATGCGATTTATATTTTATTTTTCCAAGTTTAGTGACGCCGTCAACAAGCATTGCCACTTCACTATTAAATTCCTCGGAAATCTGCTTGATGGTCACCTGTGTATCTTCCACTACATCGTGAAGAAAGCCGGCGGCAACCGCAGCGGGATCCAATTGGAGGTCAGCGAGAATACCGGCCACCTGGACCGGATGGATAATATACGGTTCTCCGGATTTGCGAAACTGATCCTTATGGGCCTCACTGGCAAATTCATAAGCCCTTTTTACCAGTTCTACGTGTTCCTCATTTAAATATTCACTTACCTGTTCAAAAACATCTTCAGCTGTTAAAATGTTATCTTTTGCCACAAGGATCACCTTTTTTATTAAATAAAGATTATGAAAAATGTCGAATAAAAAAAGAATATATAATTACTATTATCGTTTTTTATACGCTGGTTGTAAAGAACGAGCTGTCATTTTCCATCATTTTTCTGGAGGGCATAATAAAAAGCACTCATTGGAGAGTGCTTTTCAGTCATTAAAACTTCATCAGAGTATAAAGATCATAATCCTCAAGGTTTTTCCTCCCGTTCAAATAGGAAAGCTCAATAAGGAAAGCGATACCTGCAACGATGCCGCCAAGCTTTTCGACAAGCTCGATTGTCGCTTCAATCGTTCCGCCGGTTGCCAATAAATCATCCGTAATCAATACTCGCTGGCCCTTTTTGATCGCATCCTTGTGAATGGTCAAGGCATCTTTGCCGTATTCTTTGCCATAACTCGCCTTGATCGTTTCCCTTGGGAGCTTTCCCTCTTTTCTGACCGGTGCAAAGCCGACCCCGAGGGCATAGGCAACAGGGCAGCCGATGATGAATCCGCGTGCTTCGGGACCGACAACGAGATCGATTTCCTTTTCTTTCGCATATTCAACAATTTGATCCGTTGCATACCGGAAAGCCTCGCCATTATCCATCAGTGTCGTAATATCTTTAAATAAAATCCCTTTTTGGGGCCAATCCGGAACGATTGTAATATATTGTTTTAAGTCCATGCATCCACTTCCTCCTCATGATAACCAGAGTGTGCAACCCGCTTCTCAAACCATTGCCTCAATTCCTGATATGATGAATAGATCAGAGCATTTTCAAGTTCAATGTCCGCCTGCTTCTGTTGATAGGCAGGGGAATCCGACAAATCTTTCTTCATTTTCACCTGGTTAAGTACGATCATTCCATCTTTTATTGTAACAAATTCCAGCTCAAAAAACACTTTGGTCATAAACCGGACGGTTTCTTCTGACCAACCGCGATAGGTTTCAAGCTCTTTTCCGTACTTTCTTACATCAAAGGTCCGCCTTTTCGCAAGGAAAGCATAGTACCATTTAAAATGCTCCCTAGTCGGGATCGTTCTAAAAAATTGCCCCTGATCATGGGAAAAATGAGCATATATCCGATCTGGCGCCTTCCCTTCTATCAAATTTTCAAGAAGACTTAGATTAGGAGGGATATCAAGAAACACAACACTTTTTCCATCAATGGCCAGTTCTTTGGCCGCTTCGTAATCAGAAATGAATTTAACTTGTGAGGCATCCAGCGAAAACTCATCCAACGTTTGCCGTCTAAAAACGATGAAATACACGTTCTTTTTCGGTAAAAGGGGAAGCCAGCTATCAGGGCGCCTTTTGCCGCGCATGTCAAACAGCTGCCAGTTGCTGATACTGGCATCTCTTATAAATATTTGCGGTTTCCTCATATTATTCCATTCATTGATTGCCAGTTCTCCGATGACTGACAGCTGTGCGTCAGGTGAGATGCTGTCTGCAAGATATCCGAGATTAAAGCCGATTCCATCCAGCAAGCCGCCGGCCTGCTTTAAAGTCAGCTTCAGGTGATTTTGATCAGTCCCGATTTTTCTAATATCCTGCGGGTCTGCGCCGCTGATCATAAATTTCGGTTTCGGATTGCCCACCCCGTATGGTGCAAGCATGTCCAGTTCTTTTATTGAGTGTATATCCACTTCAGATAATGAAGCTTCCGCATCAAGATCCGTGAATGGAACCAAATCCTTCTCACTCAGCTGATCTCTTGCCGCAACATTCAATCTGCTTCGAAGCTCTTCCACATTGGAGATTGAGAGAGTCATTCCCGCCGCCATCGGATGCCCGCCGAAATGCTCAAGCAAATCAGAGCAGGACAGCAGATTGGCAAACAAATCAAAGCCTTTGATGCTTCGTGCAGAGCCCTTGGCCTTTCCCGTCTCCTTGTCATAGCCCAAGACGATGGCCGGCCTGTAGAACTTTTCAGTAAGCCTTGAAGCCACGATGCCGATCACCCCTGGATTCCATCCTTCTTTTCCGATGACAAGCACGTGATTTTCGGAAGGGGGGTAAAGTGTTTCCACCATTTCTACGGCTTCTTTTGTTATTTCCGCAACGATGTCTTTTCTCTCGCTGTTTAATTGTTCAATATCGCGGGCCAGCATTTCTGCCGTCCGATCATCTTTTGACAGCAAGAGTTCGGCGGCAGGGTCTGCAGAATACAGCCTGCCCGCCGCATTCAGGCGGGGGCCGATTGTGAAACCGACGGTTTCTTCATTGGCTTCAGCAAGATTTACCCCGGCCAGCTTGCTCAATGCAACAAGTCCGGGGCGCTCCGAACGGCTGAGGACCCGAAGGCCTTTTTTGACAATGAGCCGGTTCTCCCCATGCAGCGGTACCAGGTCGGCAATCGTTCCGACAGCGACGAGGTCGAGCAGCTGTTCCGGCGCAGTCCCGTATAGGGCATGGGCAAGCTTGAAAGTGACACCGACTCCCGCAAGATCGGGAAACGGATAATGTGTGCCGCCAAACCTTGGATGTATGATGGCATATGCCGGCGGTATTTCAGGCCTGATCTCATGGTGATCCGTTATAATCAAATCCAATCCAAGCTGTTTTGCGACTTCTGCCTCATGGACAGATGCTATACCGGTATCAACGGTTATAATCAGCTTGACGCCATTATCGGCGGCCCGGCGAAAAGCATTTTCATTCGGGCCATATCCTTCTGTAAAACGATTCGGTATGTAAAACTCGGCTGGAGCCCCCAATTCCCTTAATGCTGTCATTAAGACGGCGGTGCTCGTTACACCGTCGGCATCATAATCGCCGTATACAAGAATTTTCTCCTGTTCCTTGATTGCCTGACGGATCCGCTCAACCGCTTTTTTCATGTCTTGCAGCAAAAACGGATCATGAAAGTCTTCTTTTTCAATATGTAAAAATCGATAAGCTTCAGCAGGATCGCTAATCCCCCTGTTCACAAGCAATGTGGCTGTCAGCGGAGATATATCAAGTTCATCAGTTAGTATTTGAACCGCTTTCTCATCGGTTTTCCGAACGATCCAGCGGGTATTTGGCTGTAACATTTACTCACTCTCCCAGGCTTCCTATTATACAGAATGGGAGAAGTCCTTTCAATTCTCCATGAGGATGGAGCTGATTCCGCAACGTGCTGGACAGCCAATTATTCATTGTTTTTTACGTCGCCGGATCCGTTGTAATCTGGATTAATATGGACAAGAACATTGTGGACATCAGGCTCATCCATCAGCAATTCCTTTACTTTTTTACCTGCCCGGTGCCCTTCTGCCACTGTCATTTCCGGATCGACGGCGATTTTCAAGTCGATGATCACGTAATAACCATGCTGGCGGGCATAAAGTTCATCCACTCTCCTGACTTCTGGGACGGATAAAACGATATTTTTGTAACCGGCCGTTTTATCATCATCCAGCACATGGTCCAATGTATTATAGATGGATTCGGCTCCCAGTTTCCACGCCATCCGTATGACCATGACCGAGACGACCAAACCGGCGACAGGGTCGCCAAAAACAAGCCAGCCGATGTTCAGTTTTTTCCCTATGATGGACGCAGCGATTCCAATCAACGCGGCGATGGACGAATAGACATCGGAACGGTGTTCATAAGCATTGACGATCAGGGCTTCGCTATTGAGCTTTTTCCCCAGGCGGTATTTGTACCGGAATAATGCCTCCTTGACGATAATGGAAAATGCCACAGCATAAATCGCTATCGAACCGGGCGCTTCCAAAGGTTTGAAGAATGATTCGAAAGATGATTTTCCGATTTGTACGCCGGCAATAAACAGGATGACTGCAACGATAATGGCCGCTATGGATTCGGCTTTCCCATGCCCATAAGGATGCTCCTCGTCCGGAGGCTGCTTTGCAGCCCGCAGGCCCACCCACACAGCCAAAGAGCCGACAATGTCCGACGCGGAATGAACAGCATCCGCAAGCAAAGCTTTACTGTGCCCTTTCAAGCCAAAAATGCCCTTTATAAGAGTGAGCAATATATTGACGATAATGCCTGCCCATGCTGCAACCTCTGCTTGTTTAAAACGGTCCTTCTGTTCCATATAGACAGTCCCCTTTTTAAAAGCTGTATTACTTATACTGCCCTTTCCAAGCAAAAAAGCCGCAATCAGCGGCTTTTTTTGTTTAGCGTACTATAGAATGCCCTATACTTGGGGCTCGTCCGACCATTTCTTCTTTTCTTTCACCGTTTTGATGGGGCCTTTTTTCTTCAATTCTTTTACTTTCAAATCGTACCAAAGCTGTGCAGAAATGAAGATGGACGAATAAGTTCCCGCCAACAGCCCGACGAGCAAGGCGAGAGAGAAGCTCCGAATGGACTCACTGCCGAAGATCAACAGAGCAACAACAGTGACGATGACTGTCAACACCGTATTAATGGATCGCGTCAGGGTCTGGCGAAGCCCCTTGTTCACAATCTCTGCAATATCCTGCTCAGTTTTCAGGCGTTTTTTCGCTCTCATATTTTCGCGGATCCGGTCAAATGTGACAATCGTATCATTGATGGAGTACCCGACAATTGTCAAAACAGCAGCAATAAATGTCAGGTCCACCTCAAGCCGCGTCAGGCTGAAAAACGCAACAATGAAAAAGGCATCATGGACAAGGCCGAGAATAGCCGAGAGCCCCATCCTTGATTCAAATCGGAACGAAACATATATGACAATGCCCAACATTGCTATAGCAAGAGCATATAAAGCGTTTCTGGCAAGCTCTTTTCCTACTGTAGAAGACACAGTACTGACATTCGGATCCGTACCATATTTTTCTTCAAAATGGTTTTTCAGCTTTGCAATCTCATTTTTGGACATAACGCCTTTATAACGGGCAACGCCGATGTCCTGATCGTTTCCGGAAAGGACAATATCATCAGAAGGCATTCCGATTGCATCCAGTTCCGTTTTCACCTCTTCGGTTGTCAAAGGCTTGCCGGCATTGATTTCCACACGGGTTCCGCTTGAAAAGTCAATTCCGAGATTTAACTTGAACATGCCAAGGACGATAGCCCCCGCAACGAACAGAGCAATAGAAAAGATATAAAACTTCTTCCTGTTTTTCACGAAATCAAATCGGTCGAATGGCGTTTTCAGCTCATGCGCCGAAATATTTTCCGACAGGTCATGAACCTCGGATTTCTTCACCCCGAACCAGCCCGGCTTTTCTTTAAAGAAACGGCTGTTGATCCATAGTCCCAGAAGGAATCTCGACCCGTAAACGGCCGTGACGAAGCTCATCAGTATACTTAATATGAGCATCGTTGCAAACCCTTTGACAGAGCTTGTACCGAAGTAAAAAAGAACCGCTCCGGCCAATAAGGTAGTTATATTGGCGTCAAGAATGGCTACGAACGAAGACTTGTTTCCTGCCTGGAAAGCAGAGCGCAGCGACCGTCCAAGCCTGATCTCTTCCTTCAGCCTTTCATATGTCAGTATGTTGGCGTCAACCGCCATCCCAACCCCCAGAATCAGTGCAGCGATACCCGGTAACGTAAGCACTCCCTGCATCAGTGTAAATATGAGCAAAATCAAATAAATATAGACGGATAGGGTAATCGACGCAATGAATCCCGGGAAGCGGTAATAAAAGATCATGAACAAGAATATGATCGCTATCCCGATCATTCCGGCTGTTACAGTTTTATCCATTGCCTGCTCACCGAATTGGGCGCCCACTGACGTTGAATACACTTCTGTCAGCTTAACAGGGAGGGCACCGGCATTTAGCAGGTTGGCAAGGTTCTCTGCCTCCTCAGTTGTAAAATTCCCCTCAATCGAAACATCGGTTTGATTAAACACCTGATTGACATTTGGAGCGGAAAGCAATTTTTGGCTGCCGCTTGAGACCGCCTTTTCGTATGAGTCAACGCCTTCTTCAAAATCCATCCAAATGGCCAGTTGATTGTTCGGCTTCATGCTGAGAATCTTTTCGGTCACTTCTTTGAATTTCTTTTTATCCTTCAATTTGACGAGGACAATGGGCTGGTTCGTATCCGGAGAAAAGCTTTGTTTGGCAGCTCCTTCAACAAGGTCGGTCCCGTCCAGCATCACATTGTCATTGACATCCCTGAATGTGAGCGTCGCCTGGGTTCCAAGAATCTCCCTCGCCTGTGTCTGATCTTCGACTCCCGCGAGCTGGACCCTGATCCTGTTCGTGCCTTCAACCTGGATATTCGGTTCGCTTACACCAAGTACGTCAACCCTTCGACTGAGCGCATCCGTTGTATGTACCAAAGTGTCCCTTGTTATTTTTTGCCCTTCTTTTGCCGGTTTTACATCATATAAAACTTCAAAACCGCCTTGGAGGTCAAGACCCAGCTTTATGTGGTTGATGATACTGTTTGTGGTCGAGCCCATGATTCCTGCGAGAAAAATTAATATGAGAAAAAAGGCCACGATCCTGCTTCTTTTTACCATTAAATATAAGTCCTCCTTGCGATTCATGCATCTTCTTATGTCTGTTTAGATTATGAAACAGATAAAATGGGGTGTCAATCTTCATCTGTTTTCAATAGTTGTTGAAGGTCGTCATTCCCGAGGCCCTCAAATGGATCTCCCTGGGAACGATACGCTTCCACAGTTGCAAAGTTCATAAAGTCACCGGCTTTCAATGAGAGGACATCGGAAACCAATTCGTGGACCCTTACCCCTTCCTTAGGCTTTCTCCATGTTTTTTCGGTTAAAAATCTCCATAAATCCTCGATGGAAATATCCTCATAGCCAAGTACCGCAAACTCCTCCGCCTTGCTCATTAAAGCAGGTTTGAGCCTATGGAAATAGTCATCGTATTCATGATTCTGTTCCGCCATCCGGTTATCCACCCTTCCATTTTGCGCAAGACAAAGACTGAACTTGTCATGCTTTGTCCAACTCCATGCATATACATAATTGTAATCGAATTGAGCAAATTTGAGAAGGCAGGGAAATAGATGTCAAAGTTTTTAAAAGGAACAATGATATTGATGGCTGCTGGCCTCGTCACAAGGCTGCTTGGTTTCATAAACAGAATCGTCATTGCCCGGCTGATCGGGGAAGAAGGGGTAGGTTTGTACATGATGGCCTATCCGACTTTACTCCTTGTTGTGACCATTACACAACTCGGTCTGCCCGTAGCCATTTCCAAAGCAGTCGCTGAAGCGGACATAAAAGGGGATCAACGGAAAGTAAAAAAGATTCTCGTTGTTTCTTTGACTGTAACAGGAACGCTCTCGCTGATCTTTACCCCTGCGTTAATCATGCTGGGGCCGCTGCTTTCAAAAACACTCTTTACCGATCCCAGAACCTATTACCCGCTTACAGCTATTGCGCCGATCATACCGATCGTTGCCGTTTCCTCTGTCATCAGGGGCTATTTCCAGGGTAAGCAGAATATGAAGCCGTCTGCTGTATCCCAAATTTTGGAACAGGCAGTCCGCATCACGCTGATTGCAGTGCTTACAAAAGCCTTTCTTCCAATGGGGATCGAATATGCGGCGGCTGCAGCGATGGTTGCCACAGTTATAGGAGAGCTCGTTTCTCTTTTATACTTGTTTGCCATGTTTAAAGTAAAAAAAAGATTTCCGGTCAGAAGACATTTTTTAAATGCATTAAAAGGCGGAAAGGAAACGTTCAAAGAACTGATGCAAGTGGCACTGCCTACGACAGGCAGCAGGATGATCGGGTCTTTGTCCTGGTTTTTCGAGCCGATCATCGTATCTCAGAGCCTGCTGTTGGCAGGTGTTGCCGCCGGCATTGCCACAAAACAGTACGGGCTTTTGACCGGATATGCCCTGCCTTTGCTGACCCTGCCTTCCTTTATTACGTTCTCTCTTGCAACATCGCTCGTTCCGGCCATAAGTGAGGCCAACGCAGTCCGCAACCATAGGCTGGTGGAATACAGGCTTCAGCAGGCGCTGCGCTTCGCCCTGCTTTCCGGCGGACTGTCAGTGATCGTTTTGTTCACATTTTCCGAGCCATTAATGAAACTCATATACGGCTCGGAAAATGGCGCTTATTTTATCAGGCTGATGGCCCCATTTTTTATCTTTCATTACTATCAGGGACCGCTTCAGGCCATTTTGCAGGCCCTTGACCTGGCCAGGGCTGCCATGATCAACAGCCTGATCGGGAACGCCGTCAAGCTTGCCGTCATTTTTATGCTGGCATCCCAGCCGCACATCGGGATTACAGGGGCGGCGCTTGGAATTGCAGCGGGAACCTTGCTGATCACCGCACTGCACTATGCCACCGTTTTAAAGAAGGTCCAATTTACCGTATATATTTTTGATTATGTAAAATTTTTCGCCGCTGCCATACTGGCAGGCTGGAGCGGAAAAATAATATTCGACTCTCTCTTTTTTGATTCGAATTTTATAAAACTGGCCATAGGAATCATCATCACAACACTGATCTATTTAGCTTTGCTGTTTGGCTTTAAACTGGTGAATAAAAACGACATGACAAAAATCCCGGTCATCGGCAATATAATAAAATAAAGCCGGGGCCTCATCACTTTAAAGCATTAACACTTTAATTCGATGGGGGACTGTCCCCCATCACGTTAAAGTGGCAATGCATTAATGCGGCAGGATCCAGGCCCCTCGTCATTTCTTCTTTTCATCAATGTAATCAACAAAAAAGTTTCCGTCCTGAAAACTGCAAAAGGAAATATTCTCGATATCTTTATGCCCTCTTGTTTTTAGTTCCCGCCTAAGCCATTGCTCGCTTTTATTCGATTCTTTTAAACCCTCCTGCTGGATTTTTCCGTCTACGATAAGGGGAATGGTCACAGAACCGGCCTTCTTTTTGTTTCCTTTTTTAAACACAGATAATTCCCCTGACGTTTCCAGGATGGCAAACTCAACATCTGCGATATTGCTTATATCCTTCTGCCGCAGCTGCATGAGCAAATCGTCAAAATTATAACGGTGCTTTTTCATTTCTCTCTCATTAATATTTCCTCTTTCAATGAGGACTGTTGCTTTTCCATCAATGATATGCCTGAATTTACGGCTTTTTAATGAAAAAAAGGCCATTCCCACCTGAATGATAAGCAAAACTGACATAGGCACAATCGTATGCATGATCGGATCTTTATGCTGCTCAATTGCAACAACAGCCATTTCCCCGATCATGATGAAAACCACAAGGTCCAGAACGCTAAGCTCTCCAATTTCCCTTTTTCCCGCCAGGCGGAAAATAATAAGGATCACTCCGTACAGGAGTATTGTCCGCAAGATTATAATCAGATAATCGTTCACCTTTGTTTCCTCCTGTCCTCAAACTCATGACTTAGTATAGACAACAAATTGATAAACATGAGGAAAAAGGCTTCTAATAACTGAATTTGTGAATATGTTTGTAGAAGGACAGGCGTATTTTGCCCAAATGATTCAAGGAAAGGAGTGAAAGATGATCGAGGCGAAGAATTTCGGAGTATCGGTTTTATATGGGGTAATCACGATATTTTTGCTCGCTGCCATTACGAGTTTCATTTTTTCATTCATACTGTCTTTCACAAATACCCAGGAAAAATCCATCAGCTTACTCATTACGATCATCTCCTTTTTCAGTGTATTTGCCGGAGGATTCATCTGCGGCGGCAAAGGCAAGCAAAAAGGATGGGTACTGGGCGGAGCAACGGGCCTTTTATACAGCTTGATCATTCTCTTATATCAATATTTGGGCCACGGTTCCCTTTTCACATTGGAACAGCTTGTTTACTACATTTGCTATACATTGACCGCCATGATGGGAGGTGTTCTTGGGGTAAACATCGCAGGCGGTCCACCGCAGCATCACTCATAAAAATAAAAAAGAAGCGTCACATTGTCACGCTTCTTTTTTGCATTGATCTTTCCTAAGATTGCACTACTTCGCGAATCGCATTTCGATCATATGTAAGTCTGCTGCCATCACCGCAAAGAATGACTACTTTCCCTTCATCAATTGCGTCGATCGTCCCATGGAGACCTCCGATAGTAATCACCTTGTCCCCTTTTTGCAAATTGTTCTGCATCGTTTGGACAGCCTTTTGCCGTTTTTGGTTCGGCCTGATTAACAAAAAGTAAAATAGAACGAACATCAATATAAACGGTGTTAGATTAGCAAGTGTCTGCAAGCTCCTTCCCCCTTTCTTAGATGATGTATTATTAGAAATTTTTTGCGTCAGGACGATTAAATCCATAGCGCTCAAAAAATTCTTCCCTGAAGTCACCGAGACGATCTTCTTTAATCGCATCTCTGACTTGCTTCATCAATTTTAACAGAAAATATAAATTATGGTAAGTCGTAAGCCTAATTCCGAATGTTTCGTTGCATTTAATTAAATGGCGGACATAGGCACGTGAATAATTCCGGCAGGCGTAACAATCGCAATCTTCATCCAATGGCCCAAAATCTCTCGCATAGGCCGCATTTTTCACAACCAGGCGCCCTTGGCTTGTCATCAGAGTGCCATTTCTTGCAATGCGCGTCGGAAGGACACAGTCAAACATGTCCACCCCTCTTATCGCGCCGTCAACAAGAGAATCCGGTGAACCCACTCCCATCAAATAACGAGGTTTGTCGGACGGTAAAAGCGGGGTTGTAAATTCAAGCATGCGGTTCATTACATCTTTCGGTTCACCCACAGACAAGCCGCCAATCGCATAGCCGGGAAAGTCAAGGGAAACAAGATCTTTTGCACTCTGCTTGCGCAAATCTTCATATTCACCGCCCTGCACAATCCCGAAAAGCCCCTGGTCTTTCGGGCGCTTGTGGGCATTTAGGCATCTTTCAGCCCAGCGCGATGTCCGTTCCACCGAGTTTTTCATATATTCGTGAGAAGCCGGGTATGGCGGACATTCATCAAACGCCATCATAATATCGGACCCTAATGAATTTTGGATGGACATCGCCTTTTCGGGTGATAGAAATAATTTATCCCCATTCAGGTGGTTCCGGAAATGGACCCCTTCTTCTTCGATCTGCCTGAATTCGCTTAGGCTGAATACCTGGAAACCGCCTGAATCGGTTAAAATTCCTTGATCCCAGTTCATAAACTTGTGAAGCCCTCCGGCCTCTTCAACAATATCCTCTCCAGGCCGCAGCCATAAATGATATGTATTGCTGAGAATGATGCCCGCGCCCATTTCTTTCAATTCTTCTGGGCTCATCGTTTTGACAGTTGCCAGCGTTCCTACCGGCATAAACATGGGCGTCTCATATGATCCATGCGGAGTATGGACCATTCCCAGCCTGGCACCTGTCTGTTTGCAAGTTTTGATCAATTCATATGTAATGGCAGGCAATGAGCACCCCCCTTTCCTGTATCAGATTAAATAATCAGCATTGCATCTCCAAAGCTGAAAAACCTGTATTTCTCTTGAACAGCCGTTTCGTATGCATGGAGAATATGTTCACGTCCGGCCAATGCACTGACAAGCATGATCAATGTGGACATTGGCAGATGAAAATTCGTCACCAGCCCGTCAACGGCCTGGAATGTGTAACCCGGGTAAATGAAAATGTCAGTCCAGCCGCTTCCGGCTATAAATAAACCGTCATTTGCCCCAGCGATCGTTTCAAGTGTCCTCGTAGAAGTGGTTCCTACTGAAATGATTCTGCCTCCATCCTTTTTCACCTTGTTCAGAAGGTCTGCCGTCTCCTCTGACATGCGGTAAAACTCAGCATGCATATCATGATCTTCAACACTATCCACACTAACGGGCCTGAATGTTCCAAGTCCCACATGAAGGGTAATGAAGGTCACATGGACACCTTTTTCTTTTATATTTTCAAGCAATTCATTTGTAAAATGGAGGCCTGCCGTCGGAGCGGCGGCTGATCCCCTTTCACGCGCATATACCGTCTGGTATCTGTCCTGGTCTTCCAACTGTTCCTTTATGTAAGGAGGGAGGGGCATCTTCCCGAGAGCATCCAAAATTTCATAAAAGATACCTTCATATTGAAACTCGAACAGCCTGCCACCGTGCTCCTCCGTTCCCGTGCAGACCGCTTTCAGTTGGCCGTCACCAAAAGAAATGACAGTTCCGGTTTTTACGCGCTTTGCAGGCTTAACGAGCGTCTCCCAGCAATCTCCGTGCACTTGCTTAAGCAAAAGCACTTCAACTTTTGCCCCAGTGTCCGTTTTTATCCCGAACAGACGGGCAGGCAGAACCTTTGTATCATTTAAAACAAGACAGTCGCCGGGATTCAAATAATCGATCAGTTTGCTGAACGTTTCATGTTTTATTTCACCTGTAAGCTTATTCAATACCATCAACCTGCTTGAAGACCGGTTTTTCAGCGGTGTTTGCGCAATCAGCTCCTCAGGCAGGTCGAAATCAAACATATCTACTTTCAAAATTCATTTAAGCCTCCCAACTAGAAAAAAGATTGCCGATAAAATGACGCTTATAATGATGGATGTCATGACAGGGAAAAAGAAAGTGGCATTTCCTTTTTTGATGACAATATCGCCGGGAAGCCTTCCAAGCTTAAGAAAATGGATCAGAAACCCTGCGATAAAAATCACAGCACCGGCAACCATTAAAAGCTTCGCCATCCCGTTCAACGGTGCGGCACCTCCAATTTGAAATGTTCATATACTTGCTGCGTTACCATCCTTCCCCTCGGAGTCCGCTGCAGGAAACCGATTTGGAGGAGATAAGGTTCATATACATCTTCAATCGTAGTTGATTCCTCCCCGATGCTTGCAGCAATTGTACCGATACCGACTGGACCGCCCCTGAACTTCTCAATGATTCCCCGCAGCAGCTTATGATCAATATGATCAAGCCCAAGTTTGTCAACCTGCAGCAATTCAAGGGCTTCATCAGCCAACGGAAGTGTAATGACGCCATCCCCTCGAACCTGCGCAAAGTCACGGACCCTTCTGAGAAGCCGGTTGGCAATTCTGGGTGTTCCCCTGGAACGCCTGGCAATTTCAACTGCTCCGTCCCATTCAATTTCCGTTTCGAGTATGTCGGAAGTCCTGACGACAATATCAGTCAGTTGGCTTTCATTATAATATTCCAAGCGGCAGAGCACTCCAAAACGATCGCGCAAAGGGGCGGAAACAGCTCCGGCGCGTGTCGTGGCGCCGACAAGCGTAAACGGAGGCAAATCCAATCTGACAGACCGGGCCTCAGGTCCTTTTCCAATGACAATATCGAGGCAATAATCTTCCATTGCGGGGTACAAAACCTCTTCTATCGCACGCGGCAAACGGTGAATCTCATCTATAAATAATACTTCTCCAGGTTCAAGAGAAGTAAGGATGGCCGCAAGATCCCCCGGCCGCTCTATGGCCGGACCTGACGTTGTCCTTACGTTCACACCCATTTCGTTGGCAATCACGACAGCCAGCGTTGTTTTTCCAAGACCTGGCGGACCATACAGCAAAACATGGTCAAGAGCTTCCTTTCTCATTTTCGCCGCTTCAATAAAAATGGACAAATTATCCTTCACTTTGTCTTGGCCGATATACTGGGAAAGCGACTGCGGACGGAGACTTTGTTCAAAAGACACATCATTCATAGACGCTTCTCCGGAAAGCACCCTTTCCTCCATCCATGATCACTCCTTCCATGTTATTGTTTCATAAGCAATTGAAGCGCGCTTTTTATAAACTGGTCTGTCGTCAGATTCTCTTTTGCAAGTTTGGGGCGGACCTTTTTCAACTCCCGCTCGGAGTACCCCAACGCTGCAAGAGCAAGCATCGCTTCATCCAGTTCAACCGAACCATCAGATGCTTCTCCTGCTACTTCATAATCGATATCCGCCGCGGCTTCCGCCATTCCTTCCGGCAGCACATCGTGCAGTTTTCCTTTCAAATCCAGGATCATTTGTCTGGCCGTTTTCTTGCCGACTCCAGGAAATTTGGTCAAAAACTTTTCATCTTCCATTTCAATTGCATGGATGACTTGTTCAGGCTCCCCGAACGCCAGGATGGCCAGAGCGCCTTTAGGGCCGATTCCCGAAACACTGATCAGCTTCTTGAACATTTCCCTTTCAGTATTGGTTCCAAAGCCATAAAGTGCAAGGATGTCCTCCCGGACATGCTGGTATGTATAGATAACGGCCTCCGTGCCTTTTTTGGCTGAAAAAACGAAAGGATTCGGCGTTAAAATCTGATAGCCGATTCCGTTATTCTCTATCACAATATATTCGGGTCCGATATGCTCTACAGTCCCTTTGATGTATTCGTACAATGGTTTCTCTCCTCTTTCATACTAACCATCATTGTATCATATAATTCATTCACTATTACACAAAAAACAACATATGTTCTAACCGGCAAGGATATGAAGCAAAAGTTTATTGTTATTTCAACAGGGTAAACACAATGCAACACTTCTTTTCCCATTATGAATAAAGGAGGGCTTCACAATGAAGAAAAATGTTGTCGGAATTTTCGCCACAAGTTTTGAAGCCATAAAGGCTATTGATTCGCTAAGAGACGACGGAATAGATAACGACCATATCTTTGTGGTTGCCGATGATGAATTGAAGTCCAATACAATTGAAGAAAAGACCGGTGTCCCTGTAAAAGATAACATTCAACATACAGCAGGACAGGACAACCTTTGGGAAGAACTTAAATCATTTTTCAATAATGAAGATGCGGAAACCAAGAAATACTCAGATCAGCTTTTGGATCTTGGGATGACGGAAGCGGATGTTGACAGGTATGCGAATGAAGTGGAAAATGGACATATTTTAGTGCTGGTGGACAGTGATGCCGATCAAGGCAGAACTGGTTTACTCTCTACTGAAAACATGCCTCTGAACAATACAGTTGATGTAAAAGTTCACGGTGAAAAAGTGGACAACTTTACAACAGGAGATAGGTTTGACAGGGAGGAACATGGTCCGCAAGCAAAAATAGGCGGACAGTCTCGCGTGGAAGCCGTCAGACAGGCCGGAAGACCGAAAGAGCGTACTGCAGGCATGGAATTACGAGGAAGAAAAAGGGAATTTGAGGAAGAAGTCAACCCTTTTGAAAACAGGCACCAGAGCAGCTACACAAGCTCAATGAGCCATGACAGCAACGATCAGCAAGATTACGGTCATAACCCTTCGTAGAAATCCGGGTAACGCCCGGATTTTTTACTGTTTAAGAAAGTTTAGAGTTTGTCTTAGTTTTCTATACGGAATGCTGATGTGATATGTCCAGCTTCAGGCGCCATCGGCTCGAGGTCATAAGTCAATCGCTGATGAAGGCAAACTACGCCTTCTTCAGCGCTTGTCTTATGCTTGTCGCCGATAGGCGGGCGCCTTGCGCTTTTCTTATTTTGAAAGCAAATGTATTATACATAGTGAAATATTTGGTAAACTATAAAATATCTAACTGAGAGAGGAGTTATCTTGATGCAGTTTGACGGTTTTACAGAAAGTGATTTTCAAACTTTTCATATTGACGGCCTGGACGAAAGAATGGCCGCCATCCAAAATAGAATTCAGCCGAAGTTTAAAATCATTGGAGAAGCTTTGACTTCCGATTTAAGCTCAATGATCGGAACTGAAATGTTTTTACATATTGCCAAGCATGCCAGAAGAACGGTGAACCCGCCCAAAGATACGTGGCTCGCCATCGCAAATAATAAGCGGGGCTACAAGAAGCATCCTCATTTTCAAGTCGGGCTTTTTGACGATCATGCCTTTCTTTGGCTCGCCTATATATACGAGCTGCCGGAAAAGAATGAGATTGCCAAGAAATTCCTGAATCATATGGATGAAATCAAAGAGAAAGTACCCGGCGACTTTGTCATCTCCATGGACCATATGAAAAAGGACGCTGTCACGCTTGACGAAATCGATTTAAAAAAAGCGCTTGAACGCTTCCGCGATGTCAAAAAAGCGGAATTTCTCATCGGAAGGCATATTGCGGCCGATGACCCGATTGTCAAAGACGGTGACAAATTCATCTCATTGGCAAGGGATACATTTAAAACACTCGTGCCTGTTTATAAGCTTGGTTATGAGTAACCATAAGAAAAGCGCAAGCGCCCGTTTAGCGACGTACAGACTGGAGCGCTTCTGACGAGATAAAGGAAACACGCGCAGCGGAGCGGAGCGATGTTGACTTATCGTAGGAAGAAGCGTGAAGTCTGCTAGTCGCTGGGCGCTGGAGCTGGACAAAGAAAGGCTTCTTTTGAAAAAAATTTTCATAACAGCCTATACTTTCTTTCACTTTCACAAAAGGCCGGCAATCCAGCCGGCTTTTCCCTATAAAATATTGACATTTGCATTATGGCCCACTGAAATCCACGGCCTGTTTTCTTCCCAGCGCACATTGACCGGAAGGTGAAACGTTTCAGATAATAATTTATCCTTCAACACCTCTTCTTTCGGGCCGGCTGCCACAATTTTCCCCTCACTCAGCAGCAATACATGTGTAATACCCTCGACCAGCTCCTCAATATGGTGAGTGACATAAATGATGCTGCAGTTGCTTCTGTCAATTTCTTTCGTCAATGCCAGAACCTGCTCGCGGGATAAAATATCAAGGCCTGAACAAGGCTCGTCCAATATTAATAATTTTGGATCGTTCATCAAAGAGCGTGCAATCAGGACCCTTCTTCTCTCCCCTTGTGAAAGCAGATGATACGGCTTCCCCTTCAACTTGTTCAGCCGGAATCTTTCAATCAGGCCATCCGCCTTTTCCCAGTCAGCTTTTGCCACCTCCTCATAGATCCCGAAGGAAGCGAATTTTCCGCTTACGATGATTTCCTCAATTGATTCATATTCAATAATATGGGAAAAACGGCTTAAAGAACTGCTGACAAAACCGATCTCCTTGCGAAGATCCGGCAGATACGATTTCCCGAATGGGTAATCGAGCACCGTTACATTTCCTTCCGATGGAAAATGGTAGCCTGATATGATATTCAGGATGGAGGTTTTACCTGAGCCATTCAACCCTAAAATGCCCCAATGCTCCCCCTTCTTCATTTCCCAATCGATTCCGCTTAGAATTTCCCTTCCGTCCCTTTTCCATGAAACGCCTTCAAGAGATATAATTGTGTCCATACATGTCATCCCCGTTTTTACAGAATAAAGAGTTTATTTTACAGTAGCAGAGTTTCGGGAAGGTGTAAATGAATATTATTTTTTCCGCCGGATGTATTTCTTCATGAAGAAAAAACTGGCTTCGAGCCATACCCAACTATAAACAATGGAAAAAATGAATATATAAACAAACACATGTAAACTGAACGAGGTCTCGGCCACAGGCCCCAAAAGGGGAAATCGCAGAACGGATAACACAAATTGAATGCCCATCGTTAATCCGGCCCCCGAAAGAAACACGATTATCAGCCGATTTTTTAAAAAGTGCATCGACAAACCAAGGACCACACCCAAAATTCCTGTCGTGAAAGGAAATACAACCAACTCGCTGGGTTGAATGATCCATAATAGAACGATTGTTAATAAATAAGCCAGTATGCCCCTTTTCGGAAAAAGCCAGTTCGCCAAAAAAATCGCAGCAGTTGAAAAGGGGCTGATGGCATATCCGATTCCCGGAAGGAAGCCGCCCATGGATTGTAATATCGCAGCAATGGCAGACAATAAGGCAATCATGACAAGCATGTCCGTATTGCTTTGAAAACGATGTACGGGTGCATCAACGAAATCAATGTGCAGACATTTTAAAAGCCGCTGCTTCATGCATTCCATCTCCTGTTACTTGCTCTTCATAATAATGAATGCAATTCAACCGAAATTATTACTGGCATGGGAAATTTTCCAAATACGGGAGCGGCCCTTCAAATTGACTTTGCTGTTTTCATCGGACAGACGAAATTTTGTCCGCACTCCAAAAGTTGTCCTGTGTCTTTGCTGCTGTTTACCGTTGGTATGAAGCATCTAAAAATATATAAAGTAAAAACTACCAAGATGCTTGTTGCTAAAATAAGGAAGATTTCCTTTCTTTTATCCATAAAAAAGCCCCCTTCTACCCGCTATTTTATGCAGATAAAAAGAGGAAACTTCATTGATTTATTCATTTAATGTTCAAATCATTATTAAGCAGCCTTCCCACATCGCAAGCTGGATAACATCCTTTACTATTCAAAGAACAAAAACTGGTCATTTTCTATGATCCATGGTTTATTCGTATATTTTTATCATACTGGGATACTTGTCTTAACCTGTGTCGGAATTTCCCATATTCTATAGTGAAGCCAAAAGACAGGGAGGTGCTTTTATGAGCTATGCAGGAGGCGGCTACGGCATGGGCTTTGCCTTGATTGTCGTATTGTTTATCCTCTTAATCATTGTTGGAGCTTTCTACGGCGGCGCTTACTAAAAAACGGACAGCATTTGTCCTGGCAATTTTTAAAAAGCCAAGAGACGACATTTAAGTCGTTTCTTGGCTTTCGATTTTATCCCATTGATTGGGTTTGATTGCCGCTTTTTCCTTGTCCCATGTTCGATATTTGCGGAATCATGTTTGAAAGCTGTCCGCCCCGTCCTGTCATCATACTGTATGCAGCAGCGCCAATTCCTACAGAAGCAATAATAGGCAAAATTTGAATTTTATTGTTTCTCATCAGGTCACCCGCTTTATTTTATTGCTCACATGAGCATCTATAGGTTTACCGATTCGTTTTATAAAAAAACAAGCACTTCTTCCCAAATGTTAAACGATTGATCTTTCGGGTATATACGTACTGAAAAAAAGAATGGCCGATTTTCTATGGATGAAAGGGCCAATCACGGAAAAGCTATTGGTAGTTCAGCGTACCCACTATACACTTAATTGCAAGGGGGCATTCGCAATGGAAAAAGGCATGTCATACGGAAGTGACTATAAATACATTCCTGCTACGTCGTTAAAAAGCGGGACCGGGGATGAAATTCGTCCGGATGTTTATTACCATACAATCCAAATTGTCAATATCGCCCTCATTGGCCGTCCGGGTTCCAGTTTTGTTCTGATCGATGCGGGAATGCCGCATTCAGCGGATACGATCATTTCGTTAACCGAGAATCGATACGGTCCTGATACCAGGCCCGATGCCATTATCCTTACACACGGCCATTTCGATCATGTCGGCGCTTTGATCGAGCTTGTTGAACATTGGGATGTTCCTGTATATGCACATGAGCTTGAACTGCCATACTTGACAGGCAAAAAAAGTTATCCCGAACCCGACATGACCGTCGAAGGCGGGATGGTGGCCAAAATGTCCCCAATCTTTCCAATTGAACCCATCAATTTGGGTGACCGGGTTGACAGGCTTCCATCGGACGGAACGGTCCCCCATTTGCCCGGCTTTCGCTGGATTCACACGCCCGGCCACAGCAGCGGACATGTTTCCTTTTTCCGGGACAGTGATGGCGTATTGATTGCAGGAGATGCTTTTGTAACGGTAAAACAAGAATATTTGTACAGGGTTTTTACACAGGAAAAAGAGATCAGCGGACCTCCCAGGTACTTGACGCCGGACTGGCATGCTGCCTGGGAATCCGTGAAAAAGCTTGAAGCATTAAAACCGGCCGCGGCTGTTACAGGTCACGGCATTCCAATGCAAGGGGAAGAACTGTCCCAAAACCTTGAAAAACTGGCGAGGGATTTCGATAAAATCGCCATACCTGATTACGGAAAATATTTAAATTAGCAAAAGCCGGGAAGCCTGTAAACGGCTCCCGTCCATTCCTTCACTTGTATGGATTTTTTAAAAAGGTGAATAGTGTCGGAAACGGGAGGTGTCCTGATTGGTTGACATGACGATATATGTGGATGTAGCAAACAACAAACAGGCAATCGAAAAGCTTGAGCAGATTCTGCTTCAGTTAAATGGGGTGGAAAGAGCTTTGGTCGATCCAGATGATGGCGAAGTGAAAATTTCATACAGTGAAACGAAACTGCAGCATGAGGCAATTCTTTCAACACTATCTAGAAACGGTTTTGACATTTTACCTTAAACTCATCTGTTCCGGATTTCATACATTTAAAAGGACGGCAAAAGCCCGTCCTTTTTATTTATCATATTAATTCTATTTTAATCCAGCAGCCGGTTGTTTTCATCCACTTCCACGATTCTCGCTTCATAATTTTCTTCGCTTACAAATCCTGAACCTCTGCAAACGCTGCATTTATACTGCCATCCTTCATCATCAGCCAGCATTCCGGTTCCATGGCAGGCTTTGCAATGATTATCCCGAATATCCATTACAGTCTCCTCCTTTACTTGCGGGGTCTGTCCCCCGCCGCATTAAAGTGTTAAAGCAGGGTCTGTCCCCTATTCAGACGCTCTTTCACCAGGTTGATCAATCCGCCTTTAAGCATCACTTCGACCTGTCTTTCAGACAATGCATGGGAAACTTGTATAGATATATTTTTCCCTTTTACATTAATTGTAAACTCGTTGCCCTGCTGCACTTTATTCCGAAGATCACCCAGTTGAAGGATGTCTCCCTGCTCTATTTGATCATAATCTTCTTCGTTTACAAACGTTAACGGCAGAACGCCGAAATTCACAAGGTTTTGCCAGTGGATGCGTGCAAAGTCTTTTACCAATGCAACGCGAAGCCCAAGAAATCTCGGAGCCAATGCCGCATGTTCCCGGCTGGATCCCTGTCCGTAGTTAAATCCTCCAACAATAGCGTGTCCTCCCTCCACAACACTCTCCATGCCTCTTGCGTAATACGTCTTATCAATGATCTCAAAAGCGAATTTGCTTATTTCCGGGAGATTGCTTCGGTATGGAAGCACCCGCGCTCCTCCGGCCAAGATTTCATCGGTTGAAATGTTATCGCCCATTTTCAATAATATCGGCAGTTCCATCTCGTCAGGCAATGCATCCATAGGCGGGATGGAAGCGATATTTGGCCCTTTGTACAATTCGACATTCCTTGCTTCTTCATACGGCAGCGGTTCATCCAGCAAAGACGTATCAACTGTCGGATTTTCCGGTTCTTTTATCTTTGGATACGGCATATCAAGCGTTCGCGGATCGGTGATTTCCCCTTTTAAAGCCGAAGCTGCCGCTATTTCCGGACTGCATAGAAACACACTGTCTTCCTGTGTTCCCGAGCGTCCGGGAAAATTCCGTGGGGTAGTCCTTAAGCTGTTCCTTCCTGTAGCCGGTGCCTGTCCCATTCCGATACAGCCGTTGCAGCCTGCCTGATGAAGCCTCGCTCCTGCCTGAAGAAGACTTGCGATATGTCCATCCTTGACAAGGTCAGTCAACATCTGTCTGGATGTCGGATTGATATCGAATGAAACGCCGCCGGCTACCGTTTTTCCTTTGACGATTTCTGCGGCCACAGCAAAATCCCTGTATCCCGGGTTTGCCGATGAACCGATATAGGATTGATAGATGGGGGTGCCCGCCACTTCGGAAACAGGCACAACATTTCCGGGGCTGGACGGTTTGGCAATCAGCGGTTCCAACTCGGAAAGGTTGATTTCTTCTTCAAGGTCGTATGAAGCCCCCCGGTCCGCAGTGAGTTCAATCCAGTCGTCTTCCCGCCCTTGTTCCTTTAAAAATTTCCTGACTTCTTCATCCGAAGGAAATACAGTTCCAGTTGCACCAAGCTCAGCACCCATGTTTGCAATAACATGGCGATCCATCGCACTTAAGTGCTTCAGCCCCGGCCCATAGTATTCAATCACTTTCCCGACGCCGCCTTTGACGTCATATCTGCGAAGAAGCTCAAGAATAATATCCTTGGCACTTACCCAGTCGGGCAGTTCTCCTGTGAGCTTGATTCCCCAAACCTTCGGCATTTTAATATAGATGGGTTCGCCGGCAATAGCGAGTGCTACGTCCATGCCTCCAGCACCCATGGCAAGCATCCCCATGCATCCGTTTGCACAAGTATGGCTGTCTGACCCGAGCAGGGTTTTACCCGGCTTTGCCAAACGCTGCATATGTACCGGATGGCTTACTCCGTTTCCAGGCCGGCTGTAGTATAAACCAAATCTTCGCGTAGCACTTTGTAGAAACAGATGGTCATCTGCATTCTTATTGTCGACTTGGATAATATTATGGTCCACATATTGTGCCGACGCTTCTGTTTGGGCCCGTTCCACTCCCATAGCTTCCAATTCCAGCATGACCATCGTTCCGGTTGCATCCTGCGTCAGCGTTTGGTCGATTTTTAGCCCGATTTCCTTACCTGGAACCATTTCACCTGAAACAAGGTGGGACTTGATCAGTTTTTCTGTAATATTCTGCGGCATCCTACTTCCTCCTGTACATAACTTTGTAATGCGTACTTTTAATTAGGATTGTTATTGTAGAAGTGAAATATTCATAGCTCCCTCAACGAGTCCATGTAAAATTCCATTATCGGCATCACGGCTTAATGAAAAATGTCGGCCTCCCTTGATTTTTCAAGAAATGCTTTCGTCTTTCTGTTAACCGGTTCTTTCAGGAAGGTGCCGAACAACAGGGCAGCCAATCCGAATAGAGCCAGAACAGATAAGTCGCGCATGACCGATTGCCAGACTATGCCCCCGACAGCTTCCCTCATCAGGTCGACCGCATAGGTAAAAGGCAAAAACGGACTGATGATTTGAAAGAATTCCGGCAGCAAAACGACAGGATACGTTCCGCCCGACCCGGCAATCTGCAAAACAAGCATGACAATCGCCAACGCTTTCCCGATGTTGCCGAATACTGAAACAAGCGTGTACACAATCAGCATAAATACGAGGCTTATAAAAAGACCAAATAGAATCATCCAGAAAGGATGCCGGACAGGGACTCCAAGGATGAGCAAATCTCCACAGACCACAATCAACGTCTGTAAAAATCCTATGCTCAAAAAAGTGAAGAGCCTGCCAAAGTAAATTTGTTTTCCTGTAAAGTCTTCATGGTTTCTTAAATCTGTTGACAGCAGCGATATTAAAAGGAGTGCTCCGACCCAAATCGATAAAACGGTATAAAACGGGGTCATCCCTGTTCCATAGTTTTTAATCGGAAAAATCTTATTTTCATTTAACAGAACAGGTTCCTCAAAGAAGCTTCTTTCTGCATTCGGATCATTCAAAAGCAGCTGTATAATTTCATTCAGATTCGTTTCACCTTGCAATTTCCTGATTTTATCCGCAAGCTCGCGAACCTTTTCATTCACATAAGGAAATTCCCCATGCGCATACTCGAGGGCATCTTTTCCTTTTTTTAAGTTTTTGTCTGTTCGGTCCAATATTTTTTCCACTTCAGGCAGTGAAGCCTGTATTTCAGTCAGCATATTTCTTGCACCGGACAACGTCTTTTGGGCTTTGGAAATTTCATTCATAACTTCCGGCTCAATATTTTCTTTATATTCCTTTGCAAATGCATCAATTTTGACAGAAGTATTTCCGGCCATCTGTTGAAGGCTGGCAAGGGTATCATTGAACTCCTTCTTCTTATCCTTGAGCAGTCCGTTTATTTCAGAAGCTTTGCCCTGTACTTGCTGAAGATCACTTTTTAATTGATTCGTTTTTTCAATGGCCTGCTCAATTTGGGCCGTATTATTCTGGGTCTGACCTTGATTGCCACTCCCCTCTTCATTTTGATCCGCGTCCTCGTTTTGTTGGGAACCGTTCATGCTTTTGGCCTCCGCCAATACTGCCTGAATGGTATCGAGCGCCCCCATTACCTCGTTTAGCTGGGATTGAAGCTGGTTGTTGATTTGGTCGCCTTTACTCAAATCAATCTCTTTCCCCTGTACCTTTCCAAGAAATTCATTGACATCTGATGCGACCTTTTGGACTTTTTGTAAATCTGCATTGATTTTTGGGGCCATTTGCTTAAGCCTGTTTTGCGCATCTGACAAAAAAGCGGATGTCTTATTGATCGTTTCCAGGCCATTGCCCGTTAATTGTCTTGCTTCAGGTATCATGCCCTGCGCTTTATCAATCATATCTTCTGCCGAAGAAGCATCTATCAGCGAATCATTGATTAATTTGTTAATTTCCGGCAAATCTTCTTCCAAAGTGAACACATATTGCTCAAAACGTTTGATATCCGGCAAGTCTTTCTGCAATTCAATCCCTATTTCATTGAACAGTTCAAAAATAACTCCATTCACAGTAGCAATAAACTTGCTGCTGACTTGCTCAACAATCATGGACGCTCCCTTTTGTGTAATCTTCGGAGAAATTGAGTTGATTTTTTCATTCACGTAGTATTCGATTTTCGCCTTTTTTGGATGATCTGAAATGACAGTCCCTAACTGTTTCGAAAAATTTTCAGGAACAATGATAACTGCAAAATAGTCCCCGTCTCGCAAGCTCTTCATCGCTTGTTTGCGGTCGGTGAAATGCCAGTCCAAGTCTTTGTTCCCTTTCAGTTCATCCACCAGTTCCTTTCCGGCATCAATGTGTTTATCCCTTACGACGGCTCCCTTGTCTTCATTGACAAGGCCCACCGGAATTTGATCGGTATGGGAATAGGGATCCCACATAGCCGCGATATTCAACCATGCGTATAAGGATGGAAGCAGTACAAGGCCGCCGGCAATAATGGCGGCAGCCCAATTTGTACTGATATTTTTTAGGTCTTTTTTAAAGATATGTAAAATATGGTTCATGAGACATCCCTTTTTCTGCTGTTAATACATGTTAATATACCCCTACATTGCTGCTCATAATCCTTATAAATTTTTTGAAACTTTCCTGATCTCCGTACGTAAAAAAGGGATAACATATCTTTTCGAAAGGAAGAGAAAACATGCTGATCGTAACATCTGAAAATATCGCCAACCACAAAATCATAGAAACAAAAGGGCCGGTGTTCGGAATCACAGTAAGAGCAAGAGGGGTCGGAAAAGATATTGTGGCGTCTTTCAAAGGATTATTGGGCGGAGAAATCAGCCAGTATACGGAAATGCTGGAGGATGCCAGAAAACAGGCAATTGACCGCATGGTGGAAAATGCAAGATTGATGGGAGCCAATGCAGTGACCATGATGAGATTCGACTCAGGGGAAATCGGGCAGAATATGAGTGAAATCATTGCTTATGGAACAGCAGTAGTTGTGGAAGAGGCCTAGTTAGTTGAAGTGGTTCATTGGCTTTTATGGGCTCCAAATACTGATATTGATTTTTTTAATCATCATCTCCTGGTTCATTTGGGACAAACGCTTTAAAAAGAAACATGGCCGGGAAGTCCCTGCCGGTTTTGAGCGGACGAATGAAATATCCATCGACCCGACGACAAACAAAAAACTGACGGTTTACTATAATCCTGAAACCGGCGAGCGGTTTTATAAGGAAGATTGATAGAAATGGCACCATCTGATCTTTACCGGATGGTGCCTTTCCCTCATATTAATTTGAAAGCCTGTTTCGAAAAAGCGGCAATTTCTCCAAGTAGATGATATCATCTCTTCCTGCCGCGTTTCCCTCGGCCAGGATGGCAGCTTTGGCAGCAACTATTCCGCCCGCCCGGACGACAAGCTCCTCCAATCCGCGTACGGATTGCCCTGTACTGATTACATCGTCGATAATGGCAACTCTTTTTCCTTTAATCTGCTTGACATCATTACTGTCCAAACATAATATCTGTTTTTTCTGGGTGGTGATGGATACCACTTCGTTGACCAAAGGGGACTCCATATACGGTTTAATGCTTTTTCGTGCAACCACATACTGCTTCATGCCAAGCTGCCTTGACAGTTCATATACAAGCGGGATCCCCTTCGCTTCTGCCGTAACAAGTACATCCACTTCCGGCAATTTACTTGCAAGAATGGGTGCAGTGTATAACACAAGTTCTGTATCTCCCAAGATGACAAAGCTTGCAATGCTGAGCTCATCCGATACAGCAACAATCGGCAGCTCCCTTTTTATATCTCCTATCGTCAATGTGTAAGTCTCCATTTAACCCTCTCCTTAAAAACCGAATAATCCTATTAAAAATTGTATAATCAATCCCGCCAGCATGCCAAGGAACGGATCGGTAATGGCCGTAACAACCATTGTCATCCCGCCGACCAATCCCGACGCCGGTTCTCCGGTAGAAAATGAAGCGGCGGCATTTCCCGGCAATGTGACAATTGCACCCAACACAAATAAAAAACCTGCAATTGAAGCACTCGGGACATAACGTCCAATCTTAGGAAGAAGGCCCGCAAATAAAATGGCAGCCATAATCACCATCATCAGGACACCTGACCAGACCGGATGCGGGGCACTGGAAGTTGCTGAAATAACGACCTCTACCGGTGCACCTCCAAAAAATGACGATACCATGTCCGCCAAGCTGCTGATCACGGTCAGAACATCGACATTGACATTCGTTTGCGCAATTTCTCCATTAATTTTACCAAAGGCGATATTTGCCCCTATGTTCAAACAAACCATTGCCAAAGCACCGCGGATAACCATCGGATTGATGATCAGCTTTTGGCGGACAATCTTTTCCTTTTCTGCCGTTTTCAATTCAGCTTTGTTGTTTCTTGTAAGAAAATAATAAACGATACTTGATAGAATAACTGAAATCGTGATCGTATAAACAAGATCCTTAGTTGCCATATATACTATAAGTCCGCTGGCAAAGGAAGCAATGCCGACTAATTTATCGTTTTTAGCCATATCCCAAGCCACTTTGGTTAACATAATACCAACACCGGCCATCATTCCGCTTGTGATGACAGGTCCGATCCAGTTTACGATTTTCTCCAATAGGCCGAATAAACCAATCGGCACCATGATCATCGCACCGAAAAAGATCATGGAAAGCCGTTCCCGCATATTCTTGCCCATTGTTCCTGCCAACGTAATTGTTTCCGCCTGATAGGAAATCACCGGAACGGAGCCCATAATTGCATTTCCTCCTGCTCCAACGATAAATGCGAGGGCTGTCGGAACTGAAGCAAATCCGAACGTTAACGCAAGAAGCCCCTGTGGAAGTCCGTTAAGCACTACGCTTAATGCAGCCAATATATCTTTGATGATATCCATAATACACTCCATTCTTTCACTTAATATACAGAAAACGAACATTGAATAAATAACAATAAATATTGTACGGTTTTAAGGGAATTTTTCAACCCCTATTACTAAATTTCCAATATTTTTTATTCTTTCGATATAAGTTCCTATTTTTGCATTGTCACAAAAGCAAAATTATAATGAACCCGGTCATAAAATTTTTTAACGAGAGTGGGGTGTTGTACTTTGAAGAAATTATTCATCGTATGTTTAGCTGCCATTTTACTGGGAGCATGCAGCGGGAAGGATGAGCAAGCAAAGGATACAACTAACAATGATGAGAGTAAGGCGACGCAAACAGCAGAGCCGGAAAATGGCCAGCGGGACAACACGGAGGTGCAAGAGACGGAAGTGCAAGAGGAAAAATCCGAAGGCTCTTCAGCCGTGAATGAAGATCAATCAAGCTATACAGAATTGCCAACCGTGCTTGATACAATTGGCAATGATCAGTTCGAGCAGGTTATAAAAACTGACAATCCGAATAAAAGAGTGATTCTATTTGAAGATGAACATCATAATAAAAAGTTTAAAAGCATCTTCATTAAACATGACAACCGCCTAAAAGTGATTGATTTGGAAAATGACCGTATGATGCTCAACGAAGTTCTATAAGAACTAAAGTGGAACCGCCTGTTCACCGACGTGCAGACTAAGCTTAATTCGGAATACGCGACAAGTTCTCGCAAAAGCATACGGTTTTCCAGATTTGCGGGCGTTGGACTCTACTTCCAGTGACCGCGTCAGGGGATTTTTTGGATCCGCGGGCGTTCGACTCCGCCTCCAGTGACCACGTTAGGGGATTTTTCGGATCTGCGGGCGTTCGACTCTCGATCCAGTGACCGCGCCAGATGGTTTTTCGGATTCGTGGGCAATGACTATACATTTTTTCATTTATTTGTCTAAGATAAAAGCTCTGCCTAAGCGGCAGAGCTTCAATTGTTCATTAATAATGCTTTTTCCCAGTCTGATTCCAATTTCACCTTCGGTACGGGAGTTGGCTTCTCATTTTCATCAAGCGCAACCAATGTAACCGTTGAGGTGGTTGTAAGTTTTTTCTCATCGATTGCCAGGTCGTGGCTTTCCACTTTGACATACACTTTCATGGAGGTATTGCCCGTAGACAGAACAAACGCCTCCAAAGTTAAAATATCGCCGCTTTTCGCCGAGGATACAAAATTAACCGTATCTATTGCCGCAGTAACAACGGTTCTCTTCGAATGCTTCATCGCAGCAATAGCAGCAATTTCATCTATGTAGGATAAAACGGTGCCTCCAAAAATAGTGCCTAAATGATTCGTATCCGGCGGCAATACAAGCTTTGTCTGAATCGTTCTTGAAACATTTGATGAAACTGTCTCTTCCATATAATCTCCTCTTTTTCTAACATATACCTTTTCCAACATCCATAATATTATTACATGATCAAAAAAATCGCCACAGATTCCATGGATACTCTTTTGGCGGCCTTGATTCGAATCTGATCATTTCCCTTTTCGTTGGATGCTCAAATTCGAGAGTATGGGCCCATAATGCAATCTGCTGCCCCGGCCGGTTAACTTTGCGTCCGTATTTTTGATCTCCATACAAAGGGTGGCCGATGGACGAAAGCTGGACCCGGATTTGATGGGAACGGCCTGTAAGAAGCCTGACAGTTAACAGACTGAGGTTCTCTGCCCTGGCGGCCACTTTATATTCCAAAATCGACTTTTTTCCCTGCTTATGATTGGAGGGGACCGTCTTCACCATATTGTTTCGCTGATCTTTAAATAAGTAATGCTCGAGCCGCGCTTCTTCCTGCGGAACACCCCTGACAACGGCAAGATATGTCCTTTCGAACTGTTGCCTTCTGATAGCATCAGACAATCTGGACGCGGCTTTGGACGTTTTCGCAAAAACCATCACGCCTCCAACCGGGCGGTCCAGGCGGTGGACAAGCCCCAGATATACGTTGCCCGGCTTTTGATAGCGAACCTTAATGTCTTCTTTTAAAACTGTAAGCAAATCCTTGTCACCGCTGTTATCCCCCTGTACAGGCACATTCACGGGCTTTTCCACCACGAGGAGGTGATTGTCTTCATACAAAATTGGAATCTTCATCTGCGTAACAAAATCCTTTCAATGGCTTAATAAAACTTCTCCCGGCCGGATCCAATGCACAAGAGTTTCTCTTATTAATTGGCTTTTTCAACTGCTTTTTCAAGCTTTGAACCGAACCTTTTATGGTCCGTTGTAGACACATAGACACCGAATATGACCATAAGCATTCCTGCGATTTGCTGCCAGCTGATCGATGCATCGTAGAGGAAAAAAGCAATCCACGCAGCATTGATGGGAACAAGGTTCATATACATGCTTGCTTTACTGGCACCGATTTTCTGAATTCCTTTATTCCACAGGAAAAAACCAATGATGGACGCACAAAAAACCATGAATGCCATCTCCATCCATGCCTGGTTCGACATACTCAAAACCCTGCCCCACCCTCTTTCTGACAACGAAAGCAATATCAAGAAAATAGAGCCGGCAATCGTTGTAACGGTTGTCGTCAAAAAAGGTGAAACTTTCGCCAAGACAACTTTGCCAATCAAACCGTGGGCTACCCAGCAAATAAGGGCAGCAATAAAAAGCAGGTCTCCCGCATTGAACTGTAAGGCCATTAACATTTGAAAAGACCCATTAATAATAACAAGCAAGACCCCTGTCAAAGACAAAATAAGCCCCAGCGCCAAACGGGCATTCCAGGTTTCTCCCAGGAATAGGACAGCACCAAGCGTAACAAAAACAGGGGTCGTTGCAACGATCAATGAGCCGTTGACAGCCGATGTGTATTCAAGCCCCATAAAGAAAAACACATTATATCCAAATATGCCAGTTAAAGCCATCAACAGCAGGCCCGCCCATTGTTCTTTTATTTTTTTGCTGTCCCATTCGGAGCTGAACCGGGCTGCCGCAAATAAAATCAGGCCTGCCAACCCGAAGCGCAATGCGGCAGTTGTAATTGGCGGAACTTCTGTAATGATATGCTTGGCCGCACCAAAAGCTCCGCCCCAAAATAAAGGGACCAATAATAATAACAAATAAATACCGAAGGTTTTCTTGCTCTCCTGCTGCATGATTCCACTCCCTATGTTTGATCGGCAAAAATCTCCTATAAAAACTCGGCGATAAGGCCAGGCTTTCGAATAAATGATCATATATAAGAATAACTTAAGTTTAACAAAATATGGGTTATTTAATATAATAATTAAAAGGAGGCTTTATATATTGATAAAATCAGTTGCTGTCTTTTGCGGATCAAGACCCGGCAGTTCCGATGTTTATATAGAAGGCGCCAAAGCCGTCGGCAAAGAGCTGGCCAAGCGAAAAATAACACTTGTATATGGGGCAGCAAGTGTCGGTGTCATGGGAGCTGTAGCGGACTCCGTGCTCGAAAATGGAGGACATGCCATCGGCGTCATGCCTGAATTTTTAAAGAAGAAAGAAATTGTCCACCCCCGTTTGTCTGAACTTATTATTGTGGATACCATGCATGAAAGAAAAGCGAAGATGGCCGACCTCGCGGATGGATTCATCGCTCTTCCTGGAGGGCCCGGAACACTCGAGGAATTTTTTGAAATCTATACATGGGCACAGCTGGGGCTCCATCAAAAACCATGCGGTCTTTTAAATATCAACCAATATTATGACCCTCTCATTACCCTGTACAAGCACATGCTGAAAGAAAAGTTTTTGGATGAAAAGTTTCGGGATATGGCGCTGGTCGACGGGGAGATCGGCGGTTTATTGGACCAATTTGATTCGTACGAGCCTCCAAATGTAAAAACGTATCTGACGGAAGACCGGACATAGAAATAAGAAAAATACTCAATCAGAGGTATGAATGATGCTCAAAATCAAAAAATTGATTGACGTTCCCATCAGGGATGCCTGCGAAGCCTGGAATAAAGGATTTGCTGATTATTATGTAAACATGCAGATGACCGCCGGCCAATTCACTTTCAGATTCGGCTGGGACGAGCTATCACCCGATTATTCTTTTATCGCTTATTATGACGGCCTTCCCGCCGGCATTATTTTAAACGGCATCATCACAACGAACGGAAAAAGACTGGCCTGGAACGGAGGTACGGCTGTGGCCGTTTCTTTCCGGGACAAAGGGATTGCAAGAAAGCTGATGGAGTCAACAATGGAACTATACAAGCAAGAGAAAGTCGATGTTGCAAGCCTTGAAGCTTTTACTGTCAATGACCGTGCAATCCGTCTCTATGAAAGCTTCGGATACAGGACGGTCGACAACTTGTTATTTCTGAAGAAAACAGAAAGCGAAGAAAAGAGTTTAGGCAATATACCAGAAATCCCGGGCTATTCATTGCACCATGGACTCGCGCACGAAATTCGCGATCTATCATTCTATCAGCATGATGCTCCGTGGAAGACACAGTGGAATTTTATCCGCAATGGTGAATCAATCGTTGTAAAGGATCGTAACGGAATAGCTGCAGCATATGCCTTATTTCAAAAAAGGAATGGAAAGATCATTCTTTTGCAATGTGCGGCAGACGAAAGACTGCCAAACAAACCGGAGCTCTTTCAGTATATGATCAACCATTTGCTTCAAACGGAGTCCCGCACTGTTTCAACTTATAATCTTCCCGAAAAAAATAAGCTTCTCATAAACGTTTTGGAAAAAGCCGGATTTAAAGAAGAGTTTACGGATCAAAAAGTTCCATTAAAACAAGTGTTTATGAAGAAGATCATGACATAGTCCCCACCGTGGACAAGAAGGAACAACCCGGCAGCATCCATCTATGGGATGATGCCGGGAATGATTATAGAGTCCTGATTTCCCCTTCCCTGCGCCTACGAAAATCGGAAAATGCCAAAAATACCAAAAAGTGTTGATTTTTTAAAATTCTTCATGTACGATAAACATTAGGTAAAAGCGCTTACATGCATTTTTTTCCTTGATCACAACCTTTCCTGGCAGGGAGAGCCCGTTCCTTGGGATGGGAGACAAACAATAGAATGAAATACTGAAAATCGGAAGCTTTTTGCTTTCAACCAGGAAAGTTCCGAACCAGTTATTGCCCTTCATTATCCCTGTTGACCGGGGTTAAAGAAGCCGCAAATTAAAAGTTGCATTATTGCCTCTTTTAATTGCGGCTTTTTTCTTTGTTGTTTAGGAAATTATAAAATGCTCAGGTTGTGAGTAACTTATTTGTCACTTAGTGCTGCGTCCGGCTCCAGCGCCTATGTTCTTTAAACAACTATGGATGAATTTGAGGAGGTGAGTGGACATGGTTATATACAAAAGAAATCTATTGCCGGGCCATTGCAAGAATTATCTGCCCATACACTACATACGCGGTTCTCCTCCATCCTGAACGGACCCAGGCAACAATATTTAGGAGGGGATCATATGGATAAACAATTGGGGTTTTGGAAACTGGGAACATTTGGCCTGCAGCATGTGCTCGCCATGTACGGCGGGGCAGTCGTTGTCCCATTGATTGTCGGTCCTGCCATTGGTCTAAACGAAGCAGAAGTCGCCTATTTAATTTCTATTGATTTATTTACTTGCGGTCTTGCAACCTTTTTACAAGTGCTCGGAAATAAGTATTTCGGCATCCGAATGCCAATTATCATGGGAGTTGCCTTTCAAGCTGTCGGACCCATGATTGCAATCGGTACGATGCAAGGTGTGCCGGCTATATTCGGAGCGATAATTGCTTCGGGTGCCATAGTCATATTTTTGGCTCAATTTATGAACAGGATTATTCCTTTCTTTCCTCCGGTCGTTACGGGCACAGTCGTTATTATTATCGGTACCTCCCTCATAGGTGCGGCAATGGGCAATATTACCGGGCAACCCGATTCAGCTGATTATGGAAGCCTGACGAATTTGCTGCTCGCCGGGCTTACCCTTATCATCATCGTCCTGTTAAATCGTTTCTTTCAAGGTTTTATGAGAGCGATTTCAGTTTTGGCGTCTTTGGTGATTGGTACAATTATCGCTGCCTTTATGGGACTTGTAGACTTTTCAACCGTAGGGGAAGCATCCTGGTTCCACATGGTTACACCGTTTCGATTCGGCATGCCGGAGTTCCATTTAAGTGCGATCCTCAGCATGACCCTTGTCGGCATTGTCAGCATGATAGAAGCCACAGGTGTTTATTTTGCCCTGGCAGAGGTCATTGATAAAAAATTGACCGGAAATGATATAAAGAAAGGATTGCGTGCAGAAGGCCTTGCACAAATTATCGGCGGAATTTTCCAAGCTTTCCCTTATACGACATTTTCACAAAATGTCGGGCTGATTGCTTTGACGGGAGTCAAGCAAAGAAGGGTTATTGTTGCTTCAGGTTGTATTCTGGTGATACTCGGCCTATTGCCGAAAGTAGCAGCCATGACTCTGATTATTCCGGATCCTGTGCTTGGGGGAGCGATGATTGCCATGTTTGGAATGGTTATGGCATCAGGTATCCGCCAACTGTCGGTTGTTGACTTTCGCCGGACAGAAAATCAACTCGTTGTCGCATTATCAGTCGGACTCGGATTGGGAGTATCAATTGCTCCCGAAGTATTTGCCAATGTCCCGCAAAGTATACGGATCCTTTTTGAAAACGGGATTGTCACAGGCGGATTCGCTGCTGTTGCCTTAAACCTAATATTGAACGGTGTCAGCAAAGGAAACGGCCGCGATATTGCAACAGATCCTCAATCTGAAATAGCTTAAGAAAAGCGCAAGCGCCTTGCCCATCGACGTACAGACTGGAGTACCTCCGACGAGATAAAGGATAAGGAAGTGCGAGAGTGCCTGCTTATCGGCGACAAGCATAAGACAAGCGCTGAAGAAGGCGTAGTTTGCCTTCAGCAGCGATTGGCTTATGACCTCGAGCCGATGGCACTCGCAGCCGGACAACACGGCGAGGAACGAGCCGATGTTGACTTATCGTAGGAGGAGGTGCGAAGTCTGCTAGTCGATAGGCGCTGGAGCTAGACAACAAAAGCCTTTGTTCAAAATTTTAAAGCTAAACATCTTATACTTTCTTACTCAGTAAAGAAAAATCAGGGTGAGCTTCCCCTTAAAATAATATGGCCGGCAATGTGACATGACATCGCCGGCCGTCTTATCTACAAGTTAAAATTCCATCTGCATTAACCACGCGGAGAGCTCTTTTTCCCTGTCACCTATATTGCTGCCGATTTTATATTTCCCGAGTCCCTTTTCACCAATGATCTTCCCATCCTTCATATACAGAATACGCTCTGTTTTTGCCGCGACCTTTGTGTCATGTGTCACCAATAAAATAGTCGTTCCGGATTCGTTGAGGCCTCTCAGCATTTCCATTATCTCGCCGGCAGCCTTGGAGTTTAATGCACCTGTCGGTTCATCTCCAAAAATAATGGCGGGCCGGTTGATCAGCGCCCGGCAAATAGCCGCTCTTTGAAGCTGTCCGCCTGAAACCTGTGTAATATCATGATTGGCAAGTCCGGCTATTCCTGCCCTTTCCATTAAGTTCACCGCTCTATTATTAACCGTCTTTCGATCATATTTTTTAGCGGCATATCCCGGCAGAATGATATTATCAAGAATTGAAAGGTTTTTCAGCAGATGGAACTGTTGAAAGATAAACCCCATCACGGTTAGCCGCAATCTTGCCAATTCTTTTTCGGAAAGTACAGCCAAGTTTTGCCCATTAAACATGATGTCTCCGGAGTCCACCCTATCCATTCCGCTTAAATGATAGAGCAATGTCGACTTGCCGGAACCGGAAGGCCCCATCACGGATACAAATTCTCCTTTGCGGATGTGCAAGCTCACATTTTTCAAGATATTCAATTGATTTTCCTTCCCGAGTGCATATGTCCTGCATAAATTCCTCGCTTCTATCATTGATTTCAAACCCTCCCTTCCTACACATTCATATCAGCGATATTCGTTCTTTTGATTGATGTCAGATTTATCATTGCAGCCGCGGCAACAGCGATGATCAACATAAGGGGGCATAAAAGAAAAGCCTTGATGGGATCTATCACAAATTTGATTTCAGGAGCTCCCATAAAAGATATGAAAAAACTGACAAGGCTTTGCCCAATTGTATTGGATACAGCCGTCCCCGCAATGATGCCGGCGAAAAGGACTGTCATAGACCTCGTTGCATACTGGATTTGAATATCGCGCAAGCAAAAACCGATACTCCTCATAATGGCTATTTGGGAACGGTCTTTTGCCATCAGCATTTTTAAAAATAATGACGTAATCAGCATGGAAATACAGATGGAAACCACTATGGCAAGGACTGTGAAAGCTTTAAGCTGATTGATCGTATTTTCAAAGGTCCGCAACAAGTAATCCTTCAGGCCTGTCACTTTCGCCTTCTGAAAGGCTCCGGCATAAGCTTCTATTTTCTCATCGATGCTCGCATGCGGCTTTATATCAGCACTTATTTTATAAGACAAAACCGTATCAGGATTGTACGGATATATGGCTTTTGCTGTTCTCCCGCCATTGGTAACATCCTGGTAAATGCCGCTGACCACCATTTTTTTCGTCTTCCCGTCCATCACAAATGACATCGTATCACCGACATTCTTTTCGAACTCCCTGCTGTTCAAATAAGATAATGCAATCTCATTTTCACGCAAAGGAGCCCTGCCTTTTAAATACTCCAATGGAAAAGTTGAAAAATCACCCGTTTCCACCATCATATTTTCTTGGATACCTTCACTGTTCATTACCTTAAAACGGCTGGTCGCCGTTGCAGAAAACCTCTCGACATCGCTGTCCTTCCCAATCCGGGCAACGATCTGCCTGAACTCCTCTGCAGCCTGCTCCGACTGTGGCAAATCAATCCGGATATCGCTCCGTTCCACCCCCATGTAGTTAATAAAATCCGGAGACTGGATCGTATGAAGAAAGTTGACCGGAACAAGGATCATAAAGGAACTGATCAAAAATACGAAAAACAATAACCGGTACACTTTAAACCTGCCCAATACATCCTTTAAACCGATAGTTACGTGAATATTCAGCCTTTTCCTTTTATTGATGGACATATTCAGCCTGCTCTTTCCCGTTTCTCCAATACTTCCTTCTCTCAATGCCTCTATTGGTGTAATTGTATTAAACCTTCGGAGAGTAAAAAAGCAAAAGAACAGAACAAACAAAAGAACCAAGATGACTGCAATCACAGGAATCAAATTGAGTAAGGCGCCCTTTTCTGCAGTGCCCATGTACAATGTAATATTGGATGTAAACAAATGATTAAGGAACAAGGATCCGGCGTATCCCATAATGGAAGCTGCAGCTCCCAAGGCAGCATATTTGAGTACATACAGTTTCTTTATCTCAAGCTGTCCAATGCCGATCGCTTTCATGACTCCGATTTCCCTATAGTCTTCTTCAACAGCAGCGAGCAGGATAAATCTGATACAGAGTATCGCTATGATACCCAGAAGAAGGCTGATCAATATGATGACGGCTGCCACAATCCCATCTGTGACAGCATTCAATGTCTTAAACAAATGAATGTCAATAGTTGGCCCTTCCTTCGGCATGCTTGATGATTCATACGCATTTCTGAATGCACTTAATGAGCCTAAATCATGGAGCTGAAATTCTATCAAATATTCAACTGTACCAAAATCCCCATTCAGCGTTTCCAGGTCGGATTCATTTACGACGAAACGCTTGGAATGAATGATGGACGGATTCATTTGAACGTCACGTACGAAGTCAACAACTGTGAATTCCATCTGAAAGCTCTGAGATGAAATTTTTACTTTGTCGCCGATCTTTATGTTTTCACGCTGCATGTAATAGATCGGGACAGCAATTTCTCCTGGCGAAACGTTGATGATCTCGCTTTTCAAGTTCAGCAAAAAATCAAATGACTCGTTTTGTTTCATGAAATAATGATCCATCACATTGTTTTTTTCTCCGGCGGAAGCGCCGCCCATATCAATGTTAAAGCCGTCAATAAGAATCATTTCCACGGTCTGATTCCTTTTTACAAGGTTGTTGTTTTCAGCAAATTTGTCAATCTCTCCGTGATTGATTTCCCCTGTATGCATTTGGACAAAATGCGGGGCATCCGATTTTGTAAACAGGGCATTCAAAGAATTGGCCATTTCGGCCATCATATTAGTCCCGCTGGCAGTAAGCAGTGCGGACATCATGATAAAAACGAACAGCACCGCTGTGATGGCCTTGTTTTTCCGAAAATCGGCCCTCACCATTTTAATCAGCACTTTTCCCCCTCCTTCCGTTAAACATGAACCTACTGCTGAAATATATCTTTATGGCCTCTCGAACGGTTCATCATTGAAAAATCAACTTTCGTAAAAGCTGCGCTTGAAAGAATCAAAAACAGTGTTCCGAAAATCAAAATGATGACGAAACTGATTTGGGGGGTGATCACAAAGCCGCTGACCTTAAATGCAAGCTGTTCTGCAATCAATTCATCCGCCGGCAGTGACATTTTTTCCAATGTCAATGTTCTAAAAAATGCTGCGGCATAAGTCATCGGATTGATGAGAGCGATATATTGAAGGCCATTGGGAAGCAGGCTGAGCGGCACATAGACCCCGCATAAAAAAGTGATGGGCGTCGTCACAGCCATGGAAATGATTTGAAATGTCTGGGAACTTTTGACGGATGCTGCCAAAAATAAACCGAAAGAAGAAAATACAAGCCCTACAAATATCATGGAAGCCATTACTGCGATGGGAGTTAGAATAGAGGTGTATTTCAAGCCGATAAAATAACCGACAATCAGAATCAGCATCCCTTGAATGGTGGCTACTGTTGTGGAAGACAATATTTGGCCGGCTGCGATCTGAATTCTTTTCACCGGACTGACAAGGACTTCTTTCATATATCCGGAAACAATATCTTCAATCGTGGAAGTCGCGATATTCAAAGATGTTTGAAAAACGACGATGATGACGATTCCAGCCAATACATAATTGACGGAATTGCTGATATAGGCGCTTTTAAATATGGTGCTCAGCAAGTACAAATAGAAAAACGGCATGACCAGAATCAATACCAACTGTACGCGGTTTCTGACAAACAATTTTATATTCCTCAACCATAATGCCAAAACGATGCGCACCGTCAATCCCCCCTTATATCCCTTCCTGTTATTTCAAGAAATACGTCATTCAATGTCCCTTTTTTAATCTCCAAATCTGTGATGTACGGCTGATGTTCTGTCAGTGTCTTTAAAAAATTCTCAAGTTCATCAAATTCAATGAAAAAGTGGTCTTCTTCTCTTTTAAATGTCAGGCGATGCCGTTTCAATAAAGTCTCCAAGCTTGGCGCATCAGCGCTTTTTATATGGGCTTTGTCCTTCGTGTACCGCCGCTTCAATGCGTATGGACTGTCAATCGCAATGATTTTGCCGTGGTCCATTACGGCGACCTTATTGCAAATTTCAGCCTCATCCATATAATGGGTTGTTAAAAAAACCGTTATCTTTTTTTCTTTTTGAAGCTTGGTGATATATTCCCAGATTTTTGCTCTAGTCTTGGGATCAAGGCCGGTAGTCGGCTCATCTAAAAACAACACTTTCGGAAAATGCAAAAGACTTCTCGCTATTTCCACCCGTCTTTTCATTCCTCCCGATAAGCTGCTGGCCATCGCTTTTTTCCAATCCATCAGATCAACGATTTCCAGTACAAAATGAATGCGCTCGGCTATCACTGACCTTGGCAATCCATAAAAATGGCAGTGCATCCTCAGATTTTCTTCAACTGTCATTTTTTGATCGAGGGTGGATTCCTGAAAGACCACTCCAATAAGATGCCTTACATCATCTTTTTGAGTGCTTACATCTTTTCCATCAACAAGGAGCGTTCCTGAGGTTTTTTCAAAAATCGTGCATAGCGTATTGATTGTTGTGCTCTTTCCGGCTCCGTTAGGACCTAGAAAAGCAAAGATGCTGCCCCTTTCGACTTCAAAGGAAACATGGTCAACCGCCGTATAATCGCCATACTTTTTCACAAAATCTTTGACAACGATCATATTTTCCATGATGATCACCTTTTTTTGTTTTTTAAAAAGCTTAATACGTTAAAAAACTTATCGAATGCACCGCTTATATCTTTTGAATTCGATAATTCTTCGCTTAAAACATCTTCGAAAGCCTCCAAAACCTTTTGGCAGTCATCAGCATTTACACCCGATTTCTCTGAAACTTTTGCAATCACTTCTGAATTATTCATCCGATTTTCCCTCCTTTTCGTTGTTGTACATGCCAAGGATGTAGGCAAAGCTGCCCCTTTCAGCGCCCAAGGTTGTTTCAATTATGTGAGTTAACGCCAAGACCTTTTGGATTTGTTCCTGGGGTTCCCATTGAAAGATCCCTTCATCAAGCAGAAATTGGGAAGATACCAATAAAAATTCAACTGTTTCTTTTGGATAAGGTGTTTGAAAAACCCCCTCCCGAATCCCCTGTTCAATTACTTCCGTCAAGACGGGAGTCAGTTGAAGAATCGTTTCCACAAGGCTTTTCTGATGCATCTCCGGGTTGTTCACCTGATGGAGCTCTTCAATCATCTGCTCCTTTTGGCCATCGGCGTCCGGCCTTTGGCCCATGATGATTTGAAATAATTTCTCAGTTGCTTTCAGGCTCGGATCGGCTGCGATAGCTTTGGCAGCTTCGACACCTTTGTCAATGAAGCGCTGGACGATAGCGTCCATCACTTCCTCTTTTGATTGAAAATAATAATAAAACGTACCTTTTGCGATGCCGACTTCACGCAGAATATCATTCACGGTTGTTTCTGAATATCCTTTCGCAGTAAAAAGCATCTCAGCCGCGTTTAATATTTCAGTTTTTCGATCTTCTGGATTTTTTGAAACTCTCATCAATATACCTCCATTATTATAGACCGACCGTCGGTCTATAAATAATCTAACATGGTGCAAATTGGAAGTCAATACTTATTTTACTTTTTCAAACTTGCCTCAACCCGAAAAATCATAAAGATTAAAACACGATGTTTTGACAAAACGGAATGCATACCTTATGATAGCATTGTATAATAACGCGAAAAGGGTGACCCAATTCCATGAAGAACTAATCCTATTTTTCGAAAGCAAACCAATTGAAGGCGATGTGCAGAATTGCAGACATTCCGCACTGAATTGTTGTGCCTTCAAGCGGTGTTTTCAGAATAGGATTGGCTTTGATGGTCTGGGATTTAAAGGGATGCGTCCCTTTCATTGTACCCTTATGCCTCCTATTCTGAGTCTGGATAGGAGGCATTTTTTGTCTCCATTACATAGGGACAAAGGGGATGATTGAATGGTTATTTTAACAAAGCCTGCTGCTAACTGGTCGACATTCAATGTTAATCTTGATATATAAGGAGTTTATTCATGAAAGATAACAACAATCAAACAAAGAAATACGAGTACCTGGCTGACGACCCCAATGTAAAAGTAATGCCGATTATGCTTTCTTTAATCATTGGCGCTTTTTTTGCCATATTAAATGAGACTTTATTGAATATCGCGCTTACTACATTAATGGATGAATTTAATATTTCGTTAACGACCGTACAATGGATGGCGACGGGTTTCATGCTGGTCATGGGTGTTGTCATACCGGTTTCTGCCTTGTTATTGCAATGGTTCACTACAAGACAATTGTTTTTAAGTACGATGATCATTTTTACCATCGGAACAACAATAAGTGCCGTTGCTCCAAACTTTCCCGTATTATTAATCGGAAGGTTGATCCAGGCGATTGGAACCGGGCTGCTTATGCCCATTATCTTTAATGTATTTTTATTAATCTACCCGCCGGAAAGACGGGGAAAAATCATGGGAATCATAGGCCTGGTCATTATGTTCGCTCCAGCCATCGGCCCAACTCTTTCCGGTATTATCGTTGAATATTTGGGATGGCGCTATTTATTTATTACCGTCATTCCGTTCGCTGTCTTCTCAATTGCGTTTGCATATAAATACCTGATCAATGTCTCAGAAGTGACAAAACCAAAGATTGATATCTTATCCATTTTCTTTTCAACGATCGGGTTTGGTTCTGTTGTATACGGCTTTAGTGCTGTCGGGGAGAGTGAAGCGGGCTTTCTTAGCCCAAATGTTTATATCGCGATTGCTGTTGGAGTCATAGGTGTCGTTTTATTTTCCATCAGGCAGCTAAAACTTGAAGAACCAGTGATGGATTTAAGGGTATTTAAATACCCGATGTATACGCATGCGGTTTTGATGTTTTTAATCATCATGATGGCGATGTTTGCTTCGGAGATCATTTTGCCGATTTATATGCAGGGACCATTGGCTTTAACTGCCGCAACAGCAGGGTTAATTCTATTGCCCGGAAGTATTTTAAACGGCATCATGTCACCATTCATGGGGCATCTTTTCGATAAATTCGGCCCACGCATTTTAATGATTCCCGCCACAATTATTTTAAGCGGAACGATGTTTATGATGAGCCGATTAAACGTTGACACGTCCCCATGGGTCGTGATTGTCGGGTATATCCTGTTAATGTTGACTGTTTCGGCCATCATGATGCCTGCAGAGACGAATGGATTAAATCAGCTTCCAAAACGATTATACCCTCATGGAACGGCAGTGATGACAACATTGCAACCAGTTGCCGGTGCAATTGGCGTTTCTGTTTTTATCAGCATCATGAACGCAAGACAGCTTCATTTTTTACAAAATGCAAGTAGCCCGCAGAACCCCGCTACAATCAAATTAGCGATGGTGGCCGGTGTTGAACTCGTCTACTTTATTGCTTTTGCCATGTCCCTGGCGGCAGTCATCATGGCGTTTGTTGTTTACCGGGCAGTACCTGAAAAAGAAGCTGGCGAGCTTCCAAACAATTAGCGGGAAATAAAAACAGACCCACTTCGGCTCTCGCCGAAATTGAGGGGTCAATAGCATAACGATCAACTAAAGCGTAACGGCACCATCCCCGAAAGGGGGTGGTAGCTTTGATATAGAGTTCGATAAAAACACTCCGCAAATCCCGTATATTACCGCAAACAGAAGAATCCATTTTGAAAAAAAGATTGCTCAAAATGGATTCCTTATTTGTGAAACACTATCACAATTTTCATAATAAAGTTTGATCATTTTCTACCTTTGTTACTCAACAATCGGGCCCTTTAGCTGAACAACTACATATAGATAACCCTTCTCTATTCTTTCTTTATGTCTTTAATGACCTTGATGAATTCATTTAGCAATTCATTTCTAAAAAATTCATAACCTTAATCAAAAAATTTATAGCAAAACCAACCAAAACTAAACCAATGATAATTGGTATATAAGAAAGTACCATAAAAAGCAATTGTTAGACCCTCCCTTACGCGGAAACACTCCACAATCTAGCCCAATTGTTTTACAGATTTAAAGTTCATTAATCTTTATTTTATTGGTTTTTTAGCTATTACAAAAGAAATTATGGCGAAAATAACCAAAAAAAAAGCAAGAAATCCGTAAGCCGCCCCTTCAAACCCCCTAATATTTACGAAACTAATATAGAAAAGAACAATTGCGGCTATTACCGTTAAAATTCCGGGGATTACCTGTGCAGACAAAGGAAAATTCATTTTCCGAAACCACCACGTAACCAATAATATAACAAACCCTGGTATTAGAGATATTAGCAATGGTCCTGATAACATCATAAGTAATCTACCCCCTTTTTAAATATGGCTATTCTGATAATTAAAAGAATATCCTTGTTCCACGAACTGGCCCGTTTGTTGAATGACATGGGTTGCTGTAACCGTCAAAGTAAAAATGAACACTTTATGCATTATTTTTGGACACTTTTACTTCCTAAATGGAAGAACGATGTTTCATACGGCAGCTTTCCAAGAAACAGCTTTCATAAAGATGAAAGTAAAACAAAGTCTTTTATAAACGAAAAACCCTATCGATTTCAGCACGAAGTTCCTCAAAAATAAAAGATTGTGCCGTTTCGCTCTTTTTAAATGTGGTGTAATGGCTAATGTTTTTGTCTTCAAAATGATAAATGGTTACTTCCTGATTGTCAGGGTTGACGGTCCAATACTCGTTCACGCCGCAAGACATATATAAATCAAGTTTTTTAATTAAATCTTTTCTTTGTGTGCTTTTCGAAAGTACTTCTACAACAAGTTTTGGGACACCTTTATAATAATCATTTTCATTTAAATGATCCTCAAGGTCACAAATAATCATGAGATCCGGCTGAACAATATTAATGTTTTCCGGAGTTCTCCTTAGTTCAATATCATAAGGTGCAACCATGGGTGTACAATCTTTCCCTTGGAAAGTGTTATAAAAAATGACTAGTAATTCAGTTATCGCAATTTGGTGAGCAGTTCGTGGAGAAGCAAGCCAATAGATTTCCCCATCGATATATTCGTACCTCTCTTCAGATTTTTGCTGTAATTGCAAAAACTCTTCGTAAGTTGCTTTTTTTCCTCCATATCCGTAATCCGATGCATTTTCATGAACCGTATTCGTTCCATCTATATTAGTTACCGTTGCTTCTTTCATCGCTGTTAATTTAGCGATTTCTGTACCATTCCGGGTAATGATAATCTCCTCTTGTCCTGCCAGCATTAAGTACTTTCCAAAATTATTTTGCAATTCTGTTGAGTTAACTTTCATTATAACACCCCTGTCCTTTAGCTAAAATAGCTAAAATCGTTAATTCCATTCTATATTTACTAAATTATTTTTTCTAGAGATAAAACATAAAAAAAACACTTCAGTTAATAAGAACCCCCCTCTTGGAGGGGGTTAAAAATTTTATGTGATAACATTTATGTGACCAAAATGATGATTTAGCGCTCCAATTTCTTTTTTTCCATTAAAAGTCTTTGGAATTCCCTTTCTAGTTCATCACTTGGCTCGATGCTTAGACGGCTTAGTACTTCCGTTATTTTCGTTTCAAGTACGAGCAGCTGATCTTCGTGGATATCCTTGGTTTTTTTACGTTTATCCTCATTATATTGTTTAAAGGTTCCTTCAAACAGGTCAATCTTTCCATTTTGAATAGCGAGAATCCGAGTTGCGACATTTTCAATCAGCCGGCGGTCATGGGAAACGAAGATGACTGTCCCTTCATACTCTTTTAAAAGTGACTCCAATGCACCGACAGCTTCTATATCAAGAAAATTCGTCGGTTCATCTAATATCAAAGTATTAACATCACTCAAGAATATTTTAGCAAGGGCTGCTTTTACACGTTCCCCGCCGCTCAGCACCCCTACCGCTTTATAAACATCGTCTCTAAAGAATTGCAATCTTGCCAGTACAGTCCGGATAAATGTTTCATCCTGTTTTGAGGTGGAACTGACATTTTCCAATATTGATTTTTCAACATCCAGTATATTTAAATTCTGACTAAAATAGCCCATTTTCATGGATGGGGAAATCGTGATCCCTTCCTCTTGGTTGATCATCTTTTTCACAAGGGTGGTTTTTCCGCTGCCATTTGGACCGATGATTGCCAGTTTTTCCCCGCCGCGGATATGAAAGCTTGTTTTGTTCCAAAGAACACGGTTACCTATAATACCTGTTACATTCTCTGCACGAAGGATTATTCGGTCTTTAAATGTATCTTCATTAGGCAAATTCATTTTCAGTGGAGGGGTCTCTTTCACTTTCTCTACTTTTTCCAGCTTCTCTAATCTTGTTTCAATCGCCTTCGCCGTCTTTTGCAGCTTCTTTTGTTTTTTGGCAAAGTACGGCTTTGCACCAGTTATTTTCGCCTCTGATTTACTCACTTTCTTTGGTGCTTTTGTTGCTTTTTCAGCTTTTCTTTCTTTTGTTTTCAACGCGTCTTCCAACTGTCTTTTCTTTTGCTCATATTTTTCATATGCCAGCTGCTTTTGACGATGCTCCAGCTCTTTTTGTTCTGCATAATCGCTGTAATTGCCTTTATACTCCTTTATTTTCCCTTCATTGATTTCCCAAATTGTCGTACAAAGGGCGTCCAAAAATGCGCGATCATGGGACACAATCACAAATGCGCCTTGCCACTCAGCCAGTTTCTTTTCCACCCATTCAATATGCTCTGTATCCAGATTGGTCGTGGGTTCGTCTGCAAACAGGATTTCAGGGTTCTTGATAAGCGCCTCATTAATATATTCCTGCGTCACTTCACCGCCACTTTTGGTTGTATCCGTCCTTTTCAACTGCGGCAAAAGCTCATTTGTCACATGCTGGATGACTATTCCTTGTTCCGGTTTCAATTTTCCCGACAAAATATTCAAAAGCGTTGTCTTCCCGCTTCCGTTACGGCCAACTAAACCAATCCGGTCATTTTTATGAATTTCCAGTTGGTCAATATCAAATAATAAACGATCCTTGATATAATGCTTGATGTTAGCTGCTTCCAATAAAGCCATCCTATCATCCCCATTCTCTTTAATCCGGGGACAGAAAATGCCCCCTATCTTTCATTCAGAATAGGAGGCATAAATAAAGGTGAACAGTAAAAAGAGAGACCCCTCCCTTTTACGCTCAACTCAGAAACCAATCCTATTCTGAAAACTCCCAATGAAGGCAACAAAAAAAGACAGAAATCTTCTGTTCAAAAATGCCTTCAATTAATGGTTTTCGTAAATAGGATTAGTACTTCATTTAGTTGGTTCACCCTTTTCGTTCATGTATTTATTGCCACTTTATATCGTATTTTATAAATTGTCAAATGTTACAGGGAATTTCTTTGAATTGTTCATTTGAACAACCGCCTTCAACTAGATTATAGGTTACCTTTGGCGACTTGGAACCGGATTCTTCGGTTGAAAAACCCGTTTAAACAGAAGTTCCGCCAAGGACACCTCATTTTTTTCTTCAAAAGCGCCTTCTTGCCATCTTTGATATAAATAAACAATCGGTACAGTAACGGCAATCATAACAAAGAGTCCAAAATTAGACATATTCTTCATTGAATACAGGCCAACCTTTTGAAAGATAAAAGGACTTATAATCAACGCCTGAATCAAATCGATAATCCAGTTGCAGAGTAGGAACAGCCATAGATTTGGATAGGTAAAATAAAACATATAGAGGGTTGTAACGATCAGAAAGCCATATACAAAAGACGAAATGTTGGTAAGAAAAAATATGTTGTTTGCTTCGTGAACCTCCCACCAATTCCACACTTCAGCCATTTGGAAAATAACTGTATATAAAACAGCCATAAATAGACATACTGGCATAAACCGCTTTACACGCTGTGAATCCAAGGGAAGCAATAAAAGCCAGGGAGCCAAAAATATAATCCATGAAACAATTTGCCCCATCGGTAAAAACCTCCAACAATGTTTATGGATGGTATTTTTCCGCCTCATGTGAAAAATATTCATAAGCGCAAGGAATCTTCCACATTCCTTGCCAATCTCATGCATTTTTCGATAGTTCCCGATGCCTCTTTGACAGATTCGGTACTTTGGAGAACATTATGGATAAAAGCTGATGCTTGAAGCTCTTTCCAAACGGCTGCACCGCTGCATCATACATCCCTGAATTTCCCGTATTCCTTCTGAAAAGTGAGCCTGATGGTGCCAATGGGACACTTCAAAAATAGTGCCCGATCGTGGGAGAAATCTAACCAGCAGATAATAATATCTAAGCTATAATAGCATCTAAAATATCAGTGGATTACTTTGGAAGTCTGACCTTAATTAACTCTGCGAAGTACTCTGCTCCAATTTTTAGGATCTTATCATTAAAGTCATAGCGCGAGTTATGAAGCGGAACATTGCCGACTCCATCAGAGTCGTCACCATTTCCTATAAATACAAAACAACCAGGAACCTTTTGTAAAAACGCACCAAAGTCTTCAGAAGCCATCCACGGTTGACAATTTCCATCCACCTTATTTTCACCAACCACATTGTGGGCTGCTCTTACCGCATTATCAACACATTCTGCCCAGTTAACTGTTGGTGCGAATTCATGAGTGTATTCAAATTGACATTCCGCTCCATTTATTTTGCAAATTCCCTCACTAATTGTTCTCATCCGTTCTTCTAGCAGCTTTTGCACCTCTGGAGTATAACTTCTAGTATCCCCTTTGATTACTACATTTGTTGGTATCGCATTGCGAATCCCATCCGTGATAAATTCAGTACATGAAATAACAGCAGGAACATTTGGGTTCATATTGCGGGATATAATAGTTTGCAATGCAAGAACAATTTCAGACGCAATAACGATTGGGTCTTTTCCCATATGGGGACTTGATGCATGCGAGCCTTGACCCTTAATACGGATCACAAAGTTATCCTCACTTGCCATAATTCCTCCCGCACGGGTTGAAATTGATCCCGCAGGCATTCCTGGCATATTATGCATTCCATAAATCTCATCTACGGGGAAACGTTCGAAAAGTCCATCCTTCATCATGGCAAAAGCGCCTTTACCCGTTTCCTCTGCAGGTTGAAAAATAAATCTAACTGTCCCATTAAAATTTTTGCGCTCCGTTAATAACTTGGCTGCACCCAATACTGTAGCCATATGTCCATCATGACCACACGCATGCATTTTACCTGGATTCCGGGAGGTGTACGGATGTTGTCCCTCCTCTGTTAGATTAATGGCATCTATATCTGATCTAATACCTATTATCCCTTTACCATCGCCCACTGTAAGATTGGCAACGATTCCAGTACCACCAATATTTCTGTGAACCTCTAACCCCATATCTGTTAAGACTTTAGCAAGAAATTCAGAAGTATTTCTTTCTTCAAAGGCACTTTCGGGATGCGAATGAAGATACTGCCTCCACTCAATAAGCTGTTTTTCAAAATCTTCATTATTCATAGTAATACTCCTATTTAAAAAGTTTATTATACAGATGGGTAAGCTCCATCCCATACAACTTTTCTATAATGATCCGGATCAGTGTCACCTTCAGTGCTGACAATAAGAATTCTTGAATCTTGATTCAGTTTCAATGATTTTTTCAAATCATTAAGCATTCTATTTTCAGCCAATAGACTAACTATTCCTATACCTATTGCTGCACCAGATTCGCCTGAGACAATATGCGGGTCACTGCCTAGTGGATTTGCTAGAATTCGCATACCTCGTGAGGCCACGTAGTCTGGGCAAGAAACAAAGACCTCGGCATAATCTTTTAAAATATCCCAAGAAGTTTTACTTGGTTTCCCACATGCTAAACCTGCCATAATCGTATTCAAAGAGCCCGTTACTGCATGGGGTTTTCCATCGCCAATCTTTATAGATTTGTATAGACAATCAGCTTTATCTGGTTCAACTATTACTGTAATAGGACGTTCCTCTCCAAATTTCTCTACTTGATATCCGAGCATACTACCTGCAAAAGAACCAACTCCGGCTTGTAAAAATACATGTGTTGGTCGATCATTACCAGCCTCAGCAATCTGCTCCATTACTTCATCTAAGATCGTTAGATAACCCTGCATAATCCAAGCTGGAATCTCTTCATATCCATCCCAGGCCGTATCCTGCACCAAGACCCAGCCATTTTCTTTAGCCTTTTGGCTTGCCAACCGAACGGTATCATCATATTTTAAATCTGTTATGGAAGCTTCTGCTCCTTCTTTACGGATATTGTTTAATCTTATTTCCGATGAACCTTTTGGCATATATACGACAGATTTTTGACCTAACTGGTTTGCAGCCCAAGCGATGCCCCTTCCATGGTTTCCATCCGTTGCTGTTACAAAAGTAATATCGCCTAATTTCTCTTTAACTTCTTTACTTCTTAATTTTTTAAAAGAAAGCTCAGATATATCAACTTCTAACCGTGCTGCTAGATATTTACCTATAGCGTAGGAACCACCTAATACTTTAAACGCATTAAGTCCAAATCGATAAGATTCATCTTTAACCCAAATATTACTAACTCCAAATTGTTTAGATAACTTATCCAAGCTGTGAAGAGGAGTTACTTTATATTCTGGAAAGCTTTTATGAAAGTTTCTTACCTTTTCAACTACTTCCCTATTCATAAACGATGCGGATGCTTTCTCTGAATCTGTTTTTCTTGTATTTTCATTTACAATATATTGAATTTCTGTTTTTGTTTCTCTTATATTGACCATTTTTATTCTCCTTTAAATAAATTCAGGATGTATATGTTTGAACTACTCGTCACTAGAGTAACGAGATTCTGTAAGTTTAAGCCGGCCCTTAAACCAGCTTAATTCTTACCGGGACTGCCAAAAGCCCCCTAGCTACCTTGCCCGCCAAAGCGGATGTGTGGGTACATCTTAAAATGTTTGCTGCGCCATTCAAGAGCTTATAACGTTGAATTATGCCTATTATGGAACAAACTTAGGTGCTTCCTATGAGCCTGTAAGCATCCTGGATGCCCAACTATCAGGATATTCCTCGGCAAAGATCCCACTATTTGACTTCACCATTTGAACTCCTATCCAAATTGCGCCTGTCGCCAAAAACAAATCATAAATGCCCAACATCCTTGCTCTTATTGTTTGCTTCATCTTTTTATCCCTCCATGGTTTTCTTAAAAACCTCCTGCGCTATTCAACAATCTGGTCTGATTAAAGAAAAGGCACACTACCTATTCCATAAGTGCGCCAGTTACTTGGATAAGAAAAATTAGTATTGTAATAAGTAATGAATAGAAAAAATTAGTTTCATCAAATACATAACTCCCGCATTAACCCCACCACATTGCCAAAAACAAATAATGATCAAAGTGAAGTCGGTACACCTATGAAACCAATGGCAAGGAGATATACACCGAATTTGTCTTTTACTACAACTAACTAAACGCATCAAACAGAAATTGGCTAGCATGAGTCCGGTTTAGTGCCGTCTCCATACCAGCCAACAGACTGCTTAATATAAAACTCTAACTTTTAGGGGTCACTACCCTACACAGGAGAACTTTTTTCATTAATTTGACCAATTAAACCAGGGAGCTCGGAAATTGGCTTAAGAAATATGCTTTCTTCATATGGTCGAAATTCTATGTCGCCGACTTTGACAGCAAGGTCATATTCACCGACTATTGAATCCAGCAAAATAAAAGCGGCAGTCAGGCAGTCATCATCGTTAGGGTCGGCGTCTTTTAAAAATATCTCTAAATCCAATAATCCATCGAGCCTTGTATAGGTAAAAAACATATTTTCAGGTTTTAAATGGACGTCGCCAATCTGAATATCAGAAGTTTCCTCTCTTTGACGGAATGCAACAACTTTGAAATTTTCCATTACTGGTGCAGCCAGTACAAGTTTTTCTACAGCTGGAAATGCATCGAGATTTCCATCGGCACTAATAATGAATTCCCGTTTTCCATCAATTAGATCGGCGCTGAACTCGAAAGTCAGGGCAGGATTTATTTTTAAAAGCTGTTTTTCGATGGTCGGAAACACGGCATCCAGATTTTCTTCATTCAAGTGAAAATAATCGTCCGAATGTTTGATAAACCATTTCCAAAATTCGTTGTACGAATGCTTCAAATGAAGATTTCCTTTATTAAACATAACCAGTCCGTTAAAACGTTCATATAGAGCAACAACAGGATACAGGACACAAAAGAAAATAATGATCAGAGGTATCTTTTCAACAACTGGAATGAAGCCTGACAAAAAATTTTGTACTAGCTCTGTTAAATAAATGAACAGAGGTATCATCAGTGCACAGATCAGCAGCAAGAAAGGGGTGACCCTTGTTTCTTTTAGTTTTACCCTGCAGTGCGGGCATTTCATTGTAAACGGCGTAGAAAAGGCTTCAAAGTCATCAAGCGTAATAGGAACCTCACATTGAGGGCACGGCACAGAAGTTTTCATGGGGCTGTCTCCTCAGAAAAAATTGACTTCTAAAATTATAAACGTACGGTATGTTTTTCCTCATCCCTTTGCATTATGGTATTAGTATATATTCGCTCAAAATGGCTGTTCTCCTTCATCAACTTATTGCAAGGACAGCATAATAATTTGTCTGTTCATACGATTATTTTTCTGTTAAGTGACCCGGCCTGCATTTGATACATTTGCCTGTATATGCCGCTCTGCGCCAATAATTCATCATGGGTTCCCTGCTCTTTGATCACACCCCGTTCCAATACGAGGATACGGTCGGCATTTTTTATGGTAGACAGGCGGTGGGCAATGATGAAGGTTGTACGCCCCTTCTTCAGGACATCCATCGCATGCTGGATGATTTCCTCTGTTTCTGTATCAATATTGGATGTTGCCTCATCCAATATTAATATCGCGGGATCAAAAGCAAGCGCCCGCGCAAATGAGATCAACTGACGCTGGCCGGAAGAAAGGGTGCTGCCTTTTTCAACAACCGGCTCATCCATGCCTTTTTTGAGATTGAGTACGCGTTCTCCCCCAACCGCTTTCAATGCTTCTTCTGCTTTTTCCCGTGTAATTCTTGGGTTGTTTAAACTGATATTGGAGAAAACAGTTCCGGTAAATAAATATGGATCTTGTAAAACAATGCCCATATGCTGGCGTATCGCCTGTCTCGGCACGGATGTTATGTCTACCCCGTCTATAAATATCTTTCCTTTCGTTGGATCATAGAAGCGGAATAATAAATTCATAATCGAGCTTTTTCCGGAACCCGTATGCCCTACCAACGCCACGGTTTCGCTTTGTTTCGCTTCGAAGGTAATATTTTTCAAAACATATTCGTTGTCCTTGTATGCAAAAGAGACATCGTCGAAAAAAACATGCCCTTCGTATCTTGGCATTGTATCCTCCGACACCTTTTCCCCACTTATATCCAACACTTCAAACACCCGGCTCCCGGCGGCAAGCGAGCGCTCAAGCTGGGAAAACTGATTGACGATCGTCGTTATCGGGTTGAATAATTTCGTCAAATAATCGACAAACGCGTATAAAGTACCCGCAGTTACGATTGCCGATCCCGAAATCGATTTGGTTCCAAAGTAAAGGATGAAAATGGCAAACATCATCAAGCGAATCGTACTCACCAAATTAAAGGAAGTAGCCGAATCCAGGAACAACAATTTTCGCTGATACGTATAATGCTCTTCATTCATCTCATCGAATTCTTTCGTCATTTGCTTTTCGCGCCGAAAGGCTTGAATGATGGGCATGCCCTGAATAGATTCATTAATCAGGGCATTGAGATCAGCGATTTTGGTGCGAATCACAGCGTTGTATTCCGCAGCATATTTTCTATACAAAATCATCCAAATATAGACGAGTGGAAGCAAGCCGAGTGCAATCATCGCCATTTTCCAGTTTAAAATGAACAGCGCCACGTACACACCGGCTACCGTTATAAGACCTGTCGCAATATTGGAAAGTACCTGGACATATAAATTTCTCACCGCCTCCGTATCATTTGTCACGCGCGCGACAATTTTTCCAGCCGGAAGATGATCAAAATGCTGGATAGGCAAAGTTTGAATATGGCCAAATATGTCTTGGCGCAGCTTTTGTACAACCCGGTTCGCTCCTATTTGCAAATAGATAAACATGAAATAACGCAAGATGGCTGTGGCTATCGCTAACATTAAAAACAAACAAAGCAGCCAGGCAATCGGCCCTGCTTCAATTTTTCCCAATTCCATATGCTCATCTATGATATGTTTGGCAATAAACGGGCCCGAAAGTTCTGTAAAAACTGCCCCGGTTAAGAAAAATAATCCGAGAAAAATGGGCCGTTTAAAATACATGGCATATTCCGTCAATCGTTTACCCGTGCTCATGAGCCGCCGTCCACCTCCAGCTGCTGGCGGTCAAATTGTTCTTTATACCAGCCGTTTTGTTGAATGAGCTCCTCATGTGTTCCCTGCTCGATGATCCGTCCTTCGTCGAGAACGATAATTTGGTTTGCGTGCTGTACACTCGATAAACGATGTGTCGTAATGATGGTTGTCTTGCCCCTTCTTTCATTTTGAATGTTTTTGATAATACTGGCTTCTGTATTGGCATCAACGGCTGACAGGGAATCATCGAGAATGAGTATTTCAGGATCTTTAATGAGCGCACGTGCAATGGACACTCGCTGCTTTTGTCCCCCTGATAAGGAAACCCCTTTTTCACCCACAAGTGTTTCGAGTCCCATTGGGAGATTTTTCAAATCCTTTTCAAAGGAGGCAAGGCGGATGGCTTTCCTCAATTCAGCCTCCGTTGCATCTTCCTTACCGAATAAAATATTTTCCCGAATGGTACGGGAAAATAACACATGATCCTGTGGTACATATCCGATCCAATCAAGGATCTGTTCCTTTGGTTGCGAAGTTATTTCAACCCCATCAATCGTTAATTGCCCTTTTTCAAGCGGATATTCGCGCAATAATTGCCTTAGAAATGTCGTTTTTCCTGCCCCTGTTTTTCCGACAATCCCCAGTGTTTCTCCTTTTCTCAAAGACAAAGAAATTTCCTGTAAATTTTTCACCTGGCTCGTTGGATATTGAAACTCCAGATTTTTAAAATCGAGCGCATTCGGCTTTTTAAGCTCTACCGTTTTTTTACTATTTTGAACATCCGCATTATAGCCAAGGGTTTGCAGTACCCGGTCCAGTGATGCATTTCCCTGCTGCATGACATTAATCAATTCGCCAATAGCGAAAATAGGCCAGACAGCAAGCCCTAAATATACGTTGAATGTGATAAGCTGTCCCACTGTCATTTCCCCATTTGATACTAAAAATGCGCCGTATCCAAGCGAGATGACATAGCTGATTCCTGTTCCGAATTTCGTTATCGGCCCGAATAAAGCGTTTATTTTGGCTGTTTCCATGTTTTTTTCGTAGACGGTTTCACTCATGTCGGCAAACCTTGCTTCATCTTCCTTCTCTTGTACATATGCCCGAATGACGCGCACTCCTGCCACTGATTCCAAAACACTGTCGTTCATCTCGCCAAACGCATCCTGCGCTTTCATATAACGTTCATGCACAAGCCTGCCAAAATATTGGATCAGCACTGCCATAATCGGCACAGGCAGCATAGCGAATAATGTCAGTTTCCATGAGATCATAAAGCCCATGGCAAAAATGATGGCGCCCATGTATAAAGTGGAGTCGATGAGTATCATAATGCCAAAGCCTGCCGTCAATGAAACAGCATTCAAATCATTCGTCGCACGTGCCATTAAATCGCCCGTACGATTTTTTTCGTAAAAGGTCGGCGTCATTTTTAAAAAATGAAGCATTAACTTACGCCGCATCAACTTTTCGAGATTGATGGCCCCTTCAAATAAGCGATATTCCCAAATAAAATTTAAAATATATCCTCCGACAATGATGACGGCAAAAATGAGCATATATTGGCCTAATACGGCCTTTGTCATTTCACCGGCGGTTATAATATCTATGATATTGCCTAGCAAATACGGCGGAACAACTTCAAGCGCATTGGCAATGATCAATAAGCCAACGGCTACCGTATATTGCTGCCAATACCGGCCAAAAAACCATCCCAACTTCCCCAAAACATCAAACATGGATCAAACCTTCTTTCATAGGTTGTAAAAGTGGCTACCCGCTATCAAGCAACTTTTCTTCGCATAACATTCTTTTTTGAATTTTGGACATGACCATCTACTCCTTTTTGGAACTTTTTCAATATATTTAGTAACAAAAAACGCATACCCTAAAAGAGTATGCAGCTTAAATTGGGTATAGAAGTTTCATCCATCCCTTTTTATCAGGTTGACAATCAATTGATGCAATGAACCAGGCTTGGATTATATATAAAATTGGATTGGGCGTTCAATGTACGAAAAAACATTATCTGTGCCTCCCTGGAAAATCTTGGGGTAACCAATATTTTACTGAAAAAGTATTTAGTGTTCTTGAATATTATCATCCTTTTCAAATAATTGTCAACAGTTAGGTGATTTTTTATTTGAGATTTTTCGCTATCATTCCCGTACACCTTATCAGCTGCGGTATACACCATTCAATTTGAAAATATCAAATCTAATAAAGCAGTAAGACCATCCCCTTTTCTCCATAATACGGACATAAAAAATGCCCCCTATCTGAATCTGGAGGCCAAAGTATAGGTGAATACTTTTGAGATTTGTCATCGGAAAGAATTCTTATCAATTTCTCCCTATATTACTGATCAATGCTCTTCTTTCCTTCTTATTTATTTTGTCTGCCTTCATTTTGCGTACACCGGCAAAAACAGCGATTGCCCAACCGAGCAAAATGGTTCCATAAATGGGAGCCGTATACGATTCATTTATTACCCAGAAATTTAACATCGTTCGTGCATTGATGAGGATAATAAATCCCCCAACCAAAATACCCATTAATTGAGCAGGCACTTTTCGAACTAACCATGCCGCGATAGGTGCTGCAATAATGCCTCCCATAACAAGAGCGCCAACCCAAAGAAAGTTGATCTTTCCCCATCCCAATGAAATCAGAAATCCGAGAGTGGCCGAAACAGCGATTGCAAATTCACTTGTGTCAACCGTTCCAACTACTTTCCGGGCCGTCATCCCTTTTTTTGAAAGAAGAACGGGTGTGGCAATCGGACCCCAGCCCCCGCCGCCGGTTGCATCGGCAAAACCTGCAACTAACCCCAATGGAATCGACTGTTTGACAGATATTGTTCTGGCTTCCTTTGTCTCGCTGTTCTTAAATTTAAACAAGAATCGAAAAACCACGTAGAAGCCTAACAGTAATAGAAAAGCTGAAATATACGGTCTCACAATTTCGCCCGGCAAATGGCTTAAACAGCAAGCGCCCGCAAACGCCCCTATAGAACCGGGGATAATAAGACGATACAACATTCTTTTATCCACATTTCCAAATTTAAAGTGGGCTATTCCTGAAGCGGCAGTCGTAGCTACTTCAGACAGATGTATGGTGGCAGAGGCAACCGCAGGGGCAATGCCAAACGCTAATAAAAGAGTCGTTGAGGATATTCCATATGCCATTCCCAACGCACCGTCTATAAGCTGTGCAAGGAAACCGACAATAGCTAAAACAATCAGTTTTTTCATATTTCTCTTCCCTCATAAAAAATTGGGTTTGAAATCTTTGCTGCTAAACTATATAGTTCTTATCCTTCAAATATTTAATAATGAGCTGAACCGACTCTTCTAATGACAGCAGTTCAGTATTTATCGTTATTTCCGGATCCTCAGGCTCTTCATAAGGAGCATCAATCCCTGTAAATCCTTTGATTTTGCCTGCACGCGCTTTTTTATAAAGACCTTTCGGATCGCGCTTTTCACATTCTTCCAAGCTGCATTTTACATAGACTTCAATAAATTCGTTCTCTTCCAATATGGACCGCACTTGGTCGCGGTCCTTACGGTATGGCGAAATAAATGCCGATAGTGTGATGATTCCTGCGTCAACCATAAGTTTTGAAACTTCCCCTATGCGACGGATGTTTTCCGTGCGGTCCTCGGGACTGAAGCCCAGGTTTTTATTTAAACCGTGGCGAATATTATCTCCATCTAATCGATAAGTGTGTGCACCCGACTGGAAAAGCTCTTTCTCCAGCAAGGCGGATAATGTGGATTTTCCTGATCCCGACAGGCCTGTGAACCACAGTACAGCGCTTTGGTGGCCATTTCGCTTTTGCCTTTCTTCCTTTGACACTGCCGATTCATGCCACACCACGATATTGGGGGATGTACTCATTTGCTTCCTCCTAAAACTTTTTCATCAATTGCACCCGGATCATATTAATTCTTTTTGCTTTAAGCCTTTGACAAGCACGGCTGCAACCTCGGGACGGGAAAACTCTTTTGGGAGATCTTCTCCATTCCGAAGTTTTTCTCTTACCTTTGTTCCACTTAAAAGGACGCGAAACTCTTCATCATGCGGACACGTTTTTGCGGTGGCCATGTTTTCACACTTCGTGCAATAAAAGGCATTTTCAAATTTAAATATTTGGATTCCCAGTTCTTCTTCAAACTGTGAAATTAACTCTTGGGCTTCATAGGTGCCATAATAATCACCGACACCTGCGTGATCACGCCCAACGATAAAATGCGTGCATCCATAATTTTTACGGACTATGGCGTGTAAAATAGCTTCCCTGGGGCCGCCGTAACGCATTGCAGCCGGATAAATAACCAGTTTGGCACGGTCGGTTGGAAAATAATGTTGAAGAACCACTTGATAACTTTCCATGCGGATCTCTGCTGGAATATCATCTGCCTTCGTTTCACCAACCAGTGGATTTAACAATAGCCCATCGACAGATTCCAAGGCACATTTTTGAATATATTCATGGGAACGATGAACAGGATTCCTTGTTTGAAATCCAACAATGGTCTTCCATCCTAAATGGGCAAACATGTTCCGTGTTTCCCTCGGTGTTAAATAAAATTCTTCAAAAGGGGTATGGTTCGGACGGTTTAATAGATAGATTGGCCCTGCCAGATACACTTCACCTTTTTCATATATCTTGTTGACACCCGGATGTGCGGTGTCCACAGTCCCGAATACAAGTCTCGCTTCCTTTTCTTTGTCATAGCTGTATTTTTCCTGTAAATGAAGTACACCATAAACAATATCGTCCTCTCCGGTAAGGGCAATGTCGGTGCCAATTTCATATTCATCTGCTTCTTCCCCGGAAACGTGGAGAGTAATCGGAATACTCCAAAGCGTCCCATCGGCAAGACGCATTTCTTCTATGACACGGATGTAATCCTTTTGTCCCATGAATCCATTTAAAGGGCTGAATCCTCCAATGCCAATAAGCTCTAAATCCGATAACCCCCAAGCATCAAGCTTTAATGATTTTAACGAATCAGCTTTTTTTAAATAAGCTTCTCTTTGCAAACCAACTAATTCTCTCTGAATTAAATCGCCTCCATGGGGCAAAATGGAGCTTTCTTCTTTTTGTATCGTTACAGACATTGGCTCAACCTCCATCTTTTTCACTTATTCCAACACTTGAGGGCATAAACAGAGTTTTATATTTGGTTCCCTGAAAACAAAGGCGCAAGCGCCTGCTTATCGACGTACAGACTGGAGCGCTTCTGATGAGATAAAGGAAACACGCGCAGCGGAGCGGAGCGATGTTGACTTATCGTAGGAAAGCTACTACTTGAGATTGCCCCGTGTGATGCTTCCTCGAGTTAGCGTCGTGCAGCTTTGCGACGAGGTGAGCCTATACTTCTCCGAATAACCTGCGCCGCAGGAGCACATTAAGCGTGAAGTCTGCTAGTCGATAGGCGCTGGAGCCGGACGTAGCACAAAAAGATAATGAATTATCAACAACCTAAGTGCTTTATAATTTCCTATACCATGAAAAAGTTAATTTTGCCTATTATCGGAAGTATGGAGACCGCACTCTGTTTTATGAAATCCGGCCCACCTTCCTGCTCTAAAATCCCGGTCATCTGTTACAAGTGAAGTGCACGGTTCGCAGCCAATACTCGGGTATCCCTTTTCGTGTAAAGGATTATAAGGCAAATGATTTTGCCGTATATACGCCCAAACATCTTCCCAAGTCCAATAAATTAAAGGGCATACCTTAATTGACTGAAACCGGTCATCCTTGTTTACAAAATCTATATCCTTCCGACTCAAGGACTGTTCCCTCCGCAGACCGGAGATCCAGGCCGGAACGCCGTGTAATACTTCTTCCAAAGGTTTCACCTTTCGAATGTAACAACAAAGATCCGGCTGGCTTTTCCATAGTTCAGGACCATATTGCTTGCTCTGCTCTTCTAAAGTTAGTGCAGGCTGTTTCAACTGAATCTGGAGATCAGGATATTTTTCCTTTACTGTATCAATCAGCTCATACGTTTCTTTAAAATGTACTCCGGTATCCAAAAAGACAACTTGTGCATTTGGTTTGATTTTGGAAATGAGGTCAATTAATACAATGCCTTCTGCACCAAAACTGCACGCATAAATAATAGAGTCTTTGTAGGAATCATACGCCCACTGTAAAACTTTTACAGCGCCTTTTGTTTCATCCGAAGGTATCCAATCTTTAAAGGGATCTTCCTCAAACTCTTTGTAACTGATCAGCGGGATACTCATTCATTCCACTCCAAGCTTCTAAATTTATCCCTTATGGGCTCTTTCCCTTGTTAACCTATTCACCCATTACATGTAATGAGCCTGTATATTTAATCCGATCCCAAGGCGCCAGGGCAAATTAAGAAAAGCGCAAGGCGTGCAGCCTTAGGAGACAAGCACAAGGCGAATTTTGATGAGGCAGTTCTTCAGCCCCACAGCAAAGCAGCTAATTTAAATCACACCGTGTTAAAGCATTACTGAGAGGCTTCGTGCAGCTTTGCGACGAGCTAAACAAGGCTTCCTCGAAAAGGTTATGGCGCAGGAGCACATTCTTCATGAATAAGCTTCCTTGCGGCTTGATCCTTGCGCCAATGGCGCCTGGCCGACTTGAACCGCCACGTCCTGTGGCGTCGGCAGGCTCAGTACGCGACATCCTGTCGCTTCGCTTGCACTAGTACTTCCTGTACGTCGTCGGCACTAGGACTTCCTGTACGTCGGAGCTGGACATATAACATCATTGTCTATATTGAAGACTTTTCAAATTTTGTACTTTAACAGCAAAAAAAAGACAGAGGGGGTTCCCTGTCCATGTTTGTTATCTATATAAGTTGAATTAAGTTTTCATATATTTATTCGGCGAATATAAAGTTAGGAGAGGAAGGAACAAGCTCATAGTGCCAGAGTTAGCGAGGAATTCCCAAACACGATCACCATGAAAGACTCACAGGCAGCATCTCCAGTGACCGCGCAAGAGGCTTATCGCTGATTACGGTCACTGGGCAGTGTTTCCAGTGACTGCGCAAGAGGCTTATCGTTGATTACGGTCACTGGACAAGGCTCTCCGAAATGACTGAATATCTATTAAACCTTAACAAAAGTCGAAAACACTAATGTACTTTTACACATAAATTAGGGCTTGACTGCTCATAGTGCCCGTGGCCGTGCGTTTAATGTAAGTTTATAAGTATAAAATGAATTTGAAATTTATTACATAATCATTTAATCGGATCGGCCCGCCGATGACCGCGCAGGCGCTTTTTCATCGAAACAGGTTGTCGGCCGATTTATTCCTAATAAGAATGGTAACAATGTTTAGTTCAGTTTATCTGGAAAATTTCGCTCCAAACTCTTTCATTATCGCTTCAACTTCTTCGGCATGTTCCGGTTTTAACAGGCTTTGCATCCGTGGCATAAAGCTCCTTAAATATTCTTCATCAAAACTTCTTTCATCCAGCTTCTGGAAGCTTTCAGCAAGCAATGCTTCCGCATTCCCCTGCTCACCTTCCCTTATTCTTTCCATTATGAATGACTTGAATTTCTGCTGACCAAGGTTCATTAAAAATCTCTCCTTTTATTATCCTATTCGTGTATTATCATCAGTTTTAACCCTCAATAATATTCAGAGATGGATGAGGATGATGGGGAAACGCACTAAACTATTTCCCCGCTTTGCTTCTTTTCCTAACAGGATAGGATTTGCTGACAAACGGAATTTCCTCAATGCCATTCAATTTGTTTACATAGACAGACATGACGAACAGGACATTTGCAAGCAGGTGAGTGTAGTCAAATAAAAGTTTCGGTACCTCCTGTTCCAAACTCACTTTATGTAAAGCGCGAACAGACTTTTTCGCCTCGCTGCGACACGTATGAAGGACACAGGCTGCTGTTGTCCCTTGCGGAAGCAGGAATCTGTCAATCTGATCTTTCACCTCTTCGACATAAACATCGTACATCTCGCTTAAACGGCTTAAATCTTCCTGAGTAATCGCCATGTTGCCGCGGACGGACCCATTTAAATGATAGACCATTGGAAGCAAGTACATTAAATCTTCATGAACGACCGGAATATCTTTAGTGAGCGAGGCTGCCAGCCCAATGCGTGTCGTTAAAGAATCAGTCCTGATTTCAAAATCGACGGTTGAAGCAGATTCACGCATGTAAGGATAGCAAAGATACCTTAGGTCCTTTTTTCCCATTGTTCATTCCTCCTTCTATCTTTCACGGAAAAAATCCATTTTAATGCATCATACAGCACTTTGCCAACTTATTTAATAAAGCCGTTTCGTATAACTTTCCTCCAGAATATCAACAACTTCTTGATTTGAAATTTTTGCACTAGCGTTGCATAAAGAATAAAAAGCATAGTCAAGCATTGATTTTCTATACTTAGGGTAAGTGACTGAATTTCCAGATTATGGCTGATTCTATTTGAAGAAAAAAAGAC
>NZ_QYTU02000010.1 GCF_003605365.2 Siminovitchia fortis
CTAATTTCAATTAATGCAATGCTAGTGATTTTATCCCGATGGAAAATAAAAATCCATGGATGCGTTTACGCTTTTCTTTGTCCAGCTACAGCACCCAGCGACTAGCAAACTTCGCCCTCCTTTCCTCGAAAAAGCTTCGCTTTTTCTGCGTGGATGTTTATTCGAGGAAGTAGGCTCAGAGCACTACGATAAGTCAACATCGGCTCGTACCTCGCCGTGTTGTCCGGCTCCGAGTGCCATCGGCTCGAGGTCATAAGCCAATCGCTGCTGAAGGCAAACTACGCCTTCTTCAGCGCTCGTCTTATGCTTGTCGCCGATAAGCAGGCACTCTCCGCCTTTCCTTATCCTTTATCTCATTGCGGAGTGCTCCAGTTTGTACGTCGCTAAACGGGTGCTTCCGCTTTTCTTACATATTTCTCCTGTACTGGCCGCCCACTTCATATAAAGCATGGGTAATTTGCCCAAGACTTGCTGTTTTGGTCGTCTCCATCAATTCGGCAAATATGTTTCCACCGCTGACAGCAACCTTTTTCAAACGGGTTAACGCTTCTTCGGCTTCATTCTGGTGCTGTTTCTGGAAATTGCGGAGATTCCGGATCTGTGTTTCCTTTTCCTCCTTGGTTGACCGTGCCAATTCAATGTTATCCAGGTCTGCTTCTGACGGAGGATTGGGGTTCAGATACGTATTCACGCCGATAATCGGCAGTTTCCCGGAATGCTTCAGCGTTTCATAATACATTGACTCTTCCTGGATTTTTCCACGCTGGTACTGCGTCTCCATGGCGCCGAGCACTCCCCCGCGGTCGTTCAGCCGTTCGAATTCCTGAAGCACCGCTTCTTCAACGAGATCTGTCAGTTCTTCCACAATAAAAGATCCTTGGAGCGGGTTTTCATTTTTGGAAAGACCGTGTTCTTTTGTAATAATCATTTGGATGGCCATCGCCCTTCTGACCGATTGTTCCGTCGGTGTCGTGATGGCCTCATCGTACGCATTCGTATGGAGCGAATTGCAATTATCCTGCAAAGCCATCAACGCCTGGAGCGTCGTCCGGATATCATTGAAATCAATTTCCTGGGCGTGAAGCGACCTGCCGGATGTTTGGATGTGATATTTCAATTTCTGGCTCCGCTCATTCGCACCGTATTTCTCCCGCATGACAACCGCCCAAATCCTCCTCGCCACCCGGCCGATGACTGTATATTCCGGATCGAGCCCATTGGAAAAAAAGAACGACAGGTTCGGTGCGAAATCATCGATATCCATTCCCCGGCTCAAATAATATTCGACATATGTGAACCCGTTGGCAAGAGTAAAAGCCAGCTGTGAAATCGGATTGGCTCCTGCCTCCGCAATATGATATCCGGAAATCGATACCGAGTAATAGTTTCTTACCTGATGATCAATGAAATACTGCTGGATATCTCCCATCATCCTTAAAGCAAATTCCGTTGAAAAAATACATGTATTCTGACCCTGGTCTTCTTTTAAAATATCAGCTTGAACCGTCCCTCTGACCGTTTTCAATGTCTGACTTTTCACCGTTTCAAGCTCCTCTTCGGTCAATTCCCGCCCAATCTCTTCCTGCTTTTTCCTTACTTGCTGCTCAATGGCAGTGTTCATAAACATCGCCAGGATGATCGGCGCCGGGCCATTGATCGTCATCGAAACGGAAGTGGACGGGGCACAAAGGTCGAAGCCGTCATACAATTTTTTCATATCATCAAGCGTACAGATGCTGACGCCGCTTTCACCGACTTTCCCATAAATATCGGGACGGTAATCCGGATCTTCCCCATACAATGTGACCGAGTCAAAGGCGGTGCTCAGCCGCTTGGCCTCATCGTCCTTCGATAAATAATGGAACCGGCGGTTCGTACGCTCAGGCGTACCCTCACCGGCAAATTGCCTTTTCGGATCTTCCCCCTGCCGTTTAAAAGGAAAAACGCCTGCCGTATAAGGATAGGAACCCGGTACATTTTCCTTATATACCCAATTCAAAATTTCCCCATAATCCTTGAACGAAGGAAGTGCCACTTTCGGAATGGAAAGTCCTGATAAACTTTTTGTCTTCAATTCTGTTACAATCTCTTTGTCCCTTATTTTTACGACAAACTGGTCTTTTGCATAGGCTTCCTTCGTCTCTTCCCAATTCTCCAAGACTTTCTTCGAATAGGGCGTGAGCTTTTCTTCCGTTTCTTTTTTCAATTCCTGAAGGGCCGCCAAAACTGGCTCGTTTTCCCCTCTTTCTTTCACAGCTTTGATTGTGCCTTCAATTTGAAACAGCTGTCTTGCGACCCGGACCTGCTCTTCCGCGTGCCCATGATATCTTCGGACCGTTTCGGCAATCTCCCGCAAATAATGCTGGCGGGAAGCCGGGATGATCACATTTTGCTTCTCCACTTCCTCCTCTTTGGAAAAAGATACATTCCAGTCCGTACCGCATTTTTCGTTTAACAGATCGATCAGGGCGGCAAACAGGGCATTCGTTCCGGGATCGTTGAACTGGCTGGCGATCGTTCCATACACCGGCATTTTTTCCAATTCCTCATCAAAAAGCAAATGGCTTCTCTGATATTGCTTTCTTACTTGATCCCTGGCATCTTCAGACCCTTTTTTCTCAAACTTGTTGATTGCAATGATATCGGCAAAATCAATCATATCGATTTTTTCCAATTGGGTAGGGGCGCCGAATTCGCTTGTCATCACATACATGGAAACATCGCTGATTTCCCTTATTTCCGCGTCTCCCTGTCCGATTCCGCTCGTTTCGACAATCACAAGGTCAACCCCCAGGGCTTTGACGATGCGGATGGCGTCGCGGATGGCGCCCGACAGCTCGTTCTTTGAACCACGGGTTGCCAGGCTTCTCATATACACACGCGGTGAAAAAATGGCATTCATCCGGATCCTGTCTCCCAATAACGCCCCGCCTGTCTTTTGCTTGGTCGGATCCACAGACAATACAGCCACTTTCTTTTCCGGAATTTCATGGATAAACCGGCGGATCAGTTCATCTGTCAACGAACTTTTACCTGCACCGCCAGTTCCTGTGATTCCCAGAACCGGTGCCTCTTGGCTCATTTCCTTCATTTCGGCGAAAACCCTCGAAAATTTGTTTCCTTCCTTTTCCCCTGCCCGGTTTTCGGCCAATGAAATCAATTTGGCAGCAGCCGCCATGCTCCCCTCTTTTAGCCGCTCGACTTCTTCCTCGATGGAATCGCCAATGGTTGAAAAATCGCATTCCTCCAGCATCAGGTTGATCATGCCCTGCAGGCCAAGAGTCCGGCCATCCTCCGGCGAAAATATCCGCGAAATCCCGTAATCATGGAGCTCTTTGATCTCACGGGGAATGATAACCCCTCCCCCTCCTCCATAAATGCGTATATGCGGCGCTCCCTTTTCCTTTAACAGATCATGCATGTATTTAAAATATTCTACGTGTCCGCCTTGATAAGAGGAGACGGCAATTCCCTGGACATCTTCTTGAATGGCCGCATTGACCACCTCCTCCACCGACCGGTTATGTCCAAGATGAATCACTTCCGCACCGCTGGCCTGCAATATTCTCCGCATAATATTGATGGAAGCATCATGCCCGTCAAACAAACTGGAAGCCGTTATGAACCGGACATGGTTTTTTGGCGTGTAGATTTCACTCACTTTTTTCATCCTCCTACTTCCACTTGTGTCTTAAAACCTTTAATCCCTGAAAAAAGCAAATCGGTCTGGAGGCGAATATAATCATCAATGGAACATGTTTTTTTCAAAGCCCAGCGCCGGAATCCCCACATCTGTCCCTGGACAAAAATGTTATGCGCCAACAGCTGCTGGTGCTCATGGCTGATGTCGAGTTCTCCGTTTTCCACACAGCGGCTGATCAGCTTCTCAAACATACCGACCATTTCCAATTCTTTTTTTAACACATAAGGCAGGGCCTCATTGGACAGGACCTTCGCTTCCTGATACATGACAAGCACTTCATCCTGCATCTCATCAATGATTCTGAAATAATGGCCGATTCCAAGTTTCAGGCTTTCCAGAGTCCCTTTCTCCAGGTCCATGCTGCTCAGTCTTTTCCTTACCTGCTCGTAAATGCTGTCGCACACAAGAAAAAGTACATCCTCTTTCGTCCTGATATATTCATATAAAGTACCGATGCTGAAACCGGCAGCCCGAGCAATTTCCCTAGTTGTCGTCCGATGGAAACCTTTTTCCTTAAAAAGGGATACGGCTCCGCGGATCATTTGATTCCTGCGTTTTTCCACAAGCTGCTCGTCTTTCACCGATGCCTGAATCTCCCTTTTCACTGCCAAAAAATTCACCTCTTTCAAGTATACAGTTACTAATTTCGGGCTCCGTAGCCCGCCGCTTTTCTATTTCGTTAACATTCTGGAAATGACCAGTCTTTGGATTTCCTGCGTTCCTTCATAAATTTGGGTGATTTTGGCGTCGCGCATATACCGTTCGACCGGATAATCCTTCGTGTATCCATAGCCGCCAAATATTTGCACTGCTTCAGTTGTCACTTTCATGGCTGTATCCCCGGCCATCAGCTTGGACATGGCCGACTCTTTCCCATATGGAAGACCTTCTGATTCAAGCCACGCCGCCTGATAAGTTAATAGTCTCGAAGCTTCGATGCCTGTCGCCATATCAGCCAATTTAAAAGCGATGGCCTGATTGTCGACGATCGGCCTTCCAAATTGCTTTCGTTCCTTTGCATACTCGACGGCGGCGTCCAAAGCACCCTGTGCGATTCCGACAGCCTGCGCCGCAATTCCATTTCGGCCGCCATCAAGAGTCATCATGGCAATTTTAAAGCCTTGCCCTTCCTCTCCCAGCACATTTTCCGCCGGGACTTTGCAGTCTTCAAAAATAATTTCGGTTGTCGGAGACGACCGGATTCCCAGTTTCTTCTCTTTTTTTCCTACGGAAAACCCTTCGAAGTCTTTTTCAATGATAAAAGCCGTGGAGCTCCGTTTGTCCTCCGGATTCAACAAGGCAAAAACAATATAAATATCAGCGATGCCTCCATTTGTAATAAAAATCTTGGAGCCGTTCAAAACATAATGGTCCCCGTCCCGCTTGGCCGTTGTTTTCATGCTGCTTGCATCCGAGCCTGAGCCGGGCTCCGTCAGCCCGTATGCCCCAATCTTTGTGCCTTCCGCCATCGGCTTTAAATATTTTTGTTTCTGCTCCTCCGTGCCGAATGTATAAACGGGCCAGCCTGCAAGCGATGTATGGGCGGAAAGCGTTACTCCTGTCGATGCACAGACGCGGGACAATTCTTCGACGGCAATGCAGTACGCCAAAAAATCACTGCCGATACCGCCGTATTTTTCCGGCCATGGAATTCCCGTCAATCCCAGCCCAGCCATTTTTTCAAAAATATCCATGTCAAAGCGCTCTTCTTCATCGCGCTCTGCCGCTGTCGGCTCCACTTCCTTTTTCGCAAAGTCACGCACCATTTTTCTGATCATTTCATGTTCTTCACTTAATTTAAAGTTCATCAAGTCTCCTCCTCAACACGCTCTCTATTTCAACAATTGCTTACTTATGACGATCCTTTGGATTTCACTTGTTCCTTCATATATTTCCGTGACCTTGGCATCCCTGAAAAATCGTTCAACGGGGTAATCTTTCGTGTAGCCGTAACCGCCGAATATCTGGATTGCTTCCGTGGCATTCTCCATCGCGGCCCTTGAAGCGAACAGCTTCGCCATCGATACTTCTTTCACACATGGCACGCCCGATGCACAAAGATCCGCGGCACGGTAGAGCAGTAATCTGGCGCTTTCCACAGCCGTTCCCATATCGGCAAGTTTAAAGGCCACCGCCTGCTGTTCGGCAATCGGTTTGCCGAACTGCCTGCGCTCCTTCGCATAACCGACTGCAGCTTCAAAAGCTGCTTCAGCAATACCAAGCGCCTGTGCAGCAATCCCGATCCGGCCGATATTCAGATTGGCCATTGCAATTCTAAAACCATTTCCCTCTTCGCCAAGCCGATTTTCTGCAGGCACCTTCATGTCTTCAAAGGTGAGCGGAACCGTTCTGGAGCCATCCAGCCCCATCTTTTTTTCGTCTTTTCCAATGAGAAGTCCCGGGGTATTCTTTTCAACAATAAAGGCAGAAATTCCACGGCTTCCTTTGGTTGGATCCGTTACGGCAAAAATAATATATATATCCGCTTCACCGCCGTTTGTGATGAACATCTTGGAGCCATTGACGACATAGTGGTCCCCTTGTTTGACCGCTCTGGATTTGATCGCTCCTGCATCCGAACCCGCTCCGGGCTCCGTAAGACAAAACGCAGCCAATGATTTTCCTTTCGCAAGCTTCGGAATAAATTTCTGTTTCTGTTCTTCTGTCCCGAACTGGAGAATCGGGTTCGTCCCGACAGAAGTATGCACGGACAGAATGACTCCCACGGTCGCACTTACTTTCGAAAGCTCATGGATCGCAATAATATAAGAGATAAAGTCCATACCCACTCCGCCGTATTGTTCCGGAGTTGTGATTCCCATCAACCCCAGCTCTCCCATTTTCTTGATGATACCCTTTGGGAACTCCCCGGCTGACATTCTTTCAATATTTGGCTTAATGTCGGTTTCAGCAAAATCACGTACCATTTTTCTCATCATTAACTGTTCATCGGTAAATTGAAGGTTCATCGCTGTCTCCTGCTTTCTTCGACATTTTAGTTGGTTTTTCTCGATTTCCAGCTACTGGCTTCGCCCTCCGCTTTTCTACACATATTCATAAAAACCGCGGCCCGATTTTTTTCCGAGCCAGCCTGCTTTTACATATTTTCGCAATAGGGGGCAAGGCCGGTATTTATCGTCTCCAAAGCCTTCATGAAGTGTCTCCATAATATATAGGCACGTGTCCAGCCCGATAAAATCAGCGAGGGTCAATGGTCCCATCGGGTGATTCATGCCAAGCTTCATCACTTCATCAATCGCTTCTTTCGTTGCAACTCCTTCGTATAATGTGTAAACCGCCTCATTGATCATGGGCATGAGAACCCTGTTTGAAACAAATCCCGGAAAATCGTTCACTTCAACAGGTACCTTTTTCAAGCGTTCAGTCATTTCCTCCACGGCTTGGTACACTTCATCCTCCGTTGCCAGGCCCCTGATAATTTCCACTAGTTTCATAACCGGGACCGGGTTCATGAAATGCATGCCTATCACCTTTTCCGGACGCTTTGTAGCTGCAGCCATTTCTGTGATGGGCAGAGAAGACGTATTGGTCGCCAAAATCGCATGCTCCGGCGCATATTGATCCAGCTCCTCGAAAATCTTCATTTTTATTTTTAAATTTTCAACAGCTGCTTCGATCACAATATCCGCATTCCCGGCATCTTTTAAATCAGTCGACTTAATGAATCTTGCAAGAATGCCCTCTTTTTCATCTTCATTCATTCTTTCTTTTTGGACCTGTCTATTTAAGTTTTTGCGAATGACTTCAAGCCCTTTTTCAACAATGTCTTCTTTCAGGTCATTTAAATAGACCTGGTAGCCTGCTTGTGCGCAAACCTGTGCAATTCCCGAGCCCATTTGCCCGGCACCGACGACCATCACTTTTTCGATTTGCATATTCTTCCCCTCCACATCAGTCATTTTTCGGAACTTCAACCATCACTGCATCTCCCTGGCCTCCGCCCGAACATATAGAGGCAATTCCAATTCCTCCCCCGCGCCGCCTCAGCTCATATGCCAGAGACAGAATGATCCTGGCGCCGCTTGCGCCAATCGGATGCCCAAGCGCTACAGCTCCTCCGTTTACATTCACCTTTTGCGGATCCAGGCCGGCAATTTTACTGCTTACCAACGTTACGGCCGCAAAAGCTTCGTTAATTTCAAAAAGGTCAATTTCATCTGCGGTTTTTCCGCATTTTTTTAACAGTTCATTGATGACAAGACCCGGTGTTTTTGGAAAATCCTTTGCCTCAACAGCAACCTCTGCATGGCCGACAATAAATCCAAGCGGGTTCCTTCCTTCACGATTAGCCCGCTCTTCGCTCATCAGCACGAGAGCTGCAGAACCGTCGTTCACCCCCGGAGCATTTCCGGCAGTAATCGTTCCATCAGAACCGAAAGCAGGCCTAAGCTTAGACAATTTCTCTATCGATGTATCAATTCTGGGTCCCTCATCCTGGTCGACGGCAAGCGGATCTCCTTTTCGCTGCGGAACTTCCACCGGAACAATCTCCTCAGCCAAAAAACCTTTATTTCTTGCCGCGATTGACCGTTCATGGCTTCTGAGCGCCCACTTATCCTGTGCTTCCCTCGTAATCTCATATTCTATTGCACTTTGATTGCCGTAGGTTCCCATGTGGACGCCGGAAAAAGCGCACGTCAGTCCATCATGGATCATCAGGTCGATGATCGATGCGTCTCCCATCTTGTATCCCCATCTGGCTTTCGGCAATATATAAGGGGCATTGGACATCGATTCCATGCCGCCCGCCACGATGACCTCTTCATCGCCAGCCCGAATAATCTGGTCTGCCAATGTCACGGCTCTCATTCCTGAAGCACACACTTTATTCACGGTTTCCGTCTTCACTTCCCATGGAATGCCGGCTTTTTGTGCCGCCTGCCTTGATGGGATTTGCCCTTGTCCTCCCTGCAAAACTGTCCCGAGGATGACTTCCTGGACTTCTTCCGGCTTCACATTCGACCTTGCCAACGCTTCTTTTACAGCGATTCCTCCAAGATCGGAAGCAGCCAATGAACTCAGGCTGCCGCCAAATTTTCCAAACGGGGTCCTTGCGCCTTCAAGAATTGCTGATCTAGCCATTCTTTCATCTCCTTTTGATATAGAAATGCATAAGCGCCCGTTTAGCGACGTACAAACTGGAGCACTCCGAAATGAGATAAAGGAAACACGGCGACGAAGGAGCCGATGTTGACTTATCGTAGTGGAGGAGTGCGAAGTTTGCTAGTCGCTGGGCGCTGTAGCTGGACAGTACCCTAAAAACTTATTCTCTTTGCCCTTTAAAACTAAAACGCTTTCAAATTTGACTGAACGCTCGCTCGATAAAGTTTTTAGAAGGAGGCGCTTCTTTTAAAAGAAGCACCCCATATTCATATTACGAAGCTTTATCGGTTCCCGGCTCTCCGAAAACAGCCTTTTCCAAAAGCTCTGCTACATCATATGTTTTCACTGTATCTTCCACTTCTTTTGCCTTAGTGCCGTCTGACAGCATCGTCAGGCAGTACGGGCATCCGGAACTGATGATGGAAGGATTGACAGCAAGGGCCTGCTCAGTCCTTGCAACGTTGATGCGCTGTCCTGTATCTTCCTCCATCCACATCAATCCTCCGCCGGCTCCGCAGCACATTCCGTTTTCCCGGTTTCTTTCGATTTCAACCAAAGTGACACCCGGAATCGATTTGAGAATTTCTCTCGGAGGGTCATAAACATCATTATAGCGCCCGAGATAGCAAGAATCGTGGAAGGTGATTTTTTCATTCACTTCATATTTCGGCTTCAGTCGTCCTTCTTTCACCAGTTGATCAAGCAGTTCGGTGTGATGATGGACTTCTGCTTCCAAGCCAAAGTCAGGATATTCATTTTTAAATATATTATATGCGTGCGGGTCAATCGTCACAATTTTTTTAACGTCATTTTTCTCAAATTCTTTAATGTTGGCAGCAGCCAGCTCCTGAAATAAGAACTCATTGCCAAGACGCCGGGGGGTGTCGCCCGAGTTTTTCTCCTTGTTTCCGAGAATCGCAAATTTTACACCGGCTTCATTAAGGAGTTTCGCAAACGACAAAGCGATTTTCTGGCTGCGGTTGTCGAACGCACCCATCGAGCCGACCCAGAGCAGATATTCGAATTCTTCCCCTGCTTTCTTCAGTTCTTTGACTGTCGGAACCTGTACGTCTTCCCGAAGCTCACGCCAGTTCTCTTTTTCCTTCCGGTTCAACCCCCAAGGGTTTCCCTGCCTTTCAATATTTTGCATCGCCCGCTGGGCATCAGGGTTCATTTTGCCTTCTGTCAGGACAAGATAGCGGCGCATATCGATAATATGGCTCACATGCTTGTTCATCACCGGACACTGGTCTTCACAATTCCGGCACGTTGTACAGGCCCATAATTCCTCTTCCGTGATGACATCTCCGATCATGCTCGGCTGGTAATCCAATGCCGCTGCCGCCTCTGATGCGCCTTCTCTGGTACCGGCTTTTGCAATTTGATTGCCAAGCGTGTTGGCGAATGCGTAAGTCGGGACCCATGGCTGTTTTCTCGTTACGGCAGCCCCATAATTCGTCAAATGATCCCTGAGTTTGATCATGATGTCCATCGGGGACAGCATTTTTCCCGTACCGGTCGCCGGGCACATATTGGTACAGCGACCGCACTCCACGCACGCATACAGATCCACAAGCTGAAGGTCTGTGAACTCATCGATTTTTCCTACACCGAAGCTTTCAGCTGTTTCATCCTCAAAATCAATCGGTGAAAGCTTCCTGCCGCCATCAAGCGGCTCCAGGTAAACGTTTGCAGGACCTGCAATCAAATGTGCATGCTTCGATTGAGGCACGTACACAAGGAAAGCCAACAAAATCAGCAAATGGATCCACCATGCAATATAAAATACGATCCCTGCAGCAAGCGGGCTCATCCAGCTGAATGCAGCTGCAATTGCGGAAGCCACAGGCTCAGTCCACGCCAGCTCCTCCCCTTGCCAAATGAGCGACATCCCGTTTCCAAGCAGCACAGACAGCATGAGTCCGCCGATAAAAAGAAGGACAAGACCTGCATAAAACCCCCTCTTCAATCTGACAAGCTTTTCAATATACCGTCTGTAAAATGCCCATACAACCGCAACCAATATGATGAGCGTTACGATTTCCTGGAAAAACTTAAATCCGGGATAGAGCGGACCGAGCGGCAGATGTGACCCCGGTGCGAGCCCTTTCCAAATGAAATCGATTGCACCAAATTGCACAAGAATAAATCCATAGAAAAACATGACATGAATGATTCCGCTCTTTTTATCCTTGAGCAGCTTTTTCTGGCCAAAAACATATGTCCAAATATTTTTCAGGCGCGCTTTCACATCATTATCAAACTCTATTTTTTTCCCCAGTTTAATAAACTTGATGCGTGTTTTGACGACATAGACAAACAAAGAGACGCCGTATGCCGTTACAAGCAAAAACGCAATCCAATTCAACCACAGTAAAGCATGCATATGAAATGACCGCTCCCTTCCAAATTGTTAAGACTGCAAATGACTTTTCTGAAAGTTATTAACTCCATTATATAATGAATGAGCATTCAGTCAAGAAGAAAAATGAAAAAGCTGCCCCCGGTTGAATTGACAATCGGGGGCAGCCCAAAAGAAATGATACATATGGATTGTATTTTTGGAGTTTGCATTGATGAAAGAATAATACGGGGCTATTGGCATTTTTTACTTAATTCCGATTAAGTTTTTGAGGCGGTGAATATCCGATTCATTTGTCCATGTCCGTTTTTCCAAAAGCTCAACCTTTGCCGCCAACTCGTCCTGTTTTGACTCGAATGAATCCAATCTTTTATTCACGCCGTCAAACCTTTTGAATGTTTCAAGCTTGAATCCATCCAAATCAGCCTTTATTTCCTGCTGACCATGGATTAATGCCCCCAGCAATTCACTGTGTTCACCAAGCTTCTTGCTGTGTTCATCCAGCTTCGCATTAATTTCCAACGCTTCCCCCCCTCCTTTCTTCACTTTATTCTACCATAGACAATCGATAAACAAACGACATTAATTCGACAAACCCGATTTCATGCTGCTGAACAATTTTTCCGAGCAATCGAGCAGTCCTCTTCGGATAGCTTGCCCAAGCTCGGAAGAAGGCCTTGCCGATGGTAAAATTGCTCCTTTTTGCGTTGCAGCCACCACGATGCCATCATCCGTTTCCTTTGGACGGACCTTATTTTTTAAAGCGGTTTGCTTTCCTTCCAAAGCAGCAGCCAACGCTTCAATCAACGCATTTTCGCTAACATGCCCATTGATAAAAAGCCAAGTATGGAAAAAACCCAGACGCCGGTCTGCAGTCAATACAAATAATATGGAAAATCCACCTTCGTGGTTTACACTGTAATTTGTGTAAAGTTGATCATCATCAATCTGCATTGCAACAGTTTTTTCGCCTTTGTCTATTGATGGCCTGCCTGTGCTGATAATGAACTTTTCCTTCCAGCCCAGACCGGAGCCGCCTGAAGCAGACGCTATTGTTTTTAAAGGAGTGGGCGAATCAAACAAAACACTTTCATCATTCCTAGATAAATATTTTTCGTCCAAGATTGTCTTGTCATCTTTCCCTGACTCAGGAATAAGCACCATATTCGGCTTCGGGACCTCCGGATGCGGATGATTTTCCAGTGCTGTCCTGTAAATCCGCTGTATCAACGTTTCATTTAGAACTTCTTCAGGTGAACCAATGCACACGACTTCACCTTCATTTAAAAGAAGCAGGCGGTCGCAATAAAGACCGGCCAGGTTAAGATCATGAAAAACCGTTACAACTGTAAGTCCTCTCTGCCTGGTCCAGCGCCTTAACCGATCAAGCAATCCTTTTTGGTGGGAAAGGTCCAAGTGATTTGTCGGTTCATCAAGGAGAAGAATGTCCGGCTCCTGGGCAAGCGCCTGGGCCAGGAAAGCCCTTTGCCGCTCACCCCCGGACAGCTCTTGCAATGACACATCCTGAAATTCCTTCATTTTTGTCAATGCCATCACTTCCTGGACAACCGCCTCATCTTTTGGGCTCCATGTATGAAACAGTCCCCTCTGGTGGGCATACCTTCCCAGTTCAACCGTTTCCTTTACAGTGAACGGAAACATTTCGCTTGTGACCTGCGGCAATACAGCCATCAGCTTTGCAAGATTTTTGGAAGAATATTGTTGGAGGGGGCGGCCATCGAGCGTTATTTCTCCATCTTTATATGAAAGGAGTCTGCTCATCACTTTAAGCAGCGTCGACTTTCCGCTTCCATTCGGCCCAAGGATTCCGAACATTTCCCCCCGGCTGACAGCAAAGGTTATATTTTTCAATATGTTTGCATCGGAATAACCGCCGGAGAGATTTTTCACTTGAAGCATGTCATCCACTTCTTTCCATTCGTCTTCTCAACAAAATAAAAGCAAATACCGGGGCCCCTATCAGTGCAGTGATGACACCGATAGGCAGCTCTGCCGGTTCAATGACAATCCTTGCGGCCAAATCGGCTAAAATAAGGAAACCTGCACCGATCAACATAGAGAGCGGCAAAAGATGCTTATGGTCCGGTCCCCATAATATTCTTGTCAAATGCGGGATGACAAGGCCTACAAATCCGATCGTTCCCGAAACAGCGACAGCTGCTCCGGTGATCATGGAACTCGATGCCAATACAGCAAATTTCCTGGCGGGCACATTGACACCAAGATACTGTGCCCTCTCTTCACCAAAGGCAATCGCATTCAGCTCTCGCGAATTCAGTAATAGAACAAGGCTCCCTATAACCAGGAACGGCAAAATAATCTGCACATAGCTCCATCCTCTCATGGAGACACTTCCCAGCAGCCAGCCGATGATTTGGCGAAGTTCCTCTCCCGAGAGGGCAATCATCAAGGAAATGAGCGCTCCCAGAAATGAACTGAAAATGATTCCTGTTAAGATGATTGTCTCCACTTTCATGGATCTGTCGATGCTTCTGGCAAAAAAAAGGACAATAATGATCGTGATAAATGCAAAAACGATACTGAGAAGCGGCAGTGTATATATTCCCGCCAACGGTAAGGAGATTTGGTAAAACAAAGTGACAACCGCACCGACAGACGCACCGGATGAAACACCCAGCGTATAAGGGTCGGCAAGCGGGTTACGGAGCAGGCCCTGAAAGGCCGCCCCCGCAATCGCGAGCGAGGCACCGACAAGACCTGCAAGCACAACGCGGGGCAGGCGGACTTTCATGACTATATTGGCAAACATCGGATCTACCTGCTTTTCGTTTAAAAAAGGCAGGGCCTTGCCGGCGATGATGCTGACGATATCTTCTACCGGAACTCTTACAGAACCTATTGATATTGCCGCAAGAATGGCGACAACCATAAAAATGATTGCCGCTGAGTATGCTACGAGTGGATTACTCCCCGAAAACTTCCGGGTAAACAGCTTTTGCAAGCGCCTCTACTCCTTCAGCGATCCGCGGGCCTGGACGGCTTGTAAGAGCCTCGTCTATCAAGTGAACCTGCTTGTCTTTGACAGCTGCGATGTCCTGCCAGCCTTTACGGTCAAGCACTTGATCCACCGGATTTTCCACATAGTTATAGTTGACAATGATGACCTCAGGATTCATTTCAATGATGGCTTCCTCGTTCATCATAGGCCAGCCTTCCTCTTGAACCGCATTTTTTGCGTTGATTGTCCCAAGCATTTGATCCATAAATGTGTTTTTCCCCACAGCATAAATTTCGGGGGCCGGCGATATTTCTACGAATACAGATTTCTGGTCTTCTTCCTTGATATCGGCCGCTTTCTTTTCGATTTCGTCAAGCTTTGCTTTCAGGTCTTCGTTCACATCAGACGCTTCGTCCGTATGTCCTGTCGCTTTTCCGATAAATTCAATGGTTTCGTACACCTCATCGAAGCTTTGGGCATCTTTGACGACAAGAACCGGTATACCGCTGTCTTCCAGCTGTTTTAACCCTGAGTCCCACCTGTCGCCCGCCGATCCGTGGGAAAGTACAAGATCAGGTTCCAAAGCAATGATCTTTTCTATGTTTAATTCCATGCCTGCCACTTGCTCCTTATCCTTTACTTCCTCAGGATAATTATCATTTTCGTTGACAGCCACTACTTCGTTCCCTGCACCGACGGCATAAAGAATTTCTGTATTGCTCGGAATGAGCGAAACAATTTTTTCCGGCTTCTCTTCAATCGTTACTTCTTTATCCGCCGCATCCTTCAGCGTTACCGGAAAGCTGTCTTCTGAAGCCTGTTCAGTTTTAGGTTCCGTATTTTGCTTCCCTTCTCCTGCATCTCCCTGATTGCCGCAGGCTGCCAGAAACCCTGCCAGCATTAATGCCATTAACCATGAATAAATCTTTTTCATCCTGTAAATCCTCCTATATAAAAATAAAAAAACATCCCCAGTGCGCAGGAGATGAGTATGTATAAAGGCATGAATATGCAAACAGGCATCGCCGCCTGTTTGTCACCTCTCCCATCCGCGCAGGTTTTTGGTGTTTGAATCCGGCAGGTCTCCTGGCTCATGTTCATCGCATTCTGCCCCTTCCCATGCATTGCGCACAGTGGTTTATGGCAGGACGCTCCCATTTACAGTGGCGGGACCGCGTTGGAATTTCACCAACTTCCCTTTTCAGCTTTCATGCCGTTTTTTAAAAGCGGGCATGAAAAGCAACCGAATCCAAAAATATACTATTTTTTTACATCAATTGTAATTATACACGATTTATTCGGTTTTCACAGCTTTTTCAAAAAGAATTTGGGAATACTAATCAGGATTCATTTCTGTTTCGAGGAGGGAATTCCAATTGAAGTGGCTGACTGGGTCCATCATTTTAATCACCGCATTACTTTTTGCCGCTTCCGCGGATTTTTTTCTCGGTAGATATGTTCACGGAAAAAAAATGAGGCCTTGCAGCTACCCTGTCAGAAATGGCCGGATTCAATTGATAACGAGCGGTCCGGAACTTTTTTCCAATTACTTTGATGATCTCTATAAGGCTGAAACAAGTATCCATGTGCTCTTTTATATTGTTAAAAACGACCGATTCGGCAAACTGTTTTTTGAAATATTGATCGACCAGGCCCGCAAAGGGATCAAGGTGCGCCTGCTGCTTGACTGGTTCGGAAGCAGAACGGTTTCAAAAAGCCTTCTTAAAAAGGCTCGCTCTGCCGGAGTTGAAGTCGTTTTTTGCCACCGTCCCCGTTTTCCCTTTGCCTTTTTTTCCCTTCAACAAAGAAATCACCGAAAAGTCACGATCATTGATGGAAAAATCGGTTACGTCGGCGGGTTTAATGTGGGAAAGGAATATATTGATCTGGATCCCGTCCTTTCACCTTGGCGGGATTATCATCTCCGGATCGAAGGCGAGGGCATTGCCGATCTGCAGACAGAGTTCCTGCTGGACTGGGAGAGGGCAGCAGGTACCAGCCATTTGAAAGACAGTTCCCTTTATCCTCATTTGGAGAAAGGGCCAATGCCCTACCGTTTTTTTCCGACACAGGGAGTGGATGCAGAAGAGGAAATCCTGCAGTTGATTGATCAAGCGGAGGAAAATATTTTTGTCGGTACACCTTACTTCGTCCCTCCCGAAAAATTGATTTACGGGCTTGTGCAGGCGATCCAAAGAGGCGTTGCCGTTACAGTTCTAGTCCCTGATAAATCGGACCATCCGATTGTAAAGGAGGCTTCTCTCCACTATTTGCGGAAGATCCTGGCAGCCGGAGGGGATGTCTATCAATATGAAGCCGGCTTTTTCCATGCAAAAGTCATCTTGATAGATGGAACGTTCTGTGACATCGGAACAGCCAACTTCGATTGCAGAAGCTTCAGGCTTAACTACGAAATCAATTGTTTTATCTACGACCAAAAATTTATTGATGAAACTGAAAGAATCGTTCAGGAAGATATAAGCCGTTCCAGCCGGTTATCCCCTGAAGACCTGGCTGATCCCCCCTTATCCGTACGCTCTAAAGAATGGACAGGCATGCTCTTTAAATACTTTTTATAAAATGAACAGGAGCGCCATTCGGCGCTCCTTTCATGTGAAATATTACATTTTTTCCGGTGCAGACACGCCCACCAATGTCAATGCGTTCTTCAATGTGATTTGGGCCGCATTTACGAGGGCGAGGCGGGCTTTCGTTTCGTCAAGCTGTTCTTCATTCAACACTTTTTCAGCATTATAATAGCTGTGGAAAACGGACGCCAACTCAAAAATGTAATTGGTGATCCGATGGGGAATCCGTTTATCAGCCGCCTCCGCAATAACTTGAGGGAATTCACCGAGTTTCTTCAAGAGATCAATCGCTTTTTCGCTGGACAGGGATGAAAAGTCGGTGCCTGCATCAAAGGAAATTCCCTTTTCCTCTGCGGAACGCAAAATACTGCAAATCCGCGCATGGGCATACTGGGCGTAGTAGACGGGATTGTCATTTGATTCGGCAACAGCCAGATCAAGGTCAAAATCCATATGTGTATCACCGCTTCTCATGGCAAAGAAGTAGCGCACCGCATCAAGTCCGACCATTTCAATCAAGTCTGTCATTGTCACCGCTTTTCCCGACCTTTTGCTCATCTTGACCCTTTCCCCGTCTTTATACAGGTTAACCAGCTGAATGATCTCCACTTCAAGCATGTCAGGATCAAAGCCGAGCGCCTCGATTGCCGCCTTCATTCTTGGGATATAACCATGGTGGTCAGCGCCCCAAATATTGATGAGTTTATCAAAACCCCGGTTGATTTTGTCGAGGTGGTAAGCAATGTCCGGTGTAATATATGTGTAGCTGCCATCATTCTTAATCAACACACGATCTTTGTCGTCGCCAAAATCGGTCGAACGGAACCATGTTGCCCCTTCCTTTTCGTAAAGGTGGCCTTTTTCCTGAAGCAATTCAAGTGTTTCATCAATCTTTCCGCTTTCATAAAGGGATGTTTCCGAATACCAAACATCAAAAGCTACACGGAACTGCTTAAGGACATTTTTCAACTTATCCAATTCAAAATCCAGCCCGTAGCGGCGGAAGAAAGCGATACGGTCTTTCTCATTTTCATGGACAAATTTATCGCCTTGTTCCTCGGCAAGTTTTTTTCCGATCCCAATGATATCCTCGCCGTGATATCCGTCTTCGGGCATCGGCTTGTCGATGCCGAGCGCTTGGAAGTACCGAGCTTCAACAGACAGGGCAAGATTGTTGATTTGGTTTCCGGCATCATTGATATAATATTCCCTGGAAACCGCATAGCCCGCTTTATCGAGAATATTGCAAAGTGAATCGCCTACCGCGGCCCCGCGCGCATGTCCAAGATGAAGGTCCCCTGTCGGATTGGCGGAGACGAATTCCACTTGAATCTTTTCACCTTTCCCCGCATCGGAGCGGCCGTATTCATCGCCTGCTTCCAAAATCGCCGGAACAAGTCCGGTCAAATAGCTGTTGTCCATATAAAAATTAATAAATCCAGGCCCTGCAATATCAACTTTTTCAATGGATGCTTCCGATACATCAAGGTGTGCTTTGATCTCTTCAGCAATTGTCCTCGGAGATTTTTTCGCTATACGGGCCAACTGCATGGCCATATTGGTTGAATAGTCGCCATGAGACTTTTCTTTGGGCGTTTCCAGAACGACCGCCGGCATTTCATCTTCGCCGGCCAGTCCAGCCTTTAATATGGCATTCTTTATCTCCAGCTTCAATGTTTCCTGCTTCTGCTCCACTACGTTCATAAATTCCCTGTTTCCTCCCTGTATTGTATTTCCATATCATATTTTCCGGCATGTGTGCCTTGCATGTATAAATCATATCCAAGATTGATTTTGCCTTCACATTTATCATCATATTCATGGTGAGCTAGTTTGTTTGTATCCGTGGACAGTAAAAGGCTGCCGTATTCACTTGCATGAGATCCGTCTTTTTGTTCGTTCAGCCGGAATTTCATACGCATATTGATGATCCCTTTTCTGAAAATGGTCGCTTCCTCGTCATCCACTTTCACAAGCGTATGGACAGTCCCTTCCTCTTGAACTTCATCATATTTCAGAAAAACCGCATTGTTTTTCCGATAATATTGGCCAAACAGGATCATTTCAAATGTTTCTTCTTCTCCGTCGAGACAAATATTTGTCGTAAGATGAATTTTAACCGGAGTTTGGACATCCGCTGTCAACGCCGCCACACCCTTTTTATGTAATGTAACCTATTCATTATAGGAAAATTTCAAAACAAAGTCCATGTCTCAGCACTCAAAATCGGCGATCAAAATAACCTCCTGTCATCATAGATTGCTTCCTTGGTGAGAAATATATCCTTGCCGCATGAATAAATTCATGCATTTTCTTTCATACTGTTGAATGAGATTGCTAGAATTCAGGGGGTGAGGAATTGGAAACGGCCACGGGGGCAAAGAAAAAATGGAGGACATTTCGGGTGTTTGCGGTGTTGTCGCTTTTGGCTGCGACAGCCGTAACCATCATACTATTATCTTTTTGGCTGTGGATCAAAATTCTCGGCCCGCCGCCACTGTCCATTCCACAATCCACATTATATTATGCATCCGACGGCTCGATCATTGGAGAAAGCAACAGCGGGGAAAAAAGATATTGGATTTCGCTGGATGAAGTGCCTTCCCATGTTTCGGATGCCGTCATAGCGATTGAGGACCGTACTTTTTACAGTCACCACGGCTTTGATTTGAAAAGAATTGCGGGCGCCATCGCGGCTAATGTCAAAGCAATGGGGAAAGTCCAGGGAGCGAGCACAATTACACAGCAATATGCCAGAAACTTGTTTTTGACACTTGATAAAACCTGGTCGCGCAAATTGCTGGAGGCTTTTTATACAATCCGCCTAGAGGTGAATTACGACAAGGATGAAATTCTTGAAGGCTACATCAACACGATCTCCTTCGGACATGGGGCTTACGGAATTGAGGCTGCCAGCCAATTTTATTACGGAAAAAGCGCAAAGGAACTTACAATTGCGGAAGCATCCATTCTTGCCGGCATCCCCAAAGGTCCCGGAATCTACTCTCCGATCATCTCGGAAGAAAAGGCAAAATCCAGGCAGGCACTCGTATTAGGCGCTATGGTAAAAACAGGGGCGATTTCACCGGAAGAAGCGAAAGCCGCCTCACAGGAAAAGCTTTTCTTCATTGGGAAACACCCCCATCACCAGGCGGAAAAAGCACCATATTTCTATGATACTGTAAAAAAAGAATTGAAGGAAAAAGCAGGCCTGGATGATAGAAGCATAGCTCTTGGAGGATTGAAAGTCTATACTGCACTTGATGTGAAGCAACAAGATATTGCTGAAAAAGTGATAAGTGAAACGATATCGGAAACATCTGATATCCAGGCCGGTTTTGCGGCGATGGATCCGGAAACCGGCCATGTCACAGCTTTGGTTGGCGGAAGGAACTATAAGGACAGTTCTTTCAACAGGGCGACCCAGGCTGTAAGGCAGCCCGGCTCAACGATAAAGCCTCTCCTGTACTACGCTGCATTGGAACATGGTTTCACTCCATCGACCGTATTAAGGAGTGAACCGACTACATTCAGATTCAGCAACGGGCAGTCCGATTATACGCCGCATAACTTTAACAACCAATATGCAAATGGAGAAATCACGATGGCCCAAGCGCTCGCTTTGTCCGATAATGTGTATGCCGTTAAAACCCACTTGTTCCTTGGACAGGATGCACTGGTCAATACAATCCGCAGGCTTGGCATTTCCACAAAGATGAAGAACGTGCCTTCCCTCGCCTTGGGAACTTCCGGAGTAAAGCCGATTGAACTTCTCAATGCCTACAGCATCATAGCAAACGGGGGGAAGAAAGTGGAGCCTGTTTTCATCGTCCGTGTGGAGGATTTTCGCGGAAAAGTGATCTATGAGGAGCCGAAAATCAAAGAGCAGGTACTGGAGCCGGAGTTTGCCTTTGTTTTAAGCCATATGATGACAGGCATGTTTGATAAAAAATTAAACGGATATGCGACGGTCACCGGGGAGTCCGTCATGAACCAGATGAGCCGGGAGTATGCAGGAAAGTCCGGTTCTACCAACTCCGACAGCTGGATGGCGGGTTTTACCCCGAAATTGGCTTCCGTCGTATGGACTGGATATGACAAAGGAAAAGAAATCACTTTGACGGAAGACAAATTATACGCAAAAAATATTTGGATCCGCTTCATGGAGCGTTCATTGGAAGGCCAGGATGAAAAGGAACATGCCTTTTTGCCTCCAGCAAAGGTAACTGCGGTCCCTGTCGATCCTGTCAATGGCAAAAAAGCGACGAATTCCTGCCCGGTCTTCAGGCTCACCTATTTTGTAAAGGGGACAGAGCCAACGGAGTTTTGCACCGACCATCTGCATGAGCTTAATAAGGAGCGGGTACCGCATAAAAAAGAAAAGAAAAAACACTGGTGGCAACGGATATTTTGATGAGAAAAGCGCAGGCGCCCGTTTAGCGACGTACAAACTGGAGCACTTCGCAATGAGATAAAGGAAACACGGCGACGAAGGAGCCGATGTTGACTTATCGTAGTGGAGAAGTGCGAAGTTTGCTAGTCGCTGGGCACTGGAGCTGGACAAAGCAACAATACTTTTATATGAATAACCATGAAAAAATTTATACTTCTCCTATTGAACAGTTGGATCCCCCTCATTTATGAGGGGGATCCATTCAGCTTACTTTTCCGCTAAACTGACTTTTATACAAATCGGCATAGAACCCATTGATCTTCATCAATTCTTCGTGTGACCCTTTTTCTATAATATCGCCGTCTTTCATCACTAAGATGATATCCGCATCCCGGATTGTGGAAAGCCTGTGGGCTATGACGAAGCTTGTGCGGCCTGCCATCAGTTTGTTCATAGCCCGCTGGATATTCATTTCCGTCCTTGTATCGACGCTGCTCGTCGCTTCATCAAGAATCAATATTTTCGGGTCGGATAAAATTGCCCTCGCAATCGTAATCAGCTGGCGCTGCCCCTGCGAAATGTTTGAAGCGTCCTCTCCCAAAACGGTCTCATAACCATCTGGAAGCGTCCGGATAAAATCATCGGCATAGGCGCTTTTGGCAGCTTGAATAATTTCCTTATCGCTCGCCCCTTCACGCCCGTATGCAATATTGTCCCTGATTGTGCCGTTGAAAAGCCACGTATCCTGAAGAACCATTGCAAACATGGAACGCGCCTGATCCCGGGAAAGACTGCCGATATCGATCCCGTCTATCATAATCCTTCCGCTGTCCAATTCATAGAACCTCATCAATAGATTGATAATGGTTGTCTTCCCTGCTCCTGTCGGACCGACGATGGCAATGGTCTGGCCCGGATCAACGTCCAGATTTAAATCTTTGATGACCGGTTTGTCTTTTTCATAGCCGAAGCGGACATGGTCAAACGTAATGTTTCCTTTCAATTCATCCGTATTGACATCAGCAGGAGATTCTTTCCGCTCTTCTTCTTCATCAAGCAGACGAAATACACGTTCGGCTGAGGCAAGCGCCGTCTGGATCATGTTTGCAATTCCTGCAGCCTGCGTCATCGGATGTGTCAACTGTTGTGAATACTGGATGAATGCCTGAACATCGCCGATCCGGATACTTCCGTTTAATACGAGCAGCCCGCCTCCGATGCTGACGAATACATAGCCGAGATTTCCGACAAAGGTCATGAGCGGCATCATGATCCCGCTTATAAATTGCGCCCGCCAGCCGGATTGGTAGAGCCGCTCATTGATTTCGTCAAACTCCTTGATGGCAGCTTTTTCATGGCCGAAAGCTTTGACGACCTGATGCCCCGAAAACATTTCTTCAATATGCCCGTTTACATTCCCCAGTTCCTTTTGCTGATTGACAAAATGCTTCTGGGAAAAGGATGCGACAAAACGGATGACCAGCGCACTCAATGGAAAAGTGATTACAACGACAAGCGTCAGCACCGGGCTGATTACAATCATCATGATGATCGTTCCGATAATCGCAATCAAGGAAGTGATGATTTGTGACAGTGCCTGCTGAATCGAGTTGTTAATATTGTCTATATCATTGATGGCCCTGCTTAAAATATCACCGTGCGGATGCCGGTCGTAATAACTTAAAGGCATCCGGGCCAATTTTTCATAAACCTCTTTTCTCAATTCGGCCGTTGTTTTCTGGGAAACCCCCGCCATCAAATATTGCTGCAAATAAGTGAATGCGGCTGATATGACGTAAAGGACAAGCAATGTAAGCAGCAATTTTTGCAAAAAAGTGAAATCGATTCCTGTCCCTTTAGTGATACTTGAAAAAATGGAAGAAGTTGCATCCCCCAGCAGCTTTGGCGTGATGACATTGAACAATGTGGAAAAAATGGCTGCAATGGCAACAAACAGCAGCTGGTATTTGCGTGGTTTCAAATAGCCCGACAATCTTTTAAGCGTCTTTTTGAACTCCTTTGGTTTTTCACCGGGAGCGACCCCGTGTCTGGGGCCCCCGCCGGGTCTTGGATGAACACGTTGTTTGCTCATGCCCCTTCCTCCTCTGCCCGCTGTGAGGATACAATTTCCTGGTAAATGCGGTTTTCCGCCAGCAGTTCTTGATGTGTACCGATGCCGGCTATTTCCCCTTCTTCCAAAACGATAATTTGATCGGCATCTGTAACAGTGCTCACTCTCTGAGCAACTAAAAGGATAGTTGCATCCTTAGTTACCTTTGCCAGCTCCGCTCTCAATTTTGCATCTGTTTTATAGTCCAGAGCAGAGAAACTGTCATCAAAGAGGTAGATTTCCGGTTTTCTGATCAATGCGCGAGCAATCGACAGCCGCTGTTTTTGGCCGCCTGACAGATTCGCCCCTGCCTGCTCGATCATTAAGTTGATTCCCTCTTCTTTCTCTCTTACAAATTCGGACGCCTGCGAGATGCCGAGGGCTTCCCACATCTCTTCCTCACTGGCTTCTTCATTTCCGTACCGCAGGTTTTCCGCAACTGTTCCGCTGAATAAAGAGGCTTTTTGCGGTACATAGCCGATCTTCGCCCTCAATTCCTCCTGCGGAATATCTCTTACATCAATGCCGTCTACCAGAACAGAGCCTCTTTCCACGTCATAGAATCTCGGAATCAATTTAATAAGGGTTGATTTTCCTGATCCCGTACTTCCAATGATCGCTGTTGTTTTTCCCTTTTTCGCTGTAAAAGAGATCTGCTGAAGGACCGGTTTTTCCGCACCGGCATATCTGAATGTGACGTCCCTGAATTCCACAGTTCCTTGTTCGCCTTGCTCATTCTTCGGATACTCCGGGTCCGCTATATCATTTTCCATTTTCAGCACCTCATTGATCCGGTCCATGGAAGCTTTCGCACGCGGGATCATAATGAATCCGAACGACAGCATGATGAGCGACATTAGTATCATCATGGAGTACTGCAGAAAGGCCATCAGATTTCCGACTTGCATGACTCCCTGATCAATGCGGACAGCCCCGAACCACACAATCGCTATGCTTGTAAAGTTCATGACAATCATCATGACAGGAAAAAGCACAGCCATCATTTTATTCACTTTGATTCCGGTATTGCGGAAATCAAGGTTTGCAGCTTCAAAGCGCTCTTTCTCATGATTTTCGTTGTTAAAAGCGCGGATGACCCGCACTCCTGTCAAATTTTCACGGACAATCAGATTTAATTTGTCTGTCTTTTTCTGTAATGAAACAAAAAGCGGAATCGCCTTCCTCGTAATGATGAAAATCAGCAGTGCCAAAAGCGGGAGGGCACCTAGAAAGACCACTGACAAACCAGGCTCTCTTGTAACAGCCATAATGATGCCGCCGACCAGCATCAATGGCGCCCTAGTCATCATCCGCAAAATCATATTCAAAACATCCTGCACCTGCTTTACATCATTTGTTGACCTTGTGATCAAAGATGCGGTGCCAATTTTATCAAAAGCCTGCAGCGAGAAGTTCTCTACGTTGATAAACAGACTGCGCCTAATATCCCTTCCGAAACCGAGGGCGGTTTTTGATGCAAAAAAGGAAACCCCGGTCATAAGAATGATGGCTGCCAAGGCGAAAACCAACATCAGACCGCCGGTTTTCAATATGTAAGGCATATCACCGTTGACAATTCCGATATCAACAACATTGGCCATTAGCGTCGGGAGGAGCAGCTCAAGCATGATCCCGCCTAGGGTCAACAATACAACTGCAGCAATATGTAAAGAATAAGGTTTTATATGCTTAATCATTCAACGGTCACTTCCCGTATTTGTTTGTACTTAATGATAACTTTTATCACACCGAAAAACTACTTTTTTCAAAGGCATTTCTTCGTCAAAAAGCAAAAAACTTGAGGTGTGCGGCCTCAAGTTTTTTGATGGTTGGCGAAAGTGCTAAACAGGCGCTTTCGCTTCTCTTTGTGTCCAGCTCCGGGCGGCAGGGGCCCGAGGTCGCTTCGGAAAAATCAATGAAGGTAAAGAACACCTTCACTGTTTTTTCCTCCGACGCACAGGATGTGCTAGTGCAAGCGAAGCGACAGGATGTCGCGTTCTGAGCCTGCCAGCGCTTGTCGCCCCTAAACGCCGCCCTACGCTTTTCTTTGTCCCAGTTTGCCGTGCAAACTATATTAAGTTTACTTACTTTCCCATTAATGGGCAAGATGACAACCTTCCAATTTGGCAACTGTCATAGATTGTTCAAAATTTCATCAGGATTTGACATTTTTCCCCATAGAGTCACTTCTCAAATTCCTCTTTCAATTCAATACTGGAGCGGTCCCACATGCCTTCATCATGGCTTTTCAGGAATTCCGCAAGTACTTTTCGGGACTCGGCGTCCATATTATGAACGATCACTTTTCCTTTCATCGCCTTGTCCATATGGTTGACATGCTCCGGCATTGATTTATAGCCGCGGCGGGCAGGACGGTTAATCAATAATTCACATGCAGTTACGCCTGCATAATAGGGCCCGTCTTCCTTGATATCCACCGCAACCCATATGACCCAATATTTTTTTGCCCCTTCTTCCGGGAATTCGCTGCGGTCTTTTACATATTTGACCCCACGTTCAGTTTTGCTCCTTGCATGCATCGCCTGTTCTTCGATCCATGCCTCTCTTTCTTCCACATCAAGCATGATGGGCGTGATATTTTCCAAACTAAGGGACCCGACTCCGTATCCCTTATGCCCCATGGTCGGATCATCTTTTATAATGTTAAATTCCAGCTTTCTCTTTTTTTGTTCCATACAATTTTCCTCCCTTTTTATCAACCTAAAAACATGACAAATACACTTTGTATGCTATCTACAAAAAATGGGACGACTGTATTCAATATCGGCCTGATTGTATAATGCGATAACGGCGTGATCACCAGTATTAAAAATATGAGCGACCCGTACTGCTCATACTGCGTCATTTTTGCCCTAAGTGATGGTGAAACCAAATCCTCTATGATCCGGTAGCCGTCAAGAGGCGGTACAGGCAGTAGGTTGAGTACAAAAAGCATGACATTAATCCACACGAATAAACTGAAAAACTGGGTGACAAAGATCGGCAGCTGCCCCGCAACACCTGTAACCATCAATATAAACAAAATGGCCGTGCCTAAAACTGCCAAAGCGAAATTGCTGATTGGCCCCATCAACGAAACGAAGATCCCCGCAAGCCGGGGATTTTTGAAATGATAACGGTTCACAGGGACCGGCCTTGCCCAGCCGAATCCTGCGATAAAAATCAACAGCGTTCCGATCGGATCCAAATGATGCATCGGATTCAAAGTAAGCCTGCCCTGATCCTTTGCCGTCGGATCACCGAATTTATATGCCGTAAAAGCATGCGCAAATTCATGCACCGTGAATGCAATTAGCAGTACTGCCGCTACAAGCGGAATTTGTTCCAAAGGGAACGCGAGAAACCTCTCCACATATCCAGCCCCTTTATATTCTTGTCTTTTGATCCATTATACAAAATTATTGCCCGCTCCTCATTTTATGAATCTGCATCTTGCCCCTCTTTTAAAAAAGGAATACAATTTTCATGTACGAAATAGACGAAGGAGGAACCATACATGCCAATTGTAACAGTAAAAATGTTTGAAGGGCGTACGGACGGCCAGAAGAAAGCGCTTGTAGAAAAGGTGACGGATGCTGTTGTTGAAACAACAGGCGCCTCAAAAGAAGCTGTAACCATTGTCATTGAAGAAATGACGAAAAATCATTATGCCGTTGCCGGCAAAAGGGCCTGCGACGAATAAAGAAAAGCGGAAGCGCCCGTTCAGCGACGTACAAACTGGAGCACTCCGCAATAAGATAAAGGAAACACGGCGAGGTACGAGCCGATGTTGACTTATCGATTGGAGGAGGGCGAAGTTTGCTAGTCGCTGGGCGCTGGAGCTAGACAATAAAAAATCCGGAAAAGACAGCCTGTCCGCAGTTAATGCGAAAAAGCTGTCTTTTTTAATGTTTCAATGTATTGATACGCTTCGTCGATTTCTTCTGCGGAATAATTTTGCTTTCTTTTCAGTTCCGCCACTTTTTCTATGACTTCTTCTTTGGGAAGATCCTCAAAATACAGGACTGTTGATACAAGTTCAAGAAAGCGGGAACTCTGCTCATTCATATTGATCAGGCATTCTTTTAGTTGGGGGATATCAATAGGTTCCGATTCAAAGAATTCGCACCCAGCAGAAGTGATGGTGTAGCGGTATTGGCTGTATCCACCCTTATCTTCTTTCACCTCTTCAATAAATCCAAAATTGCATAATTCTTCAACCCGTAATGTCAACTCTTCCGAGTACGGGCCGTAAAAATGAAATTCAAACTTTTCTTGAAAGGGAAATTTCATTTTTTTTGCGATAAAGACCATTTTTTGCAGCTTTTTTCTTCCAGTGATTTCCCCTGCCAGAGCAAAGACACTCATTAGTTTTTGATGATCATGCAGCATAACTGTTGCTCAACCCCCGCTATCTATTTTTTCAATGGATAGGTTAAAATTTTTTCAGAATGGAAAGAATTTGTTGCTTCAGTTCCCGGTTGCCCGAATCATCCAGCAGAATATCTTCCGGATAATACAGTTTATGATCCGTCCTTCTTTTTCCGGAAATGGCCTGAACGATCGCCGATTCCCTTGAAAGTTCGGAAAGCTCCCCGTTTGGCATCAATAAATGGATCGGAAGCCTCTCTTCTTCCTCTCCCGGTCGATAAAAATCATAAGGCAAATCAGACGAAGAATCAACAGCCAGATAATACTCGGGATCGATCCCTGCATCCCGGAATAATTCCTCAAGCTCCCTCAATGTCCTGTATTGCCCGGCAGGATCAAATTCCACATATTTAAACAGGTTGCGGTCCATAAATCTCCTGCACAAATCACGCAGAATGAGGTCCTCTTCCTCTTCCCACATATGGAAATAAAATAAAATCACCGGTTCATCCAGCTTTAAATAATCTTGAAGAGTCACGTTGCCTTCAAATAATGACCTGAAATGGTCAGGCTCTTTTTTAAAAGGATAATCAGCACGAAATAAAGCTTTTACACGCTGTAGGATTTTCGTCAAAATCACTTCCGCGCTGCGGGTGACGGGATGGAAATATACTTGCCAGTACATTTGGTAACGGCTCATGATATAATCTTCCACCGCATGCATGCCGCTCGATTTAAAAACGACATGATCCTCTTTTGGCCTCATGACACGCATGATCCGCTGCATATCGAAGTGGCCGTAGCTGACACCGGTAAAATAGGCGTCCCTCTGCAGATAATCCATCCGATCCGCATCAATCTGGCTGGAAATCAGGCTGACCACCAGCTTGTCATGATAAGTCTTGCTGATCACTTCAGCCACCCTTTGCGGAAAATCAGGGCTGACCGATCGAAGAACCCTATTCACTTCCGTATCTTGGAGGATAATTTTTTTTGTAAACTGCTCATGGTCAAGATCAAATACTTTTTCAAAGGAATGGGAAAACGGACCATGTCCCAAATCATGTAATAGCGCAGCACAAAGGGAGAGCATCCTCTCATTATCATTCCAATCGGGCTGCCCTTCAAACACTTCGTCGATGATCTGCCTGACAATCTCATATACCCCGAGCGAATGGCTGAATCGGCTGTGCTCCGCTCCATGAAAAGTCAAATATGTTGTTCCCAGCTGTTTAATCCGACGAAGCCGCTGAAATTCCCTCGTACCGATGAGATCCCAGATGAGCTTGTCTCTGACGTGGACATATCCATGGACAGGGTCTTTAAATACTTTTTCCTCACTTAATTTGATGCTGGAATCAATCATCAGCTTCCCTCTTCCTATCTATCATCTTTATATTATACCGGCTTTCCACAGTGAAAGAAAGAAAAGGTCCGGCCGTTTTTTACACCTGAAGAATCCATGATCACATGAAAAACTATCAATTTTTGCCATATTGGTATAAAAAATGATTGGTTTGTACATCCTTTAATTAATACTTTTAAAAAAAGGGAGTTGATTCATATGAAAACACGCCAGGATGCCTGGACGGAAGAAAATGATCTGCTGTTAGCTGAAACAGTACTGCGGCATGTCCGCGAAGGCAGCACACAACTGAATGCATTTGAAGAAGTAGGTGACAGATTGAATCGGACCTCTGCAGCGTGCGGGTTCAGATGGAATGCAGTTGTTCGCCAGCAATATGAGAAGGCACTCGATTTAGCCAAGAAGCAACGTAAACAAAGACAGCGTCTGCTTGGAAAGGACCAAGGCGGAAAGAAAAAGCTGCTTTATCAACCGCCTGTTCCGTCAATACAGGATATACAGGCTCCTATGCTAGAGAGCGGCAATGACAACGCAGAGCTGGAAATGCCTGCGGAAAACAGCAATGACAACCTTATGGCCGAATTCGCATCTGAAGCTGGTACACTATTACCTTCTTTCGCAGAGAGTCAGAATTCGACTGAACTAAACCTGGGGCAAGTCATCGCCTATTTGCAGCAGCTTCACAATTCACAATTTAATACGGACATCTTAAGAAGTGAGAATGAGAGATTGAAAAAAGAAGTAAATGATTTATTAGAAGAAAATAAACAACTGAAAGCAAAAATCGAAGAACTTGAGGACAGCTCTGAAACGATGCAGGAAGACTACGAGACACTAATGAAAATCTTGAACCGTGCAAGAAAGCTTGTATTGTTTGACGAAGAAGAGCGCCCGGCCTCGACATTTAAAATGGACCGGAATGGTAACTTGGAAAAATTGGCGGAGTGATAAGAAATGCGGATGGCGCCGTTTAGCGACGTACAGACTGGACGACTTCTGACGAGATAAAGGAAACACGGCGACGAAGGAGCCGATGTTGACTTATCGTAGGAAGAAGGAGGAAGTCTGCTAGTCGCTGGCGCCTGTAGCTGGACATAAGAAATGCGGATGGCGGCTGCTTAGGGGGGACAAGCGCTGGCCGCCGACAAACGCCACATCCTGTGGCGTCGGTGGCACTAGGACGTCCTGTCCGTCGGAGGGCAAACCAGTGAAGTCGCAGTTTGACTTCATTGGTTTGGCCGAAGCGACCTCGAGCCCCTGCCGTCCGTAGCTGGACATAAGAAAAGCGAAGGGCGGCTGATCAGTGGCGCTCTCCCAAAAGCAATTCGCCCGATGTTACAAGCGCCCTCAAAGCGCTTCAAATATAGAGGCCCGGCATTTCATTTGAATGCCGGGCCTCACTATGCAAATACCCTTTTATTTCGTTCAATCATCCGCTCATAGTGGACCGGATATAGTTCCAGCTCATTTCCCTGAAGCTGGCTTGTATATATTTCACCGCTGACACCCTTCAGCACTTTTAAAAATCGAAGCACGGTTTCCTGGATGGTTAATTGTACTCCAAGCAATTCGGACAGCGAAGCCATCACTTCGGGATGCACTTCCGGGAAAACGATTCTATGAGAATCATGGAACCTGGCACGCTCATAAAACCCCCGGACCATTTCAGCCCGCTCCTGCCCGCTTCCGTTCACACAGAGATATACCTGGACTGCCACGCCTTTTCGTATCCTCCGCTGAGAAATCCCTGCAAACTTTTTACCGTTGATGCTCAAATCGTAGCTTCCGGGGCAATAGGACCCGGCAATTTCGCGTGCTTCTATATGGCAATTGAAATCCTCGAACATGAGCCGGACAAGTTCAAACATCGTATCATAGCCCCGATTAATGTCGATCCCCTTTTCCGTATCAGGAAAAATCAAGGATATATTGAGCACCCCTTCATCGAGCAGGACCGCAAGGCCGCCCGAATTTCGGACAATCCAGTCCACTTTATTTTTTCCCAAAAAGTCCAGTCCGGACTGAAGGGCAGGCAATTTTGTATCTTGGATGCCCAGGACGACTGTCCGCAAATGAACCCATGTTCTCGCTACAGCAGGGGAGCAGCCGCTTCCGACCGATTGACAGAGCGTATCATCAATCGCAAAGGATTGAATCGCATGAAATTGCGGATTGGGATTTGACTGATCAATGATCCGCCATTTCTCCTGGTGTAAAAGTGATTGATTTTCGTCCATTGGCTGTTCCTCTTTTTCTACAATTATTTCATCTATATGGATTGCATGGCAGTTATGAGAGATAAATGATACACGTCTTCTTCGCTGCATCCCCGTGAAAGATCGTTCACAGGCGAATTCAATCCTTGCAGGATGGGCCCGACCGCTTCATACTCCCCTAATCGCTGTGCAATTTTATAGCCGATATTCCCTGCCTCCAGGCTGGGAAAAACAAAAACATTCGCATCCCCCTGTATGTCCGATTCCGGCGCCTTCTTTCGGGCGACAGATGGAACGAAAGCTGCGTCAAATTGAAATTCACCGTCAAGTATAAGGTCAGGGGCGATTTCCTTTGCCATTTTTACAGCATCCGATACCTTTTCGGTTTCTTCTGAAACTGCCGATCCTTTTGTAGAGAAGCTGAGCATGGCCACCCTCGGTTCAATATCAAACATTCGGGCAGTTTTGGCACTTTCAATGGCTATTTCCGCCAAATCCTGGCTGTCCGGGGCAATATTAATGGCACAGTCGGCAAAAACATACTTCTCTTCTCCTTTTACCATCAAGAATGCACCGGATGTTTTGCCGATTCCCTCTTTCATTTTAATAATTTGAAGTGCGGGCCGGACAGTGTCCGCAGTTGAATGTGCCGCTCCGCTTACAAGACCGTGTGCTTTGTTGAGGTAGACAAGCATGGTTCCAAAATAATTCGGATCCAATAGAATTTCAGCTGCTTCTCCCTCTGTCACCTTTCCTTTTCTGCGTTCAACAAACGCCTGGATCATTTCATCCATTCCGATATAGACACCAGGATCATATATTTCCATTTTATCCAAAGAAACCTTTAAGTCACGGGCCCGGTCCTGAACGACTTCCATATTGCCGATTAAAACAGGCGTCAGCACATCTTCATCCGCAAGCCTTCCTGCTGCAGAAAGAACGCGGGAATCTGCCGATTCAGGAAAAACAATTTTCCGGTCCCACCCCGATACTTTCCTTTTCAGCTCATCAAACAAGTTATCCATACAGCCACCCCCGTTTTTCCAAGACACAAATATTCTTATTGAAATTATCTCATATTTTATTGTCCGAGCCCAACGTTTACCTTTCGTGTCATATTTTTTAACAATTGGGTTGAAAAAGGAGGTTATGGATAAACTGTGCTATAGTAATAAAAGAATGAAATTGTATAGGAGTGATTGTTGTGAGTGAACCGGCACAAACACTGGATGGTTGGTATGCACTTCATGATTTCCGGACAATCAATTGGACGGCATGGAAAATGTTGACTGCTGATGAGCGGCAGGCAGCCATTCATGAATTCAAGCAGTATCTGGCAAAGCTTGACGAAACCCAAGACAGAAAAGAGGGAAGCCATGCCCTTTATACGGTTGTCGGCCAAAAAGCTGACTTTATGCTGATGATTCTTCGTCCGACAATGCGGGAACTGAATGAACTCGAAAATGAATTCAACAAGCTGGCAATTGCAGATTATACACTTCCAGCCTATTCATATGTATCCGTGGTGGAGTTGAGCAGCTATCTTGCCGGCGACTCCGATGAAGACCCATATGAAAATCAATATGTCCGTTCCCGTCTATATCCGATTCTTCCCAAAACGGAGTATGTATGCTTTTACCCGATGGATAAGCGTCGTGAAGGCAACGATAACTGGTACATGCTCTCAATGGAAGAACGGAAAGACCTCATGTACAGCCACGGAATGATCGGGCGGCAATATGCGGGCAAAGTCAAACAGATCATCACCGGTTCCGTCGGATTCGATGATTACGAGTGGGGTGTGACCCTCTTTGCCGATGACGTACTCCAATTCAAAAAGCTTGTCTACGAAATGCGTTTTGATGAAGTCAGCGCCCGTTACGGCGAATTCGGCGAATTTTTCGTAGGCCATCTGTTGGAAAACAGCGGTATTGACCGGTTTTTACATGTGTAAGAAAAGTGAAAGTGCTCGTTTCTTAATCCCGATAAAATTTCGAATCCTCCTCAAGATCAGGAGGATTTTTTATTTTGCCTGCATGAGCATGACCCATTCTCCTTTCGCATAAACATGAAAAGTAGAGTGAACCTATTTTGGTCAAGTTCATTATCTGCGAAGGAGGAAATGTTTTGGCTAAAACAAATAATCCGCAGCAGCCAGCCGGCTTTTATCCGCAAGGCCAAATGCCATATGGGCAGCAAAATCCTTATTATGGAATGCAGCCCGCATATCCCGCTCCACCAATGCAGCCTCCTGCTGGGGTAGCTGGGGCAAAAGGCGGAATTAACGTACCTGGCATGCTGCCAATCGAAGAATCATATATCGAAAATATTCTTCGGTTAAACAAAGGAAAGCTTGTTGAAGTCTTTACAACATTTGAAAACAACAGAGAATGGAACGCGAAGACCTTCAAAGGGGTAATCGAAGCAGCAGGGCGTGACCACTTGATTCTAAGTGATCCACAAACAGGAAACAGATATTTGATTCCGATGGTTTATGTGGATTATGTAATTTTCAGCGAGCCAATAGATTATGAGTATCATTTTCCGGGTACTGTTGCGAGGTATGCTCCTCGTTAAGTAAGGACGGCGGCAGAACATTCACCCCCAAAAAACCTCATTCCTGTTCGGATGAGGTTTTTCCCGTTTATAAATGTTTTGCTGCAAATACAATCAACAACACCCAAGATACGAGGAATGCGACGCCCCCAAACGGCGTGATTGCCCCAAGCACTTTGATCCCCGACAATGTCAGCACATAGAGACTTCCGGAGAACAAAATAATTCCAATAAGCATCAGCCATCCGGACCAGCTCAGCAAGGGCCCGGGAGATACATTTCCGGAAATAATTCCGATTGCAATCAACCCGAGAGCGTGGTACATCTGGTATTTGACCCCTGTTTCCCATGTTTCCAGGTATTTCGGTTCAACCTTCCCTTCCAGCCCGTGAGCGCCAAATGCTCCAAGTCCGACTGCAAGGAATGCGTTCATTGCCCCAATGATGATAAACAGTTTCATCTCAACACCCTCTTTTTTCTGTTAAAAATCAAAAATCGAATCGCCGCCATCGTGGCTTTCATAATGTTTCCCGATTGAGGGAGACAATTTTTCCGGTCCCTCCTCATGCTTCTTTAATAATTGCGGCTGCTCCTCCTGAATTTCTTTCCCTGTGTCCAATGTTAATTCTGCAAGCGCTTTGACTGCAAATAAATGGCCGCGTCTCTGTTCATGATCCTTGGATTCTTTTGCCTTTTTGAGTTCGGATTCCATCTTTGCGATAAGATCTTCATATGTAATATGCATGACGCAAGCTCCAGCCTTTCTTTTTCGTTTACTTCTAAACGCAAAATTAGCATAGTTCAATAAACATCATACCATCGTTAGGCTGAAATTACATTCCTGCTCTTTCAGCAGGTAAGATTATTCTCTCAGTATCGATAGCTTCAGTTTAAAAGATGGACATACATTGGAACAATTCAACACATTGTCATCTCTCAGAGTCAAATTTTACGATATCCATTAAAATTAGATAATAGCGCCTTCAATCTGCAGCAATTGTTTTTTCATTTCGATCCCGCCCGCATATCCGGTCAGGGTTTTATTTTTGCCGATAACGCGGTGACAAGGGAAAAGCAATGGTAAGGGATTGAGCGCATTGGCATACCCTACCGCCCGTGCAGCTTTTGGCCTTCCGATGGAATCCGCAATTTCGGAATAGGATTTTGTTTGTCCATAGGGAATTGTTTGCAGCGCCTGCCATATCTGCTTTTGAAAAGGAGTGCCCACTAATTCGAACGGCAAGTTGAATTGACGTCGATCTCCATTCAAATATTCCTGTATTTGCCGGCACACGGGCTTTCCCAACCCATTACTTCTTTTCATAATGCGACCAGCATAGATGGAGTGCCAAAGGTCATCAGTTAATAGGATTCGTTGAAGCACACCATCGTTTTCTTTAAAAATGAATCTCAGGCGACCGATTTTAGTATCGCATTCTTCATAAATCATATTCGGACATCCTTTCCATTTTCTTTGGAGTGAACCTTTTTCAAGGTTGACACGCTCGTCTTGGTACCTATTCCATTGACGTACCCTCAGATTTTTTTACGCTATCATGAAAAGCTAATGGACAAAAAATCACATGTTTTTCGATTTTAATAAAAACACTCAAATCAGATACATCATACTGAAAGGAGAGCAAATAGTATAAAGCTGCCTTTCTATATTCTCTGGTTTCACTTCAAACATCACCTTTTGTTTTTGTGCAAGCAGCCTGAAATTCTCTAGGTGAAAGTCCAGTACAACGTTTAAACGCGTTATAAAAACTTGAAATACTTTGATATCCTATTTGAAAGCCAATATCCGTACTGCTCAATTTTGTTGTATTAAGCAATTCTTTGGCCTTTTGGATTCTTATTTTCTCTAAATACATACGGGGCGTATATCCGGTCCTGTTTTTAAATATCCGATTTAAATGGAAGCGGCTAACCCCCACCTCTTCTGCCAAAGTATTTAAATGTATGTTTTTCCAATACTTATTTTCAATGATTTCTTTAGTATCTTCTATTATCGATTCTAATGGATCATAACTTTGTAATTTCAGATCGGGCCGGCACCTCTTACAAGGACGATATCCTGCTTTTTGGGCTTCGACGGCATTTTTAAAAAATGATACATTTTTATACCTTGGGGTTTTGGACCTACAAGATGGCCGGCAATAAATTCCTGTTGTCTTTATTGCATAAAAAAACTTCCCATCATATTCGGGGTTACATGTGACTGTCGCTTCCCACATGGCTGCTTCGGAAAGAACATTCGACGTTTTCATTTTTTAACACCTGCCCCGGAAAAATCTTTTATCAGAGATCATGTAAATAGCATACAAGGCGACAACTATTACCGGAACAAAAATATATAATTGGAAAAACGGCAAAACGAGTAAGCAGAGGATCAGTGATATTAATGAGCACCACCAGGGCAATGTTCTTTTTGTAAAAAGTTTGACCCCTGCTGCCATTGAAAAAATATATACAAATATCCCTAGTGAGGTCGGTATAAATAAAATATCATCAAAATTCACGGACAAGGATGCTGTAACTATAACTCCCGCTGTTGCAAAACTAATGACAAAAATCACCATGCGCCTGGGAATTTGTTTAGTTGATTGCAAGACCGAAAGTTTTTTTGGAAAAGCACCATCCCTACTTAATGAATATCCAAGGTGGGTCAAACTGGCTACAAATGCATTGGATGTTCCAATACAAACAATAAATGCCAGGATTGCTGTAACAATCTGCGCACCCACTCCTATTGATTTTCCCATGATGACGCCAATAGGAGAAAGGTTACTCTCAATACCGCCGTACATTGCGGTTCCTATCGTAACAAAGCTTAATGACAAAAACAGTATGCTTATAGTAAAAGCACTGATCATCGTGCTTCTTACAATATTTTTTTCCCGATCCTTGAAATGGTTGGCCAAATTACAAATAGCCTCCCATCCGAAAAAAGCCCAAAATATGACTGTTGCAGCTTTACCGATTGAGTACCATCCTTCCGGCATAAATGGAGTGAAATGTCCCCATCTTATAGCGGGAATTGACACTAATACTGCCATTATTAATAAAAGAAGTAAGCATGCGCTAATAATGAGGGCTACTTTACCGCTTACTTCAACACCATTATAATTTGCCAGCCCTGCAATGATTAAAATAATTACTGCTATAAAGGTTCTCTCCGAATCTGAAAAGCCAAAGGCCTGGCTTACATAAAAAGCGCCCGTCAAAGATACAATGGTTTGCCCAATAGCGGCAGTCACGAAGTAGAACCACCCTATAATATTCCCAAAATGATACCCAAAGGAAAGCCGTACAAATGTTGCAGCACCCCCGGCGTCCGGGTACTCACGCGCCAAACAAGCAAATGAGTATGCCAGCGGAAAACTAATTAATATTACGATCAACCAAGATAGTAAAGATGCGGGGCCCGCTATAGAAGCGGTCACGCCAGATAAAAATAGAACACCCGAACCCAGAATGGCGGAAATATACAAAGCAACGCCATTCATATAATCCAATTGCTCTTTTTTCCATAACTCCCCCCCTCTTTCATAACAACCTTATCAACGATGCAGAGGGGGATTCATCGTTTTTCTTGCGGTTTAATTAGTCGAGGTTTCAAATATCTTAATATTCCTTACCTAACTCAATTTCTACTTAACTATATTGGTTCAACGGTTGCAAAAAAATGATTTTAGTAGACACCGACTTAATCAAAGATCCGGAATCTGCCAATCGATCGGCTTTTCACCCCATTCCAAAAGCTGCTCATTTGTTTTGGAAAATGGACGGCTTCCGAAAAATCCCCTGTTCGCCGAAAATGGACTTGGATGAGGAGATTTGATAATCGTATGTTTCGCAGTATTTATTAAACGAATTTTTTCCTGCGCAGGTTTCCCCCACAAAATAAAAATGACAGGCGTTTCCCGTTCATTGATCAAGGAAATCACTTTATCTGTGAAGATCTCCCATCCTTTGCCTCTATGCGAATGTGCTTCTCCGGCTCTCACTGTCAAAACCGTGTTCAAAAGCAGGACCCCTTCGTTGGCCCATTTCACGAGACAGCCATTGTTCGGAATGCGGCAACCTAAATCATCGTGCAATTCTTTGAAAATATTTTTAAGGGACGGCGGGATTTTTACTCCGGGTTTTACTGAAAAGCTGAGACCGTGCGCCTGCCCCGGACCGTGGTATGGATCCTGTCCAAGCAAAACTACCTTGACATTGCGATAGGGTGTGAATTTTAACGCATTGAAAATGTCATGCATCGGGGGATAAACTGCTTTTTCGGTGTACTCTCTTTTTAAAAACTCCCTTAACCTTAAATAATATGGTTTCTGAAACTCTTCCTCCAAAAGAGGCGCCCAATCATTTTCCAATATTTTTTTGGCCACGTGCATCACTCCTTCTTCTGCATTATATCATGCCAGTTGCCCTTTATTTTTCACAAACAACTGCCGCCATTTCATGTTTAATTGTAAATGGACAGGATATACATAAACTAGCGCATCCTTAAAAGGTGCAATGAAACGACTTTTAAAGGAGGAAGTATTCATGAACACTGTAAAAGTATGCGAAAATGGCGTTCAGGCCCAAGAAGTCGTCAACCAATTGACTGCCGAAGGTTATGATCGGGATAACATTTATTTGTTTGCACATGGTGAGGAACGTTCGGAAGATTTGACAGACGCACTGGATACAGGCAAAGTCGGCATCGCGGAACAAGGATTGGTCGACTCTGTAAAAAATATTTTCAATAAAAGAGGAGACGAACTCCGCTCAGAATTTGAAGCGGTTGGATTGAGCAAGGAGGAAGCCGAAAAGTATGAAAGGGTACTTGATGGCGGAGAGCTTGTTCTGGTTGCGAAAAAATAATATTCATAATGAATCCCCCGCAGCTGCGGGGGATTTTCATATTCTATCGGAAGAAAACAATGATCTTGATTTAACAATCCAAACAATAAAACCGACAGCGAGAAGAATGAGATAAGCTTCCACAACAAAAATATTGATTATGCCCTTTTGATATAGCGCTGCCGGGAAATCAATGACTGCATGGATGAGAATGGCATACAACAGATAAACCTTCTTGCCTTCCTTTATTCCGTACAGGACAAGGATGGAAAGCCCCATGTGGATGGCTAAAGCGCCAAGCCTTTCAACCCCGGCAAAGAGCTGGATGAAGGATGCCGAACCGGTCAATTGGTCATGAAGGGGCGCCAATGCTTCAGCACCTTTCCCTGTGATAAAAGCATCGTATGTCCCGTTATTGATCATAAAGGCAAGAACGATCATGACAACACTGTTCATCCCCACAATAAGAATGGCTTCGATGCCTCCGTGACCCAATCCGAAAGCCAATCCGTCCTTCCATTCCCTGTACTTTTTCAATGCATATCTCATCATGATGAATCTGCCGGTCTCTTCAAAAATTCCTGCCATTAATCCGCCGTACAGCATAAATAGCCATGTATTTTCCAAAAGTGCCTTGGTGGTTTTATTCCATTCCAGAAAAATGGCATGAACAAGACCTTCCAATATATAGGCAAACGCGAAAAATGTGAGCACACCAAATAAAACTGCCTTGATGGATATATCAAATTTCTTTTTAAAGATAATAAGTAAAACGATCGGTGCCCCGACTACAACGGCCAGAGAGATAATGATAGATGCGATTGTAAATGAAGGAACCAACATACCCCTCCTTTCATTCATTATCCCACAAGAGAATGATAGATTTTGCGGGCTTCATTCATATCTTTCGTACCGTGGATCAGTGCACGGCCGTCCTTAAAAAACACGGCCTTTGTTCCATCCTTTACGACAGAAATCAAAAATGGATTCCCGCCGACTTCAAGACCTGCCGAACGCCATTGGCTGACCAATTGTTCCAGTGGGAGGATGCCGCTCTCAGCAGGCCTTACCTGGACTGTGTCCCGGCCGCACAATACAGCAACCTTCATTTCCCGGCCGGATTGCAGGAACGGATATTCCGGACTATCTCCGCATGACAGGCAGCCGCTATCTTTTAATGCACCGGCTTTCAAAGATAAATATTCGTTTTCCCAAAGATCAAAAGATACATAGGTTTTTCTGACAGCTTTCATATTTCCCGAAAGAATTTTCAGTGCTTCCGCACCTTGATGGGCGGTGACCATTTGGACAGCCGGAGCGATGATTCCAACTGTATCGCACGTCTGCCCCTGAATGGGCAGCCTCTTGATTAGGCATTGAAGGCAGGGGGTCACGCCTGGTATGATCGTAAAAGCCATTCCGAAGCTTCCCACGCAGGAGCCGAACAAATATGGGACTTTGTATTTCTGCGCCAGGTCATTCATCAGAAACCGCGTTTCGAAATTATCTGTCCCGTCCACTAAAAGATCAACGTCTTCCATCAGGCCATCCAAAAGTGCAGCATCTGCCTGCCCGACGATCGCCTCCACTTCAACTCGGCTGTTGATGCTTTTCAGCCTCTCTTTTGCCGCTTCCGCTTTTGGCCATTGTTCTTCGGCATCTTTTTCTGTAAAAAGATGCTGACGCTGCAAATTGCTCTTATCAACATAGTCCCTGTCAATGAGCGTCAGCTTTCTTACTCCTGCTCTGGCAAGCAGTTCGGATGTGTGAGTTCCAAGAGCTCCTACTCCAACGATAAGCACATGTTTCTTACCAATTTCTGTCTGTCCTTCAGGTCCGATCGGCTTAAAGAGCATTTGCCTGGAATAACGCTCGGTTTGTGAATCCATCTTTGCATCAACCTCCACTGACCGGAGGAATCAAAGCAATAACATCTTTCTCCTCAATGATCCAATCATCTTTTACAAATTCTTCATTGACAGCGATCATAATGCCGTCCAAGTTTCCCAATGGCGTTTCTTTTTCAAGAAAATCGCGCAATTCACCAACTGTTTTTCCAGCAGCTTTTGTTTCGATCGCGCTTTTCCCCGCATCCTCTTTCAATTGGGCAAATAACATGATCTTATTCAAGAAAGTCACCTTCCTCCGGTTTTCCTGTTGTGTATGCCTTTGTTCCCTGCTGGTTTCCTACCCATTTTTCCCCGTCTTCCCAATGCTCTTTCTTCCAAATTGGGACCATTTCCTTCACTCTTTCAAGCGCATAGCGATTCGCTTCATACGCTTCCGGCCTATGCGGAGAAGACACTGCAATCGCAATGGCGATGTCGGTAATTTCAAGACGCCCGATCCGATGCACCATCGCCACTTCAAGGACTGGCCACTTTTCCTTTATTTCCTCCACAATCTGCTCCATTTTTTTCAGAGCCATCGATTCATACGCTTCATATTCAAGATGAAGCGTTTTCCTGCCATGTGTCAATTCACGGACAGTGCCGACAAATGTGGTGACTGCTCCCGCTTCCCTTCTGACGACCTTTTGATAAATATCTTCGATTTTTATCGGTTCCCTCGTAATTTCACAAGTCATTCCCATCTCCCCTTCCTGCCAGCTTTGCCGCCTGTATGTACTCCTCCATCGTATTCATGTTCCAAACGGCATCAGACTCTCCTTGTATTGTAAAATATTCCACATCTATGCGGTCAAGCAAGGCCTTCACCGATCTTTTTCCATCCATTAACGTCTCCTTTGCCGTTTCGGCGGCGCGGGCATCATACGCAGCAAACAGCGGATGCAGGCGATCTTCGTGGATGGGAACAACTGCATCCCTGTCATTCCTTTTTAAAATTGAAACGAGCTCACACCCCAGCCTGGCGGAAACAAACGGCATATCGCAGGCTACAATCAGGCAAGGCCCATCTCCCGCTTCCTTCAAGCCGGTATAAATTCCCGCGAGCGGTCCCTGCCCTTTAAAATCAGGTGCATCTTCAAGGAGAACAGCATCCATATGTTCATATAGAGCAGGGTCGTCGGCAATAACAATCATTCTATCGGATTCGGGCCCCAACTCAGCCGCAATCCGGTCGATGACACGGATTCCGCCTATTCTCATCAGCGCTTTGTTCTGTCCCATCCGGCTTGATTTTCCTCCGGCTAAAATAATCGTGTTCAACACAGGTGCCTCCCGAAATTCTATTTACGAAATGAACTGAATCTTGTAATCTAAACATACTTTACAAAGAATCGAGTGATTTTATGAGGTTGAAAAAAATAGCTGCCTGCGTTCTCGCTGTTTTCTTTGGTGTCTGCCTGTTTATCTGGATTCTTACCGGAAAGTGGATGGCTGACGGCAAAAAACCGAAAGCTGACGGAACTTATGAATACGCCCTTGTTTTGGGGGCAAAAGTAAATGGAGAGACTCCATCGCTTTCCTTGCAATACCGCCTTGAAGCTGCACTTCAGTATGCGGAGCAGCATCCCCATGTAAAACTTGTTTTATCCGGCGGGCAGGGCCCTGATGAGTTCATCTCAGAAGCAGAAGCAATGAAACGTTATCTCGTTGCTCATGGTATACCGGAAAACAGATTCATTTTAGAAAAAAATTCTTCATCTACATATGAGAATATTCTTTACTCTAAAAAGCTGCTTCCGCCCTCAACAAAAGGCATTACAATCATTACGAGCGGCTATCACCTGGCAAGAGCCCGCAAAATTGCCGGGAGACTTGGGCTTGATACGGATGCAGTTGAAGCGGAAACACCTATGGTTGTCAGGCTGAAATTAACAACAAGAGAGCGCTTGGCCCTTTTAAAAACAGCTTTTTCACAAAAGTGAGATTAAAATTATTATAACAGAAATTTGATTGCTCTTGGGGAGTTGCGTCCGGGCATTGTTTGTCCTGCTTTGCTTCGGGAAAAGTAAAAGTGATACCAGAAGGTTTATAATTATTTCATTGATATAGCCTTAATAAACCAGAAGGGAGTTACACGTACATGAAAAAAGCATTGACACTTGCCGGATCTGATTCAAGCGGCGGAGCCGGCATCCAGGCAGATTTAAAAACATTCCAAGAAAATGATGTGTATGGTATGACTGCGCTGACTTCCATTGTTGCGATGAATCCCGACAATCATTGGAATCACGAAGTATTTCCTATAGACGTCAACATCGTAGAAAAACAGTTGAATACCATCCTATCCGTGGGCATTGACGCAATGAAAACAGGGATGCTGGGATCGGTGGACATTATCGAGCTTGGCGCCAAGAAGATAGACGAGCACGGTTTGACAAACGTCGTCATCGACCCGATTATGGTGTGCAAAGGAGAAGATGAGGTTCTTCAGCCGGAAAATACAGATGCGATGCGTGAACTGTTATTGCCGCGCGCTACTGTTGTGACGCCCAATTTGTTCGAAGCATGGCAGCTTGCCAAAACGGGCCCGATTAAAACAATCGAGGACATGAAAGAAACAGCGGCAAAAATCCGCGACCTGGGTGCAAAGAATGTCATCATCAAAGGTGGAACAGGCTTAAACACCGACAAAGCAGTGGACCTTTTCTATGATGGGCAAGAGTTCACCCTTCTGGAAAAAGAAAAATTAGATACAACATACAATCACGGCGCAGGCTGTACATTTGCCGCTGCCGTTACAGCAAACTTGGCAAAAGGAAAATCCGTCAAAGATTCTGTTGCCGCAGCAAAAGAATTCGTTACAGCTGCCATTGAACACGGCTGGAAGCTGAACCAATACGTCGGCCCGGTCATGCATGGTGCCTATACGAAATATGCAGCAAATCTTAAAAAATAATAAGGGAACCCGGCGGAATGTTCTGCCGGGTTTTTGACTGGAAAACTATGGGGAATTTGTTTGAAGCTATCTAAGGAGTTTTTAGCCAAGTTTGATCTTCATGATTTCTCTGTCGTGTTCGGAAATCTTTTGATCATAGTACTTTAAATCGGCTTGTGTCACCATGGAGTTTTTTATTTCCTCAATATCTTTGCTGTTTTTTTCAACCTTCTCTTCAATCTCACTTAATTTGGCGTTGGTTGCTCCAAGATTTTTAATCAACTGATGCAACAGATCCCCGTGACTTTTTAACTGTTCGTCATGACCTTTCAATATTTCACTGTGTTTGTTTAGTATTTTACTGTGGCTGTCCAGTATTTCACTCTGGTTATTTAGAATTTTACTATGGCTGTTTAAGATTTTAGTGTGGCTGTCCAGAGTTTCATCTTGGCGATCCAAACGATTCACAACCGTACCCAGTTTCTCCAGAATAAGATCCAGCTTTTTCTCCATTTTTTCAACCTCCTTTCCTATACAGTACATCCATTTTAACATATTATAATGGCAGAACCGCAATATCCCCGATAAAATCCTATCTTTCGTAATTCTGCATGTTTTTTAGTAAAATGATTCTATGTTCAAAAGGCGAAGGAGGCCAATGGGTTTGAAAGATATTAATGTTCAGCAGGTTCAGCATATGATCAATCAGTTTGCGGGCAAAAATGTCTTTATTCATCTGGAAACTACAAATGGCGCATATGCCTCACATAAAGACGAATCATTTTTTTCCTCTGGTGCTTATATCCGCAACGCGGAAATCTGTTACGAGCATGGAAAAATCAAAGGTGAAGGTCCGTATAGAGTCGGATTGAAGCTGCCCATCGGCTGGGTTTATGCGGAAGGACTGACACACTTTGAAGTTGACGATCAGGGAAGGCTTTTGCTGGCGGGGCACGATTTCGAAGGAAAGCTGGCAGTTGCCTTGCAAATAAGTGATACACCGTTCAAATAACAGGTTGATCGAGACTTTTAAAAGGAGCGAAAAGCCAATGGAAAAAGAACGACAGGTTTTAGTGATTTTCCCTCATCCGGATGACGAGGCTTTTGGAGTTTCGGGAACAATCATGAAACATATAAATAATGGAACGCCTGTTACCTATGCGTGTCTGACGCTGGGAGAAATGGCGCGGAATCTTGGAAACCCGCCGTTTGCAACAAGGGAGACCTTGCCCCAAATCAGGAAAGCCGAGCTTGAAAAAGCGGCTGAAATCATGGGGATTACAGATTTACGGCTGATGGGCTACCGTGATAAAACCCTCGAGTTTGAAAATGATGAAGAGCTGGCAAATATGGTGTTTAAGCTGATCGAGGAATTGAACCCCTCGCTTATCATTTCCTTTTATCCAAATTATTCCGTGCATCCTGATCACGAAGCGACAGCGAGGGCGGTTATAAGAGCGGTCCGCAGGCTGCCGAAAGACAAACGCCCGAAGCTTCATCTCGTGGCATTTTCAAACAATCATGAAGCCGAACTCGGAAAAGCTGATATTGTTCATGACATAAGTGATGTATGGGAGAAAAAGGTAGAAATTTTAAAAGCCCACATTTCCCAGACGGCCTGGATGATGGATGAAATGCTGGAAAATGTAACAGCGGAGGATCCCGCCTGGACCGAACGCTTTCTCAGGGAACGGTTTTGGACCTATGATTGGGAGAATGATAACGTGCTCTGATCTATTCCGGGTTAACTAGATAGAATGAAAGAGCAGGCCCTCAGTGCAAATCCACTGCCGGACCTGCTTTTTTATTTGTAAATGTTCAAATCCACCCTTTTTCAACGGCAATGTTTACCGCTTGCTGCCTTGAATCGGCTCCCAGCTTTTGAATAGCAGATGATAAATAATTGCGTACCGTTCCTTTCGTCAAGAATAACTCTCTAGTGATATCACTTGTTGTCAGTCCTGATTTTGTCAACCGAAGAACTTCGGTTTCACGTTCAGTCAGGGGGCTCTCTTCTTTTAATAGAAGGGCGGCAGCCAAGTCAGTACTAATCACTCTCTCCCCATTCATCACTTTACGAATGGATGTAATGAGATAGTCAATCGGTTCGTCCTTAAGTAAATAACCTTCCACCTTCGCATCCACAGCCTTCTGTAAGTAACCGGGCCGCCCGTAAGTTGTCACAATAATGATTTTACAGCCATTTCCTTCACTGCGAAGATTCTCAGCAAGCTCCAGCCCTGTCATATTGGGCATTTCGATATCCGCAAGGCAAACATCAGGCTTGTATTGTTGTATTGCTTCCCAAGCTTGCTGTCCATCGGAAACTTCAGCCACAACCTCGATGTCTTTCTCAAATTTTATTAAGGAGGTAAGTGCGCCCCTGAGCATTCTTTGGTCTTCAGCAACCACAACCCGTATCACAATACTGATTTCTCCTTTCCGTATGAATTGATAGGCAAAGCTAACGTAACAACCGTACCTCCATCTGAAGCATTGGCGATTTCGGCAGTTCCTTTCAATGCTTGCAGCCGTTCCTTCATCGATTGAATGCCATTTCCACTCGATTGACCCATTAAACCAACGCCATCATCTCTAATAATAATTTTAAATTGGCTTTCATCTGTTTTTAAACGGATATTACATTTCCTAGCCCCACTATGTCTGATGATATTTGTAACTGCTTCACGCAAAGAGAGGGCCAACATCGTTTCGTCGACACTGGGCATTAACAACCTTTGCCCTTTTTCTTCTACATTCGATTCAATATTTGCTTCTTTCAAAAGCTCTCTTGAGCGGGCAATTTCCTCTTCTAATGAGATAAACTTCATACCCGTTACAAGCTCTCGCACTTGTTTGAGTGCAACCCTTGATGATTCCAAAATATCATTCAGTTCTGCCTTTGCTTGCTGCTCGTCCTGATCAACCAGTAGAATTGCCAACTCACTTTTGAGTTTGATCATTGTTAATGTTTGCCCCAGGGTATCATGCAAATCTCTTGCGATTCGATGTCTCTCCTCCTCCTGAATATACCTTTCAATTTGCTGATTTGCTGTATCCAGCTCTCCCTCCAATGTTTTTGCTTTTTCCCTTATATAAATAATGACTGGAAGCAGAAGCTGAAGAATCACCACTGGCAAGAATATAGAAGACTTCATGGAAATCAATGATCCTGTTTCATGCCATTGGACAATTACAAACATTGTTGCGATTGCCAGCATTCCGATTCCTATATGAAGCTTTTCATTTGCTCGCCCCAGTAGATCGGCAAATATAAAGCCAAAAAGGAAAATGGGCTGTTCAGTGAAGATACATAGCAAAGAAAGGGAGACACAACCTAAGATCGTTGCTGTTAAAAGCCGCCAATCCCTAAACCATAATGCTATATAAAATGAAAAGAAGAAAAAGAGAAGGAGCAACAGCTTCATCATCAACGTCGTCGACTCCGAAGTCAAAACCATGAATGTCAGTAGAACAACAGCAAATGTATCTATTAATAAGTAGTTCGATATTTGTTCCCGCGGATATATTTTATGAATCATAGGCAGCCCCCGGCTAAAAATTCATCTTTGCATAACACCAGTAGCATGTTTGCGCATGGATTCCATTGGGCCCAACGTAAAATATTTCAGCCAAAATGAAGAAATGATCATGAGACAGCAGCAAATAAGAATCCATAATAATATGACGGTCAGGGAGTTCACCTTTCCCCCAAGTCCCAATCCCCATCCGTAAAAAATAAAGGAAGCAATTAGGTTTTGCATCACATAGCAGCTTAAAGACATTTTTCCCATTTGTTCCAATCGCCGCCAAATCCACAATCTTTCATTTCTTTCTACCATTCTCGCAATCAAGGCCAAATACCCCAGTGATAAAATCGGGGCAAATAGATAGCGGACAGGAAGGTCAAAAGCTCCACCTGGAATAAAAACCAGGAGGTTTAATGGGACACCGATATAAATCCCTATATTGAACAGTTTTTTTCGTTTGCGCTTCCCGCTCTCATTTGGCGAAAAAACTCCTGAACGCATCAATCGTACACCGAGCAAAAAAAGAAAGATATTCATTGGAATCACAAGAATGGCTTCACTTCTAAGGAGCAGAAAATGATCTAATCTATACTTTACCTGTTCAAGCCATGTACCATCTTTGTACAGTAAAGTGACTTCGTAAAAACTCCCCAAAGACATATTCGCCCCCAGGATGCCGACCAGTAACAGAAAAAGTACAAATGCGGCGTGAATACCACCGATCACCTTCATCGTTCTGGAAATAGTACGGTCGCCGCCTTTAATGATGAGTGACACAATGATAGCTGTAATCCCATAGCTCATCAAAATATCATACTCCATGACGAATAAAAAATGAATGAACCCTTCCATGATCAATATACATGACGTCCATATATACAGGCCTGGCCAAGGCTGGTTCTTTCTGAGTGACTGTCTATACTTTAACTCCAGCCCTACTCCAAACATAATCGTCAGCAAGCCCAGCAGTTTCCCGTTTACTAAAAATAAGATGAACATTCTCCAAAAGTCTTCAAGCGACCACCAAGATGAATATTCATATGTAGTGATATATGACAAATCCCCTAAATGGGCAAAAATCCAAATGTTGGTACCCAATGTTCCTGCAATTGCAAATCCCCGTAAAATATCCAGTAGACGAATCCGTTCTTTTTTCATAGTCAACCTCCTCGCTTTTTGAAAAATCGGTTAATCCGATTGTATCTGGAAAAAAAGCGAGGGAGAATTCACACCTATCAGATGTTATATATGACAGGTGTCATAACTTTTAAGGGAAAAGTAAAAAACTGCTCCCAACTGTAGATGTAGACATCATCTAACAATTGCGATGCAGCTCAATATTGTCGTAGTCGGTTATGGTAAGAGTCTTATAGGAATTTCCAATTCAAGAGATAGCCATTTCCTCGAGTGCTTTATAAATCGCTTCGGCTACCCCGTCTTCCGTATTCAATCCCGTTACATAGCGACAGGTATCCTTTATTTCTTTTTCGGCGTTTCCCATTGCAACTGAGTGCCCGACCATCTCCAGCATGGATAAATCATTGTAATTATCGCCAAGCGCCATGGTCTCTTCAAGGGAGATTCCCCTTTTTTCCGTATAACGCTTTAATGCATTCCCTTTTTTGGCATTCTTGTGCGTAATTTCAATGTTCTGGCGTCCGGAAGTTGTCACTGTGATCCCATTTATTTGTTCAAGCCGCTTGCTTACCTCAACAAGCAGTGATTGATCTTTTGAAAATCCGAAAAATTTATAGGTGGTAATGTCTTCCGATCCAAAAACATCATCAAAATCATCCACGATTTTGATCAGACGTTTCTTAAAGCGCTTTTCAACCCTTTGCCTCAACTTTGAAACTTCAATGGATGGGTTTGCAGTCCGGTAAATATCCATGACGGCCTGAATTCCCTTTTCGTAATTGGTAGTATATGTCCCATTGCTCGTATAAAGCTCATAGTACATATCCGCATTGTCGAGTACATAAGCTACTTTCTCCGCGATCACTGCTTCTAATCCGATGCCAAATTCAACATTCCCTTCTGCATCCCGGATTTCCGCTCCGTTTAGGCAGATTGCAGGACACCGAATGCCAACTTTGTCCAAAACATAACGCAGGTCATGATAGGAGCGCCCTGTCGCAACAAGAAAGTCAATTCCCTGTTTCCGGGCCGCTTCAATTGCAAGCTTATTCTCCTCGCTTACCTCCTGACTGGCATTGAGCAGAGTTCCATCCATATCGGTGGCGATACATTTTATCAATGTCATATCCCCTTCGCTTTAGGCTTTTCCGTCCTCTGTTATTGGCATGTATTCTAGCGAAAAAACCGCAAAAATGCAACGAAACCCACTTTGGGAGGTTCCTCGAATTTTATCGAAAAAGGTCCTCGGGGGAAAGCCAATCAAACGGTTGATTAGGAATCCGATACCCCAAACCGACCACTAATCAAACGGTTGATTAAGAAAACAGGACCCTTTCTCCAATACTATTCAAACGGTTGATTAAGAATGCACGCCCCTTACACCAACGATTAATCAAACGGTTGATTAAGAATACACAACTCCCGTCACAAATGCTAATCAAGCGGTTGATTAAGAAAACTGCACCCCTGTCCCAATTATTATTCAAACGTTTGATAAAAGTAATGCCCCCTGCCACATATGTTAATCAAACGTTTGATTATGAACTTCCTCCCTTGTTCCAGAACAAAGGCTCAAGCGCCTGTTTATCGACGTACAGACTGGAGCGCTTCTGACGAGATAAAGGATAAGGAAAGGCGGAGAGTGCCTGCTTATCGGCGACAAGCATAAGACGAGCGCTGAAGAAGGCGTAGTTTGCCTTCAGCAGCGATTGGCTTATGACCTCGAGCCGATGGCACTCGCAGCCGGACAACACGCGCAGCGCAGCGGAGCGATGTTGACTTATCGTAGGAAGAAGCGTGAAGTCTGCTAGTCGATAGGCGCTGGAGCCAGACGCAACACTAAGTGACAAATAAGTTACTCACAACCTGAGCATTTTATAGTACGCTAAACAACAAGAAAAACCCGCCATTTCCGCACCATGCAGATTTTGGCAGGTTCTTTCATGCTTTTTGTTTTTCCAAATAGGCTCGAATCATAAAGAAGCTGATTTCCTCCGGAAGAAGCTCTTTAATTGGCGTTAGTCGTTCCGCCCCTGCCTGTTCAACGGCTTCCTGTATCAATGGTTCATATTCCTTGGGGACGAATTCCGACCAATCCACCTCCAATCCGTCTGCAGGACATTTCAACAGGTGCCCCTCTATTGTCCTTTCCGCCACGCCGCGCTCAGCAGCAATTTCTGCAATGGAAAGGCCGTCCTTTAACATTCGATAGGTTATATGATGGCTTGGTTCCTTGCTTGAGACTCTCCCCGTCCGCTGTTTGGCCGTATGCCCAATCGGCAGGCCCACTTCCGGCCTTTCAATTCCCTGCTCTTCGCAATACTTATTTATTTCTTTCAGGAACGCCTGTCCGTACGCCTCCAACTTCCGCTCACCTACACCCTTGACTTGCATCAGCTCAGCTTCATTTCTCGGAAGCAATGCACTCATTTCTTTTAATGTCACATCAGAAAAAATGATATAGGGCGGCACATTCTCCTCATCGGCAATTTCTTTTCTAAGTTGGCGCAGCACCTCAAACAGCATATTGTCCTCCACAATTTGTGCGATGCGCACCTTTTCTTTCCTCATCACTTTTTCTTTTCCCCGCAAAACATCCCCGGCCATTTCGGTCAACATCAAAATGGGATATGATCCGTCAGTTGGACGCAAATACCCTTCCGCCGTTAAAAAATCGATGAACTCCGTTGTCTCCTTTTGTGTCTTGTCCTTCATGATTCCATAGGTAGACAGCCGATCAAATCCGAAACTTCGTATTTTGTGATCTGCGGAACCAGTCAGCACCTTGGCAATCATCGTTTTACCGAATCTCTCATTCATGCGCCTGATGCATGACAGAACCATTTGGGCCTCCACCGTCACATCGACCTGCTCCCGGTCATCCGTGCAGTTGCCGCATTTTCCGCAAACAGGAGGATCTTCCTCGCCAAAATAGTGCAGGATATATTGCTGCAAACAAGACTCTGTATGGCCATAGGCCATCATTTTCCTCAGCTTGCCAAACTCGTTTTCCTTACGATGCTCGTCCATTTCGGACTGGTCAATGAGAAATGATTGGATATGGCTGTCCTGAGGGGCAAAAAGCAAGATGCAGTCACTTTCTTCCCCGTCTCTTCCTGCCCTGCCTGCCTCTTGATAATACGACTCCATGTTCCGCGGAATATGATAGTGGATTACAAACCTTACGTTCGATTTGTTGATACCCATTCCAAAGGCATTAGTAGCAACCATCACATCAATATCATCATATAAAAATTGCTCCTGATAACGATCACGCTGCTTCTCGGACATTCCCGCGTGGTATTTTCCAACCCCGATCCCCTTTGCTTTCAACAGCTGATATAACCGCTCCACTTCTTTCCTTGTCGCCGCATAAACTATACCCGCCTGTCCGGAATTTTTCTGAACATAGTCGGTCAGAAACAGATCGCGGTTCTGCCCCTTTACAACATGGAAGCGAAGATTTTCCCTTTCAAATCCGGTCACAATTGTATTGTCCGCACTAATATCCAGAAGCTGGCGGATATCCTCACGCACCTGCGGAGTCGCCGTGGCAGTCAAAGCCAACACTGTCGGCTTTGGTTTGATTTTATTAATCAATTTGCGGATCAATAAATAACTCGGCCGAAAATCGTGGCCCCACTGGGAAATACAATGCGCCTCATCTATTGCGACGAGAGAAACATGCACCTCTTCGAGGAGCCTTAAAAAATAATCGGTCTCCAATCTTTCCGGTGCAATGTAAACGAGTTTATATTTACCGCTATATAGCCCGGACATCCGCTCCCGCATTTCTGCACCCTTAATGGTACTGTTAATAAAAGTAGAAGGGATACCGGCCTTTTCCAATGCATCCACCTGATCCTTCATCAGTGATATCAGTGGAGAGACAACGATTGTTATTCCACGGAGCGATAAGGCGGGAATCTGGTAACAGATGGACTTGCCGCCTCCGGTCGGCATGACTCCCAGAGTATCCTCACCTTCCAGCACTTTTCGGATAATCGTATCCTGTCCCCGGCGGAATTCGTCAAATCCAAAGTAAGACTGCAGAAAGCCCTTTGCTTTCGTCAACAATGCTACAGACCTCCAGATGTTTTGATAGTCCAAGTATATCAAAATAAAGAGCCTTCCTGCTACAGACACAGGCGGCTCATGATCGTTTCTTTTTTACTTTTTCCAGCATATCTTCCGTCATTTCCTCCAGCCCAAATTCCGCTTTAAACCCCCAGTCCTTCCGGGCGGCTGAGTCATCCAAAGAGTCTGGCCAGCTGTCAGCAATCGCCTGCCGGACCGGGTCAATTTTATAATCGATTTCAAACGAAGGAATATGCTTTTTAATTTCATTTGCGATATCTTCGGGTGTGGCACTCATTGCCGTAATATTATAGGAGTTCCGGAATCTAAGCTTTCCCGGATCAGCCTCCATGAGCTGTACGACAGCCTTTAACGCATCCGGCATATACATCAAGTCCAAGCAGGTATTTTCGCTGACAAAACAGGTATAACGTTTTTTCCGAGTCGCTTCAAAATAGATTTCCACAGCGTAATCTGTAGTCCCCCCTCCCGGAGGGGCAACGTATGAAACAAGCCCGGGAAAACGGACGCCGCGTGTATCCACGCCATATTTATGAAAATAGTAATCACAAAGAAGCTCGCCTGCCACTTTATTGATCCCATACATCGTGGAAGGCCGCTGGATCGTGACCTGTGGCGTTTGCTGCTTCGGTGTATCAGAACCGAAAGCGCCGATGGAGCTCGGTACAAAAACTTTCAGGCGGAGCTCCCGGGCCGCCTCCAATACATTGATAAGACTTCCCATGTTAAGGTTCCAGGCCTGAAGCGGCTTTGTTTCCGCCGAAGCCGAAAGCAGGGCCGCCAGATGGATGATAGTATCCACCCCATATTTTTTCGCGACTTCCACCAACTTGCTGCCATCCATGACATCCAGCTCTATAAAAGGCCCCGATTCAACGGTCTCGTTGTCCAAGCGGCGGATATCTGATGCAATGACATTCATACTCCCATACTCTTGACGAAGCTTCATGGCAAGCTCTGAACCGATTTGTCCCAAGGATCCGGTCACCAAAATTTTTTTCATCGAATGACCTCCCGGTATATGCGATGTACTGTCATGAACTTCATTGAACTGCTAGATGACACCCATTTCCTTTCCCACTTTCTCATAGGCCGCAACTGCCCGGTCCAGCATCTCCCTCGTGTGTGCTGCTGTCGGCATGTTCCGTACTCGCCCCGTCCCTTTTGGAACAGTAGGAAAAACAATGGCCTTTGCGTAAACTCCCTCTTCAAAAAGACGCTTGCTGAACGTCTGCGTTGTTTTTTCCTCCCCAATGATGCAAGGCGTTATCGGGGTTTCACTGTGACCGATATCAAATCCCAGCTTTGACAGAGCCTTTTTCAAGTAATCCGCGTTTTTCCATAAACGTTCATAAAGCTCCGTACTTTCCATCATGAGCTCAATTGCCTTCGTTGCGGCCGCAGCATCTGCAGGTGTGACTGCAGTGGAGAACAAAAATGGACGCGACCTGACTTTAAGCCAGTCAATCAGCTCTTTTTTCCCCGCTACATAACCGCCCACAACGCCAATCGCTTTTGAAAGAGTGCCAATTTGAAAATCTATCTTTTCCTGAAGCCCGAAATTCTTTACCGTGCCAGCTCCTTTTCCGAGCACTCCCGAACCATGTGCATCATCAACATAAGTGATTAAATCGTATTCTTCAGCGATTTCGGCGATTTCCGGCAGTTTGGCAATGTCACCATCCATCGAAAAAACACCGTCGGTTATCACCATGATTTTATTGTAGCTTCCGGATTCCTTTGCAGCCTTTGCCTGCTTTCGCAGATCATCCATGTCCGAATGGCCGAATCGGATGATCTTTGCCTTCGAAAGGCGGCAGCCGTCAATGATGGATGCATGATTCAGCTCATCTGACAAAATAGCGTCATCTTTGTCCATGACCGCCGAAATGGCGGCCATATTACAGTTAAAACCTGACTGATAGGAGATGGCGGCTTCCGTCCCTTTAAAAGCGGCAAGCGTTTCTTCCAGCTTTTCATGGACTTCAAGCGTTCCATTGATTGTGCGTACTGCTCCTGCTCCAACCCCCCATTTTCCGATTGCATCAACAGCCGCGTCTTTCAATCTCTCATCCGTTGCCAAGCCGAGATAATTATTGGACGAGAGATTGATCTGTTCTTTCCCATTAATTCTGATGATGGGACCATTTGGAGTTTCAACCGTGTCTATTTCATTGTAGAGGCCCTGACTGCGAAGTTCAGACAAATTTTCCGTTAAAAATTGCTCCAGCACTTTCGACATATCGATCCCTCCATTATGGAAATTTGCGAATACATTTGTACTCACTAGAAATACACACACAAACCAAAATTATCGGAATTCAATTTAAATATAACATATTTCATATATTATGTTTATTGTGAGAGGACAGTATTTATTCATTTTGAAAATATTAAGAAAAGCGCAAGGCGCCCGTTTAGCGACGTACAAACTGGAGCACTCCGCAATGAGATAAAGGAAACACGGCGAGGTACGAGCCGATGTTGACTTATCGTAGTGCTCTGAGCCTACTTCCTCGAATAAACATCCACGCAGAAAAAGCGAAGCTTTTTCGAGGAAAGGAGTGTGAAGCTAGTCGCTGGGCGCTGGAGCTGGACATTACGTTAATCTTGTTTGAAGAGAAAATTCGGTAAAATTTTATACTTTCTTTAGATTAGAAAAAACCTCTTCAGTCTTTCGAAGAGGCGCTAATCTTTTGCAAGCAGCTTGATTTCTTTTTGAATGTCGGAAAATATTTCGTCAATCCGGGAATGGTCCATATTGTCCTGGTAAATGGATTCCAATTGATCATTAACCCGTTTTGCTTCTGCAAGATAGTCTTTTCCGGCCTTCATTTGTTCCCGGTATTCCTTTTCAATCTCCGCAATTTCATTTGCATATAATTCGTCTGTCCCAGGGGCTACCGTCAATTCATACATATCAATCACTTCATCACCTTTTCGGGAAGGGAAATACTCATGCGGCTGGGTGCTGTCGAACACAGCCCAGCCAAGCTCCCTGACAACAACCATATCGAGGCTGGCAGGGTCAAATCCGCAATGATAGATTTCCAAATCATATCCTTTTTTTCGGCTTCCATCACGATCTTTTTCAATACAGTGGACTTCCCTGTTCCGGCCCGGCCTTTTAAAAAAATTCTCTTGTTTAGGCCGGATGTGATATTATCTACGAAATCTACCGGGCCCTTTGGAGTTGCGGCACCGAGAAACCGGCGCCTTGTTGTTCGCTCTTTTCGGCTGGAATTTTTAAAAATCAGCTTTTTAATCAAGCGGTCTGTCACTTGATCCGCCTTTAAAAAGTCCATCCGGTCAACGTAGAGCTTCTCCCATCTGTCGTGGACCCGCAATCCCGCTGTATATGATTGATATGCCTTATCCAGTGCATCTTCCCTCTTTGCTTCCAATTGTGTGATGTCCTTCTTTACGGCGGCTTCCAGGGAGGAGAAATCCATTACGTCCAAATCGACTGTCTCCCATCTGTCACCAACAAATTCCTTTCCGATTTCACGCGGAAAATCACCGTCGACAATTCCAAACCCCAGCTCCCGTATAATCAGTCCCTCCAACGAATCCGGATCATTCGGGGAATGAAGCGCCTCAAGATTTACATTTTTTCCGGTCCATTCATCCATCAGCCTGTGAATTAAACCCTTTTTCTCCAAGCTGGATTTACCTGATAGAATAAAGACACGGTCCAGCCCGCGCAGATTTGAATCGTACAAATTGCTGAATCCCTTGGCAGTATTGCCGCCGCCAAAATAATGCAAGACATTTCCGCTCACATTGTCACCCTCAATACTGTTATCTTTGTTCTTTTTCTTCAGCCTATGCTTTGAGTGAATGGAAGGTACGTAGTTTCGGTAAAAAAACTGGGCAGCCTCACTAAATACGCGGTTATTCGCTTATTTCATCAAGCATTTTGTTTAAAGTTTTTAATTCTTCTTCAATTTCCATCAGCTGTTTTTCAAGTGGATGCAATATGCCCTTCACATATTCGAGTTTCTCTAAATCGTGCTGAAGCCTGACATAGTCCGCTTTTAAATCTGCAATTTTATATTCGATCTCCGATTTATTCATTTAAAAAGCTCCTTTTAAAAAGATATTAATCTTCCAGTACAAATTTGTTCCTTCCGGCCCCTAAGCCTGCCGCGGTCATTAAGACTGAGACAATAATAAGTGTCATGATAGGCAGAAACCAAGAATGGGTATGATCATATTCGTAACCGATCAAAGTGGGGCCAGCAGCTGCAAGAAAATACCCCAGCGATTGAGCCATCCCCGACAAGCGGGAAGCATCCATGACACCCTTGGCACGTAATACAAGGAAAGTAAGAGCCAAGCTGAAGCCGGAGCCTTGCGCTACTCCGATCATGACTACCCATAAAAAGATGAGGGGGCCTCCCCCAAACATCAGCCCTGTAAAAGAAATCAGATAGACAGTTCCCAAACCTAGAACAAGTCCCCTTTGGTTGTTCAATTTTCCTGCCACAACCGGAATGATGAAGGAAGCTGGAAGGCCGGCAAACTGTATGACCGAAAGCATCCAGCCGGATAAAGACCGTGAGAAACCATGGCTGTACAGGATTTCCGGAACCCAGGTAATGAGACAATAGAAGATCAGGGACTGCAATCCCATGAAGAATGCGACTTGCCAGGCAAGCTTGGACTTTAGCATGGAATTCCCGTATTTAATAATCTTTACTCTTCCCTCAAAGACTTTTTGCTTCCTAATTTGAGGGATCCAAATAAGAAATGCGGCAAGGGCCAAATAAGCCCATGTCATAAGGGATGCTTCCCACCCCCAACCGAATTTCTCCACCAAAGGGATGCTGATTCCTGATGCGATGGCTGCTGAAATGCCCAGAGATGCCGAATATACCCCTGTCATTAATGTAGCTTTGTTGGGAAACTTCATCTTAACGATTCCCGGAAGCAGCACATTCCCCACGGCTATTCCGATTCCAGCTACGGCCGTCCCGATAAATAAAAGTGAGATGCTTCCCATCGATCGAATAACGATACCTGCGCCTATCAGCGCGACTCCCAACAGTATCGTCAACTCATTCCCAATCTTTTGCCCGATTTTCGGGGCAAAAGGTGACAATACCGCAAAAGCAATCAACGGCAGAGTCGTCAAAAATCCCGCCATTCCGTTTGAAAGGCCCAGGTCACTTCGTATAAAGCTGACGAGCGGCCCGACGGAAGTGATGGCAGGCCGCAAATTAAAGGCTATGAAAACGATCCCGGTGACAAGAAAAATCTTCTGTGCCATTGTTCGTCTTTTAGCCAGAGCATGAAAATCCATTGCATATCTTCCTCATCTATAAAAATTTCGGTAAAACGGAAAAAAATAGTCCATTTCATTACGATAACAGTAACTCACTCATTTTACATAAAAAACGAATCATATGGAAGGAGATGAAATAGGTGTAAGCGATTATTGTTGATGAAGATTCTCTGTAATTAAAGATTGGCGAGGCTGTTGCTCTCATCGAGAAAAATAAAAATGCGGGGAAAATAATTTTGAAGGTACGGGAATAATGTAAAGTAGAATGCGGACAATTCAGGGGAGGATGGACATGAGGCTCATTTTGGATATATTTAAACGTTTCTTTATAGACCGGTTCCATGACCAGTCTGCTCAAATGGCCTACTTCTTTATGTTATCCATCTTCCCTTTCCTGATTTTCGTCCTTTCCCTGCTGAGCTTTTTTCCCATCCATTCGACGGATGTATTGTCTGCCATCGAACAATTCGCTCCCAAAGGGAGCTATGCTCTCATCGAGAACAATGTCATCCTTATTTTCGATAAGCAAAGGACAAAGCTCGCCTCTTTCAGCCTGATCGCTTCCTTTTGGATATCCTCCATGGCAGTTCAATCCCTTGTCAGGGCAATGAATGATGCATACAGTATCATCAGAAAGGAAGGTTTTTTTCTGGCTCTTGCCAAGGATTTATTTTTAACGGCTATCCTGATGATTACTTTGACCATCTCTTTACTTGTCCCCATTGGAGAAGAAATCGGACGCGTTTTTTTATCTTCCCAAGTCGACATGCCCTTGCTTTTTTATGAGTCCTGGTTTCTGATCAAATGGGTCATTGGAACAATTTATTTATTCCTATTCTTTCTTCTGTTTTATAAATTTGTCCCAAGCGGGAAAATCCCTTTTTCGTCAGTTGTCCCGGGCGCCATTTTTTCGACGATAGGCTGGCAGGGCGTATCCATCGGGTTTTCATACTATGTCTCTTACATCAATTACTCCCAGCTATACGGACAGCTTGGGAGCATTATCGTGTTAATGATCTGGTTCTACTTGACGGCTGCAGTACTGCTGGTCGGAGGATTGATCAACGCCTCGTTTCTCAAAGACAGCTAATCGTGAATCACTCTCCAATTGTTATTCACCGTTGCCTTCACCGTTTTTTCCCTGAGAAAGTAATTGGCGATCAGCTCGGACATATCAATTTGTATTTCTTTTATGACAGCCTTTCCCTGGTACATAAAATATTGTCCGCCGCCTCCCGCCCGGTAATTGCTCATTACGACATCGTATGATTGTTCATGCAAAACAGGTCGACCCTTATATTCCAGCTTGACAACCCTCTGCCCCTCAGGCTTGGAAATATCGATGATATAATCGATTCCTTCCCACATATCATAATTATAGTGCTGCGGCTTTGGTGTCGTAAATGCCGGGTTTACTTCTATTTTTTTGCCGTTATATTGCATGAAGTAAGAAGCGGAGCGCTCCAAGGCATCCCTCATATCCTTACCCGATATACGGATAACCTTTAAAGTGTTCGGATAAATATAGTTGGAGACGACATCACGCATCGTCACATGTGGAGGGAACCCCGGGGATTCATTGTCAAATAGGGCCGTAGTTGAAATATCCACTCCTGCAGCATCCATTTGTACCTTGTTAATAAATTCGATGAGTGCATTATCCTGCAGCCTGATTTTCATGGCATCTTCCACCAGCATATTCCCTTCTATTTTCCCGATGGGCTGGTCCAGCCATGCCTGTGTATTCCTTTCGTACACTTCCACTTTATCCAGCAGCGCCCGATCTTCCGGCACCCCTTGAACTGACAATAGCTCGGAATGTTTACTTACTGCCTTCCACCTCCCTCCAGCCTTTTCAAGCTTCAATACAGCCTTCCCAAGAAAGGCTCCTGAACTTCCCGGCTGCAGGACAATGACTCCGTTCAGCTCTTTTCCATAAATTTGCCGATGTTGATGGCCGGTTAAAAGGACATCAATGCCCGGCACTTCCATGCATAAGCGGTAGCCTTGATTTTCCCTGGTAATTTTTTCGATCGGCTCACCTGTGTCCAAATCTCTTTCAAAGCCGCCATGATATGATACAACGACGATATCAGCCCGCTCTTCTTCTTTTAAAAACGGCACCCACCTTTTCGCTGTTTTCACAGGATCATCAAACTTTAATCCCACAATATTTTCCGGCTTTTCCCAGTACGGTATGTAGGGGGTTGTTAAACCTAATACGGCCACCTTCAGATCATCAAACTGTTTTATCGTGTATGGTTTTCCAAAATACGGATTTTGGTTGGCGGCGTTTAAAATATTGGCTGACAGCCAAGGATAGCTCGCCTGTTTTACAGCGGCCTTTAAGTTTCCCAGCCCGTAATTGAATTCATGATTGCCGAACACCCCGGCATCATACTTCATTTCATTCAATACAGCCACCATGGGATTCGGAAGGTGTCTATGTTCATCTGAGCGGACGTAATGGTAAGTCAGCGGCGTCCCTTGGATCAGGTCGCCATTATCGATTAATAGGACGTTGTCATTGCTTTTCCGTTCTTTTTTTACAAGGGTTGAAATTTTTCCCAGCCCAACATCAGCATAGGCATTCGTTCCATAGTTGACCGGAAAGATGTTTCCATGGATATCGCTTGTCTGCAAAATCACCAAGTTTGTTGTCGTCATTGATAATGCCTGCTCCTAACCTGACAAATATATTAGTAAAATTGTAAAATTATCCATTATCTTATAATGGATCGTAGAGTATAGCAAGGACTCTGCCTATTGTATAATACCCTCTTTGATCACTAATTCTCCTTTGCCGGCATTAATTTCCACAAATGCCCCTAAAGGCAGAGATACCATCGGTCTGCAATGTCCTGCCCTTAAATTGAATAAAACAGGCTTTCCGAACGGTTCAAGGATCTCCTTAAATAGATCTTTAATGTTAAAGTTTGAATCAAAATGGCACCCGGTCCAACTCCCGAGAACAACCCCTTCCGCTTCTGAAAATTTACCTCCTAACGCAAGCTGCGTCATCATCCTGTCCAATTTATACGGCTCCTCATTTATTTCTTCGAGAAATAAAATTTTTCCTTTCGTGTCTATTTCATAGGGGGTTCCCATCAAAGCAGAGATGAGAGTCAAGTTCCCTCCTGTGAGTATTCCGCTTGCCCTTCCAGGGATCATACCTTCCATCCTTTCTCCAGGAGGGTTACACAATCTTCCTAATGAAATGTTACCTTTTATTAACCGGGAAAGGCCTTCCTTGGTGAAAGAATCCGCGTCAATTAAATCCGAAGCGGCCATCGGTCCGTGTATTGTCGGAATTTCACAGCATTGCTGAAGGAAAAGATGCAAAGCCGTGATATCACTATAGCCGACGAACAGTTTTGGGTTGTTCCTAATCTGTTCTTGGTCAAGAAGAGGCAAGATTTGCGGGGAGCCATACCCTCCCCGCAGGCAAAAAATTGCTTTTATCTCCTTATTTGAAAACATGCTGCTTAATTCTGCCGCACGATTTTGAGGCGGTCCTGCCAAATACCCTCTATGCTCGATATGGCACGTTTCTCCGACTTCCACACGGAAACCTGCCTCTTCCAATGCAGCGATAGCCTTTTTCAATTTCTCTTGACTGGCAGGGCCTGAGGGTGCCGTCAGTCCCACAACATCATTTGGCGTGATTCCCTTAACCTTTTTTATTTCCAATACCCTCACCTCTATTAAAATATTTTTACATGTCGAATATTCCCGGGGAAATAAGATTAACGTTGTCGATTATTGCCGGGGAAATAAAATGATGGTATTTCCTTATCAAATTTTGTTCCAAATAAGGTAAGATGATAGAAACATTTATTATGGAGCGGATAATGGTGAAGTTAAATGAATCCAACCAATATATTAAAAAGATCAAATTGTTACGTGACGACATACCATCAAACGCTGAATACCCTTTTTGCCTTCCGGCGGTCGAATCTCTCAACGAACTCCCCTTACACCCTCAAGTGACATACTTTGTAGGTGAAAACGGGATGGGGAAGTCAACTCTAATTGAAGCAATCGCCATTTCCGCCGGATTCAATCCTGAAGGCGGATCTTTCAACTTCAACTTTTCAACCCGCGATTCCCACTCCGAATTGGAACAGCATCTTCGCCTGATAAAAGGAGTGCAAAGACCAAAAGACGGTTTTTTTCTTCGGGCAGAAACATTTTATAATGTGGCAACAAATATTGAAGAGCTTGATCGTGAACCGAGAAGCCCGCGTATCATTGATCAATTCGGAGGAGTTTCTCTCCATGAGCAGTCGCATGGGGAGTCATTCTTCGCTGCCTTCACACATCGTTTTAGGGGAAAAGGACTTTACATCATGGATGAACCTGAGGCCGCATTGTCACCCTTAAAGCAATTATCGATGCTGTCCCGGATCAATGAGCTTGCCGGCCAATCATCCCAGTTCATTATTGCCACACATTCCCCGGTCATCATGGCGTATCCTGATGCCCTATTGTATGAGTTCACAAAAGAAGGTGTAAGGAAAACGACTCTTGAAAATACGGAGCATTTCACACTAATGAAACAATTCTTCGATGATAAAGAACGTATGCTTTTTCATTTATTCAATACTTGAGGGTAATGCATTCATATTTTTAACATCAATGGCCAAAGCTAACTCTAACTTTTACTGCGGAGGATATCGATGAAAGCAACAGATGTATTGGTACAGTGTTTGGAAAATGAAGGTGTAGAATATGTTTTTGGAATTGTCGGGAAAGAGACTCTTGATCTCATTGAATCCATTTCCCGTTCCACGCAAATTCAATATGTTCCGGTCCGCCATGAACAAGGAGCGGCTTTTATGGCATGCGTTTATGGAAAGCTTTCTAAAAAAGTTGGAGTTTGTACGGCTACTTTGGGACCCGGAGCGGGCAACCTGTTAACAGGTTTGGCTACGGCTACACTTGACGGGTGTCCTGTAGTCGCTCTTACCGGGCAGACAGGGCTTAACAAGCAGCATAAGCATTCTCACCAGTTTATAGAGATGACCGATGTTATGGCACCCGCTACAAAATGGGCGGCCCAGATCAAAGAAGCTGACACGATTCCTGAAATGGTTCGGAAGGCATTTAAAACCGCAAACGAAGAAAAGCCGGGATCCGTGTTTCTGGAACTCCCTGAAAACCTGGCGTTTGAATCGGTCCCGCCTGGAGTAGTGCCAATAACGGAGGAACAGCCTGTTCTTCCTGCCGGGAAAGCTGTTCAGTCAGCTATTTCCCTCGTGAATGAAAGTGAAAAACCGTTTGTCATTATCGGTGATAAAGTCATAAGACAGGATGCGTCTCAGGACGTGCTTCTTTTTCTATCAAAGCTACAAGCACCTGCCACCCACTCTTTTATGGCAAAAGGGGTGATCCCTAAAAACGTCCCTTATAACTATTTTACGTTTGGATTCTCTGAAAATGATTTGGTCTTGTCAGGAATTGATGAAGCAGATCTGTTGATTATTATCGGATTTGATCCCGTGGAAAGGCCGCCTAAGGAATGGAATCGAAAAAAAATCCCCATCTTGCATATCGACTCACAAACACCTGAGCCGGACGAGTATTACCCAACAGCAGCAGAGGTGATTGGCCACATAAAGCAAACGTTGCAAAATTTGAGCACTCGCAGCATTCCTTCCAAAGGCTGGATCCCTTCCGGAAATTTAAAACAAAAGATCGAGCATTCCTTTCAAATCAAGTCAGGGTATGATGATAATTCACACCTGCCCCTGACAACTGAGAACATATTGCACGCCATTGAAATGCTGTCACCAGAAGACACTATCGTTGTTTCCGATGTCGGGGCACATAAAATATCAATAGCACGTACCTATCAGCCGAAGCAGCCTGAAAATCTGATCATTTCAAATGGACTTGCTTCCATGGGTATTAGTATTCCAGGATCGATCGGAGCCAAGCTTGCCCGGCCACATGCTCCCGTTATCTCCATAACCGGAGACGGCGGTGCAATGATGACAATTTCCGAATTGGAAACAGTTAAACGGCTTGGGATTTCTCTGATTTTTATCGTTCTGAACGACGGAGTGTTAAAGCTCGAGCAACAAATGATGAACAAGAAACTTGGTAAAAGCGTCGGTGTATCGTTCGGAAATCCTGATTTTGTCCTTCTTGCCGAAAGCTTCGGCATTAGGGGATTCAGACCGAAAGCTTTGGGAGAGTTTGAAGAATTGTTTCAAGTCGCGATATCATCTTTGGAACCGATTTTATTTGATATCCCCCTTCCTAATTCTTAAGTATGATGGGAAGGTCACCCGAACAATCATGAAAGAGATGATTATTCGATGGGATGAAAACAAAGAATAACCGAAAAACTGCACCGGATTACCGAACACCGGTGTGACTTGGAAAGTTATAAGGAAAGCGCAAGGCGTGCAGCCTTAGGCGACTTATCTGCACCCATACCCAGCTGTAAATTTCCGAAAATAATACGATTCCGGCAATAGCTGATAGTTTCGGAGCAGTTGATGCCACAGGGCCGAGCAAAGGGAACTTCAATACGTACAGCACAGTCAATATTCCCATAGATAGTGCTGAACAAGCCGTTATGATTGAAGCAAGTATGATAAGAAGCCAAGGCGCACTGAAAGTATGGAACAAAAGATATGGGCGCGGTTGCCAATGGACTGACGAAATACCCCATTTCTGGAAATATTGAACCAGCCGATTGAAAAACCGCTGCCAATCCGCTGAAAATCGCCACGAGTACAAGCCGGTTCGTATAAGATAAATTGTTGCATTTTTCATGAATGGATAAAGCATTCTCGAAAATCCTGTATCCCAATCACCCTTCCCCCTCTTTTAGGCACCTATTCAGTATATGACCATCCTTATTCGTTGATTACGAAGCTTATACACATAAAAAGTCCCGTAAAAACAATAGGACTATATCCACTTCCTAAATTATTGGAATAATTACTACAATCAATATAGTAATATATTAAAATTTTAGGGAGGCTTGAATAATCGTGGTAATAAGAAAAAAACCATTAGCAGCTCTATTGATCGCTGCCAGCTTAGCAGTCGGTGTTCCTGCTGCTTTCGCTAAGGAAGCACCGGCTCCACCGGCCCAGGCACAAAAAGCTTTTGATAATAAAATAATCAAAAAGATAAGTGCCGATAATATGTACAACCACATTGCCCATCTTGCCGCAGAGCCACGTGTAGCAGGAACTGAGGCGGAGTGGAATGCAGTCCAGTATATCGAAGCAAGGCTCTCTTCATACGGATATGAAACGGAAATTCAGCCATTCACATTTGAGAATTATTATGCTCCAAAAGTGGCTGTCACAGCTGGTGGAGAGGCCTTGTCATCAAGCAGTTTTACATACACACCGAACGGAGTTGTAACAGCGGACTTGGTATATGCAGGACTTGGGAGAGCCTCGGATGTTGAAAGTATGGATCTGACCGGAAAAATCGCCCTGGTTCAAAGGGGAGAAATTTCCTTTGGTGAGAAAGTATTGAATGCCGCCAATGCGGGTGCTTCCGCAGTCATAATTTTCAATAATGAACCAGGTGGGATTAACGGAACACTTGGAGAAGCAAATGATAATTACGTACCCGCTGTAGCCCTTTCACGGGAAGACGGAGAAAGATTAAGAGCGGGATTGGCGGAAGGACAAACCATTTCTGCAACGGTCAGTGTGACAGATGGAAGAATTGTTCAGGAAACATCGCATAATGTGGTTGCTGTTAAAAAGCCGACACAAAAGAAAAAAGCAACAGACCAAATCATTGTTGTAGGATCGCACCATGACTCTGTTCCTGGGGCGCCTGGTGCAAACGATGATGCTTCCGGAGTCGCCGCTACTCTTGAACTGGCACGTGTAATGGCTAATATGCCTACCGACACTGAAATCCGATTTGTTACATTTGGAGCGGAGGAGCTTGGTCTCGTCGGTTCGTACGAGTATGTTGACTCCCTCTCCCAAGATGAGCGCGATCGTATAGTCGGCATGTGGCAAATGGATATGGTTGGAAGCAGAGATGCTGGTGACCTCGTCATGTTTACCGTTGACGGAGAGAAAAACGTAGTTACAGACCTCTCTGCAGCTGCAGGAGTAAGGACTGGCACTCCACTAACGTACGGTCAGGAAGGCCGAAGCGACCATGTTCCATTTTATGAGGCAGGCATTCCAGCAGCATTGTTCATCCACAACCCTGTAGAACCTTGGTACCACACCCCAGAGGATACACTTGATAAGATCAGTAAGGAAAAACTTCAAGAGACTGCGGAAATCGTGGGTGCAGCAGTTTATAGAATTGCACGCCCTGATACACCGGCACTTGAAAGGGCCAAAGTGGCACCTAAACCAGTGGAATATGAGAAAATCGTTGGTGGAATTCAATAAGATTAATAAGCGGAAAGCCGAGCTTTCCGCTTTTTCTTTTCCAAAAAACGGCGACGGGTCTATCAACCCTTCTTTTCTATGTAAAATTGTACTACTTTCTTCTTTATCCGCTTTCATATATAATAGAAAATATTGAAATTATATAGAAAAGGATATGGGGTTATGATTCTTGGTTTAACTATTATACTAATTCTAGTTTTATTCTTGCCGTTTACTGTAGGAATTGTAGAAAAGAATTTGGAAGCCTTTTTATTTGTTATGGGGATCCTGGCGGCTTGGACAAGCCACGTATTGACAGGAGAACTGTTTACAAAAGCATTGGTGGATCCAATACATATTACACTTGCTGTTCTGATTGCAGGTCTTCTGTTCAAATGGTTCCAGACATCAATTGAAAAAGGAATTCTGGGAATGAGCCGTGCTATCCCATCACGCTTGTTTATAGCTTTAGTTGTAATCGTTCTCGGTTTAATCTCAAGTATCATTACTGCGATTATTGCGGCAATTGTCCTGGTTGTGATTGTAAGCGTATTGCGCCTTGAGCGCCAAGCCTCAATCCGCCTTGTCATTCTCGCCTGCTTCTCTATCGGGCTTGGTGCAGCTTTGACACCGATCGGAGAACCGTTGGCAACCATCGCCGTAAGCAAATTGAATGCCGATTTCTTCTATTTGCTCCGTCTGATCGGCCCGGATGTCATTTCAGCCGTCATTTTATTTGGTATTTTAGCGGCATTTATTGTCGACCCAACAAGGGGCGGCGCTGGAGAATCATCCAGTCTCGAAGCTGAAAGCTATCCAGAGATACTCATCCGTGCTTTTAAAGTTTATTTATTCGTCATGGGCCTTACACTGCTCGGAGCAGGTTTTGAACCATTTATCGAAAAATATCTGCTTGGGCTCAGCCCGCAGATCTTATATTGGATTAACATGATTTCCGCTATCCTTGATAACGCCACACTGGCTGCAGCAGAAATCAGTCCTCAAATGAGCGATCCGACCCTTGTATCCATTTTACTCGGACTCATGATCAGCGGCGGAATGCTTATTCCAGGAAATATCCCGAACATCATTGCGGCAGGCAAATTAAATATTACAAGCCGCGAATGGGCACGTTTCGGTGTTCCTGTAGGTTTGATCGCCATGGTCGTTTACTTTATCGTTATTCTTATTTTTTACGTATGATAAGAAAAGCGCAAGGCGCGCAGCCTTAGGCGACAAGCACAAGAGGAATTTTGATGAGGGAGCTTTTTAGCCACCACAGCAATGCGGCTTGATCCGTGCGCCGATGGCGCCTGGGGCTGGACATTATGTAATCTTTGTTTGAAGAGAAACTTCGGTAAAATTTTATACTTTAACTATAAAAAACTCCTGGAATTAATTTTCCAGGAGCTTTTTATTTCATTTATTTAAACAAATTGCGAATGGAATCAAACAATTTTTGGAAAAAGTTCGCTACGCTGTCCCAGAACCCTTCATCTCCTACAACCTTTTCCAGCTTCCCTTTGATATCCTTGGAAATGTCCTCAAGCTGCTTCTTCACTTGGCGGAAATCAATGTCCAAAGAGCGCATTTTGTCAAAAAGGTCGATCAGCAGCTGGCGGTCCTGCTCGCTCAGTTCAATACTCATTTTGTTCAATTGCTCCTGAACGATTTGCTCCACCTCTTCCCTCGTTGCAGGATTTTGTTCTGCAATCATTTTTTTAATCTCAGTGAGCAGCTCTGTTACCTTTTCATCGCTCAATCCTTCTTTGTCCGCGAGTTCTGTTGCCAGTTCCAGCTCTTCATTGGCAACTTCCATGCGGTCTTTATCGAGGACTTCTCCTTTGCTCTCATATGCCTTATAAATTCCGACCAAAGCGGAGTGGCCTGTCACTTTAACAGGTGACGCAACATCGACATTCGCATTTTCCACGCCCGCTGTCAGAAGGGCGTTGGCATACATTTCAGTTGTGACCTCAGTGATGTTTTCAGGTGTAACAATTGTTACGACCAGTCCGTTCCCTTTCTCTTTTAATGTAATTTTAGCTGACGAAAACATTCTGGAGTTTGGATTCCCATTGATCAAGCGGGCCAAATCCTTGGCAGTGACTGTAATTTCATCGACGTTTTGCGGATTATCCACTTTAAGAAGCCTTCTGACTTCTTCTTTCTGGTCGCCTGTAAGAGTTTCACCGTAAACAACGATCGGCACGCCTAATTTTTCATTAATGACATCATCGTTTTCTGCAGATGCCTTTCCCTGTCCGTAAAAAATGAATCCGACACTTAGAATGCCTGCCAAAAACAGCTTACTTGCTTTTTTTATCATGTTGAATGCCTCCTATGACTTCGGAGGAAGCCTGTCTAAATAATTTACAGCTTCATCCAATGTTTTAACCGGTACTATTTTAACGTCATATCCATATTTTTCAACTTCGGCTTTTACTTCTTTTTCATTTGTATCGCCCTGAAGGACATCCATCGGGCAGAAGAATATGTCCATTCCAGCTTTATCAACAGCTGCAATCTTTTCGGCTATACCGCCGATTTGGCCTACATTTCCGGCCTTGTCAATCGTACCTGTCCCGGCGACCTTATATCCTTTGGTGATATCCTCCCCTGTCACCTGCCTGTAGATTTCGAGGGAGAACATCAGGCCTGCAGACGGTCCGCCTATTTCTCCAGCCTGAATATTGACCTTCCGGGCGGGTTTTACCTCTACATATTCCTCAAGGCCTACCCCGATGCCTGGCTGTGACTTTTTCCCCGGCAGGAGAACAAGCTCCACCTGCTCTTCTTTCTTTTTCCCATCCCGGGAAAAAACGACATTTACTTTTTCCCCAGCTTTTTTTCCTTTAAAATAGCCAAGCAGATCCTCGGTTGCTTTGATCGTTCTTCCGTCAACCTTTAAAATGAGGTCTCCCGCTTCAATAATCCCCTTTGCCTTTGAATTTTTGCTGAAATTCCTTACAATCATCCCTTTCGGGACAACCTGCACCTCTTCTCCAGCCGCCTTTAATCCGGCCGTAATGGCGTTTTCCTGTGAGGATTTCATCAAATAGGCCAGCCAGCGGTTATACTCCTTCTCAGACATATCCCCTTTCACAACGTGTGACCGCTGAATATCTGTGTGCGGCGCAAGAAGGCCGTATGCCAAATAATAAATATTGCTTGCCTTCACTGACAGGACAGTAGTCAAATATAGATGGCCCTGCCCTGCCTTTTCCCCCTCTTCAACCGTTACCTTTGAACTCAATTCCTCTACCGAACCGGGCTGAAATAAATAAAAAGGTGTAGGAATAAACAATGTGACAGCGAATATAAAGCAAATAATGATAAGTATTCTTTTTTTTCTTGTCTTCTGCACATCATGTTTCATGGCTTATGTCTGGTTCCTTTCCTAAGTGGGCATCCATCCATATTGATATTGTACTTTTGAAATGCCGTCATTGTCTATGTATTTAATGACCGTTATAAGAAAAGCGCAAGGCGCCCGTCTAGCGGCGCAAAGCTAGACAAGCGCTGAAGAATGCGCAATTTGCCTTCAGCAGCGCTTGGCTTAATCCTTGCGCCGATGGCGCCTGGAGCTAGACAAGGCGCTTACTTTTCTAAAGAAAATTTTAGTCAAATTATATACTTTCCTATATCTTGAAAAAAGACGGCTCTCTTTGAGCAGTTTGGCATCCCTTTTGGGGTGCAGCCCATTATATTGTTTATTCCTGTATCAGCCTGTTCATGACGGCAGCAGGATATTCCTTGGAGGCTGTCGTTCATATTTTGCCCGTCGCAGTGATGGCTGTTGACCCTCTTAATTTGATTAAAATGGGTCAATCCCCACCTGCGGCAAAGGCTTCTACCGCAGAGGAGATTGACCCGACAATGTAGTAATAAGTTTATCCAAGCCTAATAACAATCTCGGCGACGGCCGGCAATAAAGGGAATCGCCAAGGACATGCACCTGATTGTTTTGAACTGCTTTGATCTTTTCCCAGCCTGGCCGCTTTTTCAATAATTCCGGCCTGACCTTTTCTTTCTCAATACCTACCCAGACCATGCATATATGGTCCGGGTTTCTTTTGGCTACGTCATCCCAATCCGTCTGAACGTTTGCCCGGGGCTCAGATTCAAAAATATTCCGGCCTCCCGCAAGTTCACTGATTTCCGTCAGCCAATTGGGCCCTCCCGGCGTGAAAACGGGTTTGGGCCACCATTCCCAATAGATTGTAAAGTTTTCATTCCTGCCTTCGGCGAAAATCTTTCTTTGCCGGATTTCTTCCCTGAAATGGGAAGCCCTCTCTTTCCCCAACTCAGGAAAACCGAGTGCCTCCCCAAGCGTTTCAATGTCGCAGGCAATCTCTTCCAAAGAATTAGGGTTGAGAATAATATGAGGGATATCCCGCCTGCTCAATTCATAAATGTTTTTCTCCATCCCCGGCACACTGAGAGAGGCAATGACGAGATCAGGCTGCATGGCCTCCACTTTATCCATGTCAATCGTAAGGTCCGGGCCTATCCTTGGCAATCCTTTAATACTTTCAGGCCAATTGGAATAATCATCTACGGCAACAAGCATGCTTTCCTTCCCCAAATAACCGATGACCTCCGTATTGCTTGGACACAACGAAACAATCTGCATGCCTATACTCCCTTCGGGCTACTTTCCTTCTTTTTCTGTCCAGTTTTCCAACGGGTTGGACATTCCCTGCGTCAAAGGCATATGTACCATATGTACATCCCGCTTTTCCCGGGGCAGTGCCAACTGATTATAAACATAGACTGATTTGCCAAGGCCGGCGGCTTTGGCATCTTCGACAGTCCCGCAATAATAGACATTTTCAATCCCTGAAAAATAAATAGCCGTCATGCACATGGGGCATGGCTCCCCGCTTGCATACATCGTATAGCCGCTTAAATCCAGTGTCTGCAGCTGCTCCTGGGCTTTCCGGATGGCAATGAGTTCAGCATGGCCGCTTATATCGTATTTCAGATGCAGTTCATTGATGCCCTCAGAAATGATTTTCCCGTCCTTTACAAGAACAGCCCCGAACGGCTGCCCGCCTTCCTTTACCGACTCATCGGCCAATTCCACTGCTCTTTTCATAAATTGATCCAACTGTTTCTCCTCCTTATTAGAAAAGTGTAAGCGCCTGTTTATCGACGTACAGACTGGAGTGACTTATCGTAGGAGGAGTCACGAAGTCTGCTAGTCGATAAGCGCTGGAACTGGACAAATCCCAATATTTTAATCTTCATTTTTTCAAATTACTCTTATTCGCTGAGAATCAATTCCCCGAGCTTCAAAGGTTCAATGTATTCTCCGTTTTTGTATGCTCTCATGTTTCCTCCGGAAATTTCATCGATCAAAGTGATTTCCTTGTTGTCGCCCGCTCTGCCGAATTCCAGTTTTATATCGTATAGGTCGATCCCCTTTTCCAAAAGTTCGGCTTTGACAATCGCTCCGATTTCCCTTGTCAGTTCCTTCAGCCTTTTATATTCGTCATGGCTCAAAATGCCAAGCATGGCCAGTGCATCTTCACTGATCGGCGGGTCCTGGCGGGCGTCATCCTTCAAAGTCACTTCAACAAATCCGTCCAGCTCCTGCCCTTCTTCCGCATACATACCGTATCTGCGCAAGAAGCTTCCTACCGCACGGTAACGGCAAATCACTTCCAAGCCATTGCCGAACATCTCCGCCGGCTTTACTGTCATAGTCGCGTCTTCTATATTAGCATTAACGAAATGGGTCGGAATTCCCTTCTTCTCTAAAAGTTCAAAGAAAAATTTAGTAAGGCGGAGCCCCGTCTTTCCTGCCCCTTCGATTGTCAAGCCGACTGTGTTGGCACCCGGGTCGAATACTCCGTCCTCCCCGGTGACATCATCTTTGAATTTTAATAAATAGTTTCCATCTTCCAATTCAAATACGGTTTTCGTTTTGCCTTCATAAACCAATTTCATGCGGCTATCCCCCATCCGTTAATTTCGTTATATTCATATCATATCACAATATATCGCGAATTCATTTACGGGATATGTTTCAGTTTCAATCATAAGGGCATTGGCGTTCCCATCTGGGCTTTTTTACAAATCTCTTGCATTTCTTCAGAGTTTGTAATAAAGTAGAATATCAGTTAATTAAACAACTTTATACAGATTTTCTTATCCAGAGAGACGGAGGGATTGGCCCGATGAAGTCTCAGCAACCAGCCTTTTTCAAGGAAATGGTGCTAATTCCAAATAGATAAGAAGTTTGTTTTCAGTTATTGAGGACCTTCTTTTTATCCAAGAAGGTCCTCAATTTTTTTATATTACAAAAGAGAGAAGGTATTCAAAAATGACAACGACTTTAACAACCGCAGTACCGTTCAGAGCAGACCACGTAGGAAGCCTATTGCGTCCAGAAAGCCTTGTCCAAGCAAGAAAGGATTACAAGGAAGGCACAATCTCGGCTGAGCAATTGCGCGAAGTAGAAACCAAAGAAATCAAACGCATTGTCGATAAGCAAATCGATGCAGGCTTGGAACTTGTGACAGACGGCGAATTCCGCCGGACATGGTGGCATTTGGACTTCTTGGAGGAACTCAACGGCTTTGAAGGATACGTACCTGAATCGGGATATCAATTCCACAACAAGGAAACCGAGAGATACGGGGTCCGCAACACAGGTAAGATTTCCTTTAATCCTGAGCACTCATTTATCAAAGATTTTATTGAATTCAATGAAATCGTAGGTGGACGCGCTGTCGCGAAACAAACGATCCCAAGTCCAAATCAGCTGTTCCATATAGGCATCCGCGATGAAAATATCTATCCCGATATCGAAGATTACGCAAACGATATTATTCAAGCATATAAGGAAACTATCAAAGCATTCTATGATGCGGGAGTGCGATACCTCCAACTGGACGATGTTTATATCGCAGGCCTGTCTTCACCGGATCGAAAATTTGATGAAAATGGCTTCACAAGGGAAAAATACATCGATCTGGCTTTGCGCGTCATCAATGGCGTGCTCGAGGACAAACCGGCAGACTTATTCGTAACCACACACTTATGCCGCGGTAACTATCAGTCCAGCTGGGCGTTTTCAGGAAGCTATGAGCTGATCGCGCCGACGCTGCTGGCCAAAGAGAAAGTGGACGGATTCTTCCTTGAATATGATGATGAGCGCTCCGGAGACTTCAACCCGCTTCGCTATATACCAAAAGACGGTCCAAGAGTTGTTCTCGGCGTCGTCACTTCCAAATCCGGTGAATTGGAAGACAAGGAAGCCATCAAGGCACGGATACAAGAAGCTTCTAAATATGTTCCGCTTGAGCAAATCTGCCTGAGCCCGCAATGCGGCTTCGCTTCGACCCATCACGGAAATGAGCTGACTGAAGAACAGCAATGGGAAAAGTTGAAATTCATTGTTGAAATTGCTGAAGAAATTTGGGGAAAATAAGTCTGTATTCAATAGATCCCGAAAGAGCCGCCCTCTCCGGGATCTATTTCTCTTTAGTATAAACTGTCTTCCATTAGTACGAGTCCGGCTCCTTATCTGCCGAGCCCATGAACAACCACCTCCACTTTTCCTTTGTTTGTGTCAGGGACCATTTCATGATCTATATCAATCATGAAAATCCAATCCCGAATGGACCTCTTTTACATAACCTGTACGGATCACAAAATCTCCGAAATGTTCATTTTCCTGACGTTCCTTTGCGTAATGATGGATGATAGGCTTTAGCTCTTCCAAAATTTCTTTTTCACCTATATTTTCACGATAAAGCTTATTTAGCCGATTTCCGGAAAAACCTGCGCCCAGGTATAAGTTATATTTTCCTGGTGCTTTTCCAATGAATCCAATCTCTCCCAAGGCTGGCCGTGAACAGCCGTTGGGACATCCGGACATACGTACGACAATTTCTTCCTCTCTCAGACCTGCTTCATCTAAAATCCCCTCAATTTTATCAAGAAGTGATGGCAAGTAACGTTCCGATTCAGCCATGGCCAGCCCGCATGTCGGCAAGGAAACACAGGCCATGGAATTTCTACGCAATGCGGAATGCTGTTTGCCAGTTGTCAGTCCATACGCTTTTATCAATTGTTCCACTTGGGCTTTATTTTCTTCCGCGATATTACCAATGATCAAATTTTGGTTTGGAGTAAGTCTGAAGTCCCCTTGGTGAATTTTTGTAATTTCCAACAGTCCGGTCATCAGTTTATACTCTTCATGATCTTTGATTCTTCCGTTTTCAATGAACAAAGTAAAATGCCATTTATTGTTGATGCCCTTTACCCAGCCATACCGGTCGCCGTTATGTTCGAACTCAAATAGGCGGGCAGGCTGAAGCTCCCAGCCGAGACGATCATGAAGTTCATTGATCAGCCACTCTATGCCCCTGGCATCTATCGTATACTTGAAACGGGCATTTTTTCTTACAGAGCGATTTCCATAATCCCTTTGTATGGTCACTATTTTTTCAGCCACATCCACCACCTGGTCCGGGGAGCAAAAACCTATGACGCGACCCAATTGAGGATAAGTGTCTGTATCCCCGTGTGTCATTCCCATTCCTCCGCCAACTGTAACATTAAAGCCTTGCAAATGTCCGTCTTGTAAAATGGCAATGAAACCCAGGTCTTGCGAAAATACATCTACATCGTTGGAAGGAGGCACTGCAACACCGATTTTAAATTTCCGCGGCAAATAAACGGGACTATAAATAGGTTCAGTCTCCACATCACTCTCGGTACTGTCTGCCACCTTTTCACCGTCCAGCCAAATTTCATGATAAGCGCGGGTTCTTGGAGAAAGATGTTCACTTATTCTTTTGGCCCATTCATATACCTCTCCATGCACCTCCGACTGATATGGATTCGGATTGCACATCACATTGCGGTTCACATCCCCGCAGGCGGCGAGAGTATCCAATAGCGAATCATTGATTTCCCTTATACTTTGCTTCATGTTCCATTTAAGAATGCCGTGCATTTGGAACGACTGCCTTGTTGTTAATCTTAAAGTCCCATTTGCATATTTTTTGGCAATATTGTGCATAGCTATATACTGGTCTGATGTTACGATACCGCCGGGTGCTCTTACTCTGACCATAAATTGATACGCAGGTTCCAGCTTTTGTCTTTGCCGTTCATTGCGCACGTCCCTATCATCCTGTAAATAACTGCCATGGAATTTCATCAGCCGATTATCATCATCCGGTATACCTGCGCTTAGCGGGTCTGAAATTGTTTCGGCTAATGTGCCGCGCAAGTAATTGCTTTCAGCTTTGATTCGTTCGACATCACTTGGTGGACCATCCTGCGTTGGGGAAAGTTTTGTTTTTGACATTATTCATCCCTGTCTCCCTTCACCTTCTTAATACACATCTCTTTGATAACGCTTCTCCTGCTGCATTTCCGCCAGATAAGCAACTGCTTCCTCAGAGGTCATACCGCCTTCTTTTTCAAGAATCTCAAGGAGCGTTGCATGGACATCTTTTGCCATATTTTTTTCATCTCCGCAAATATAAACATGGGCTCCTTCCAGAAGCCAATCATATAATTCACGGCTATGATCAAGCATACGGTGTTGAACGTACACTTTTTCTTTCGTATCCCGTGAAAAAGCGACATCCATTTTGGTTAACACTCCATTTTTAAGCCATCTTTGCCATTCAACCTGATAAAGAAAATCCGTAACAAAGTGCTGGTCGCCGAAGAAAAGCCATGTTTTCCCTTTTGCTTCAATCTCCTCTTTTTCTTCAAGAAAAGACCTGAATGGTGCGACACCCGTGCCCGGGCCAATCATGATAACCGGAATATCCGGATCCGAAGGGAGTTTGAAATTGGCGTTGCTTTGGACATAAACTGATAAAGCATCACCAGGCTCAGCCCTTTCAGCACAATGTACAGAGCATACACCGTTCCTCTTTCTCCCGTGGGATTCATAGCGGACTGCCCCTATTGTCAAATGAACCTCGTCAGGGTTGGCTTGATAACTGCTCGCAATGGAGTATAAACGGGCAGGGAGCTTACGCAATTTTCCAACCAGTTCTCCGGCTGAGATATTCCACGGAGAGAAATCACGGACTAAATCTAACAAGTCCCGCCCTTTCACATAATCCTTGTGATGATCCCCGGATTCAATAAACTCCTTTAGTTTTTCATTTGCTTCAGAGGCCTTTTCCAATAGTTGTTTTGATAGAACAGTAATCTCATAATGATTCTTTAATGCTTCCACTAAAGAACGAACTTCTCCTTGGTTATTGATCGGGACAGATTCGCTTGGGTCAAGCTGGAGTTCCTCGATGATCGAATTGACCAGTTCCTCATCATTTTCAGGATATATTCCGATACTGTCTCCAGGTTCAAATTTAAAATTTGAGCCTTCCAGGGATAGTTCCAAATGGCGGGTCTCTTTATTGGAACCACGGCCGTTTAAATTGATATTTTCTAATATTTCCGCCCGAAAAGGGTTTGTTCTTGAATATTTTGGCTGGTCTGGGATGGGACTTGACACCGCAGAGACAAATGCCCCCTCACCAGCCGGTCCGCTCGAGATGTCTCCATCCATTTTTTTCAAGCTCTTGGCGACGTCTTCAAACCACTTGGTCGCCGGTTCATCATAATCCAAGTCGCAGTCAACACGGGGACTCAGACGTTTCGCCCCCAGTTCCTCCAGCCGTGCATCAAATTGTTTTCCTGTCTGGCAGAAAAACTCATAAGAGCTGTCACCTAAAGCGAGCACCGAAAAGTGTAAATCGTTTAATTTCGGAGCCCGGCGGCTGTATAGGAACTCATACAAAGGCAAGGCGGTATCGGGCGGATCCCCTTCGCCATGGGTGCTGACAATGATTAATAGATAAGTAAGTTTCTTTAAGTCTTTCACTTTGAAGTCATTCATGGACTCCAACGTGATTTTGTACTCCATGCTTTTCAGTTTTTCTGATATTTCTTCAGCCAATCCTTGCGAATTCCCTGTTTGGGAACCAAATAGGATTGTTAATTCTTTAGTCGCTTGTGTCGCCTCCGTTTGCTGCAAAGCTCCTGGGGGATTTTGCAGGCCGACGGCAGACGCTGCTTCCTGAGTGTTGCAGGCGCTTAAGTATCCACTCAGCCACAATTGTTGACTTTCTGATAATGATGGCAGCAAACGATTCAAAAGCTCAGCCTGTTCTTGATTAAATGGACTGTTCGTTACTTGCAGTAGCAATAGTATTCACCTCCCATGAAGTTTATTTCAATCTGATTTTTTCATTTCTCTCAATCTGAATGACTACACCGTCTTGTATAATTAGTGTGATAGAACCGTAATTCATCGTATTTAACAATGACTTAATTTCCGATATGGCAATTTCATGGCTTTGTTTCCGCCCTCCCATTTTTACCATTCATCCTTTCTAAAAATTTCTGTTGGTTTTCCGTAGTCCGGTATTCTTTTTGTGTTATTTCTTTTAATAATTGCCCTCTGAGTGTGATGTGTCTCTTTTTCGTATAGATTTTTTCTCTTGCTTTTTCAAGAAAAAGAAGATAGTCCCTGTAAGACTCATCATAAACATCCGCAATTTCATCCCGAATCTTTTGTGCCAATATCGGACTGGCCCCATCCGTTCCTACAGCAATGGTCAGTTTGCCTCTTGTGACCTTTGCAGGCACATGAAAATTGCCAAGTCTTGAATCGTCGACAACATTAACAAGCTGGTGAGGAGATACAAGGCCGGATATTTTCCTATTGACCGATTTGTTATCTGTTGCTGCAATCACAATCAATGCGCCCTTTAAATCATTTGCCTCGACTTCCTTCTGTTTCCATTCAACCTGGCCGGACTCTAACAAATTATTAAACTCCGAATATAAATCAGGGCTGATAATCGTTATCTTAGCTCCGGCTTTTAAAAGACCGATTGTTTTCCTATAGGCTATCTTCCCTCCGCCTGCGATTACGGCTTTTCTTCCATATAAATTAAGCATGACGGGATAGGTTTCCATGCTTTATCCCCTCCTAATTGCCAATCAACTCGTTGACACGTTCCAAAAGAACCTCTTGAACATTCGGGTGATAACCTAAACTATCGCACAAAAGAATGGGATGGTTTCGGTCTGTCAATTCCTTAATCTTGCTCTTTAATCCAGTCATCAGCAGGCCGGAAAATAATAAGTAGGGAATAACAAATATTTGTTTGCGTCCGGAATCCACCAATAAATTAAGAGCCTCCTCCACATGAGGACTTGCACCATAAAGAAAAGAAACTTCAACTTGCTTAAACTGGTAGTTTTCTTTTAATTGATTCGCAATTCTGGTTAAATCCTTCTTGACCGAAGGATCGCTGCTGCCCCTTCCAACGAGTAAAACAGCGGCATCCGAAGTTAACGGAACCTTTTGTTCAATCATGCGATCATAGAGACTATCAATCATTTTTGGATGAACCCCAAATGTTTTTCCGTAAGTGAATTGAATGTAAGGATACTGTTTTTTTTCCATCTCAATCTTTTCAGGAATATCTTTTTTAGCGTGGCCCGCAGTTAATAGTAAAATAGGGATAATCGCTATTTTTGAAGCGCCCTGTTCCACACATTTTGAGATACCTTCGGAGATTCCTGGTTTTGCAAGCTCCAAGAAACAAATCTCTTGAATGGGCGCATCAATATAAGCCTTACTTTCTTCAATAAACTGAATCGCTTCCGTGACACCGGCCCTTAGCCGGCTGCCATGGGCTACATATAGAACTGCCTGCATATTGATCCCCCCGTCTACACCACCGTCTCCTGCCGGTATTCCAGAGTTTGCTCAAACCAGCGAATTTCTTCCCGCAATCCGACAACTTCTCCGACGATGATCATGCTGGGGTTTTTAATTTTTGCGTCCTTAGCCACTTCAACAATTGTCGCAAGCGTGCCTGTAATGGTATGCTGATCCCTTGTAGTGCCCCAATGAACTAAGGCAACCGGAGTATCTTTTGATTTTCCGTATTTTGTAAGCTGTTCACATATATAAGGCAGATTGCCGACACCCATATAAATGGCTAATGTATCAACACCTTCGGCTAAATTTTTCCACCGAATAGAATCATCCTTACCAGCCCTCATGTGGCCTGTCACTATGGCAAAACTTGAGCCAAGGTCCCGGTGTGTTACAGGAATCCCTGCATAGGCGGGAGCGGCAATGCCTGATGTAATCCCCGGCACAATTTCAAATGGGATTCCATTGTCCGCCAACGCTTGCGCTTCTTCGGCTCCTCTGCCAAATACGAAGGGATCACCGCCTTTTAACCTGGTGACGATTTTTCCTTTTTTTGCGTACTTCACTAATAAATCATTGATGATTTCCTGTTGGTTGTGATGAAAACCCGGCATCTTTCCGGCGTAGATCAATTCTGCTCCGGTTTTCGCATGATGCAGCAGTTCCTGATTGATTAAACGATCGTACAGGATCACATCAGCTGTTTGAATGCATTTCAGGCCTTTTACCGTAATCAGATCAACATCGCCGGGTCCCGCTCCTACAATGTATACCTTTCCCAAATTTCCCCACCCCTTCATGTAAGGTTATACGTTTACTTCTTTTTGCAATCCGGCAATCAATACCTCAACAACTTCAGGACGGCTGAATGTTTCCGGCAATGGTTCACCATTCCTGAGCTTTTCCCTTACCTTTGTACCTGATAAGATTTCATGATATTCAGGGTCATGCGGGCAAGTCTTCGGAGTTGCCATGCTTTTGCATTGATTGCAATAGAAACTATGTTCAAAGAACAATAAAGTGATGCCAAGTTCCTCTGGAGTAAAATTGCTGAAAATCTTTTGCGCATCATAGGTCCCGTAATAATTTCCCACTCCGGCATGATCCCGCCCCACAATAAAATGGGTGCAGCCGAAGTTCTTTCTCACCATCGCGTGAAAAACAGCCTCCCGTGGACCCGCATATCTCATAGCCGCTGTGAAAACACCTAAAAATACATGATCCTGCGAATAATACTTCTCTAATAGAACTTCATAGCTTTTCAACCTTACATCTGCCGGAATATCATCCTGCTTTGTTTCCCCGACCAATGGATTCAAAAACAGGCCATCCACGATTTCCAATGCGGATTTTTGAATATACTCGTGCGCCCGATGCACAGGGTTTCTCGTTTGAAAACCGACAACTGTATTCCAGCCCAATGCCTTGAATTGTTCCCGGGTCTCAATTGGATCAAATATATAGGCCGAATATTGGCTTGGCGGTGTACGGCGGATCAGGGTAATCTTTCCGCTAACATAGACATTTGGCCGCTCAAATAGTTTCTTCACCCCAGGATGCTCTAAATCATTTGTTTGATAGACAAGTTCTGCCTCCTTTTCTTTGTTTGGTGTGAAGATATCCAAGATTTCCAATACACCATATACCAATTGATCCTTTACCAATTTCACTGTATCCCCTGTAGAAAGTGTGCTTGCCTTTGTTTCCGTAACCGGCAAAGTGATTGGAATGGTCCATGGCTCACCCGTAGACAACCTCATATTTTCCAGGACGGAATAATAATCTTCTTCAGTTAAAAAACCTGTTAACGGGCTGTATGCACCTGTACCTATCAGCTCCAAATCGCTTAAAGATGTCTCATCCAACTCGATTTCTTTTGTAATAGCTTCAAAATCATAATGTGGATTCCAGCGATTAATTAACGTGCCTCCGTGCGGTTGACTTAATCCCATCTTATATTCCTCCTTAGTTATTGATTTTTGGCCTGATGCAATCCACACTCTGTTTTTTCTTTATCCGCCCAGCGTCCAGCTCTCGAACCTGTCAACATATCCCCCGGCAATGTACAAGGTTGGCATCCAATGCTTGGGTAGCCTTGGTCATGCAGCGGGTTGTACTGCAGCTGATTTTTCTCAACATAATTCCATATGTCGTTCCAAGTCCAATGAATTAGGGGGCAGACTTTTACGGAGCAGAAATTTTCATCTTTATTAATGAAGTTTGTGCTTTGTCTTGTCGGCGACTGCTCCCGCCTCAAACCGGAAATCCATGCTGTTGCCTGTGATAATATTTCTTGCAGCGGTAGTACCTTTCTAATCTGGCAGCATCGGTCGGGCTTAGTCTCCCATAGTTTTTCACCATATTTTTCCGCTTGTTCTTTCAACGAGATTTCCGGCTTTTTCATTTCAACCTTTAATAATGGATATTTTTTTCTCACCGAAGCAATCAAGTCATATGTTTCTTGGAAATGCAGCCCGGTATCTAGAAACACAACCTTTGCGTTCGGTTTGACTTTGGATATTAAATCGATCAGGACTATACCCTCTATACCAAAGCTGCAGGCATATACAAGCTCCTCACCATACATTTCAAAAGCCCAGCCCAATAAATTCAGTGCACCTTTATATTCATCATCAACAATAAAATCGGTACTGGGGTCTGACCATGATTCATAAGTAATTTTCAATCGTATTACACCTCTGCCCATCTCTAATATAATTATCCCTATGAATTAACTCGGTTTTTATGATACACTTATCCAATTTTCCTTTGACATTATAGGTAGTGGTTTTCCTTCAGATAGTCTACTATTGCTTCAACCGCTTCTTCTACATTTAATACATTTGTATCTATTGTTATCTCTGGATGGGCCGGTTCTTCATATGGTGCATCTATCCCTGTAAAACCTTTAATTTCACCCGCCCGCGCTTTTTTGTATAATCCTTTCGGGTCACGTTCTTCACAGGTTTCCACACTGGCTTTCACGTAAATTTCTATAAATTCATCCGGTTCCACGAGTTCCCGGACAAGCGTGCGGTCGCCCTGATACGGGGAAATAAAAGCAGTTAATGCAAACAACCCGGCATCCACCATCAATTTTGACACTTCACCGATTCTTCGGATATTTTCCGTCCGATCTTCCGGACTGAATCCCAAGTCCTTGTTTAAACCCTGCCGAATGTTATCTCCATCCAATCTGTATGTGTGAATTCCATGGATATACAATTCTTTTTCCAGGGCAGATGATATGGTTGACTTTCCCGAGCCTGATAATCCCGTAAACCAAAGAATCGCACTTTTATGCCGCTTTAATTCGCGCCGGTCCGATTTTGAAACTTCAGATTCATGCCATATTAGATTAGTAGCTTTTGTCATCTCACAGCCTCCTAAAACCATACAAAATAAATAACTGTAACTGAAGTAATCATCACAATGAAACTCAAGGGTGTTCCTATTTTTATATAATCTATAAATCTGTATCCGCCCGGCCCATAGACAATCAAATTTGTCTGGTAGCCGATTGGGGTAATAAAGCTTGCAGATGCAGCAATTGCAACCAGTACCGCGAAACCGGTTGGATCCAGCTGCAGGGAACTTGAGAGTTCCAGGCCGATTGGCAGCATGATTGCCGCCGCCGCACTATTCGTTAATAATTCGGTAAACACACTTGTCAGCAGGTACATAATGGTTAATACCGCAACCACTCCAATTGGGGCGGAAATGGCCATTAAGCCTTTTGCTGTCCACTCGGCAAGCCCCGTCTTTGTCATGGCGGTGCCGATCCCCAGAGAACACGCAATGATCAGAAGCACATGGAATTGTACATTGCTCATGATTTCTTCCGCGGATATCATTCTTGATACGAGCAATATGATCACTGCCAATGCCATAGCTTTCAACATTGACAATAAGCCGAAGGATACTAAAATGATCATCGCAAGTAAGATACCTATGGAACATAAACCTTGGAATTTGTTTTTAGTTAACAATTTCGGTGGTTCCAAACGGGAAACAACATAGAAGTCGTTGGACCGCTTATACTTTTTAATAAAATCTTCCCCGGCCAATAATAAAAGGGCATCACCGGGTTTTAAAATAATGTCGCCAACCTTGCTCTGTATTTTTTCATTTTTCCTATGGACTGCAATGACACCGGCATCATAACGGGACCGAAATTGTGTTTGCTTGACGGATTTTGATAATAAAGAAGAATGATGGGACACTACAGCCTCCACTAAATATATAGATCCATTCTTAAGATCATCAAGCTCCAGATTTGTGCCGGTTTCCAGTGTCAGCCCCATAGTGCTTTGCAGTTCAGCCATCGTTGATATTTGTCCCGTAAAAACCAATCGGTCCCCAGCTTGGATAATGGTCGAATTCCGAACAGGGGAAACCCGTTCATTCCTCCTGATAATTTCAATTAAATACAAACCATTCAGATTGCCCAACCCGGATTTTTTTACACTTTGGTTTACATATGGGAAGGTTTCCTTCACACGCAACTCAGCAATATATTCTTTGGCATCCTCCTTCACACGCTGACTGAAACCTTTATGATCCGGCAGCAGCTTATCTCCGATTGTGAAAAGGTACAGCATCCCGGCAATCGTTACTGGTATTCCCACAACGGTTATAGTAAACAGTGAAAAGCCCTCAAAGCCGTATTCCAACAGCATCCCATGTACGACTATATTCGTTGAGGTTCCCATCAGTGTAATCGTTCCGCCCAGAATGGTTACATATGATAAAGGGATTAAAAACTTGGAAGGTGCTATCCCGCGCTTTTCACACCAATTCTTTATAATAGGCGTAAAAGTTACGACAATAGGCGTGTTATTGAGAAAAGCTGACAACCCGGCGATCGGTATAAAGAAACGCAATTTCGACTCCTGCTCGGTCTTGCTCTTCTCAAGCCACCTTTCCATAACATCGTCAATCAGCCCGCTTTTTTGTACAGCACCGGCCACTATAAACAGTAGGGCGATCGTGATCATGCCTTCATTGGAAAACCCGCTTAGCGCCTGTTCTGGTGTAATAATTCCCAAGAGCAACAGAGTCACCAATACTAAGAAAATAATCAATTCCGGCCTTGCAAGTTCCAAGAGCAGGGCGATCAGCATCATCACGATCAGCAGCAATACAATGATCATTTCCCAATTGATAAACGTCACCTCCTGAAAGGGCCAAACAGCGAATAAAAAAACACCTCTCAGACCGCAAAAAAACAATTGCGATCGGAAAGATGCCTTTAGTTATCTAATCAGCATGGTTATTTAATTTTAAAGAAAAAGCTCTCTTCCATCAATTAAGCTTTCGCTTTTTGTACTGGCACAGTGCCCTATTGCCGAAGGTTCTCGGGCATTCCATCAAACTCTTTCGGATAAGAATCATTTATAAGATTTTGGTCTATATTACATGATAAAAATTGGAAAGTCAACCATTTTTCTGAATTTATTTTTAAACCAATTGGTTTTATTGGTTTTAATCAAAAAAGACTGCAGTGAAGCGCTTTTGTCTGAGAATAATGGGGAGAAACAGCCTCAGCCCTGGTTGCGGGGCCAAAGCCGTTTCTTTTATTTTATTATTTCGTTTGAGCCGCCAATTGGGCTTCCCTTACTTCTTTCGCAGCTTCCACCATGTTTTTCAGAGCCGCAATGGTCTCTTCCTCTTTTCTTGTTTTCAACCCGCAGTCCGGATTGATCCAGAACTGGTTGGCCGGGATTGTTTTGAGCGCCCTGGTTACATTGTCCTTGATTTCTTCTGTGCTTGGAACCCTAGGGCTGTGAATATCATATACGCCAAGTCCGATTTCTTTGTCGTACGTATTTTCCTCAAATGCTGAAATAAGTTCCCCGTGACTTCTTGACGTTTCAATCGAAATCACATCGGCATCCAGTGCGCGGATGGCTTCAAAAATATCTTCAAAATCCGAGTAGCACATATGCGTGTGGATTTGCGTACTGTTTTCCACCGATGCTGTTGCCAGTCTGAATGCATGCACAGCTCGATCCAAATATTCCTTCCATTTATCTTCTTTGAGTGGAAGGCCTTCTCTTAATGCCGGCTCATCGACCTGGATAATGTTGATTCCATTTTTTTCAAGCTCTTCGATTTCGCTGCGAAGCGCCGCGGCAATTTGATCCAACACATCGAAACGAGAAATGTCATCCCTGACAAAGGACCAATTTAAAATGGTAACCGGTCCTGTCAGCATCCCTTTTACCCTTTTGTCCGTCAGCGATTGGGCGTACACACTTTCTTTGACTGTCATCGGCTGATCAAATGACACATCTCCGAAAATGATTGGCGGCTTTACGCATCTGGATCCATAGGATTGGACCCATCCGAATTTTGTGACCAAGAATCCGTTCAGTTTCTCTCCAAAATACTCAACCATGTCCGTCCGTTCGAACTCTCCATGGACTAACACATCGAGCCCAATTTCTTCCTGGATAGCGATCCATTTTTCAATCTCGCTTTTGATATATTGGTCATACTCCTGATTCGTGATTTCCCCTTTTCTCCATTTCAACCGCTGTTTCCTTACTTCAGGTGTCTGCGGCAAGCTTCCGATTGTTGTTGTAGGCAATAGAGGGAGCTGAAGCTTTTCTTTTTGCGAAACAATCCGCTCATTGAACGGCAATCCTCGGTCGGCTTTCAGTTCGTTTATCTTCACTGTTCCTTTAGTTGGCTTTCTGTACTTGGAGTCATTCAGTGTTCTGATAGCCGTGATACTTTCTTCAATTTCCTTCTTGATGCTTTCTTTTTCGGATTCCAATCCTCTTTTAAGGAGAGCTGTTTCAGCTAATTTTTCATCTGCAAAAGAAAGTGCATTCTTGATAACCGGATCCAGTGCCGTTTCGCCTTCTTTTGTCACGGGCACATGCAGCAAGGAGCAGGATGGCTGGACAATGATGTTTTTCTTATCAACAAATCGGCTGATGCTTTCCAATAAGCCCAGTTTCTCATTCAAATCATGACGCCATACATTTCTTCCATCGATGACCCCCGCTGCCAAGTATTTATCTTTAGGGAATCCATACTTCTGAAGCAACTCGAGGGAATTCCCATGGACAAAATCCAGCCCGATCGCTGCTGCCGGCAAATTGACAATCTCTTCATACGCATCAACCGTTTCAAAATACGTTTGAATAATGACATTGATTCCCGGAACTTCCTCAGAAATAGCTTCATATATTTGTTTCGCCTGCTGAAGGTCTGTTTCCGACAATGAGGTGGAAAAAATCGGCTCATCCAACTGTACCCACGTAACCCCGGCTTCCTTCAATTCCTGCAATAACTGAATATATAAAGGCCGGAATTCACTGACTAATTCAGGAAACTCCTTCTCCTCATACCCTTTTCCAAGCTTGATAAAGGTGATAGGCCCTAGAATAACAGGCTTTCCTTCAATCCCCAATTCCTCCTTCGTTTCCTTATAAAAGAAGAGCGGGCGGTTTTCTTTCAATGCTGGCTTGGATTCGTTGAATTCCGGAACAATATAATGGTAGTTTGTATTGAACCATTTGGTCATTTCCGAAGCTACTGCATCTTTTGTTCCCCTGGCGATGGCAAAATAAGTTTCCAACGGTGTCCTGCTGTCAGCGTTCTCCTGGAATCTTTTTGGAATGACATCAAATAAAACGGACGTATCCAGGACATGGTCATACAGTGAAAAATCTCCGACCGGAATCAAATCAATCCCTTTTTCTTTTTGCTTTTTCAAACCTTCCAAACGAATGGCTTTTGTGTTATTCAGCAGCTCCTCTTCTGTGATTTTTCCATCCCAAAACTTTTCCAACTCTTTTTTCCATTCACGATTTCCGCCAATTCTCGGATATCCCACATTTGAACTCAATACGTTAGACATGTTTCTTCCTCCTTATTTTTCGTACATTTTAAGATAAAGCAAACGACACACCTTCGGCTGTTTCCAATTCCTTTGTCTTTTGTTGAATGTATTTGGTTAACTCTACCGTTATTTCATAGCGAAAAAATGGCGTTATTAAGTAAATCCCATTAAAATATTGAATGGCTGTATCGATTAATTCCCTTGCGATTGACAAGCCTTCTTGAATTTCCTTTTCCGGACTTTTCGCATCATTCATCCGTCTTCGCGTCTCCTCCGTCAACTTGATTCCGGGTACTTCGTTATGCAAGAACTCCGCATTTCTTGAGGAGACAAGCGGCATAATTCCGATATAGATAGGTACTTCTAAATGTTTGGTCGCTTCCCAAACTTCTATGATTTTCTCTCGGCTGAAGACAGGTTGCGTCAGCACATAATCCGCCCCATATTGAATTTTCTTCTCCAAGCGCTCTGTTGATTTCCCAATATTATGAACATTAGGGTTAAAAGCTGCCGCTACACGGAAATTCCCTTTTTGCTTAAGAGATTTTCCCGAGAAGGAAATTCCTTCGTTAAACTGCTTAATCAGTTTGATCAAATCAAATGAAGTAACATCAAAAACCGATGTAGCACCAGGAAAATCGCCAATCTTCGTCGGATCGCCGGTAATGGCTAAAATATCCCGGATGCCCAATGTGTGTAGGCCCATTAAGTGGGATTGCAAGCCGATTAGGTTACGGTCCCTGCATGTAATATGGACGAGCGAGGGCAACCCTAGTTCCCTTTTGACAAGCGAAGCCATCGTCTTATTGCATATTCTTGGGGAAGCCAATGAATTATCGGCGACCGTCAGTGCATCGACCCCGGCCTCTTTCAACGCTTTGGCCCCTTCAAAAAAAATTTTCGTGTCCAGATGTTTCGGTGTATCCAGTTCTACAATGATTGAACGCTTTGTCTTCACCTTTTCAAATATGGTACATTCATCATGTTTTGTTTCGCTTAGCTCAATCCTGGGCTCACTTTTTACCTTCTTTTCCGTAATGGGTTCCAGTCCCTTGATTCCTTCCTTCAGGGCTTTGATATGTTCCGGCGTGGTTCCGCAGCAGCCGCCCATTAACCGTACGCCCTCATTGCGGAAGAAACGCGCAAACTTTTTAAAATAATCCGGCTCCGATTTATACAACAATCTTCCATCCCGGTATTCGGGAAGGCTGGAGTTCGGATACGCAGATAAAAAAGCTTTCTCAGGAATCGGTGTGGTCTCCAGCGCCTTTAACACATGATAAGGGCCCAATCGGCAATTTACGCCTACGACATCTGCTCCCAAATCCTCAAGGCGGGCAAAAGCTTCTGACAGCAGCACCCCATTTTCCAAAACGCCGGGTTCATGCATCGAAACATTGGTGATAATCGGCAGGTCCGTCACTTCACGGGCAATTTTCAAAACGGTGGTCAATTCATCCAGGTCATAATAGGTCTCGAGCAGCAGGCCATCCACGCCTTCAAGAAGCAGACAATAAAGCTGTTCCCTGAAGCTTCTCTTAATCTCTTCTTCCAATTCATTATGGAACCTCGCCCCGTGGATTCCGCCGATCGATCCGACAACATAGGTTTCTTTGCCAGCTGCTTTCCTGGCGATTCTTACAGCTGCGCTGTTAATCTCTTTCACCCGTTCTTCCAATCCATATCTTGAAAGCTTGATATAATTGGCGCCGTAGGTGTTTGTTTGGATAAGATCCGCCCCGGCCTTGATATATTCTTTGTGGGTATATATAACTTCATTGGGATGTGTCAGATTCAACTCCTCAAAGCAGCGGTCCACTCCGTATGAATAAAGCAGCGTTCCTGTGGCCCCGTCGCCAATTAAGATCCGCCCTTTCAAACTATCTAACAGGCTCAGCTTCAGCACCTCCCTGCCCTTTTATTCCCGGTGCCGGCTCCTTCAATTGATTGAAGGCCTGTGCCAAATCCTCAATCAGATCATCCGCATGCTCGATGCCTACGGATACGCGCAGAAGGCGATTGCTGAGTCCATAGCTTGTTCTTGTTTCTTCTGGTACATCGGCATGAGTTTGGGTGGCCGGGTATGTGATTAAGCTTTCAACCCCTCCCAGACTCTCCGCAAAGGTGAATAGCTTTAAAGCTTTCAGAAATGGCGCAACCCATGCTTCCCTTGCGATTTCAAAGCTGACCATGCCGCCTTTTCGCGGATAATACACCTGATCCACCAGTGGGTGCCCGGACAGAAATGAATAAATTTCCTTCGCATTCTTCTCATGCCGCTCCATGCGCAAAGCCAATGTTTTCATACCTCTGATTAAGAGCCAACAATCAAATGGCGGCAAAACTGCTCCGCAGGAATTATGGAAATCAAACAGCCGGTCGCTCTGCTCCGGGTTAGCTGATACTACTAATCCGGCGAGCAGATCATTATGTCCGCCCAAATATTTGGTCGCGCTGTGTATGACTACATCGGCCCCCAATTCGATGGGCCTTTGAAGGAGAGGCGTATAAAACGTATTATCCACGATGAGCAACAATCCGTATTTTTTAGCCGTCTCCGCAGCAAGTTTCAAATCTGTTTCAGTCATCAATGGATTGGTGGGCGTTTCAATGAACAGGCCTTTTGTGTTTTTCCGAATCAGCCCTTCCACCTCATTTTCTTCCGGATCCCAATACGAAAATTCCAATTGATACTGCTGGGAAAGCCATTCAAACAACCGGTAAGACCCACCGTACAAATCCCTTGAAGCGACAATATGGTCTCCTGATTTAAATAAGGAAAATGCCAATTGCACCGCACTCATTCCGGAACTGCAGGCAAAACCCCGATCGCCCTTTTCCAATTTGGCGATGGCGTTTTCCAATACCTCACGCGTCGGGTTACTTGTGCGGATGTAATCGTAGCCCTTCAACAATCCAATCTCATGATGCCGGTAGGGCGCTGATAAATAGATTGGCGTACTAATCGCACCATTCGGTTCATCTCTGTCATTCCCGACTTGGGCAAGCAGTGTTTCTTTCTTTAATGGTACAGACGACATTTTCATTCTCCTTCCTTTCATGATTGGAAGGCCTTTTTACAAGTACGTGTTCAAAAAGTGCCAAATTAGAAGCAAGAATATCGAGGCGGCGTAGTTTCGAGCAGCGGAACGTATGCATTATATACGTGAGCAGCGGAGAAACAAGCCAACGAAGAGATTCGACGCTTATCATTTGGTGCTTTTTGAACATCCTCTACAAACAAAAAGGGCCTTCCCACAAGAAGAAGACCCAATAAATCACTAGGTTTCTTCTCATCTTTCAAGTTGCAAGCAACTTGTTGGATTTAGCACCTTTCCGTTTTGACACGGTGGTTGCTGAGGCGTCACAGGGCCAATCCCTCAACCTCTCTGGATAAGAAAAAAAACTGTATATACAATTTTGTTTTAGCAACTCTTCAAAGCAAAATCAAAACCACCCGTGTGAACGGGT
>NZ_QYTU02000100.1 GCF_003605365.2 Siminovitchia fortis
GCCGGTGCACCCATTGCTAAATATGCAGTGCTTACATACCCTGTCTTTCCGCTGACGGTTATCTTTGCCCAGCCGCCGGATTCCGATTGGACAGACACTTTGGAACCGGAGGCCAATTTGGCAATGACGCTTCCGCTTGTAGACGCTTTGCTTCTCACGTTTAACGACGAACCGGGATTTACGTTCACATACTTTGTAACGGTTTTTNCAGTCGAAGCTTGCTTTGCTGCAGGCTTGGCAGGCGCCAGCGTCGATGCTTGTTTAATATTGGCTTTTGGCTGGCTCACTGGAACGCTTGTGGACAAATATTGTGTGCTTACATAGCCTGTCTTTCCATTGACAGCTATTTTGGCCCAACCGCCTGCTTCCGATTGAACAGATACTTTCGTCCCACGAGTCAATTTGCCAATTACACTTCCGCTTGTTGAAGCGCTGTTTCGCATGTTCAGCGACGAGCCTGAATTTACATTTATGTATTTTGTAACTGCTTTGGCTGGTGCAGGTGCAACTTCCTGCTTAGCAACTTCCTGCTTAGCAACTGGTTGGCTTGCCGGGGCGCCTGACGACAAAAATTGTGCACTGACATATCCTGTCTTCCCATTGACTGTCACTTTTGCCCAGCCACCCGATTCTGACTGAACAGATACTTTCGTCCCACTTGGCAATTTGGCGATCACGCTGCTGCTCGATGAAGCGCTGCTCCGGACATTAAGAGCTGAACCTTGATTCACTGAAACATACTTTGTTTCAGCTTGGGCTTTTATCGCAGGAGGTTCGGCGGCTTGAACAGCCTCTTCAAAAGCTACCGTCGACAATGCTGCAAAACATAGGCCAGGAATGACGATCTTCTTTTTCAAATTCTCACTTCCTTTATGTCGAATTTAATATACTCTTATCCTATCATATTTCGACTTTACTGGAAAAAATATGAATTTTTTAGTTAGTTTTTCTGTAACTCCTTAATCCGTGACTAAATTTATCTA
>NZ_QYTU02000101.1 GCF_003605365.2 Siminovitchia fortis
TAGATAAATTTAGTCACGGATTAAGGAAATAGAAAAAGAGTTTCTCCGTGATCGCGTGTAGATGTTCAATGAATTTGGTAAAATATTAGTTATTCCTTTTTGAAAAACATACTTTTTTCTTGATAACCCGAAATGAGGTGAACTGACTTGATTTTTGTTATGGCAGCTATCATCATTTTTTCTATTCCGGGGCTGATGCTGATTTGGTCAACTGCCTATGTTAAATCAATAAAAAAAGAAAATGTCCGGTGGAAATTGCTGGTTTCCCTTCAGCTCTTGCTTATTATTGCCGGCATGATAGTACATATCTATTTACTCCGTTCATATGGGTTTCCGATGCTTCAAACAAGAATAGAAACCTGGGTTAGTATGGGTTTCATCTTGCTCATTTGCGGATTTATGCTGATTTTAAATTTTATCATTACAAAAAAGTTAGGCAGCCAAAGCCCAACCCATAATAGCAAAGTGGTGAATATTATAACCGGGTGTTTTGCATTGTATTTCTTTATCATTTTGTTTATTGCAGCGCCCTTGGGGGAAAAAGTTGCCTTTGCTGTTTCGATTAATGAGGCGATAGAAGCCGCCAACAAGACGAATAATGAGGAGTTCTCTGTAGTATTGGTAAATTCCGAAAAAGATTGCCTAAGGCGGTCGAGTCAACATTGCAGAAACCAAGCATATAAAAATCATTACTTTATAAAAAATAATATGGGCAAGAAACAAGAAGTGCAGGTAAAGCTCCGTGCTTTGAACAGCAACAACGAGGAAATGAAAGTCATTGACTCAAAAATAATGACTTTGAAACCGGGTGAATTGCAGTTGTTAGAAACAGAAGAGACGAATGAAGATGCAAGCGTTTGGAATAAATACTCGTTTCAAACAGATGGAAAAGTATATCAATATCAGCAAAAAATCCGCTTT
>NZ_QYTU02000102.1 GCF_003605365.2 Siminovitchia fortis
CACGCTTCCACTAAACCTAACGAATCATAAGTGGGCAAAATTCCGCAAAACAAAAGCAGGAGTTAAGCTACATCTACGACTAGTGTTTATGGATAAAGACACCGTCTATCCTGAAAAAGCGGAAATTACAACAGCTAAAGAACATGACAGAAATCAACTAGAAATCCTTGTAGACGATAAGGATGCCATGTATGTGTTTGATCGTGGATATGTTGACTACGAACGATTTGATCGAATGACCGATGAGGGCTATTTCTTCGTGTCAAGACTGAAGAAAAACGCCGTCATTCGTGAAGTAGAGACTTTTGCTGTGCCCGAAGATTCTACTGTTTTATCCGATAAAATGGTATACATTGGTTCAACTCAAAATCGTACAGAGAATGTGTTCCGCCTTCTCGAAGTAGTGGATACAAAGGGAAACACTTTACGATTAATTACCAATCGCTTCGATCTGGATTCCGAAGAGATTAGTGAAATTTACCGTCAACGCTGGGCAATTGAGCTATTCTTTAAATGGCTCAAACAGCACGTAGAGATCAAACACTTTTATGGCATGAGCGAAACTGCCATTCAAAATCAAATTTTCCTTGCGCTCATTGCTTATTGTCTAAATGTCCTTATCCAGTTGGAGACAAAGAGCAAGAAATCTTTACTCCGGATCAGCCGCTGGTTAAAGAAAACTCTTTGGAAACCTGCATATGTCTGGATACGAAGATTTGATGGAAGATCTAGCCCGTAAATACATACACTGTCGTAGCTGCCAATAGTTTAATT
>NZ_QYTU02000103.1 GCF_003605365.2 Siminovitchia fortis
ATATGCTCCGGGGAGCTGTAAGCAAGCATAGATCCGGAGATTTCCGAATGGGGGAACCCACTGCCAGTAATGGGGCAGTATCCTGTACTGAATACATAGGTGCAGGAAGGCAGACCCGGGGAACTGAAACATCTTAGTACCCGGAGGAAGAGAAAGAAAAATCGATTCCCCAAGTAGCGGCGAGCGAAACGGGAAGAGCCCAAACCGGAAGGTTTGCCTTCCGGGGTTGTAGGACACTCTATACGGAGTTACAAAGGAATGTGGTAGGTGAAGCGGTCTGGAAAGGCCCGCCAGAGGAGGTAACAGCCCTGTAGCCGACACTTCATTCCCTCCAGAGTGGATCCTGAGTACGGCGGGACACGAGGAATCCCGTCGGAATCCGGGAGGACCATCTCCCAAGGCTAAATACTCCCTAGTGACCGATAGTGAACCAGTACCGTGAGGGAAAGGTGAAAAGCACCCCGGGAGGGGAGTGAAAGAGATCCTGAAACCGTGTGCCTACAAGTAGTCAGAGCACCTAGTGTGTGATGGCGTGCCTTTTGTAGAATGAACCGGCGAGTTGCGATTTCATGCAAGGTTAAGCTGAGAAGGCGGAGCCGCAGCGAAAGCGAGTCTGAACAGGGCGAAAGAG
>NZ_QYTU02000104.1 GCF_003605365.2 Siminovitchia fortis
GAACAGTTTAGCACACACAACATGGAATTGTAAGTATCACATAGTTTTTGCCCCAAAATACAGAAGGCAGATTATTTATGGAAAATACAAAAAGAGTATTGGACAAATAATAAGAGAATTATGTGAAAGGAAAGGTGTAATCATTCATGAAGCAAATGCCTGCCCGGATCATATCCACATGTTAGTTAGTATCCCACCCAAATTAAGTGTATCTCAATTCATGGGTTACCTAAAAGGGAAAAGCAGCCTGATGATATTTGATCGACATGCAAATTTGAAATATCGATATGGAAATCGGAAATTCTGGTGTCGAGGTTTCTACGTCGATACAGTGGGCAGGAATAAGAAGCAAATACAAGAATATATTAGAAATCAGCTAAGAGAAGACTATATGGCAGATCAGTTAACGTTATTCGAAGAATTTGACCCATTTACGGGGGAGAAAAATCGGAAGAAATAAAGAAATTCTTTAGAATTGGTGTGTGAATGTGGTGCAGAAGGGAAACCCTTTCAGTGGGCCTTTTAGGCCGAGGCCGGTAAGAGAGGCTTTCAGCCGCAGAGCAAACCACC
>NZ_QYTU02000105.1 GCF_003605365.2 Siminovitchia fortis
GAGCTGGCGGGAGTTGAACCCGCGTCCGAAATTCCTACATCCTCGGTACTACATGCTTAGTCAGTCTTTACATTCGCTTGCCAGCTGCGGACGGACACGCCACTAACAAACTAGCCTGATTAAGTTTTAACGCTTCAACCCCAGGCAGGGCTTCCACGCGATCTCTTTTGGGTTTGACCTCTCTTGATCCCCGTCCTAAGAGCGGAGGCTAGGGAGAGAGGGCTCTAAGCAGGTTATTAAGCTGCTAAAGCGTAGTTTTCGTCGTTTGCGACTATTTTTTNTCAGTCTTTACATTCGCTTGCCAGCTGCGGACGGACACGCCACTAACAAACTAGCCTGATTAAGTTTTAACGCTTCAACCCCAGGCAGGGCTTCCACGCGATCTCTTTTGGGTTTGACCTCTCTTGATCCCCGTCCTAAGAGCGGAGGCTAGGGAGAGAGGGCTCTAAGCAGGTTATTAAGCTGCTAAAGCGTAGTTTTCGTCGTTTGCGACTATTTTTTGCGGCTTTTTACGAGGCCAACCGCCCCTCGGCATGCACCTTGGGTTTCGCAAATCCCGTCGAATCCAG
>NZ_QYTU02000106.1 GCF_003605365.2 Siminovitchia fortis
CACTAGCGTTGCATTAATTAATTCATATGGTTCAAAATACTGGGAATGTTCAAAAGTAAATTGTTCATACAACAAAAAATCCTTTACAATGGAAGTACAGGTGGTTCCTGTCCAAATCCAATAGTAAAGGATAACCGATATGGACAAGAATACACGAAAATCATCATTTGGTAAATGGGTTTCACCTATAAATACGAAAAAACTAATGGAGCAAGTTGAAAAGAATAAGCAAGATTCCTACACAAAAAAACTTACAACGGAAGCATATATAAAGCTACTTTTACTTGCGCAGCTGCAAAAATTCGATAGCCTAGAAGAAATGAGCGATGCACTAATAGATGATGAGCTTCAGAAAATATTGGGGTTTGAATCGATTAGTCCATCGCAGTTATCAAGGAAGAACAATGAAATCAATCCAGCTATCCTTTCCCATTTATTCTTGGATCTTGTGTGCAAAATAAAAGGGATTCATTTTAAAAACGGGAAAAACATGCCGTTGAAAATCATTGACTCTAGCACGCTTCCACTAAACCTAACGAATCA
>NZ_QYTU02000107.1 GCF_003605365.2 Siminovitchia fortis
TATCGAAATCAACTAATTCCTTAAGGCCGCCTGGCGCGGCCTGACATCTCCATGCTCGCCGTCAGGGAGCATATGCGAATCTTCGGATTTGCAGGTACTTACTCGCTTCTTAGAAGGAGAAATGACTATGCGTAACTTCGATTTATCCCCACTGATGCGTCAATGGATCGGTTTTGACAAACTGGCCAACGCACTGCAAAACGCCGGTGAAAGCCAGAGCTTCCCGCCGTACAACATTGAGAAAAGCGACGATAACCACTACCGCATTACCCTTGCGCTGGCAGGTTTCCGTCAGGAAGATTTAGAGATTCAACTGGAAGGTACGCGCCTGAGCGTAAAAGGCACGCCGGAGCAGCCAAAAGAAGAGAAAAAATGGCTGCATCAAGGGCTTATGAATCAGCCATTTAGCCTGAGCTTTACGCTGGCTGAAAATATGGAAGTCTCTGGCGCAACCTTCGTAAACGGTTTACTGCATATTGATTTAATTCGTAATGAGCCTGAACCCATCGCAGCGCAGCGTATCGCTATCAGCGAACGTCCCGC
>NZ_QYTU02000108.1 GCF_003605365.2 Siminovitchia fortis
TTTTTTCGGCATGCCCAGCACATGGACCGGCGCTTCTGTCACATTCTTCAATATAGTCATATGCGGAAACAGGTTGTACTGTTGAAACACCATGCCGATCTTCCCGCGCACCTTGCGCAGATGCTTTTCCCCGGCAGGGACGAGTTCTCCTTTGACTTCCTCGTGCCAAAGTGGCTCCCCGTCGACTTCGATCAGGCCGGATGTCGGCTCCTCGAGCGTCATGAGCATCCGGATGATCGTCGTCTTGCCCGAGCCGCTCGGCCCGATGATCGTGATCTTCTCCCCTTGCTCGATATCCAGGTCCAGCCCTTTTAAGACTTCAAAATCGCCGAACGATTTCCGGATATCCCGGTAGCGGACGATCGGCCGGTCCGATTTTGGCTCCGGCGCCTCATTTACTTCTTCACGGATCGCATCCTGCATCGCTGCCATCACGCGCTCACTCCTTTATTCGTTTGTTGTCTTCCGCGGCTTCTG
>NZ_QYTU02000109.1 GCF_003605365.2 Siminovitchia fortis
GCAAAACCAATAAATCAGGGATCAGATACAAAAACGGTTTTGTGGAGTGGAACGGATTAAAAATAAAAGCAGAAATGCCAAAACCGGGTAAAGATTCATACCTGGAAGCAGCCCTGCACGATGAAATCGCTTATTGCCGGATTGTGCGCAAAATCATCCGCGGCAGAACGACATTCTATCTGCAGCTGGTAATGAAAGGCATCCCGCCCCAAAAGAGGAAACCGGTTGAAGGGAAAGTCGGCCTTGATAACGGCATTTCAACAGTAGCCACAGTCAGCGACAAAAGTGTGAATGTACAAGAGTTCTGCAAAGGCTTGGATGAGCTGGACAGGGAACGCCGCATCCTGCTCCGCAGGATGGATCGTTCAAGGAGGGCAACAAACCCCAACAAATTCAATGATGACGGCACCTTTAAAAAAGGAAAC
>NZ_QYTU02000011.1 GCF_003605365.2 Siminovitchia fortis
TAGATAAATTTAGTCACGGATTAAGGTTAAAGTAAAAGATTTGACCGTACCTTCTATATAGAATGGCGATGTGGCATGTCCAGCCAGGCGCGATCGGCGCAAGGATTAAGCCAATCGTTTTTGAAGGCAAACTGCGCCTTCGCAAGCGTAGTTCAGCTTTTCGCCCAAGGCTGCGCGCCTTGCGCTTTTCTTTATGTGTTTATAAAATATCTGCTGCAAGCTGCGCCAAATCAGATCTCTCCCCTTTGACCAGCTTAATATGGCCTGCTGCACTTTGCCCTTTGAACTTTTCCAAAACATACGTCAAACCATTATTAAATTCATCAAGGTATGGATGATCGATTTGCTGGGGATCTCCCATCAGCACAATTTTGCTTCCTTCCCCTACTCTCGTCAATATCGTTTTCACCTCGTGCTTTGTAAGGTTTTGGGCTTCGTCAATGATAATGAACTGCTTGGGGATGCTCCGCCCCCTTATATATGTCAGTGCTTCAACCTCAATGGAACCCATCCCCACCAAAATCGAATCCAGCTCGCCGGGCTTTTTCGTATTGAACAGGTATTCAAGATTATCGTAAATCGGCTGCATCCATGGCCTTAATTTTTCCTGCTTCTCTCCCGGCAAATATCCGATATCCTTTCCCACCGGAACGATTGGCCGAGCGACAAGAAGTTTTTTGTATTTTTTCATATCTTCGGTTTGCATCAATCCGGCTGCCAGGGCCAAAAGAGTCTTCCCGGTGCCAGCCTTTCCGATCATTGTAACCAGCTGGATATCCTGGCGGAAAAGCAGCTCAGCCGCCATTGTCTGCTGGACATTCCTCGGCTTGATTCCCCAAATGGAATCAAAGTGGGTAATCAATTTTTTAATCATCGTTCCTGTTTCATCAACGATTCCAAGCCCCGATGATGAACTTCCAAGCTCATCCTTCATGACGATAAACTGATTCGGATGCATCGGTTTGCCGTTTGCGATATCCAAACATGAAATTTCACCTGTTTCATAAAAAATTCTTAATAAGTCGATATTAATAAAAATCTCCTGTGTTCCGGTATATAAATGATCCACTTCCACTACACGGTCGCTCAAAAAATCTTCCGCCTGCAGTCCAAGGGCATCTGCCTTCACTCTTAACAGAGCATCTTTGCTGACGATGATGACGGGCTTCCCGTTCTCTTTCTTCTCTTCCTCCATTGCGATGTTTTTTGCCACCGCCAAAATACGGTTATCATTCGTCTTTTCTAAAAAGATCTCCTGCAGCTGGTGGAATGACCTGTGGTTGAGTTCAATTCGCAATGTCCCTCCATTTTCCAAAGCTATCCTTTCGTGGAGTTTTCCGGTCAGTCTGAAGCCGTCTATCAATTTGGAAACATGCCTTGCATTCCTGCCGATCTCGTTCATATACCTCTTCTTTGAGTCCAATTCTTCCAGCACAACCGCCGGGATGACAATCTCATTGTCCTGGAACGAAAAGACGGCATTGGGATCCTGCAACAAGACATTCGTATCTAACACGTATATTTTCGTCAAATTGATGCCTCCTGCTCCTTTTTAATATCATATGATGCTGTAGATCGGCCGGTTCCATTAGAAAGTGTCATAAGGGACAGCTCTTTGTCTGAAATATATGTAATTGTGCATAAACTTAGAAGCCATATTGCACAATATATAAATAATGATAGTTGGCAAAAAAACAGGAGGAAAGCATATTGAAAAAAGCAGCATACATTTTCATCATTCTCATACTCGCAGCGTGCGGCCAGATGAACGGGCAGCAAAGGGATGGAGAGAATCCCTCCCTTCAAAACACAAAAACTGAAATAAGCCGTCAAGATAACACCCGAAACAGCGATGAAGACAGAGCAAATTATTTAGCCGGGCTCGCCTCCGACATCCCCCAGGTAAAAAATGCAACAGCTGTAGTTGCCGGGGATTACGCTATTATCGGCATAGACGTGGATAAAGATTTGGACCGATCCAAAGTGGGGTCCATCAAATATTCAGTCGCTGAAAGCATCAAGCACGATCCGAGAGGTGCCGGAGCTATCGTGGTCGCCGATCCCGATATCAATGCCAGACTGAAAGAAATTAAAGATGACATATCCAAGGGCATGCCCATGCAGGGGATCATCAATGAATTGGCCGATATTACAGGAAGGGTAATGCCTGAATTGCCTCCTCAGGAAAATAATAAAAACCCTCAGGAAGCGCCTCAAAAACAGGAGCAGGAAATGGACAGGCAGGACACCCGCCAAATCCAAAAGGAGCAGGAAAAGCAATCAACGGAATAGCAACAGGCCATAAGAGAATTTATCATGTAAGAATCAGGCTGCAACATGGTATAATGGTTTGTAAAAGAACATTATTCTTTTACAGAGGTGGCCGTAATGAAAGTGCAATGCGTCATTTGCGATAATCAGCACGAACTGGGAAATGACACACCCCTTGCCAAAAAGTTAAGGAACAGGCCGATTCATACTTATATGTGTGATGAATGCCATAAAAGAATTGAAGAGAAAACAAAAGCGCGTCATGCAAGCGGGCAGTTTCAGCTATACAGTTTTAAAGGGAAGGAAAAGGATTTTTAATAAGAAAAACCGGGCTGCTTTTTGCCCGGTTTTTCTTAATTATTGAATGTCCCCGCTTTTTTCTCCCTGTTCAGCCTGATCTTATAAATGATCAATATGAGTGCCGCTACGACAAGCCCTTCTGCAATCGGAAGAAAAATCCCGAGAAAAGTAAGTATTGTACACCCAATAAACAGAAAGAAATAAATAATTGCGGATTTTAACAATGGCAGTTTCTTAGCAAACCCAAGTTTATATACGAGAATGCAAAGTGCTGCAATAGTCAAAAACAAGAGCCAATTTGCAGTTTTCGCATTTGGCGCCTGCAGATAATAAAATTTATAAAATGTAGAAAATCTATCAATCGCAGCTTGGTCCGCTTTCGTCATGGCCAGAACGAAGAACAGACTACCAATGAAATTCATTCAGGCTACCTCCTACGTCTTTAGAAAGGGACTCCTTTTTAAAAGGAATCCCCCATAAGCATACCATATTTAAGCGGCATTATAACAAAATTAGGCAAACTTTTTCTTTTTGGCCGCTTTTTCCCGTTCATTTTTGTTCAAAATTGTTTTGCGCAAACGGATTGACTCAGGGGTGACTTCACATAATTCATCATCATTCAAGTATTCGAGAGATTCCTCCAAAGACATGATCCTCGGCCTTTTGATGACTGAAGTCTGGTCCTTTGTGGCCGACCTGACATTCGTGGCATGCTTCGTCTTCGTAATATTGACCGCCAGATCGTTATCACGCGAATGCTCGCCGACAATCATCCCCTCATATATCTCGGTGCCGGGTTCAACAAATATCGTTCCACGGTCTTCCACATGCATGATGCCGTACGTCGTCGCCTTTCCGCCTTCCATCGAAACAAGGACACCTTGATGCCTTCCTCCGATCTGACCGGAAGCCATCGGCTGGTAGCTGTCAAAAGTGTGGTTCAAAATTCCATAGCCCCTTGTGAGCGACATGAACTCTGTTGTATATCCGATCAATCCCCTTGCAGGAACATGGAAAATCAGACGGACCTGGCCCTTCCCGTTATTGATCATATCCAGCATCGTCCCTTTACGGGATCCGAGCGATTCAATAATGCTTCCGGTGTATTCCTCCGGAGTGTCAATTTGAACATGCTCAATCGGTTCACACAGTACGCCGTTCACCTCTTTGACAATCACCTTCGGTTTTGACACTTGGAGTTCAAAGCCTTCACGGCGCATATTTTCGATTAAAATGGACAGATGGAGCTCGCCTCTCCCTGAAACAACCCATGCATCCGGAGATTCAGTATCTTCAACCCGAAGGCTTACATCCGTTTCAAGCTGCGTTTTAAGCCTTTCTTCAATTTTTCTTGCCGTAACAAATTTTCCCTCTCTGCCCGCAAATGGGCTGTTGTTGACCAGAAAAGTCATTTGGAGGGTAGGTTCATCTATTTTAAGCAGCGGCAAGGGCTCCTGATGGTCGATTGGACATAAAGTTTCACCGACGTTTATATCTTCCATGCCGGATACGGCTACGATGTCCCCTGTATATGCCTCATTAATTTCGACCCTTTTCAGCCCGAAGAAACCAAACAATTTGGTTACACGAAACTGTTTCACGTTCCCATCCTGCTTCATCAAGTCAACCTGCTGTCCTACCTTGATGGTACCGCGAAATATACGGCCTATGCCTACCCGTCCAACATATTTATCGTAATCCAAAAGGGATACCTGCAGCTGGAGAGGTTCTTCCCGATTTTCCACAGGCGCAGGGATATGCTCCAAAATCGTTTCATACAACACTTCCATGTTATCTTCCTGATGATCCGGTTCTTTACTGGCCGTTCCATTTATTCCTGAAGCGTAAATGACCGGAAATTCCAGTTGATCATCATTGGCGTCAAGCTCGATGAACAATTCCAGAACCTCATCCACCACTTCCTCAGGCCGCGCAAAATCTCTATCAATCTTATTTACGACTACGATGGGGGTCAGGTTCTGTTCCAAGGCTTTTTTCAATACGAAGCGGGTCTGGGGCATACAGCCTTCATATGCATCCACCACAAGAAGTACCCCGTCCACCATTTTTAAAATCCGTTCCACTTCTCCGCCAAAATCGGCATGGCCGGGTGTATCCATAATATTGATTTTTGTATCTTTATATTGAATGGCGGTATTTTTCGCCAAAATGGTTATTCCCCGTTCACGTTCCAAATCATTGGAATCCATTACCCGGTCTTCGACATGCTCATTTGTCCGGAACGTTCCGGATTGTCTGAGCAGCTGATCAACCAAAGTCGTCTTTCCATGGTCCACGTGGGCGATAATCGCAATATTCCTTATATCGTTTCTTATATTCAAAGTAGTTCCTCCTGCCTGTATAACAGCAAATGCTGGCATATAACTTAACAATTATACCACAATAGTAGCCAAGCCGATCATTTTTTTGTAAAATTGATGAGTGAGGAGGGCGAACAGCGTGAATGGCATTAAGTGGAATTTTCTTTTCTTGGCCATATTAGCGGCGTTTTCCATCGTAGGGATGGGTTTTTCCCTCGGTGCAAGAAGTCCCATTGGAATAATCATCTGTTTTATCATTTTGATTTCTGTTATGGGCTATGGCTTTGCGACAAAAAAAAGATACAGGGAATCCGGCAAATTATAGAACCCCATGGTTATATGATTACACGCCATTTTGGATTCATACAGAAACGGTCCAGCTGCCATAACTGGACCGTTTCTTCTATAAACCTTTTGATAAATATTTTTGAATGATTTTTTCATGGAGCCCCGGTTTTGCTACAACGATCGGATTTCTTTCCAAAATGTTCAGCGGCTCCCCTTTTAAATTTGTCACCTTCCCGCCAACTTCCTCAACAATGATTTTCCCCCCGGCGAAGTCCCACGGTGAAAGCCGCATCGTTATGTAGGCATCAAGCCTTCCGGTAGCAACAAATACAAACTCAAGTGCAGCGGAGCCGTACGATCGTGTTCCCCTTGCATCGTTTACAAGCGGTATCAGAGTCTCTCTGGGATCAATCAGCCTGTTGGAAACAAGCCACGTTGAATTGATCCCGATCAATGCTTTTTCTACAGGCACCTTTTCTAATGGCGGAAGCTTCTTATCATTCCAAAAGGCGCCTTCACCTGCTTTGGCATAATATAGCTCCTGATACACAACATCATATACATATCCTAATTTAGGGTTTCCATTTTCGTAAATTCCGATGGAGATCATGAAATTTCTCTGCTGGTGAACAAAATTGGTAGTGCCGTCGATTGGATCTATAATCCAAATGATCCCGGAGAACCCGGCCGGGTCATCTCCAAAGCCTTCTTCGCCCAAAATATAGTGATCAGGAAATGCTTCCCTTATTTTTTTTGTGAAAAACTGTTCCGTTTCTTGATCTATATTTGTTACGAGATCATCCGGGTTCGATTTTGTCATGACTTCAGGTGCTGTTGCGAATGAAGAGACAATTCTTGTGCCCGCCTCCTGAAGCCATGCTTTGGCATATTTATCTATCAATGTCCAGTTTGCCATTGTCATCCTCCGATCAGTCTTTCCTTCTTCAATACCCAGCTTATTGAATATCCATTATCATTTCAAGTTTATAAGAAACAGGATCATTTTATACTATCCTGTCCGGCAACAAAAGACGAACCCCTTCATTTTAAAACATGAAGGGAGTTCGCCATTAGAATCAGTTATTATTTTCATCTGGATCAATATCACAATGCTTCCATCTTTATTAATTCAGAACGGATTCTTTCCAATTTGCGCTTTGCTTTTGTCTTCATATCTTCGTTATTTTCCTGCATTGCATCAAACAGAACAGCGAGTTCATAGTTTAATTCCAGGTGAAGGACAGCAAGTTTCTGTTTATCCACTGACTTCTTTCGATAAGCGTTGACGACTTGCTTCATTGACAAAACACTCCTTCCGGGATTAGTTTGCAAGTGCTTACCTTATCTCTATTCGCTTACTTTATCGTATGTTGCCGACTGATTGCCGGTAACAAAATTGTGCACTTACCCAGGATGTTGAATGAATGAGTTCCGCTTAATAATTTAGTACCCGTTTGTCGATAATATTAAACACATGATGCTTTCTGTCTAATGTTGGCTCCTTGCTATAAACGAATTGTTTCACCGGGGGCTGCCTGTTTCATTTTTTGGACAACATTATATGCCGAATAGCCGCTCACCTCTTCGAATTCATTACAAATGTTCTTTTCATCTGCTTTCCCCGGCACAATCTCTTTAAAACGCCGATACGCTTCTATCAGTGAGCTTTTTTCAATTCCTTTCTCATACGCCTTTTCTATTGATTGAAAAAAATGGATGACATCCACTATCTCTTCAGTCGACCAGAGATGGGATATCGGATATTGATAATCCATTAATGAACACTCCATTTCAAACGAATTTTTTCCGCTTCACTCATCATTGTTTGTATAAGCTCATCGACACTTAAAACTTCATGTATCAACCCTGCTGCCTGTCCTGCCCAGCCGAATCCCTGCTCCGGATTGCCTTCGTAAATATATTTTTTGTTGGCTGTTCCACTAATATACGGCTTCAGCTCTTCGTAGCCGGCACCCGCTTTTTCGAGTTCGATGATCTTTTTGGACCATGGGGTCGAGATTACACGCCCAGGAGCTTTAAGCGTTCTTTTGATAATTTCAGTATCTGTTTCGGATCCGTCAATTATTGCCTGCTTATATCGGTTTGAAGCATGAACACATTCCTTTGTGGCTATGAATCTCGTTCCCATTTCTATTCCTTCCGCCCCGAGGCTCATTGCCGCCATAAGACCCCTGCCGTCCGCTATCCCGCCGGAAGCTATAACAGGAATTGTCACAGCGTCGACAACAGATGGAATGAGGACAAATGTGCCGGTATCATCCCTGCCGATATGCCCTCCACCCTCTTGGCCGACAACCATGACAGCATCTGCCCCCAGTTCTTCCGCCTTCACGGCCTGGCGCTTCGCTGCAACAAGGACAAGTTTTTTTACATTTACCCCTTCAAGTTCTTTAAAAAATCCGGATGGGTTTCCGCCTGTAACAGAAACCACTTCAACCTCTTCCTCAATCGCGGCTTCAAGCATATGTTCAAAGCGGCGCCCGTGCTGTCCGATCGCAAAATTAACCCCAAATGGTTTGTCGGTCATTGTTCTTGTTTTCCTTATTTCTTCTTTCAGTTCATCAGCAGTTGAGAGCGACATGGCTGTTATTTGTCCCAAGCCGCCGGCATTGGAAACCGCAGACGCCAATTCAGAATAGGCCAGGTGAGCCAATCCGCCTTGTACAATCGGATACTTGATATTAAGTAAATCTGTCACTCTTGTTTTCCACTTTTCCATCCCTTAACCTCTCCCTTGTCGTTTTAATTGAAGCAGATTTTTAAAATAAAAGGAGCGCCCCGTCCGGGATGCTCCTCATTCCAGTTATTGTTCATCTGTTTTTTCATTGCATTCACAGCAGCAGGAATACAATTTTGTCACTTTGTCATCCTCAAAATAATCGATGGTTGCATTGCAATCCTGACAGATGATAATTCCCATCTTCTCCATCCCTTCCTGTGAAAAGGCTTGAAAATGATTCATTAAATTCATAATAATATAACACATCTTGATTATCAAGCCTAAATTGTATGACACATTTCACAGAATAAGAGGTTATTCAGTTTTTGTATCAATTAGAGCAGGGTCAAGGAGTTCATACCCTTTATCACGCAGACCGTCAACAATCCTTTCAAGGCCGTCATTCGTCCATTCACGGTCATGCATGAGCAAATTGGCCCCGTCCTGCAGCAACGGTGTATCGACCATAATATGTGCGATGGCGTCACCTGTCATATACTCTTTCTCCCAGTCATAGCCATATGTCCAATTCATCAGCAGCATGTTCTCATCTTCGGCAATCTTCCTGCTGTAATCTGTATTCTTGCCGAAAGGAGCGCGAAAAAATTTCGGCTTTTCCCCTATTATTTTTTCAACTTTATCATTTACAGACAAAATCTCTTCCCCTTGTTTTTCCTCAGGAAGGGTTGTCAGGTCGCTATGCGAATATGTATGGTTTCCGATCATAAATCCAAGATCATGTATCTCTTTGATCACCGTTTCTTTTTCAGGAGAATCGATCAAATGGCCATTGACGAAAAAAATAGCCGGCGCGTCCAGCTTCTTCAAGGTTTTGGCCATTTCCAATGCATGTTCATCAGGCGCATCATCAATGGTTAATAGCACTACTTTAGGGTTTGCCTCTCCGATCGGCTCCAAAGCAAATGTGTTTTGATTCAATTTATATTCCGGTGAAGCGACGGCTTCCTCCTGTTTCGTGCTTTCTTCTTTTGGCTTGTCCTCTTCCTTATTCTCCGCCCCCTGCTTATGCTCGCGGGTTTCCTGTTTAGCTGCTTCATCTCCAGACTGCTTGTCCTCATGCGCCGCTTTCTCCGCACCGCAAGCAGCCAGAAGCAGAATTGCCGCTGTCATGGTGAAAAACTTCCTCATTATCTTCTCCTCTCAAATCAATCAAAATATGAATTTACTCTATTATAACTTTTCTGTCCTTTGATAGATATTGTAAAACCTTCACCGATTAAGAAAAGCGCAAGCGCCTTGCCCATCGACGTACAGACTGGAGTGCCTCCGACGAGATAAAGGAAACACGGCGAGGAACGAGCCGATGTTGACTTATCGTAGGAGGAGGTGCGAAGTCTGCTAGTCGGTAGGCGCTGGAGCTAGACAACAAAAGGCTTTGTTCAAAATTTTATAGCTAAAAAATCTTATGATTTCTTACTCAGTAAAAAAGCGCCGATCTGTATAACGTATTCAATAACAGATGAATCCCGGCATAAGCGCTCAAACTTGCCACCGTAATAAAAATAGTAGTCCTATTTGATTTGACTATCATTCTTGCAAGCAAAAACGCAAGATAAAAGAACACGGAAAATAAAATGGCCTTTGCAAGAATATGGTCACGCCCCGACAACCATTCCACAAGTGTGAAGCCGCTCCAGATCATCAATTGCAATATGAGTGCCACATATTTTTTCATTGACAGGTCACCAACTTTTAAGGATATAACAAGCATCCTGTTATTGATAATATGCACTCTCTGGGGCAAATTAAACCTTTTTATATGAAAAAACCCTTTGGAATTTGGAGTTCCAAAGGGTTTTTGAAAAACATTATTTCATGATATGAACAGGAGTTCCGAGAGCAACCTCTGCGGCTTCCATTGTCATTTCTCCGAGTGTCGGGTGAGCATGAATGGTCATAGCCACATCTTCTGCTGTCATGCCCGCTTCGATGGCAAGCCCGATTTCGGCAATCATATCGGAAGCATTGGCTCCTGCAATTTGCCCGCCAATGATCAATCCATCTTCTTTACGAGTGATCAGTTTTACGAAACCGTCTGTTTCATTGAGCGCCAGCGCACGGCCGTTTGCTGCAAATGGGAATCTGGCTGCTTCAATTTCAATTCCTTCATCTTTTGCCTGCTGTTCGGAATATCCGACTGAAGCCAATTCAGGCTCTGAAAAGACGACTGCCGGTATGCCGATATAATCGACTTCAGAGGATTGCCCTGCAATAACTTCCGCAGCAATTTTTCCTTCGTAGGAAGCTTTGTGTGCAAGCTTAGGCCCATCGACAATGTCACCGATCGCAAAAATGCTTGGAACATTGGATCTGCGCTGTTTGTCGACTTCAATAAGTCCTTTGTCATCGATTTTTACTCCGACCTGCTCCAGTCCAAGTTCGTCCGTGTTAGGCTTTCTTCCAACCGTCACCAGGACATAATCTGCCTCGACCGTCTGTTCCTCACCCTTAGCAGCATATGTCACTTTTACTCCCTCGTCTGTTTCTTCAACGCCTTTTGCTTCGGCGTTAGTAACAATATTTACATTTTTCTTTTTCAAGTTGCGTTTGACAAGCGCAGTCATTTGCTTTTCGAATCCGCCAAGAATATCCTTTGTGCCTTCAATGATCGTCACTTCCGTGCCAAAGTTTGCATAGGCAGATCCAAGTTCGACACCGATATATCCCCCGCCGATGACAACAAGACTTTTTGGAAGCTCATCAAGATTGATGGCTCCTGTTGAATCGAGCACGCGCTTTGAATATTTAAAGCCTGGAATCTCAACAGGACGAGATCCGGTCGCTATGATGGCATTTTTGAATGTGTATGTTTGTGCAGAGTTTTCATCCATCACACGAATGCTGTGTTCATCAACGAAATAAGCTTCTCCCTTGACAATGTCGACTTTATTTCCTTTTAAAAGCCCTTGGACACCGCCGGTCAGTTTGTTAACCACTCCGGATTTCCATTCTTGGACTTTTCCAAAGTCAAGTGTGACATTTTCCGCTTTTATTCCGATGTCTTCTGAGTTTTTGGCTTCGTGGAAACGGTGGGAAGCTGATATCAAAGCCTTTGAAGGAATGCATCCTACATTCAGGCAAACTCCTCCCAGTTCCCCTTTTTCAACAATCGTTACTTTTTGGCCTAACTGTGCTGCCCGAATGGCTGCCACATATCCGCCAGGCCCGGCACCAATTACAATCGTGTCTGTCTCAATTGGAAAATCACCTACTACCATACTTTACGCCTCCATTAGTAAAAGTTCGGGATCACTTAACAGCCTCTTGATGTGGTTTAATGCCTGTTGCGCAGTAGCGCCGTCAATAATCCGATGATCAAAGCTCAATGATAATGCTAACACAGGTGCGGCAACAATTTCACCATTTTTCACTATCGGTTTTTCCGCAATGCGGCCGATTCCGAGAATGGCTGTTTCCGGTTGATTGATGACAGGTGTAAACCATTGTCCTCCTGCAGATCCGATATTCGTGATTGTGCAGGAACCGCCGCTCATTTCATTCGGGCTCAATTTTCCTGTTCTTGCTTTATCTGCCAATTCATTGATTTCTTTGGAAATAGCAAAAACCGACTTGGAATCTGCCCGTTTTACGACCGGAACAAGCAAACCTCTTTCCGTATCAGCAGCAATTCCAATATTGTAGTAATGCTTTTGTATGATTTCCTCTTTTTCATCATCAACGGATGTATTCAATGCAGGGTATTCACGCAATGCACTTACCAAAGCCTTTACAACGTATGGAAGGTAAGTCAGTTTAATATCTTTTTCAGCTGCAATCCCCTTGAATTTCTTGCGGTGTGCAACAAGTGCAGTTACATCGACTTCATCCAGAAGGGTAACGTGCGGTGCGGTATGTTTGGAATTGACCATCGCCTTGGCGATCACCCTTCTGATACCGCTCATTTTCTCCCTTGTTTCCGGATAGTCGCCTTCCGGGACAACAGGAGCTTTTTTCTGTTGCTTCTCCTCTTGTTTCGGTGTTTCTTCTGCTTCGGGCGCTGATTCTTTTTCCGCCGGTGCATTTAAGTATTCATCAATGTCAGACTTTAAGATCCGTCCATTTTTTCCGGAACCGCTGACAGCCTGTATGTTCACGTTTTTCTCACGCGCATATTTTCTGACGGAAGGCATGGCAATGACCCTTTTGTCTGAAGCCTCTTCCTCTTTGGCTTCCGGCTGGTCTCCGGCTCCGGTTTTCTCCGCCTTTTCCTTTTGCTCGGCCTCTTCCTTTACTTCCTCTTTGTCGATATCTTGTCCTGATTCGGCTGTTGATTGCACGTCCGCTTCGGTTTCATCTTCGCCGTGGGCACCTTTAAATTGAAGGTCTTCATAGCCTGGTGCATCAAACTTGATCAGCACGTCGCCGACAACAGCCGTCTCGCCTTCTTGAACAAGAATTTCTTCAACCGTCCCGGCAACAGGTGATGGTATTTCAACCACTGCCTTATCATTTTGCACTTCACATAACACATCATCTTCTTCTACTTTTTTGCCCGGTTCCACGAACCATTTGACAATCTCGCCCTCATGGATTCCTTCACCGATGTCAGGGAGCCTAAATTGGAATGACAATGTATTTCACCCTCCTGTTATTCATATTTCGGATAGACCGTCGTAAACAGGCGCTTGCGCCTTTGTTTTTAAAATTCAAGCACTTTCTTTGCAGTTTCAATTATATCCTTGTGGTTCGGAAGCCAAACCGGTTCTGCCTGGGAGAAAGGATACACGGTATCCGGAGCTGTCACCCTGAGAACAGGCGCGTCCAAACTCAAAATGGCACGATCATTGATTTCCGCCACAACATTCGCTGCAATTCCTGCTTGTTTCTGCGCCTCCTGCACAACAATCGCCCGATTTGTTTTTTCAACTGATTTGATGATCGTTTCAATGTCAAGCGGGCTGATTGTGCGAAGATCAATGACCTCCACTGAATGTCCCTCTTTTTCAAGTGCCTCCGCCGCTTTGATGGAGTCATGCACCATCGCACCGTATGTGATGATCGACAAGTCTTTTCCTTCCTTTTTCACTTCTGCTTTTCCAAGCGGAATGGTGTATTCTTCTTCAGGGACCTCCTGCCTGAAGGAACGATACAACTTCATGTGCTCAAGGAAAATGACAGGGTCATTGTCACGGATGGCAGAGATCAACAAGCCTTTGGCGTCATAAGGAGTTGATGGAATGACCACTTTTAAACCGGGCTGCTGAGCCATTAACCCTTCCAGGCTGTCTGCATGCAGCTCAGGGGTATGAACACCGCCGCCAAAAGGTGAACGAATTGTAATCGGCGCATGATAAGAGCCGCCTGTACGGTAACGCCAGCGTGCCATTTGTCCGCTGATGGAGTCCATCACTTCATAGACGAACCCGAAAAACTGGATTTCCGGAACCGGGCGGTAACCTTGAGTGGAAAGTCCGATGGCAAGGCCGCCAATACCGGATTCGGCTAAAGGAGTGTCAAATACACGTTCTTCCCCAAACTCTTTTTGCAACCCTTCCGTCGCACGGAAAACGCCGCCGTTTACCCCTACGTCTTCCCCAAACACAAGGACGTTTTCATCATTGCGCAGCTCGGTGCGAAGCGCATCCGTTATTGCTTGAATCATTGTCATTTGCGCCATGGCTTACTTCGACTCCTTCTCTTTATATATTTCATACTGCTCTTGCAGATTATATGGAAGCTCTTCAAACATGTTTGAAATCAAGTCTGTCACTTTCTGCTTCGGAGTATCATCAGCTTTCTTGATCGCCTCTTTGATTTCTTCTTTCGCCTTCTCTATCACTTCATTCTCTTTCTCTTCACTCCAAAGGCCTTTGCCTTCCAAATATATTCTGAAACGGACAATCGGGTCTTTCTTCTCCCATTCATTGTCTGTATCAGACGTACGGTAACGGGTCGGATCGTCCCCTGCCATCGTATGTGGGCCGTATCTGTAGCAGAGTGTTTCAATCAAGGACGGTCCTTCACCATTGATAGCGCGCTCCCTTGCTTCACGAACGACAGCATATACCGCCAGCGGGTCCATCCCGTCAACAAGAACTCCTGGAATGCCGGCAGCGACTGCCTTTTGGGCAATTGTTGCTGCAGCTGTCTGTTCTTCACGCGGAGTGGAGATGGCGAACTGGTTATTTTGAACAATGAAAACCGCAGGAGCACCAAATGCGCCGGCAAAGTTAATGCCTTCATAGAAATCACCCTGTGAAGAACCGCCATCACCTGTGTATGTAGCGGCCACCGCTTTCTTCCCTCGCTTCTTCAGCCCAAGAGCCACACCTGCTGTCTGGACGTATTGGGCGCCAATAATAATTTGAGGCGGAATCACATTGACATCCTCGGGAATCTGGTTTCCGGCAAAATGGCCTCTCGAAAACAAAAATGCTTTATATAAAGGAAGCCCGTGCCAAATAATTTGAGGCACATCTCTGTATCCGGGCAATATAAAGTCCTCTTTTTCAAGCGCAAAATGAGAAGCGATAGCTGACGCTTCCTGTCCCGCAGTAGGAGCGTAGAACCCCAGGCGTCCCTGACGGTTCAAGGAAATAGAGCGCTGGTCCAAAATACGCGTGTAAACCATCCGGCTCATAAGCTCCACCAGCTGCTCATCGGAAAGATCCGGCATCATTTTATCATTGATCACTTCACCTTTTTCATTTAAAACTTGTACCATTTCAAACTTTTCTTCAATGCTTTCCAGCGTTTTAACCGCATCAACTTGAGCTGCCTTCGCCTTTGAAGCCATCAAAACCACCAATCCTTCCTTTATTTTTTTGATTTTGGCTTTTATTCTTTTAGAGTACCCTAAACGGCATGTTCAACTAATGAAAAGGCCTATTCCTATATGTTTTCCACAAATGCTGTCCTAAAAACCAGCCGTATTTCTCAAATCCCAAACTGTATCAGTTATTTTTTTGCCGTTTTATAATACAATCATTTGTATATCTCGTTTTTTAGATTACATGACAACGCCCTTTAAGTCAAGGATTATAATATTAAAAGGCATACCACTTTTAACTTGGAAAGAGCCTTAACTATATCTGTATTATAAAAAGCGACATCACTGTTTCATATACAAAAGAAAAAGTTTAGGCGTGTTATACAACATATTCATTCTGGAAACCGCAGGCGCCTCCTTCAGCTGAGGGTATATAGTTCTTTTCTTTAAATGCAAAAAGGGAACGACACACTCGTTCCCCGTATTCAAAGCAGCGCTAATCATTGGTGATGCCTGCCTCTTTATAAAGTTTTTCTTTCTCTTCATTGAATTGATCTGTAAATTTATTGAACTGCTCACTTGCCTTCAGAACTTCTTCCTGTACGTTGTTGGCGGTCTCAATCTGAGCTTCCAGGTCTTCCAGCTTCAATTCTTTGTCTTTCATCATTTCATAAATCTTACGGTCTTCCTTGATTGCTTCCCTATAAGCTTTTACAAGCTGCTCATGGCTGTCGTAGCGCCGATTCATCAGCTTTTTCAGTTCTTTCGCTTTTCCCTTTAACTGATCATCCTTCAGTTTATCAATTAAATGATCGATGTTGTCGAATTCTTTTTTTGAAGCTGCCATCGCTTTTTCCTCTTTGGCTAAAAGTTCTTCGCGTTTATCTAAATTGGCAAGAGCCTTGTCGGATAGAGCAACGATTTCATCGAACTTTTTCATCCCCAGGTTCATGATTTCATCAAACAGTGATTTTTCTTCTTTTTCCAGTTTCATCAAAGGCTTTTGCTGTTTTTCAAAGTCTTTTTCCAAAACGACTGTCTCTTCAAGGCTCTTATGTATTTGCTCCTCCGGGGTCCCACATGCCGATAAGAGAGTTGCGGATGCAAGCAGTATTACAGCTAAATGACGTTTTTTCACCGGTATTCCTCCCATCGTTACGATAGTTTCTACTATAAAGGGAGAAACAGGAATTGACAACAGGCATTATCGAAAGGAGCTGATAAACGTGGCTTTAAGGAATGGAAGGTTTATATTTATCGTTCTTCAATTGGAATTTCAGGCACCCCGTTCCAGGAAAGCGAAAGGCTGCTACACATCATTGAAGGTAGCAGCCTTTTTTCCATTAAATATGACATTTTAGGATTTATATACTTAAGAAACAAACACAAGGACATACATCATTAATTAGCTAGCCATATCCGCATCCATATATTTAGCCTTTTTTAAGTTGGCAACGGCCACAATAGCAAGCAGAGAAGCAACAATAAGATAGATGCTGATAGGTGCTGTGCTATTAAAGGTATTTAATAAATACACACATAGCATAGGTGATATTCCTTGAACGGCAGCTGAAAGCTGATAACCCAGTGACGTTCCGCTATACCGAAGCTCGGCAGGGAAACACTCGGCAATTAATGCGGCTAAAGGACCATAGACTGTTCCAGCACCAATAATGGCAAGGCTCATCGCAAGAACAACTAAAAACGCGACCTTTGTATCAAAAAGCCAGAAGAATGGGAAGGCCATCAATACAGTTACAATAGCTCCTGCGTAAAATATAGATTTTCTATTGAACTTATCTGATAAATGAGCTGCGTAAAGGATGACAAGGATCTCAACTACTGATACCACCATAAGTGTATTCGTCAGAAACTGTTCTTCTATTTGCAATTGTTCTGACCCATAACTGATGGCAAAAGTAGTAAAGACGTAAAAAGGAACTCCTTGGGCTAAACTGGCCAGGATGACCAACAATATTGTTTTGGGGTATCTTTTAAATACATCCCGAACAGGTTGTTTTGATAGACGATTTTCTTTCTTCATTTTTGTAAATTGTGGAGAATCCGCTACACCACGACGAATGATAAAGCCGATGATAACAAGTATGATACTGACAAGAAAAGGAATCCTCCATCCCCAAACATGGAAACTATCCCCTGTTAAAAAAATCGTGAGGGAAACAACGCCTGACGATAAGAGCAGGGCAATAGGCGATGCAACTTGCGTCATACTTCCCATTAAACCTCTTTTTCCCTTAGGACTCCATTCAACAGAGAGGACGACCGACCCTCCCCATTCACCCCCGGCACCGAAGCCTTGGCAAAAGCGGAAAAACACCAACAAAATCGTTACAATAATACCCCCGGTTTGGTATGAAGGCAATAATCCGATTAGCATACTGGCTATTCCCATTAACAGAAGTGTTGTAACTAAAGTAGCTTTCCGTCCAATGCGGTCACCAAAGTAACCGAAAAAGGCAGCCCCAAGCGGACGGGCAGCAAATCCTACAAATAGTGCGGCGAATGATTGCAACAGCCCAACGTACGGATCATTACCCGGAAAAAACAATTTCGGAAAGACCAAAGCGGCCATTGTTCCAAAAAGAAAGAAATCATACCATTCAATTGTTGTTCCAACTAAGCTGGCAAGAGCGGCTCTTTTAGCCTGGCTGTTTCGCTGTTTTTCAGTTAAATTTTCGTGATTTATTTCAGTTGACATTTTTTCTTTTCACCATCTCTTTAGTTAAAATTCTTTAGCTGAATTATTACTTATCATTCCATAAATACCGATTACTAAAGGTCCCAATCTTATCCCTTGGATAAAATTCTTTCCATCCCTTTCTGCATCTTCGAAATGGACAAATCGGGAGATCACCCAGCCTTTTTCGCTCGGTTGCTCCCCGACCATCTAGTTACTATATCCACACCACTTAAGCAGAAATGCAGCGTACGTTTTTGTAACCGTTTTGACACTGTCAAGGTCAACCCACTCATTTGGCGCATGAAGCCCATCGCCTGTCGGTCCATAGCAAGTGGAAGGAATATCATAGTACAGGTTATAAAATCTCGCATCAGTCGTGGCTGTGAATGATCCAGTTTCCATTGGTTCTTCTACAACGGCCATATGAGCCTCGTTTAAAACATCGAAAAGCTCTTGATTCGGATCAATTGAAAACCCTTCCGCATGGAAGCCGTAAAATGAAATTTCCGGCGGATTTTCTCTTAACCACTCATCCTTTTTTGCAGCCGCCAACAAATAAGCCTTTAATTCGTCCTTTACATCCTGCGGTTTTACCCCCGGAGGAAATCCGACTCTTGCTTCAACAGTACATTCGGAAGGAACCGATGAAGGCCAATCTCCTGAATGGATTTTTCCAATATTGATGTTATACGGATGAGGGTGATCAGCAAAGTCCTTATGCCTTTCTCTGCTGTTCAGCTCTTTTTCATAATCCAAAAGGGCATTGATCATTTTATACCCTTCCATAATAGAGTTTACAGCTTTGTCAGCCCTTTCAGTATGTGCACCTAAACCTTTGACTTTCACCCTGACCCATATCACCCCAACTTGAGCGGTTAGTCCCTTTTGTCCAAGTACGGGCTCGGGAATAAGAGCTGCATCTGCTTTAAATCCTGCTTCTATCGCTGCAAGGGCACCATTTCCCGTACACTCTTCTTCTGTTACCGTTTTGATAATGACGTCTGATGAAAGCTTGATGCCTGCGTCGCGAACAGCTTTTAACGCAAAGATCATAGCAGCCACACCTGATTTCATGTCAGCAGTTCCACGGCCGTACATTTTATTGCCGACGATTTCAGCACCCCATGGATCATGTTCCCAAAACGAAACAGGTTCCGGACTGACAACGTCTATATGCCCCTGAAAGATCACGCTTTTTCCTTTCTTTTCACCTTCAGTGCGATACTCTCCGATGACAACCGGCCTATCCTCATATGACCAGTCGGAATCTGAATAACCGGGGTGCGAGGACAGCTTTTCGGGATCAGGGATCACTTTAGTTACATCCAAGCTCATTTCTTTTTCCAAAAAATCAGCAATAAAGTGCTGGACCGGTGCCTCATTGCCAAGAGTTGACGGGAATCGGCAAATCTTTTGCAAAAATGAGACTTCTTCATCCCACGATGTGTCTATCTGATTAAATATTTTTTGTAAAGTTAAGTCGGTTTCCGCTTTCATCACGTATGTCTTCTCCTTACCTTTGTAATCTTTCTTTCGGTTTGCAAATCGTAAAAATAATTCGAGCAATGCTGCTCCGCTATGGGCCATTGTGCTATGCTTTCTTTTTTAAAACCACATCTTGACTGTCTCTTCCCGGTGAGGAACTTTTTCGTTATTGATTAAACGTCACCTCCCGACTTTTTAGTATTGCAAGAAGCGTGCCAAATAAAACTTATTTATTGGACCTAATATTGGTCTGTTTCTCAAAAATCAATTGAAAATCTTGCACTAAAAAAGTACAATTTTAAAATAATCAACTCACCTGATTCGATATCAATTCGATTTTTTGTCGATATTTTTATATTAGATCATACTGAATCGAAATAGACTCTATTGGAGGAATGGAGGAAAAAGATTTGGAGAAGCTGTTTGAACTAAGCCATCAAAACCCGGCATTATTCGTTGACATCTTAGAATCCATTAAAGATGCAATCTTAATTACGGATCATGAAGGAACAACGCTTTGGTTGAATTCCGCAAGTGAAGAGATGCACGGCATTCCTAGAAATAAAATTACCGGTAGAAACGTAAGAGATCTGGAAAAGGAAGGTTTATTCGAACCTTCCGTATTGCGAATGACCCTTGAGGAAGGTAAAAATGTCAGTACTGTTCAAACCGTGGGCAATGGAAAAAAATATATTGCAACAGGGCATTTAGTAAAAAATAAAGATGGAAAGGTAATTGCTGCCGTCGCACATTTGCGCGATATTACGGACGCAGTAAAAAACACATCAAAACTCCAGGAAATTGAAGAGTTATTGGAAAAGTACAGTGCCCAAATTAGAAAGTTGACAAACATGCAAAAGAATAGCAATAGAGCTGAATATGTTAACTTTGGCGGGAAAAGCAAGAGCCGTGTGAGTGCCAGAAAAATTATCGAAAAAATTGCCGCTGTTGATACAACAGCTTTAATCGTAGGTGAGACGGGGACGGGCAAAAGCTTGACCGCAGAAAAGATTCATATGTTAAGCAAAAGAAAAAACGGACCTTTCATACAGATTAATTGTGCATCCTTACCAGACTCCCTCTTGGAATCCGAATTATTCGGTTATGAGAAAGGATCTTTTACAGGAGCAACTTCAAAAGGAAAACAGGGGTTGATTCAGGCAGCCGAAACTGGAACGTTATTTTTAGATGAGATCGGCGAGATGCCAATACACTTGCAGACAAAAATATTACATTTTCTTCAATCGAAAACATATATGCCGATCGGTGCAAGAGAGCCAAGATATGCAGATGTACGGATTATTGCAGCAACCAACAGGGATTTAGAAGGTATGCTTGCTGAAGGGACGTTTCGTTCGGATTTATTTTACCGATTGAATATACTGACAGTGAAGATGCCGGCTTTACGGGAAAGCCGCGATGATATCAAAGATTTGGCCATTTACTTTTTGGATCTGTACAATGGGAAATACAATAAAAGCAAACACTTCTCAGAGGGAGTGTTAAAAAACTTTTTGCAATATTCCTGGCCGGGAAATGTACGGGAGCTGGAAAATTTAATCGAACGCCTTGTGATATTATCAGAGGATAAAGTCATTGAGGAAAAGGACCTGCCTCAGAAAATGATCCGGCGGAATATGCTTTCAAGTTCACCATCTCATTCAAATCATGCAACAATGCCAGAAATACTGGAAGAAATGGAAAAAAAGATGATCATCGATGCTCTTGAAAAAGAAAACTCGACAAGAAAAGCGGCCAAATATTTAGGCGTTACACAATCGTTGCTCATGAGGAGAATTAGAAAATATAATATTCAGCTCGTAGTTGAGGCGAGCAAATCGTTTGTGAAATAACTTATCGCCTAAGGCAAAAAAGATTATTGTCAGCATACAATATAAGTGGCGCCATAGGCCGGAACATCTTGTTTGCAGGCACTATTTTTTTTGGTAAACTGATGTTTACAAGAGAACATTTCAGGAGGAAATACGATGCTGCTAATGAAGGATATTATCCGGGACGGGCATCCCACTTTAAGAAAAGTCGCTAAAGAAGTGCCGCTTCCGCCTGCTCCCGCTGACATAGAAACATTAAAAAGCTTGGAAGAATTTCTAAAAAACAGCCAGGATCCGGTCATCAGTGAAAAATACGGCCTTAGAGGCGGAGTCGGCCTTGCCGCACCGCAAATCAATGTTTCCAAGCGAATGTTTGCCATGCGTGTAAGCGATGATAAAGGAAAGGAGTACAATTATGGGTTCATCAACCCGAAAATTGTAAGCCATTCGGTTGAAAAAGCTTATTTGACATCAGGCGAAGGATGCCTGTCAGTTGACAGGAGTATTCCGGGATATGTATTCCGGCACGCAAGAATTACGGTAAAAGGCTATAATGCGGAGGGCGAAGAAATAAAACTCCGTTTACGGGGCCTCCCGGCCATCGTCTTCCAGCACGAACTCGATCACCTGAACGGCATCATGTTTTATGACCATATCGACAAAAAGAATCCGTTCCAACTGAAAGAAGAGGCGATTCCAATCGAAAATTAAATCCGGATTAGTCCGGGTTTTTTTCATTTCATTGTTTCAAAAGATCCAGCCAACAGGCCCACTTCCTTCAACCCGTTTACAATCCCGTCATTTTCCACATCTGTTGTTACAATATCCGCATGTTCTTTTACCACATCATGTGCATTGCCCATAGCTACGCCGGTTCCCACTTCTCGCAGCATTTCTATATCATTCATGCCATCCCCGAATGCATACACATCTTCCATTTTGAAACCGAGCCGTTTAATCAGTTGCCGGATCCCCCTTGCTTTTGACCCGCCTTTTGGAACGATGTCCAGCGCCAGTTCATGCCACCTGATGAATGACACTTCATGAAAGGAAGATAAATATTCCGCTTCATTCTCCTTGGTGAATAACAGAGCCTGGTATATATCTTTTTTCGTGTAAAATTCAGGATCGTAATCGGGGTAAGCCAATTTCAGTGTTCCCAGGCTCTTTCTGACACGGTCATTGTTTTTCGTGTTTGTTTTTAATGTCGCCTCATTCATATAAACCAGGGCATGTTCATGCCTGTTGGCCGTTTTCTCAATATTTTTCAATATCTCCTTGTTTATGGCATTTGCAGCAATCACTTTGTTCTCAAAAACTACATATTGTCCATTGAAGCAGACGTAGGAATCAATATTTAGCTCCTTCAGCAAAGAAGAAATCATAAAGGGGGCCCTTCCGGTTGCAATAGCCGTATAAATCCCATTTTTCTGCAATGTGTGAACCGCTTCCTTGGCTGATGCCGGCAGGTTTTTATCCCCGTCCAATAACGTACCGTCAATATCAAAAAATACAATTTTATTCATGTTCAACCACATCCACTTTGTTATTTCCAATGATATCCATGATGGAGAATCCTATTTTCAGCATATAATAAAACCAATAAACTTGCACAAAAAGAGGCTGCGGATTCCAAGAGGCTTTTACTTTGGACAAAAATCGGTTAAAATGAATGTAAGGAGTGATTCACCATGTTTAAGAAGCTAAGACGGAAGCTTTTAAAACAATGGAAAGATTTGCTCAAGAAAAAGACAATTGCCTGATGATTCAAATATCACCGTTTACAAACCCTCTTTTTTCAGAGGGCTTATTCTTTTATTATATATCATTCCTCCCTGGAAAATCCCCGCGCGTTAAAACATGCATTCATTGCAGCTTTTTAATATAATAGAGAATATTGGAATTTGAACACGGAGCTAAGGAGAGAAAGTGATGATTTATAAAGTGTACTATCAGGACAGCATGACGGAGATGCCTGTCCGGGAAAATACGAAAGTTTTGTTTGTTGAAGCCGGAAGTGAGCTCGAGGTACGCCGACATTTGAAAGACCGCCAAATCAATATCGAATTCATTCAACTGTTGGAAGGACCTTATCTTGAATATGAAAAGAACAGTCCGAACTTTAAATTGGAGACTGTATAGGATATGAAGTTTGTAAAAAATGATCAGACAGCTGTTTTCGCCCTGGGCGGTTTGGGTGAAATCGGCAAAAACACATACGGTGTACAGTTCCAAGATGAGATTATTCTGATCGATGCCGGAATTAAATTCCCTGAAGACGAGCTTCTCGGAATCGATTATGTCATCCCCGATTACACTTATATCGTCAAAAATGAAGATAAAGTGAAGGGACTTTTCATTACGCACGGCCACGAGGACCATATTGGCGGGATTCCTTACCTGCTGAGGCAAGTCAACATTCCTATCTATGCAGGAAAACTTGCCATGGGCCTGATTAAAAACAAGCTTGAAGAGCACGGACTTCTCAGGAAGACGACGCTTTATGAAATCAAAGAAGAGGATGTCATCAAATTCAGAAAGACATCGGTTTCTTTTTTCAGGACAACCCACAGCATCCCGGATTCATACGGGATTGTTGTAAAGACCCCGCCCGGAAATATCGTTCATACAGGCGATTTCAAGTTTGACTTTACTCCTGTTGGAGAACCGGCTAACTTGACGAAAATGGCGGAAATCGGAAAAGAAGGCGTCCTTTGCCTGCTGTCGGACAGCACAAATGCGGAAGTTCCCCATTTCACCATGTCCGAACGCAAGGTCGGGGCAAGCATTCAAGATATTTTCCGCAAGGTGGACGGCCGGATCATATTTGCAACATTTGCATCAAATATCCACAGATTACAACAGGTTGCTGATGCAGCGGTAGCCAATGACAGAAAAGTTGCTGTTTTCGGGAGAAGTATGGAAGCAGCAATCGAAATCGGCCAAGAACTGGGATACATCCGCGCTCCAAAGGATACATTCATCAATACGCAGCAGCTTAACAGGCTGCCGGCAAATAAAGTGACGATCCTTTGTACCGGAAGCCAAGGTGAACCAATGGCCGCATTATCGCGCATCGCCAATGGGACGCATCGCCAAATACAAATTCAGCCAGGGGATACGGTTGTGTTTTCATCATCTCCCATCCCCGGAAACAAAAACAGTGTCAATCGAACGATCAATCTTTTATACCGTGCGGGAGCCGACGTCATTGCAGGCTCGCTGAACAATATCCATACTTCAGGGCACGGCGGACAGGAAGAACAGAAGCTGATGCTGCGGCTCATGAAACCGAAATTCTTCCTTCCGATCCACGGGGAATTCAGAATGCAGAAAATGCATGCACAATTGGCCGTTGACTGCGGAATTCCTGAAGAAAATTGCTTTATCATGGATAATGGAGATGTCCTTGCACTCAGCTCCGATTATGCGGAAGTTGCGGGTAAAATAACGTCCGGATCTGTATATATCGATGGTAGCGGAATCGGGGACATCGGCAATATCGTCCTGCGCGACCGCCGGATCTTATCAGAAGAAGGCCTTGTCATCGTTGTAGTATCCATTGACATGGACAAGTATAAAATTGCGGCAGGACCCGATATCATTTCCCGCGGCTTCGTCTATATGAGGGAATCCGGAGATTTGATCAATGAAGCCCAAAGAATGCTCTCAAAGCATTTAAATAAAGTCATGGATCGCAAGACAACCCAATGGTCTGAAATTAAAAATGAAATTACGGACACATTATTGCCGTTCTTGTACGAAAGAACGAAAAGACGCCCGATGATTTTGCCAATTATCATGGAAGTCTAAATCTGTGATGTGAATAAAAAAGTACCGCCTGCATGGAATGCAAGGCGGTACTTTTTTACTGTTTAGAAAGTTTAAAATTTGGCCAAGTTTTCTATATGAAATGATGATATGATATGTCCAGCTTCAGGCGCCATCGGCTCGAGGTCATAAGCCAATCGCTGATGAAGGCAAACTACGCCTTCTTCAGCGATTGGCTTATGCTTGTCGCCGATAAGCGAGCGCCTTGCGCTTTTCTTATTCAACTAATACTTTTTTCTCAAAGCGGTTAATGTCGGTATCCGCGCCAATAATGATTAAAATATCGTTCATCTGCAACGGATCATTGGCCTGCGGCGAGACGATAATTTCTTTTCCCCTTTTAATGGCGACGATATTCAGTCCGTATTTTGCCCGTATATCCAATTCAACAAGCGTATACCCTGCCAACAAATCATTGACCATCACTTCGACGATACTGTATTCCTCCGACAGTTCAAGATAATCGAGGACATTGGTGGAAACGATATAATGCGCAATCCGTCTTCCCATATCGCGCTCAGGGTGAACGACGTGGTCTGCCCCGATTTTCCGAAGCACCTTTTCATGGTAATCGTTTTGCGCTTTAACAGTTATGTGTTCAACACCCAGTTCTTTCAAAATAATCGTTGTCAGGATGCTGGATTGGATATTATCCCCTATGGCGACGATGACATGGTCAAAATTGCGTATTCCTAAACTTTTCAAAACGTTTTCGTCCGTAGTGTCGGCAATGACTGCCTGTGTCGCTATGGAAGCAAATTCATTGACACGGTCTTCACTGATATCGATGGCCATTACTTCCATCCCCTGCTCTGTCAGGGAACGGACAATGCTCCCGCCGAAACGCCCGAGGCCGATAACCGCAAATTCTTTTTTCAACTTTCATTCCTCCACTCTTGCTATGCTGCCATTTTAGCATACTTGGAAGTCATTAACATACAAAACATCGCTTAAGTACTGCTAAACCGTAAAAAAAAGCAAACTCATCTGTTAAGACGAATTTACTTTCTGATGACCCCATTTTTAAAAGCATAAATGACAGCCTGCGTCCGGTCCTGCACTTCCAGTTTGCTCAATATATTGCTGACGTGTGTTTTAACTGTTTTTAAAGTGATAAAAAGCTCATCCGCAATTTCTTTGTTTGCTTTCCCTTCAGTCATTAATGTGAGAATTTCCATTTCGCGGTTCGTTAAATCTTCATGGAGGGGGCGCATTGTGCCATGATGCAGCTTTTTCATCATTTTATCCGTAACCTCGGGTTCCAGGACTTTCTGTCCTTTGTAAGCGGATCTGACAGCATCCGCTATATCGCTGGCTTTGGAGGTTTTTAACATATACCCGGCGGCTCCCGCCTCCAGTGCCGGATATACTTTTTCATCATCCAAAAAGCTTGTTACGATCAGTACCTTCGCTTCAGGCCATTCCTCCAGAATTGCTCTCGTGGCATCAATTCCGTTCATGCCTTCCATGACCAAATCCATTAATATGATATCCGGGCGCAGCGACAAGGCAAGGTCAACGCCTTGTTTTCCGTCCACCGCTTCGCCGATCACTTCTATATCCTCTTGAACTGATAAATAGGCCGAAACACCAATTCGGACCATTTCATGATCATCAACTAACAAAACTTTGATCATTTTTCATCCTCCCTCCTGGTTTGGCAGAGGAATTTTCACTTCGATACTTGTTCCCCTTCCCGGCAAACTGACGATCTTGACATTTCCTCCAATTTCCGACGCTCTTTCCCTCATGTTTGTTAATCCATAGGAACCGGCTTTTTGATCGTCCATGCTGAAGCCTTTACCGTCATCAACCACCTTTAAAAATACGAATTGATCCACTTCCATCATATGGACTTCAAGCGTTTTTGCTTTAGCGTGTCTTAAAGTGTTTGAAACCGCCTCCTGCAATATGCGGAATAAGTGGTCTTCAATTCCTTTTTCCAATTGAACGTCCTGTAAATTCCATGTAACCTTCAAAGGCAGTTTGGCCGTCAATTCGGACAGCAGTTCCTGCATGCCTGCCTTTAGGGTTTTGCCTTCCAACTGAATCGGCCTGAGATGAAGAAGCAGTGCCCTCATTTCGGATTGGGCTTCATTTATGATTTCTTCGACCAAAGCTCTTTGTTTTGCAGTGGTTTCACTTGTTGGATCAGGGCTTTGATTGATTGCTGATAAAAGCATCGTTGCAGCAAAAAGCTGTTGGCTGACAGAATCATGAAGTTCTCTTGCCAGCCGATTTCTCTCCTGAGTGAGAACCTCTTCTTTTAATTCGCGGTTCCATTTCACCCGTTCGTTGGTGAATTTTTGATATAACAGCGTTTGCTCTTTTAGCCTGGCTCGTATGTTATCGATCCCTTGCCAGATTGACGGAAAATTATCGTTTTTTGCGGGCGGAATAGTTACCCGGTCATAATTTCCCCCTTCCAGCTCCAAAAGGCTCCATTCAATCTTTTCTACCTTTTTATCAATAGAGATTCCGACTATGTAACCGGCGATCGAACCCACCAATAAACATATGGCGAGGATAAAAAACACATTCGGAACAAGCAAATAATTTTTTTGCATCAATGATTGATACCAATCCGTATCAACAGTGAATAGAAAAATCAAAAGAACAAATAGAAAAACGAAGAGGGCCAGAGACGCAAAGTAAAATGACAAAGTTCTGGCCATTTTCATGTGCGTCTCACCTCAACATCCCCAAAAATGACACTTGTAACAATTTTTATTTTCCGGGATGTTTTATCATCTCCGTCTGAATAGTAAATGACGTTGGAATTCAACAGCTCTTCTTCCTGATTGAAAATATTTAATTTGCCGCTGATTGCTGAGTGATTAATGGTTACGGAAGCATCAATAGGCACGATGAGCTGAATATTGCCAACTAAACCACGAATGAGAACGACACTTTCTCCCGGCGGAAGCATGGTCATTCCCAGATCGATGATCGTATTTCCAAACCCGCACTGTATATTAATATCATCCCACTCAAATATTTCATTGACAACCCTTCGGGTTCCGGAAAGCATGTTCTTGATAAAGGGTGTTTTTCTGTTGACTTTTGTCTTTTGGTCAGGCGGAACTGTGTTTACATTTATTCTCTTTGGCTGATTTTTCGTTTTTGAATACTGGATGAGTGCATAAACGGCTGCTGCGATAATGAAAATTTTAAAAACAGCCGTGGATATGATAGGGATAAAAACAAGTGAAACACCAATGATTAGATAAATCTTCTTTGAATCTTTGTGCTTATGGCTTTTCCAATAAAATATGATGAAACAACCGATGAGAAGAGGGACAAATAGCTTCCAATTGAGCAGAAGCTCCAGCGCCACTCCAATTCCTGCGAACAGCATGGCCCAGCCAATTTTGCTGTTTCTGCTGAAGTTTTTCATTGGTGTCCCTCCTCATCGATAAATTGCTCAGTTCTGATCCTCTTCTATTCTATCACGAATGATCGCTTAATTCGCTGGAATCTTGTTTGTTTAATTCTTTTGCCAGTTGCTGAATACGTGCATCAAATATGCTGATCTCATATTCATCATTCGCTTTCTTTTCTTCCCGTTCAAATAACTTTCCGATGTTTTCCATATTTTCGGCGGGAATTCCAAATTCGGTTTCTTTCAATACCCTGTTCATTTTGTTTTTCATTAAGACGACGTTTTCCTGGCCCATAAGCTCCAATCGTTTCATATGCATATCTTTCAGCTTCAACTTCATTTCCCGGTACTTTTGTTCCAGTTCTTCCAATTGGTTCACTGAATTGTCATAGGCATGTTTCAATCGCTCGGCACGTTCCTCATATTGAGCCTGTTCGCGCAGTGCAATTTCCGATAAATCCTCTGCCCCTACTTTTAAGGCAATCTCCCCTTGCTCTTTTCTTTTTTCAGCCATTTTCTCAATCTGCTGCCATTCTTTGTAAAATTCATCCCTCAAAAGCTTCTGTCTTTCTATCAGTTTTGAGGCTTTTTTTACTTCCGCTTCGCTTTCGCGTAAATATTGATTTAATAAAGAGATTGGATTTGGCTTTTTCTGCTTATCAGCAATTTCATAAAAATCATCTTTTACAGCTTGCTTAATTTTTTCAAATAAAGTGTTCATCTTTTCAGTCTCCCTTGTTTTAAATTTTTGTCCGGCCTTTTTCAAGATCATTCCATTGGCGTTCAAAACTCGTGAATGGATCGTGCTTTGTATCACAATCCTCTGCTTTTTCCTTTTTCCAGTTTTTATATCCCACATAAAGGACATAAACGGCTGCTATTCCTGCCAATGCCGGCAAATTGCCCAGTAAACCGGACAACCCGATCACTCCAAGGATCCCCCAGGCAATTTTTTGCCATGTGGAGCGGGTTTTTAAAAACTGTTTCAGCGAATAATAGACGATGATCAGGCTAATCGCCAACCCGACAATATTTCCCAGGCTTGCAACAGCGATGATCGCCAAAATGACAGCCAAAGTAAAAGTAAGCAGGTTTTTCATTTTGATCTCCCCTTTCGTACTTGTTGACTCTATCTTAAAGAATGAACGGCCTTCGCCAAACGACCTTAAGCCGTGTTTTTCACTCGGACCAGAGACTGAGATACGAAAAATAACAGGCTGCAACACCGGTCAACAAGACAAGACGGTTATAAATATAAAAATCCGACGTTGAACACGTCGGATTAGTACTTCTGGTTCTTTTGCCTAGCCTTTTGTTTTCTTCCTTTCATGACATCCCCTGTCCATCCTTTTTCATGCAGCCACCAATAAATCAAACCTGTTGAAAGCAAAATCACTCCCCAAGCGAATGCATATCCATATTTCCAGTCAAACTCCGGCATATATTTAAAGTTCATTCCCCATAATGCGCCCAACACGGTAATGGGAGTGACGAGGACAGTAAATACTGTCAAAGCCTTTATAATTTCATTTCCCCGATATGAATATACGTTCATATTAATATTCAGAAGCGTTTCAATTTGGTTATCGTAATGATACAGCAGCTTCATTGTCCGCTCCACCCGGATGACCGCTTTCCGATAAGCATCCATCTCTTCCACCTGATCCAAATACGCTTCCCTCAAGGCTAATAGCAATTCTTCCACAGGTATTGTAAGTTGTTTCAAAAAAAGCATATCTGAGCGGCATTCAAATATTTCCTCCAGGAGGTTTCCGTGATCTCGTCTTCTGACTTTTTTTTCAAGACTTAAAAGCTTTTCTTCAAAATCATCAATTCCATCCAGAAAATTGTTTACGACTTTCCCAATAATCAACAGAAAACCTTCAATCGCATTTTCACACATGCGGAATTGTTCCAATACGGATTTAAGGTCATAATCAAAAATAGAATCTATGTCCAAATCAATTGTAATTAGAAGATCCTTTGATATATAGAAATGAAGCAATTCATAGGAATCAGCATTTTCCGGATCGCATAAATAGTTTAATGACCCGACAAGGGCGGAGTTGTTGGCCTTGTCAAGTGTCATGATATCCAAGGATGTCGATTTTATACTTTTGGCGTTTTTCATCCAAAGCCCAAATTCTGAAGACTTCCTTTTTAGCTGTTCAATCTGATCCTCATCTTCAAAATCCAAATCAATCCAAGTCCACCCATGCTCGAATTGATGGGCTTTTTTAATTTCTTCGCTCCTCATCCGCTATACCCCTAACCTGTTTTAATCATTTATCTATTCCCTCTTTTACGCGAAATTATTCTTTGCATTGCAAGCGGACGACCTTCTGTTTGCCCTAGAGGATGAAAAGCTGATACGGCGCAAGTTTGAAATCTGGCTGAATTGAAAGATAAAGTGAAACTTTAATCAGTGGGGGTTTTCTTCATCCCCCACTGATTGTTAGTTGAACGAATCGGGCTTTTACAGGCAGTTGATCTCCCGCCTAAACTACCTGATTCATCTAAAGTTTTGAGGTGGGAGTCTTACTGTCCGTTAATGCGGGATAAAAATAATGATATGTCAAAAATTCATTGGTCGGCCTTTTCGGTTAAGTGAGTCCAGCCATCCTTTTGGATAACTTTTCCCTCTTTCATCAGCTTGCCCAATGCCCGTTTGAAGGACCCTTTACTCATTTGGAAACGGTCCTTTATATCTTGGGGAAGGCTCTTATCCCAGTAAGGCATATTCCCGCCGCGTCCCACGAGATAGCTGTATATGCGTTCAGCATCCTCATCAATGGCTTCGTGCACCCTTGGAAGAAGCGATATATTGATCGACCCATCTTCCTTGACACCGATCACCCTGCCCTCCACCATTTCTCCCAGACGAGGCTCCCTTGTTCTCTCCGAATGGTGGATGAAACCAAGATACCCTTCTTCAGTGATAATGTTTGAGCCCTCCATCAAAAGACGGTAAACTGTCCCTTTTACATTTTTATTAAACAAGTTTTTATCGGCAGGTGTTGCCAGTCTGCGAATATTTTCTTCGGTTGCCAGCATCCCAAATAGCCTGTTTTTCTTATCTGTTTTTAATGTGCAATAAAGCCTGTCGCCCCTTGCGGGCCATAGACGGGGCAATTCGGGCAAATCATCTTTAGAAACAAGGATGTCTTTCGTTAATCCGATATGTATGAAAACACCCAAATTTTCTTTGACTTCCACCACTTCAGCCCATCCGAAATGCCCTTTTCTAATTTCCGGAATTTTTAATGTCGCTGCCAGCCTTCCTTCGTGATCCTGATATAAAAAGACGGTCTGTTCCTGTTGTGGATCAAAGCCATCCGGAACTTCCGTGTGATGAAGCAGGACATCCTCTTCCCCATCAGTCAAAAAGTATCCAAACGGCACTTCGCGTGCCCCATATAATTGAACAACCGTTCCAGCTTCCAATCTTGACATGTGATCTACCTTCCTTCGAATGATAACCATTTACAATAATCCCCATTATACCATTACACTATTCGAAAAGCGTGGGCGCCCGTTTCTTAAAAAAATCTTCCGCCATTCAGACGGAAGATGATATTATTCAGATATTAAGGTAATGTTTCCCTTTTGGCTTTGTCAACAAGGACAAGTATTTTTCCATTATTCACTTCATCGTGATAGCGGTGTGCGTCGTCTTCGGGAATTCCCATTCCGATCAAAGCACCGGCAAGCCCTCCTACTCCCGCTCCTGCAGCAGCCCCTGATAGACCGGCTACAATCGGTCCGGCTGCGATAACCGGTCCAATTCCCGGGATCGCCAACGTACCAAGTCCGGCTAGCACCCCTCCCAATCCTCCAAGCACACCGCCGGTCGCAGCGCCGGTTGCCGCACCTTCAGGAGCTTTTGTATCTGTTTCATGAGTAATGTGATCCACTTCCTGCCTGTTTTTACTAATGACGGATATATCGTCCTGGCTGTAGCCATCCCGTTTCAGCTGTTCGACTGCACTTACCGCTTCCTGTTCCGTATCATAGGAACCTATCACATATTTTTCTTCCATGGAAAAAACCTCCTTCTGCTTTTTATACTATTGGATTACCCCTGGGAAATGTTTGTAAACACTGCCCGGGAAGCTTGCGTTATGGAGTCTGATTCATGGCCCGAATAAAATGTGAATTTTTTAACCTTTTTCTCTATTAAAATTGTGACAGATATGTTAACATGTAAATCGAAATATCAATATTCATGTAGAAGCTTGGGAAATGAACATAATACCTGAACGGTTGGCACTTGACAGCGTACCTGTTAAAGACTAACCACCGCAAATCGCCTTATCCAATGACAGGCCATATTTGACGGTGGTTTTTTGGTCTTGCTTTATATATATTTCTATTTGAACATTAAGTCGTATTATGTAAAATGATTCATTCCTTCTATATGTTTTTGATATTTTTATAAGTTGTTAACGGTTTCACCAATGCAGGAACTATTTCATTAAGGAGGGTATAATAATGGAGAAACTGAAAAACAGGTGGCTGATTGTTGTATCTGCAGTCGGCATACATATTTCAATCGGTTCAGTCTATGCCTGGAGCAACTTTACAAACCCGCTGATGGAGGAATTTAATTGGACCGCAAGCCAGGTGCAGCTGACATTCAGTCTCGCTATCTTGTTCCTGGGACTTTCAGCAGCCTTTTTAGGCCATTTTGTTGAAAAGCACGGTCCGCGCAAAGCAGGCCTTCTCTCTTCCATATTTTTTGGAGTTGGTGTTTTTTGCTCAGGCTTCGCAGTAAAACTGGGGTCTTTGCCTTTGCTTTACATATGCTATGGGGTCATTGGCGGAATCGGTTTGGGTGTCGGCTATATAGCCCCGGTATCAACCCTTGTCAAATGGTTTCCTGACAGAAGGGGCATGGCTACAGGAATGGCCATCATGGGATTCGGATTTGCGGCAGCCATCAGCAGTCCAATCATGGATTTCCTCATAAAAAACGCTGGCATCGCCAATACTTTCTTTATTTTGGGAGCAGTCTATTTCATTATTATGACTTCCTCCTCCCTTTACCTTGCAAAACCGCCTGAGGGATGGATGCCGAAAGGTTTCAAGGAAAAAGTGGAATCAGGAAAAGTATCGACGGATCTTTCCCAGCTGACTGCCAATGAAGCAGTAAAAACACCGCGCTTTTACTATCTATGGATCATGCTGTTTATCAATGTCACCTGCGGTATTGCCATTTTATCTGCAGCCAGCCCGCTTGCTCAGGAAAGCATCGGCCTTTCATCCATCGAGGCTGCTGCATTGGTCGGAGTGCTGGGCATCTTTAACGGTCTCGGGCGAATAGGCTGGGCAACCGCCTCCGACTATATCGGCCGGCCTAATACTTATACGGTTTTCTTTACGATCCAAATCGTTTTATTCGCCCTTCTGCCATTTACAAGTGTATCCATTTTATTCCAAATCATGCTTGCTGTCATCCTGACTTGCTACGGAGGAGGCTTCTCCTGCATTCCGGCCTATATCGGAGATATATTCGGAACGAAGCAGCTGGGAGCTATCCACGGCTATATATTGACTGCATGGTCAGCCGCTGGAATCGCCGGACCAATGTTTGCGGCTAAAATTAAGGATATGACAGGGAGCTACGGAAACAGCCTGTTGTTCTTTGCAGCATTATTTGTCGTCGCATTTGCCGTTTCACTTATTATCCGGGTTGACATTAAAAAGGTAAAAAAGAAAAAAGACTTAGTAACCAATTAAACAGGTAGTTGAGATATCCTGCAAACATGGTAGAATGGTAGTATGCACCAAGACAAGAGGTTATTGGATGATGAGAAATTATGAGGCGGAGTTCAGTAATTTAGTAAGATCTTTTCGAAAACGCCATATGGGCAAAGGTCCCAGTAAAATAAAGACGACTTTTTGCAAAAACTGGGCGATTTGCGAAATGGAAGGCAATTTATCGCCGGTCGAGAAATTTATCGCAAGCGCAGAAGATGGAAAACAGATGGTCAGGGCCGCCAGAACGGAGATGGTAAAAGAGATGTACCGAAAAAACCATCCTGTCGAAATGGAAGAGCTGCTCGGTGCAAAGTTCCTCGATCTGTTTGTTGATATAGACATCGAAAAAGACCTGGGCATGTCAATTTTCATCTTTGATCAGAACCTGGAAGAAAAATTCAATACTAAATAAGTGAGTTGGCACTTGGCAGCGCACCTGTTAAAGACTAACCACCGCAAAGAATGCTTATTCAGGCGTTTTTGCGGTGGTTTTTTATTATAAAATAGATAGAAAGGAAGAATGAGAATGGGAAAAACAAAACATGAAGGCCCTATCAAATTGCCGAAAAAACCTGACCCAAAACATTGGGTAAGCCCGGTTCCATTCGGGCTTGGCAAAGTCAAACCGAAGCATATCCGGGACACGATGAAGGTGGTGCTTGAAAACAGCGATAACCTGCCGTACGCTTTCCGAATCCTGACACAGGGAGTATGTGATGGCTGTGCGCTTGGAGTATCAGGACTGTATGACCAAACCCTTGCCGGCCCGCATCTTTGCACGACACGGTTAAATGTACTGCGCCTGAACACGATGCCCGCCATAAAAGAGGAAATTCTTCATTCGGATATCGATGAACTGAGAAAACTGGACAGCACTGAATTAAGAAAACTTGGCCGGATCCCCTATCCGCTTTCGCGTAAACCGGGCGAGAAAAAATTCCGGAGAATATCATGGGACGAAGCGCTGGATTCAATTGCAAAAAAGGTGAAGGCGATCGATCCTAAACAAATGGCACTCTTTTTAACAGCCCGGGGAATCACAAACGAAGTATATTATACGGCCGGAAAGTTTGCCAGGTTCATAGGCACGAATAATATCGACAATGCATCAAGAATCTGCCACTCACCGAGCAAGACCGCTCTAAAAAGATCACTTGGCATCGGAGCATCCAGCTGCAATTATAAAGACTGGATCGGCACGGATGTCCTTATTTTCTGGGGGTCTGTTGCTGCCAATAACCAGCCTGTTTCAACCAAATACATGTATGCCGCAAAAAGAAAAGGCACAAAAATCATTTGCATCAATCCATACAAAGAACCGGCCATGGAGGGGTATTGGGTACCTTCGATAGCAGAATCCGCCCTCTTCGGAACTAAAATAGCCGATGATGTTTATCAGGTGAATATCGGAGGAGATATCGCCTTCATGAATGGAATCATGAAGCATTGGTTTGAAATGGAAGAAAATATGCCCGGCTCGGCGATAGATCATGATTTTGTAAGCAAGCATGCAAATGGGTATGAAGATTTGAAGGCACACGTGCAGAAGCAAAGCTGGGATCAGCTTGAAAAATCATCCGGAATCACAAAGGAAAGAATGCTGGAATTCGCGGAAGTGCTTGCCAATTCCAAAAGTGGCGTTTTTGTCTGGTCCATGGGATTGACTCAGCACCGGTTTGGAACCGATAATATTTCCCAGGTGGCCAACTTGGCAATCTTAAGAGGGTTCATCGGAAGGGAACATTGTGGAGTGATGCCGATTAGAGGGCACTCAGGTGTCCAAGGTTCAGGAGAAATGGGAGCCGATCCATTTGTTCTTCCCGGAGGAGATTTCGAGCCGGAAAACATTGAGCGGATGGAAAAGGTCTGGGGTTTTGACATCCCCAAATGGCAGGGCGATATTGTCGGCGTTTCTCTGGAAAATGCCGTACTTCCCGAAGATCACGAGAAAAAATTGAAAGTCTTTTATACATCTGGCGGCAACTTCCTTGAAACGATGCCTGATCCGGCATTTATGGAGGAATGCTTGAGCAGTGTCGACTTAAGGGTCCATCAGGACATCATTCTAAATACTTCCACGCTTGTAGACGCCCAGGAAGAAGTCATTGTCCTGCCTGCTCAAACGAGATATGAACAGCGCGGCGGCGGAACATCCACTTCAACTGAACGGATGGTCTATTTTTCCCCTGAAATCGAAGGGCCCAGAATCGAAGAAGCCCGCTCCGAATGGGAAATATACGTGGATTTGGCCGCACGGATCAAACCTGAGGAAAAACATTTGCTGAATTTTACAGAAGCGGAACAAATAAGGGCGGAAATAGCCATCGCCAACCCAAATTATGACGGAATCCAACATTTGAAAAATCGGGGAGATGTTTTTCAATGGGGTGGAGCATGGCTGTGCGAGGACGGAATCTGTCCGACCGAAGACGGAAAAGCCAACCTTCTGCCAATCGAGCTTCCGGAATTGCGCAAGCCTGATGGACATTTCTATGTTACGACAAGACGGGGCAAACAATTCAACTCAATGATCTACAGCGAGAAAGATCCTTTTAATGCAGCAGACCGATACGATGTCTTGATACATCCCGAAGATGCAAAAGAACTTGGAATATTGGAAGGCGAAGCCATTGTTGTTTATAATCAATACGGGACGTTCCAAGGGAAAGCAAGGTTTGCCGACACACGAAGAGGCAATATTTCCGTATATTGGCCCGAAGGTAATGTATTGCTGCAAAAAGGCATCTATGAACAATTCGCCGGAATTCCGGAATATAATATCAGTGTCGTTGTTGAAAAAGCAGACACGTACAATGCGCAGAAAGACATCAACTATTTGGAAAAGCGAATGGATGATCTCGAACAAGTAATTAGCTAAGAAGGTGGTTGTATGGAGCCTATCGTCAGGGATCGCCTGCAAGTATTGCGATACACCGGAAAATCACTTATTGAAATAGAGGATCAGGCTGCTGTAGAATATCCGCTTACAATCCATATCGACAATGAAGAGTTCGCAACAGTCGTTTGCACCCCTGCGAATTTGAAAGAGCTCGTAGTCGGCTTTTTGGCATCCGAAGGAATGATCAGAAACATCGGAGACATTTCTTCACTTGAGATAGATGAACATCAGGGATTTGCCTATGTGGAGTTGAAAGTGAAACAAGTGATCAGCAAAGAATATTACTCGAAACGAATGATCGGGTCATGCTGCGGCAAAAGCCGGCAGTTTTACTTCTACAATGATGCCAAAACAGCAAAAACGATCATGTCCAGGCAAAAAATCTCAGCCGGACAGTGCCTGGAACTGATGGAAGAAATGCAGAAAAGCTCCGAAGAATTCCAGCTGACAGGCGGTGTGCACAATGCGGCTTTATGCACCGAGGATGAACTGCTTTTCAGCTACTCTGATATTGGCCGCCACAATGCATTGGATAAAATATTCGGCCATTGTCTTATCAATAATATATCCTTAAAAGATAAAGTGATCGTTTTCAGCGGAAGGATTTCATCGGAAGTCGTATTGAAGGTTGCCAAAATCGGAGCAGGCATACTGATCTCAAAATCGGCCCCAACGACACTAGGGATAGATTTGGCACATGATCTCGGCATTACTGCGATCGGATTTGCAAGGAATGGCCAGTTGAATATTTACACACACCCTGAACGGATTGTCGCTGTTTCAAGCTAGAGCCGGAGGAAGTGCCTTCCGGCTCTAGCTTTTTTTCATAAGAAAAGACGCTTTTCGTAGAAAGCGCCTTTCCCTCTTTTTATTCTTTTTTCTCCAATTCACCCAACACACGGTTCACCCGTTTTTCAAGCATTTTCATTCCGCCGCCTCCGGCTTGGAAATGGCGTAATTGGCCGTCTTTATCAAATACGTAATAAGCCGGTACATATTCATTTTGGAAAGCATCTGCCAGCTTCAATTGGCTGTCAACAAAAATAGGCTGTGTGATATCATGCTCATCTGCAACTTTTTTAATCTCGTCTATGTCCAGGTCATTTTCAGATCTCGGCATATGAACGGCTACAACATTCAATTTATCCTTATATGCATCACGGAATTCGTTAACCTGAGGCATAGCTTCCTTGCAAAGGTGGCAGCTTATTGACCAATAGTGGATTAATGTAGGCTTCTCCCCTATCAAATCTTCTTTTGTCACCTGTCCGTTAAGCCATTCGGCTGCACCTTCCAGTTCAGGCATTGGTTCACGCAATTTCATAAAGCGATCCCTCTCTTCTTTGGAAAATTTTAAGCTCTGATATATGAAAGACAGACACAATTAGTGCCTGTCCTGTTAATGTCCGGCCGCCATCGGCTCGAGGTCGCTTTAGCGCTTATCTCCCCTAGACAGCGGCCTTCGCTTTTCTATTTTATTAAACGTTCAATGTTTCTTGGCCAGGTCTCCAGTTTGCAGGGCAAAGTCCACCAGTTTGCAACGCTTGAAGTACCCGAAGGGTTTCGTCAACGTCACGGCCGATGTTGTTATGGTTGACAACAGAGTACATCAATTCACCTTCCGGGTTGATGATGTACAATCCGCGAAGTGCGATACCTTCTTCTTCGATCAGTACTCCATATTCACGGGAAACAACATGGTTAGTATCCGCAGCAAGCGGGTATTTCAGATCGCCAAGACCGTTGTCTTTGCGATCAGTGTTGATCCAAGCCAAGTGAGTGTGGATAGTATCAGTGGATACACCGATTACTTCTGCATCCAAATCTTCGAACTCGTCATAGCGGTCGGAAAGGGCCGTAATTTCAGTTGGGCAAACAAATGTGAAGTCCATAGGATAGAAGAAAAGAACTGTCCATTTGTCGTTTTTCATGTTTTCTTCAAGGCTTACTTTACCAAATTCCTTGTTTGGCAATACTGCTTCCATTTCAAAGCGCGGTGCTTGTTTTCCTACCATACGTTCTGCCATTTAAAATCCCTCCGTTAAAAATTTACTATTTAACTGAGAAATGTCTATGTATTTTCTCAGTGCACTACCTCATCACAATAGTTATTATAGGATAATCCTAAGGACAAGTCAACATTAATTATAATAAATTTAAATAAAAAATCATTACTAATTAATGCGCTTGCCTTTTTACACCTTCTTATGTATCCCACAAAAACGGATAAATATTCCACCTATTTCAGTCTACCATGACTTTTATCGACAACAAAATAAAATGCTCCGTACCGCCATATCAAAGACGGGAGCATTCAGCCAATATCCCCATGATCCTCATTGAATTCACGGACAACATCCAAAAATGCCTGAACCTGCCTCAATTCAAAAGCGGAATCGTAGCCGAGCAGCCATGTATCACGTTTGATCGGCATCCCCTTTTCATCAAGGAGAGGGATTTGAAACATGTTTTTATCCGGGCCGTTCAGTGTAATGGCAGGCAGGATGGCATATCCAATTCCGTTGTATGCCATTTGCTTGCATGTCTCGATCTGGTCTACAACGATTGTTCTTTTTGGCGCCGTTTGAAATTGGCGATGCCACCAATCCTGGATCTCCTGATAATAATTCGAATCACTTTTAAACTGGATAAAAGGACGATCGGTTTGAAACACTTGTTCTATTTTTTTGATTTCCTTGTCAACAAGATAGAGACTGTCCTCAAATAAATGATATTTTGAACTTTTCCAATCCGTCGCTCCCCTGATGATGCCAATATGCACTTCCCCTCCGTAAAGCGCCTTTAGGATTTCACTGCTCCATCCGGTAATAAGTGAAATTTTCGCATTGGGGTACAAACTCACAAATTTCTTCAGTACTTTTGGGAGCCAATTTTGGCCAACGATCGAAGCGCAGGCTATTTTTAATGTCCCGTGTACATGCGTTTCAAGAGCCTGGATTTCTTCTACCACCTGTTCTTCTTTCTCCAGCATCTCTTTTGCAAATTTAATGACAATCTCCCCTGACGGGGTAAGAATCAAACCTTTCTGTGAACGGATAAATAATTTCGTTCCCCATTGCTTTTCTATATTCTGCAGCCGCTGGGACAAGGCAGGCTGGGAAACAAAAAGCTTTTCCGCTGCCTTCCGCATATTCATTTCTTCAGCAAGCACGGTTAGAAAACGTAAATCTGTGTTGGACATAAAAAAACCTCTTAATTTAGTATTTCAGCGTTTCACTTGGTGTCATTCAATCGGATTGCTTGTACAATGCTTAAGCAACAGCTTTACTTTTTTTCGGCAGTAGAAGTACCAAAAAGAAACTGATGATACCAAACACAAGCACCGCTATATATACGGAATGCAATGAATGGGACAGTCCCTCCTGCAACAAGTGCTTGACCGATTCGCCCAATTCAGCCCGATGTTCCTCGGTAAGCAGCATATTAGTGGAGTCCAGCGTAAGGTTTTGGCCTGTTTTGCCTCCATGTTCCGCAAAATAACGGAGGATCTGGCCATTGAGAATTCCGCCTAGCAAAGCCGCACCTACAGTATTCCCCAAGTTTCTCATAAACATATTGGCTGCGGTCGTGATACCGCGCTGTTTCCAACCAACTGCCCCTTGTATAAGCACAATAAACGAGGTGCTTGTAAGCCCCATTCCGACTCCTACACAAAATGAGGAAAAAGCAGCCCCTATTGGCCCGGCCGACGGTACAATCGTAACGAACAAGCCACCGCCGGCGACAAGAAAAATGCCGCCGATAAAGGAGGTGGAACGATAGCCAATTTTTATGATCAATTTGCCGGCGGCTGTTGATGCCAAAGGCCAGCCGATGGACATCGCAGTCAAAGTGAACCCGGCAATTGTTGCACTTTTTTCCATCACTCCTTGTACATATGCGGGTAAAAAGCTTGATATCCCTATCAGCATCAACCCTGTTGTAAAAGAGACAAGATTGGCGACCAAAATGGGCCGGATTTTCCAGATTTCAAGCGGCACCATAGGTTCGGCAGCCCTTTTCTCTTGTAAAATAAACATCAGGAAAGCGGCGGCTGCAATAACTGCAAGTGCTATTACCTGAGGAGAGGACCAGGAGAATCGGACGCCCCCCTCCACTAAAATGATCATGAAAAATGAAATGGCTACAGTCAGGAGTCCGGCACCGGCATAATCGATATCCGGTTTCTTTTTCTCAATCGTTTCATGCAAAAAAAGCCAAATACCGATAATGGACAGGGCTCCTAACGGAATGCTTACCCAAAAAACCCATCTCCAGCTTAAATACTCTACAAGGAGACCACCCACTGCCGGCCCCATGATTGCAGAGATTCCCCAGACACTTGATAAATATCCCTGCACTTGGGCACGTTCCTCAGCTGTATAAATATCTCCGACTATCGTTGTTGCGATCGGCATGACAGCCCCGGCACCCAGCCCCTGAATGAGCCTAAAGATAATAAGCTGCTTCATGGACCCCGAAACGCCGCATAAAAATGATCCGATCAAAAATATACTGACCCCTATCGTTAAAATCGGCTTTCTTCCATATAAATCCGACAGTTTCCCATAAATAAGGACCGTAACTGTATTCATTAATAAAAATGCGGAGAAAACCCAGCTGTAGTGGGCAAATCCTCCTAAATCCCCTATGATGGCCGGCATAGCGGTGGCAACAATCGTCGCTTCAACGGCCCCGATGAACATTGCCAGCATAACAGATGCAAGTACATACGGGCGTTTCGTACGGTTTGGAATGTTTTTGGCCATCTCCCCCATTATCCCACTCCTCGTATTAAAATAAAAAAATTGGGCTCCCGATGAAAGGGAGCCTCCTTTTTAAACATTTTTACATTAAAGTTGCAATTTTAGCTCTTTCAATAGGGCTCTTCTTGTAACAATGCCTTCAAAGTATCCCTCTTCGTCAAGAACACATAAAAAAGGGTGGTCGATCAGCAGGCCCACTGCTTTTTTAAAATGATCATGGAGCATAACAATCGGAATATTTACAGCCATGACATCCTCGACTTTTTTATCACTGAGCTTTTCGAATTCGATCCTTTCCAACCCAAGGATTGATTCTGTAATGATAGCAGAACTGATTAAACCGTGTAATTTAAAGCGGGCATCAAGCACCGGGATTGCAGAATAGCCGCTCTTTGTCAAAACAAGCAAAGCATGCTCTAAATTATTTCCTACTTGCACATGGGCCACTTTTTCAGACGGAATCATGTAGTCACTGATTTTCGGTTCTGTATACGCCTGACTTTTCAAGGAAATCATTTTTAAACTCCCTCATCTCTTTACAAAATCATTCTAATATCATTTTACCATAAATTTAGAAAAGGGAAACAAATCTGTGATATGAAAAATCTTTTTATAACAAAAGGCGAGGCGGCTTAAAGGTGAAAAGGCTTCCGCTTCAAGGAGCAAGCGGAAGGGAAAAAGTTTAACTTAATGCTTTTTCTTCTTGGACAATATCGAATATCTCTATAGCTGCAGCATCAATGTCATCAAATTGATATGTCTGCTTATTATCCTTATCGTACTCTTCCACTTCAAATGTTCCTGTGCCTGAAAAGTACTTCACTTGGCAGATGACTTTCCCGTTCACTTCAAACTGTCTTTGCGGAACGTCTTCTTGGCCCTCCATACTTTGCATTGTTTGCAGTCTTTGAATGATACCTAATAGTTGTGACATGTTTTAACCCCTTTCTTTGGGAAGACACACTTATTATAAAAGATGCCCCTTAGACAATGCAAATCGTTTTTTATTTGCGGAGGGTGCTGGTTTTCGAAAAAAATTAGACAGGATGGGCCTGCCTCTGAGTAATTTCCCGGGGAGGCCGCTTTTCAAACCACCCCGGAAGCCTTTTTCGCAAAAAATTTTCTTATTGATCTTCCTTTATATTCAACAATGACTCGTTCAGTTTTTTTAGAGACCTGATGATTGTTTTCTTTCGGTTATATCCTTTGACGTTGACGGAAACTCCGTTCATGCTTGTATTCACTTTACCCCATGAACCGTAAGGCTTGAAACCGTAAATATAAATTTTGATGATACCTGATTTTGAAGGCAGGAAAACAGCTTCATAATCTTTGTTTTTTTTCATTTCTGCATCTCCTTCCTTGCAAGCTCTCTTGGCTATATGTCAATTAATCATTGTAAATTTCCCTTTCACTGACAAAGTTAATATACACCTGGGATGCTCCGTTTTCAAGTAAAAATTCCGCAGGTTTTCATCTTTAACAAGGCACGTCTTTTCATTCCAGACGCATAATGATATAATTATATGTAAATTTCATCATTTAAAGAAAGGAGAGCCCATTTGTGGATCAGGAAACCAGAAGAACAGCTCCACTGGAACCGACAATCGAGAACTTGTCACAAGCTATTTTCACGGTCAACAGACACGCAAAGACAGCCCTTAATCCGAAATTCCTTTACAGCCTGAAAAAACAGGCGCTTGAAAAAATGATCAGGGAAAAGAAAGCATCCAAAGCAGGGCTGCATTTTTCAAGAAACCCGAGATTCAGCCAACAGCAATCGGATGTTTTAGTCAAATGCGGCGATTATACATTTCATATTCCGCCTACAAAGGAAGATTTTGAACAATTACCTCATTTAGGCCATCTTGATCAACATTCCCGCAATCCAAAAACATGCATGTCGCTAAGTAAAGCGAAACAACTCCTTCAAGAATATACCGGTCTCAAAGAACCCAGACAAGAACATCAAAAAAGAAAGCAGCAGAAGCCCGTGTTTAAAAAACTGGGTGACAGCTTTTTTTAATCGAATCCATGTGTCAGCAGCTTGATTCCGGCACACCGCTTGCATCCTTTTTGCTGTGTAATGTCCTTCTTAGCCCGTTCGAACCGCCGTATAGGGGACAGGCTTTGGCAAAAACAGTATTCTAGTTCTTATTACACCGTAAAGCCGCTGACTTTTTGTCAGCGGCTTTACGGGTTTACGGGGACTATCTCCAATATTTTATTAAGGCTTGTGTTCCACTGTCTTCCTCGCCCTTTTCCGCCAAAGTTTTATACATCTTTTCGGCAAGCGCAAGACCAGGCAACTCCAATCCCATTTTCTTCGCTTCATCAAGGGCGATTCCCATGTCTTTTATAAAATGTTTGATAAAAAACCCTGGTGAAAAGTCATCCTTCAATACCCGCGGAATGAGATTCGACATGGACCAGCTTCCTGCTGCTCCTGTACTGATGGATGAGAGCATTTTCTCAGGATCAAGACCGGCCTTTTGCGCGTATACGAGGGCTTCGGTTACACCAATCATGTTGGACGCAATCGCTATTTGATTGCACATCTTCGTATGCTGGCCTGCTCCTGCTTCTCCCTGGAATACTATATTATTGCCAAGTACCGCAAAAATGGGGCGGACTTCATTAAAGGCCTCTTCGGTTCCTCCGGCCATGATGGAAAGGGTTCCGTTTTTGGCACCTATATCCCCTCCTGAAACAGGTGCATCCAAAGCATCCATTCCAAGCTTCTCCGCTTCTTCAAAGATTTTTTTGGCCATCGTCGGAGTGGAAGTCGTCATATCAATGACAATTTTTCCTTTACCCGCTCCTGCAAAAATTCCGTTGTCATCAAAATACACGCTTTCTACGTCGTGTGGATAGCCCACCATTGTAATAATGACATCTGTTTCTTCAGCAACTTCTTTAGGTGACGCTTTCCAGTGTGCCCCTTCCGAAAGCAAATCTTCAGCTTTCTCCTTTGTGCGGGTATAGATGAAGACGGGATAACCGTTCTTCATTAAATTGCGAACCATCGCCTTCCCCATGACACCGATTCCAATAAAACCGATTTTTTTCTCCATTAGCTGAACAGCCTCCCTTTTAAATGGACCTTAGTTTTCCGCCGTCTACCACAAATGTGCTGCCTGTCATATATGTATTTCCTTCTGAAGCAAGAAAAACGACAACTTTTGCAAATTCCTCCGGCTTTCCGTCCCTTCCAAGAGGAATGTCCTTCTTTGACCGTGCTTTTATCTCATCTACGGAGACCCCTTCCCTTTGGGCATGCGCCTCATCCAGATGCTCTACTCTTTCGGTTGCAATTCTTCCGGGGCCCACCGTATTTACAAGAATATTATACTTGGCAAATTCATCTGCAATCGTTTTTGAAAGACCCACGATACCCAGCCTGAATGTATTGGACAAAATCAGTCCGGGAATGGGTTCCCTGATCGAAGAAGAAGCGATATTTATGATTCTGCCGCCCTTTTCTTTTAAAAATGGGAGCGCTTCCCGAATCACCCTGATATATGATAGCAGGTTCAGCTCAAATGAACGCTGCCAATCCTGATCATTCAAATCTTCGAAACTTCCGGCCGGCGGTCCGCCGGCATTATTAATCAATATATCGATTCTTCCGAACACATCAACTGTATGCTTGACTGTGCGCCTGATATCGTCGGGATTGGTGATGTCACAGCGTATGTATTCCACCTTGCCGCCCTGTAAGCGATTAAGCTCATTCGCCACTTGTTTCAACTGATCCTCGCTCCGGCTGGCAATCATGACGTCTGTTCCTTCCCGGACAAACTGTTCAGCGATGGCTTTTCCCAAACCTTGGCTGGAAGCCATAACAAGGGCCTTTTTATCTTTCAAACCCAAATCCAAATCTCTCATCTCCTTTTCCCTTCATTCCTGTCACAAGTATAGCACAAGAATCAACCTGCAATCGCCTGAATATACCCGGCAAACAGTAGAGGAATTCCGGATTAGGAAAACGTGAAGCTTAGCTGCGGTAACCTGGAAGATCACATAAAAAAAGGAAGACACAAAGTCTTCCAATAAAAGGGGGAAAAATGAGATTGACATGACTACTAGAAAATTCCAATCAGCCATGATTAGTATTTTATTACCCAAAACTTGACCAAATAACCTCTTTTTTTAAAATTTTTTTATTTCATTTTTGTTACAACATCCGTGCATGTGTACATGGAAGGAACCGTTATTATTTTTACGATTGCACTTTTATTAAAAATAGTGCAAACTAGATAAAAAATAAAGGGGAGAAGCCAATGAAAATTGCTAAAGTCGGTGACCTCATTGAATTCAAGGACGGCCTTAGAGGAATAGTTGAAAAAATAAATGAAAACTCGGTAATTGTAGACTTGACATATATGAAAAATTACCGTGATCTCGAACTGGAAGAAAAAACTGTCATTAACCATAAAAACTATAAAATTATTAATGAATCAGTCAAGCTTTGAAACAACGCGCAGGCGTACAAGTTGAAGAACAAAAGCGCTAACGCGCCCTTAAACACGTCCCAAGTGTAGATGAATCACTTGGGACTTTTTCTCGCTTCTATCATAGTGCCATTGCAGTAAGGACAATGAATTTCTACTTCTTCCCCTTTATTCAAATCCACACTAAATTCACCGATAATGTACTCAGGAACGTCATCGGTTTTTTTACAATCTATACATTTGAATAGTACGGTTACTATTTCTTCATCAAAGCGCAATGGATCATCCTCATTTAACCAATCCAAATCAGACGACTCACCCTGGCCTTTTTTGATAGGGGATACCATATTTCCTACATCTCTCCTTTTCTATGTCTTCCATATAATGATAAATCCATCCGTAATCTTTATGCCATATACCTACCAGATCCATCTCTCCCTGACAATGTGGACATTGAAGAGGGTCTTGTTCGAAAGATTCCATCATACGTTCACGATATGACTTCTTTTTACGTTTGGTTTCCAATAATAGTGAAATTTGCTTCGTTCTCATGAATGCATGTAAGCTTAATATTTGCTGAGCTTTATAATGGGATCTCCTACTATATAACCCATATCTACCAACCATTCGAAAATGTTTTGGCGGAATATGTTGAAGAAGTTCAAATATAAATTTATATACAGGTACTTTTTTATCTATCCGTTTACCAGTACGGTGATCTTCATACCAATATTGAACTTCATCTCCGTCATATTCCACAACGCGGTATTCCGCGATTGCTGGTCGTGCTAAATATCGGCCTATGTATTTAGCTACACTTTTCGCATTCTTCATCTTTTTTTCTGCATTTACATAAAACCCTTTAGGATACCTTTGGAATAAATCATTAATCAATTCTTTGACTTTTAGGTCCCTCGGAAACCATTTTTTCAATAGACCTAATACAATCTTTTGCCATGATTTTCTTAAATACTCATAAGGGATAAAGGGAGTAGATACCCATTTATTTTGGTTATCCAATGCCCCTTCCGTAACAAGAGCGTGTATATGGGGGTTAAAAGTCAGATCACGTCCAAACGTATGGATAACTGTAATGACACCTGAACGTAGTCCTCTTTCTTTATTTCTTTGATCATGATGATATTGAAATACATCTGAAACTTGTTTACTTAGCTCATTTAACTTTTTCCGGTCATTATAAAATAACTTCCGTAATTCTTTAGGAATAGTGAATACCATATGGCGATGGGGAACATCAAAGATCATTTCCTGTTGTTTATCTGCCCAGTCATCTGTATACTTTTTTCCGCAACGATGACAAAACCTACTTTTACAAGTAAAGCAGACAAATTTAGGGTTAGGATTTTCACATCCTAAACATTCATAACGGGCATAACCTATATCCTTGGATCCGCAACTTATCGTTTTCTCCACTGTTTCTTTTATATCTTCTCGATAACTTTCTGGAAATCGATTAGAATGCAGATACCAAAATCCCGCAAAATGTTCTTTTAGAATTTGTTTTATTACCCCGGAACCCTTAGCCATTTTTATTACTCCTTAAAGTGTTGCTTGAATTGTACCACAAGAAGTTATCCACAACTGCAGAATTTTATAATTTCCTATACAAGAACAAAGGCGCAAGCGCCTGTTTATCGACGTACAGACTGAAATGCGGAAGACGGCCGTTTAGGGGCGACAAGCGCTGGCCGCCGACAAACGCCACATCCTGTGGCGTCGGTGGCACTAGGACATCCTGTCCGTCGGAGGGCAAACCTGTGAAGTCGTTCTTTGACTTCATTGGTTTGACCGAAGCGACCTCGAGCCCCTGCCGTCTGAAGCTAGACACTGGAGCGCTTCTGACGAGATAAAGGATAAGGAAAGCCGGAGAGTGCCTGCTTATCGGCGCAAAGCTAGACTACGCTTGCGAAGGCGTAGTTTGCCTTCAGCAGCGATTGGCTTAATCCTTGCGCCGATGGCACTCGCAGCCGGACAACACGCGCAGCGGAGCGATGTTGACTTATCGTAGGAAAGCTACTACTTGAGATGGCTTCGTGTGATGCTTCCTTGAGTTGGGGTCGTGCAGCTTTGCTATGATGTTCGCCTACGCCTCCTAGAGTAAGCTGCGCCGCAGGAGCACTTTAAGTGTGAAGTCTGCTAGTCGATAGGCGCTGGCCGCCTTAAAGCGCCACGTCCTGTGGCGCCGGCGGCACTAGGACCTCCTGTCCGTCGGAGCCGGACTCAGCACTGAGTGACAAATAAGTTACTTACAACCTGAGCATTTTATAATACGCTAAACAATTAAAAAAGCAAGCGAATATGCTTGCTTTTTTAGCTTGCCTTCTCCCCATTCATATATCTATCGAAAACCGCAGTTTTGCCGGAGTATGATTGGAAGAATACTCTTTTTTCCGTTAGAATGAATTCATATTCTCAAAAGGTTATAGAAATTAGGAAAGGAACCAAACCTGCTGCATGTTTAAAAAATGGGTTGACTTAAAATTAATCGGAGGCATATTCTTTGCTTTCCTGCTCATCTATGTCACGTTCGACAGAAAAGATGTATTTTGGTATTTATATACGGCCACTCTCTTATTTTTAATCAGCTATACAATCGTAAATGAACAGCTTGACGATGAAGTGCCGGCAAAGGACTATATCAAACACGGGCTTTGGTCGGGAATTTCCCTTTATTTGCTGTTTTTTGCTGGGAACCGGATATTATCCGTTTTGCCGGGCTCATTGGACAGCCAGGTTGCATCGCTATTCAACTTTTTTTCTTTTAAATTCATTTGGCATTACCTCGTCCTTATTTTTATCATGATTCCCGGAGAAGAAATCTTTTGGAGAGGGTTTGTCCTTAAAAGGATGACAAGACTGCTAAGCCCTGCAGCAGCCGTAATCGGCGCCGCCTTGCTGAATGGAGCAGGCTTTTTCCTCTCAGGATATCCCATATTGGCCTTAGCCGCTTTCGTGAGCGGCCTCGTCTGGGGAACCTTGTATTTATGGAAACGGAGCATACCTCTTGTCATTTTTTCACATTTGACGTTTGACCTGTTATTATTGATGATCTTCCCTTTATATTAGGCAAATCATATTTTGAAAAACATTATACAGGAGGCCATTAAAATGAAAAAAATGAAGTTATTATTCATCTTCCTGCTTGCCGCTGCCATGCTTTCAGCCTGCGGGACAACAAAAAAAGAGCAAAATGCCGGAAGCGGCGGCAGTGATGGAAAAGAAAACACCGAAACTGCAGACGATGGCACCAGCAAACAACAGGACGATGAAGGCAAATCCGATGATGAATCCCCAGATGGACAAGATCAAAAAGAAAATGAAACCGGGAGCGGATCAGACAAGATCCGTCTGATGGAAAAAAACCTCAATTATCAATGGAAAGGCGAGGAAAAAGAAGAAACGGCTTTTTTAAAGGAGAGCGACAATCAGGACTATTCCCTATACGTACTCCCGGACTATGAACTGACCGGCGAGGAACCGCGAAAAGATGTCCTCTACCTGAAAGAGAATGATACATTGTTTATGCGGATTGAGCTCCTTCCGGCTGACGCAGAATTAAATGATGAAATTGAAACAGCCAAATCGCAGCTTGAATCTGTCAGCTCCGATATAAAAGAGGCCAAGCCGCAAGGGCACGAGTGGCTGAAAGACGCAGCCGGCTTTACGGCTGATAATGGAAATGAAAAAGTCAGCGCATATCTCATCCCGCAAAAAGATTGGCTCCTGAAACTGACAATTTTTACACCCGTCAAAGAAGATGCGGAAGATCCTTTCTTAAAAATGGCCGAAACGATTGAAAAAAAGTGAAATAGACATAAGAAAAGCGTAAGGCGCGCAGCCTTAGGCGACAAGCACAAGGCAAATTTTGATGAGGGAGTTCTTCAGCCACCACAGCAATTTGACTTGATCCTTTCGCCGATGGCGCCTGGAGCTGGACAAAGAAAGGCTTCTTTTGAAAAAAATTTTCATATCAAGTTATACTTTCTTTCTTTTTTGCTAAAGCCCGGTGAGTGAATTCACCGGGCTTTATCCGGCTTGATCAACAGCAAAAATAAAAATCCGATGCTGATATACCCGAACAAAGGATATAAGATTTCCAACAAGGTCCCGTATTTGACAAGACTGATGACATAAACAACAGACAAAAGGCAAATATAGATCCAGAGGCTGTGGATAGGCAAATAACTCCGTATCTGCCTTTCCAGCCCGTACAAATTCCCGATCACCGATGTGAAAATCTCCCCATATATAATAAGAAGATATAAGAAATAAAGTGTGCCTGCTGTCCCTTCTACAATCACTGCCATTGGGATGTCAAAACTTGCGGGATCAGACAGCGTTCCAAGTGATATGTGGCTTGATGAAAGAATGACAGTGAGCAGCAGGCCGCCGATCACCCCTCCCCTTTTTACAGCGGAACGGTCCTTGATCTCTGCAGCCATCGGCACCAGAACCGCCTGGGCCAAGGCAAGGTTAAATGCGGCATATGAAAAAGCCGACAAGACTGCTTTCCCTCCTTCTTCCCACCCTGATGAAACCACAGGTGCAAAAACCCGGCTGCCTGTATTCATCACCAGGAGCATAACAAGGAAATTGAAAACAACCATCATCGGGACAACAAATGTATTGACCGCAAACAACCCTTTCACCCCGGCAGCCATGACAATAAGTGTAAGAATTACTGTAAAGACCAAGCCTGTACGCTGCGGCAGCCTAAGCTGTTCCGTAAACAATGCCTCCGCACCGGATAGCATGACAGCACATACTCCCGTCAGCATGAGCATTAAAAAAATGTTCATGACCAAAGCGAGGCGGCGCCCAAACAAATATTCATTCAATTGCTCAAAGGACTTTGCCCTGATATCAATCGCGACAAGCATGATTTTAGAACCCAGCACAATAAACAGGACACCCGCCAGAAAGATGGCGGCAGTGCCATAGAAACCGAAGCGTGTAAAAAATTCGACGATCTCGCGCCCCGTTGCAAATCCCGCTCCTACTATTGTTCCCACATAGACTGAAGCGACCTGGAAAGCCTCTGACCATTTTCTCAACAGACACGCTCCTTTCCCCTCCTTTTATCCATATGAGACAGGCCCAAAAAAAATAAATTTTTTTGATCAAATGGGTTGAAAGTCAAAAAAGGTCAGTGTATAATGAAATCACAAGGTCAAAGTTGGTCAAACAACTTACCTGTTTTTTAATCGCTAAATGGTCAAAAATGATCAAACTAAATAATGGAGGTTAGATGCATATGCTATGCAGCAAATGTAATCAAAGAAATGCTAACGTTCATCTCCACGTAAATATTAATGGACAAAAACAAACCTTGGCATTATGCTCCACCTGCTATGCCAATGAAAAACAAGCTCTGGGAGCAATGGGAGGATCCCCTTTCGGAAATCAATTCGGGGGATTTGATGACTTTTTCAAAGGATTCCCGGGTGCAGGAGAAAATATATTTAATCCAAACATGAATGGAAAAGTCCAGGAAAGGACCGCTGGAGGACATGGCGGGGGATTCTTAGATCAGTTCGGCCGCAACTTGAATGATGCAGCCAAAGCGGGATTGATCGATCCTGTCATTGGACGTGACGAGGAAATCAACCGGGTCATCGAGATATTGAACCGCAGGAACAAAAACAATCCTGTTTTGATCGGTGAGCCGGGTGTTGGTAAAACTGCTATCGCCGAAGGCCTCGCCTTAAAGATTATCGAAGGCAGTGTACCTTCCAAATTAAAGAACAAGGAAGTTTATTTGCTGGATGTTGCTTCTCTCGTTGCCAATACAGGCATCAGAGGACAATTCGAAGAGCGGATGAAGCAGCTGATCGCTGAACTTCAAAAACGCAAAAACATCTTGCTATTTATCGACGAGATTCACTTGCTTGTCGGTGCCGGATCGGCCGAAGGCTCCATGGATGCCGGCAACATTTTGAAACCGGCGTTGGCCAGAGGTGAGCTGCAAGTCATCGGGGCCACTACTTTAAAAGAGTACCGTCAAATTGAAAAAGACGCGGCATTGGAAAGACGGTTCCAGCCGGTGCAAGTCGGCGAACCAAGCAGGGAAAAAGCGCTGGAAATTTTAAAAGGCTTGAAAGACAAATATGAAAGCTTTCATGAAGTGACTTACACAGACGAAGCAATCAATGCATGCGTCGACTTGTCAAGCCGCTACATCCAGGATCGCTTCCTGCCGGACAAAGCCATTGACTTGATGGACGAAGCAGGTTCCAAGTTAAACTTGATGATCAATGAACCAAGCAAGGAAGAAGCACAGCGGCGTTACGCTGAAGTGGAAAAAGAAAAACAGGCGGCACTTGCCAAAGAAGATTATGAAACTGCCGCAAAACTCCGCGACGAAGAAGCGGAGTTGGAGAAAATATTGAATGAGGGCTCAGCCGGACCACGGATGGTTGTGGATGTTAAGCATATCCAGGACATCATCGCTGTGAAAACAGGAATTCCAGTCGGAAAGCTTGAGTCGGATGAACAAAAGAAAATGAAAAAACTTGCTGACAATCTATCTTCCAAAGTAATCGGCCAGGAAGAAGCGGTTCAAAAAGTGGCCAAAGCCATCCGCCGCAGCCGCGCCGGTTTGAAGGCGAAAAACCGCCCGATCGGATCATTCCTTTTCGTAGGACCGACAGGAGTAGGTAAAACAGAATTGACTAAAGTATTGGCCGAGGAACTTTTCGGAACAAAAGATGCCTATATCCGCCTGGACATGAGCGAATATATGGAAAAACACAGCGTATCCAAGTTGATTGGATCTCCTCCAGGATATGTGGGACACGAGGAAGCCGGACAATTGACTGAAAGAGTGCGCCGCAATCCGTACAGCATCATCTTGCTTGATGAGATTGAAAAAGCACATCCAGATGTACAGCATATGTTCCTGCAGATTTTGGAAGACGGCCGTCTGACAGACAGCCAGGGCAGAACAGTGAGCTTCAAAGATACTGTTATCATTATGACAAGCAATGCCGGAACAGGCGTAAAAGAGATCAAAGTCGGATTTGATAAAAGCGATGCACTAAAAGAGACGAGCATCCTCGATTCACTCGGATCTTTCTTTAAGCCGGAATTCCTCAACCGTTTCGACGGAATTGTAGAATTCCACAAGCTGGAGAAAGAACACTTATTGAAAATTGTAGATCTTCTGCTCCGGGAAATGTCCGATACTTTGGCTGAACAAGGCTTGTCCATTGACATCTCAGGCGAAGTGAAAGAAAAATTAACGGACCTTGGATATCATCCACAGTTTGGTGCACGCCCGCTGCGCCGTGCGATCCAGGAACAGCTTGAAGATCAAATCGCAGATTTCATCTTGGAAAATGAAGACGCCGAGCAGCTTCAAGCTGTCGTGGAGAACGATAAAATCATCGTAAAACAAAAAGAGATTGCCTAATTGGGCAGTCTCTTTTTTTCATTTATTCAGTTTTCATGATGATTGTACATGTCTTGCAGGATACGGTTTTGAGAATATTACAAACGATTGTTTGCGGCTTTGGTTTGTTGTCTTAGCAGAGGGTGTCGATTGAAAATTATGATAATAATCGTTTAAAAGCTGGTCAAGTTCACGGCTGCAGGTAATCGTTTCATCTGCGCTCAATCCGTATTTTTCGCCTAGAATGAACATTTCTTCCCGTTTTCGTTGAATCTTTGCCAAAAAAGTGCTTTGATCCTTACTGCTGTTGCACATGTGTTACTTACCTCCGCCATCCATTCTTTTCAACTTTTCTATTATCTCAAAACTACACATCAATGTAAATAAATATCCAGAAGTTGACACTATTCGGACAAAAATAAGATTATTTTTTCATATTGATCATAGAGCACCTTCCAATTTTAACAGAAGTTCCTTTTTGTTGACTTGATTCCCCGCATAACCTGTTAATTTGCTATTTTTTCCAATCACCCGATGGCATGGGATCAATATCGGCAATCGGTTGGCCCTGTTTGCCTGTCCAACCGCTCTCACTGCTTTTTCATTTTGTATGGAAGCTGCGATTTCAGCATATGTCCGGGTTTCTCCATAAGGAATTTCCAACAGACTATTCCACACAGCTTTCTGGAAGTCCGTTCCTTCAGGAGAAAGAGGAACAGAAAATTCCCGCCTTTTACCATGGAAATAATCTGATAATTGATTGGCAGCCTCTCGTAGAATCGGATGATCCCTTCCTTCCTTCATATTGTTTTTTACCGATTCCGGAACATCATCCATTTTAAAATAAATACCTGTCATTCCATAATCTGCAGCGGTTAGAAATAGTTTACCTATTGAACTGTCCATCTCTGTATAATAAAATTTGTTTGTTGTAAAATTTCTGTCCATTGTATTAGCCTCCTTATCCACTTATATTACTTTTTTATTTGTTACAAAAACGTAATGTTTGTGAATGCGTATAAAGGGAAAATGCATAGTGACTAACTTGGTATGTAGGTGATCACTGATGAAAAAAAGAGATTATTATTTTGACAACGCCAAAATCCTGTTGATTTTTCTGGTCGTATTTGGGCACTTCCTTCAATCCTATATTGAAACAAGTTCGTTTATTTCCTTTTTATATAAATTCATATACACATTTCATATGCCCGCGTTTATTCTGATTTCGGGTTTCTTTGCCAAAGGCATTTATGAAAAGGGCTATATTGCCAAAATCACCAAAAAACTGATTCTGCCCTATATTTTATTCCAAATTGCCTACGCCGTATTTTACTATTTTTTGCACAGCAAAGATACCTTTAAACTGGAACTTTTTCAGCCGCATTGGTCCCTTTGGTTTTTAATCAGCCTTTTTTGCTGGAATATATTGCTGTTGGCCTTTAGCCGCATGAAACCCGGAATTGCTTTGGCCATCACTCTTTTGGCCGGTCTTGGAGCAGGCTACTTTGACTGGATTTCAACTTATTTCAGCCTGTCGAGAACCATTGTCTTCTTTCCGTTTTTCTTAACAGGTTATTTTTTAAGCAAAAAAGATTTCAAGAAACTCATCCAGCCAAAGGCAAAAGTTGCCGCGCTCATTGTCATGTTTATCGTAGCCGTCGGCATCCTATGTTTCCCTGACCTGAATGAAAAGTGGTTCTTTGGTTCAAAAGCATATAGTGAATTTCATAGCGCGGAGATTTTTGGAATATTACAGCGGGCGGGAATATACATGGTCCAATTTGCGATGACTGCATGTTTTTTTGCATTTGTTCCTCGCAGGCAATTCTTCTTTACGAACTGGGGAAGAAATACACTGTACGTCTATTTGCTGCACGGATTCATTGTACGTACATTTAGGGGAAGTGGCCTTGAGGATTACGTAGATCAAGTGCAGGCATTACCTTTATTATTAATAGTCAGTCTTCTGTTGACCGCTCTCCTTTCGAGTAAATTTGTAACGAGCCTCACCCAGCCGATTATAGAAATGAAGTGGTCAAAGTTAAAGCATGCTGCAAACCGGCTGCGGAATGAATACAGTTCACTTTGATGGAGCGATTGATTCGCTCTTTTTTTATTCATCTTTTACCTAAATTCGCTATAGTTCGAAAAATTCCTGCTTTTCTTATCACAAATTGTAGTTTTCTTTTTTCTTCGATAAAATGGATAAAGTAGTGAAGAAAAAAGGAGCTGCGAACGAAATGAAAGTAATCGCAAGTACGCTTAATGCGAAGTTTATCCATACAAATTTGGCCATACGCTACTTAAAGGCGTATGCGGCCCCTGATCATGATATTGAAATTGCTGAGTACACGATCAATGATCCCGCCTTAAATATAGTGACGGACCTATTTGCCAAAAAGCCTGATGTCGTCGGCTTCAGCTGCTATATTTGGAATATAGAACAAACGGTCAAAGTGATTCAGATCATGCGCAAAATCATGCCCAATGTCAAAATTGTCCTGGGAGGCCCGGAAGTTTCCTATGATGTGGTTTATTGGCTGCAACGCTTAAATGAAATCGACTTTATCGTTATCGGGGAAGGTGAAGAAACATTCAAGGTGCTCCTTGACGCATTTAAAAATGGAACGAATACCGATGATATTAAAGGCATTGGTTTTATGAAAGACGGAAAACCTGTCATTAACCCGATAAGAGACAAAGTCGACCTTCGGGAGCTTCCCTCCCCTTTCCGCTTTCCGGAAGACAGGGACAATCTCTCCAAACGTGTCACCTATATTGAAACGAGCAGAGGCTGCCCATTCAGCTGCCAATTCTGCCTTTCATCCATTGAAGTGGGCGTGAGATATTTTAATAGGGACAAGATAAAAGACGACATCAGATATTTGATGGCTAATGGCGCAAAAACAATTAAATTTGTTGACCGCACATTTAATATAAGCCGAAGCTATGCCATGGAGATGTTCCAATTTTTGATCGATGAGCATGTGCCGGGCACTGTTTTTCAATTTGAAATTACGGGTGACATCATGCGCCCGGAAGTCATCGACTTTTTAAATAAAAATGCACCTCCGGGGTTATTTCGTTTTGAAATCGGTGTGCAATCCACGAATGATCTGACAAATGAGCTGGTAAAAAGACGGCAGAATTTTGAAAAGCTGACAAGGACAGTGACAATGGTCAAAGAAGGCGGAAAAATCCTTCAGCACCTTGATTTGATCGCCGGACTTCCGGAAGAAGATTACCATTCCTTCCGAAAGACATTTAATGATGTATTCGCCTTAAGACCGGAAGAACTTCAGCTCGGATTTTTAAAAATGCTGCGCGGTACAGGATTAAGGATATCTGCCAAACAGTTCGGTTATGTCTATATGGACCATTCCCCTTATGAAATTCTGCAAAATAATGTACTTAGTTTTGAAGATGTCATGAAAATCAAGCAGGTGGAAGATGTTCTGGAAAAATACTGGAATGACCATAGAATGGATCATGCAGTGGACTATATCACATCCTCCTGTTTTGATACTCCTTTTGATTTCTTCCAGAACTTCGGTTCTTACTGGGACGAACAGGGATGGTCAAGAATCGGGCATCAGCTTGAAGACCTCTATAAAAGGCTAATTCAGTTTTTGAATGAAAAAGAAATCCGGAACAGGGAGCTGGCTGAGGGGTTGATGAAATATGACTATTTGCTGAACCACCGTTATAAACCAAGAAAAGCCTGGTGGGACAGCTCTTCTTCTTTGAGCAAGGAGGAGCGCTCCGGACTTTATTCCGCCGTTAATGAAAACAGCACCCTGGCAGGCCAGGCGTTTTCCGGACTCAGATTGAACGAGCGTGACCTTTACAAGCATACTGTGATTGAAAAGTTCCCATTTTTGCTGGGAGAATATATGGAATCCGGAAAGATCATACCACAGGATTCCTACGGGCTGGTTTATTTCGACCCTTCCAGCGGAAAATCTTCATTTTATCCATTAAATATGGGGAGTTTATCAAAATTAGCGTAAAAATTAGTCATCATTTGGGTCAATGAATGGAAAACATACAAAAAACCGGCCCTGTGCCGGCTTTTTGTTTTTTATAAAAGTTCTTTCCTTAATTGTTCCGGAGATTTTGGCGACAAATGCCCCAGTGGGACATCAAACACGGTTTTCGCTCCTGTTTGCCCTTCCTGGTTCATTTTATAAGCAGCCCGGGCATAAGTGACCAAAATGCTGGAAGTAAACTCAGGGTTGCTGTCCAATTTCAGGGAGTATTCGACAATTTGACTTGTGTTCTCCCCTGTGATTCCGCTCCTTATAACAAACCCGCCGTGAACCATTTTAGAATGGTTCTTTTTCAATTCCTCTTCGGAAATGAAATTGACAGTTGTGTCATAATCGGCAAAGTAGTTGGGCATTGTTTTGATTTCGCGTTCAATTTTTTCCTTATCAGCCCCTTCTTCTGCCACAACGAAGCATTCCCGCAAATGTTTTTCTCTCGTGGAAAGTTCTGGGTTCTCACCATTTCTGACACGGTTGACCGCCTCTTTGATCGGAATCGTGTACTGGACACCGGCTTTTACTCCTTCCACTCTCCTGATAGCGTCGGAATGTCCTTGGCTGAGTCCTTTCCCCCAAAACGTATAGGTTTCACCTTCAGGAAGTATCGCTTCCCCGAGCAGGCGGTTCATGGAAAACATGCCCGGATCCCAGCCGACAGAAATAATGCTTGTTTTATTTCCGGACTTTGCTGCCTCATCCATTACAGAAAAATATTCCGGTATTTTCGCATGCGTATCAAAGCTGTCAATCGTATTAAAAAGTTTAGCAAAATTCGGCCCTTGTTCAGGGAGGTCCGTTGCTGACCCTCCGCACAAAATCATTACATCGATTTCGTCTTTATATTTTTCCGCTTCAGAGATATGTAAAACCTTCACGGATGGATCCAGCGTATCCACACTTTCCGGATCCCTGCGCGAAAAGACAGCGACAAGCTCCATGTCTTCATTCTGCCTGAGGGCAAATTCCACCCCTTTGCCCAGGTTTCCATAGCCGTTGATGCCAATTCTAATTTTGCGGTTCATATTTTCATCCTCCTTGACAAACATCTGATAAAACTCGTTTCTAACCTATTATGACTCGTTCCTTTGGATATTGGAAGTCAGGTGCTTTGTCGTTGCTCGACATGATGAATAAAAATGACAATATGCCTATTCGGCCGATAAACATCAATATAATGAGCAGCCATTTTCCAAATACAGTCAAATCCGGAGTGATCCCCATGGAAGCCCCGCAGGTTCCAAAAGCGGAAGCCACCTCAAAAATGATTGAGATCAGGCTGACATCTTCAGTTGCTGACAAAATGACAACAGATGAGCCGTATAATATGACGGCGAGCATCAATACAACAAGTGATTTGATCACATCATCATGATGGATTTCCCGTTTAAACACTTTTATCGTCCTGCGTCCCCTCGCATAGTGAATAAGAAATAAAATATTCAAAGCGAATGTCGTCGTCCTGATTCCGCCTCCGACAGAGCTGGGAGATGCCCCGATAAACATAAGCGCCGACATAAACAAAATGGTCGGAGTCGAAAGATCGTTGATGTCCAGCGTCAGTAATCCTGCACTTCTCATTGTAGTTGATTGGAATAGCGAATAAAAGAAAGATTCGTGCCACGACTTTCCAGATAGAAATTCGTTGAATTCAAGCACGAAAATGACCGCCGTCCCAACAACGAGCAAAATGAAATAGGTTGCAGTCGTAATTTTTGTAAATAAAGAAAAGCGGAACTTTGTTTTTGTTCCTTTATAAAATAAAAATTTTCTTACTTCCGTCCAGACCGGAAATCCGATTGCCCCAAGAATAATCAAAATCATTGTTACAAATTGAACAAAATAATCATGAGCAAATGGAATCAGAGATTCACCGGTAATATCAAATCCGGCATTTGTCGTGGCACTGACAGAAGCAAACAATCCTTGAAGAAAAGCTTCCCCGGGACCCTCAAAATAGTTCATGTAATAGGTTCCCAAAACAAGGGCTCCCATTGCCTCAATCAGTATAATCAAATAAAGAATTTGCCGGAGCAGGTTGACCAACCCTGACAAATTCAATTGATTTTGATCCGTTTGAATCAATTGCCTTTGTTTTAATCCGATCTTCTTGCCAAACAAAAGCCAGAAGAAAGTGTTGATCGTCATAATTCCAATGCCCCCGACCTGAAGGGCGAAGATCAAAATAAAAATCCCGGTGACCGAAAACGTTTCGGATAAATCAACAGTCGTCAAGCCGGTCACACTGACTGAACTGGCTGCGACAAATATAGCATCCATCACAGACCAGTCCGCACCTTCCAGCCTGGAAACCGGAAGACTTAGAAGGATCGCTACGACACCAACCGTCAAAAAGTAATAAGAGACCAATACCCGAAAAGGTGTCAGCGACATTTTGTAAAGCCTTCGTTTATGGAATGGTTTCATTTTTCTCATTTCCTCTGTATTTATTCATTATTCCATAATAAGCAAAATGCCGGTGAATGGAAAGGGGTATGTACCTTTTTTGTATCCCAAATGTACCAAAAAACATACAGCATGTTCCAGCATTACTTTTTTCTTTCCCGAACATACTATCAATAAAGCTTTTTAAGGAGGAAAGATGATGGCAAATAGAAGCAATCAATTACTCGTTCCTGGCATCGAACAATATTTGGATCAGGTGAAACTTGAAATTGCCCAGGAATTTGGAGTTGTTCTTGGATCTGATACTGTTGCCAGATCAAACGGATCCGTAGGCGGAGAAATTACAAAGCGCCTCGTCAAACAGGCACAGTCACAATTATCCGGCAATAAACAGCAATAAAAGAAGCAGTCCCTGCTTTTTGCAAAATACAGGGACTGCTCCATTACTTATTTACTTGAAGATTGAAGAACAGCCTTTTTCTTTGACGTAACATAACCAGAAACTGCAATGAGGATAAGGACAATCCAGAATGTCAATTTCCATTCAAACGACTCCGGAAAGTGAGGGTTCAATATACCGAGCTTCTGATGAGACAATGTCAGCACTGCAAGTTTTACCCCCACCCATCCGACAATCAAAAAGGCGGATGTTTCCAAGCCTGGATATTTAGACAACAGGCTGACAAAAGAATTCGCCGCAAATCTCATGATGATGACCCCGATCAGGCCGCCCAACAGCATCACAAGAAATTGTCCTCCGTCAATGCCTCCAATCTGAAACCATCCAGTCGGTTTCAATGTAACGGCAAGCACCACTGCAGCAAGCATTGAATCAATTGCAAATGCGATATCAGCCACTTCCACTTTTAAGACAGTGAACCAAAATGACTGGCTTTTGCTTTCTTCTTTTACCTTTTTTTCATTTTCGGCACCCGTATACTTTTTAACGAGGTAGTGAACAGCCAAAAATAACAAATAGGCTGCACCAATTGCTTGAATCTGCCATACATTAACTAAAAACGTAATTAAAAACAATGCCGTGAAACGGAAGAGGAAGGCGCCGAACAAACCATAGAATAAGGCTTTCCTCTGCTTATCTTTTGGAAGGTGCTTCACCATGACAGCCATTACGACTGCATTGTCCGCTGCCAATATTCCTTCCAGGCCGACCAGTACAACAAGCACCCACAAATACTCCAACATCATTGATAATTCCAAATAAAACCCCTCCCGTGAAAATGATCAACATTCCCATCGGCAGCCTTTATCGGAAAATCAAAAAGACCCTTGCCCGATGGGCAAAGGTCTTGCTGGACATGTTCATGCCAACAAAGCCGGTGAATTTCTTCACGAATTGACGACTTTGTTTCAAATGAGCCCAATAAAGCTCACTTGATGCTACTCCCCTTTGACTATAAGTCAAGCTTATGTTGTTTTTTTCATTATAATTTATAATTGATGAAAAAGCAATGAAAATTTGAAACTATGTCCGCGTTTTCTTTTCCTTCCTGTTCATCCTTCTTGTTTCCGGGTCAAACAGGCTGTAAACAACCGGAATCACGAACAGAGTAAGGAATGTACTGCTGATCAAACCCCCGATAACCGCGACACCCATGGGCTGGTTCATTTCCGTGCCTTCCCCAAGGCCCAGGGCCAAGGGTACCAGCCCCAATATCGTTGTCAATGCAGTCATAAGGATTGGACGGACCCGGTCCTTGACCGATACGACGAGGGCCTCATAGCTTGAAAGGCCTGCCGCTTTCCTTTGATTGATATAATCGACAATCACAATGGCATTATTCACCACAATCCCTGCAAGTATAATGATTCCGATCAAAGCAGGTATGCTGAGTGGGATCCTTGCAATCACAAGCGCGGCTGTCACTCCGATTGTCATAAGCGGTACTGTGAACATGATGACGAACGGATATTTGAAAGACTCAAATTGTGCGGCCATTACGATGTAAACCAAAATGATCGCCAGTACAAAGGCCATGATCATGTCATTGAACGAGTCCTCCAACAGTTCTGTTTCACCGCTGAAGGTGATTTCGGTCTCATCAGGTAAATTCAAATCAGCAATCGTTTCTTCTACCTTTTTGGACATATCGCCGATATTTGTCCCCGTATCGTATTTTAAAGTGAATTCAACGGAATCCTGCTGGTTGATTCTTTGAATTTCCACAGGCCCGGTGCCCGTTTTAATTTTTGCGACATCCTTCAGTTCCGCATAACCACCGCCAGGTGTTTTGATTAAAAGGGTTTTAAGTTTGTCGATGTCCCTTGTGATTTTCTTATCATATTCTACATAAACTCCGTATACATCAGAACTGTCGCCGATAATCTGAGTCGCCTGCACTCCTCTGGTCACATCATTCACTGCCGATGCAATTTGCGCAGGGGCAAGTCCTGCTTCAAGGGCTTTGTCCCTGTCAACGACGATTTGGATCTCTTCGACCGTATCACCTGAGCTTGTGGACAAATCCGTTACATGATCCAATTTCTCAAGAGCGGCGTATATTTTATCAGCACTTTCATCAAGCCGGGATTTGTCTGTATCACCGACATTAAACGTCAATGTCTGGGGTGTGAGCCCTGATGCCGCATCCACATTGAACTTGATGGCTGTTCCCTTTTTAACCTCTTCAACCTTATCTTCAAGCCTCGGCTTCAACGCGTCAACAAACTCAAATACGGACTCGTCCCTCTTACCCAACGGCTTAAGCTTGATATACATTTCGGCTGTATTGCTTTTAGAGGTTCCCTGGAATGACGATTCCTGTGTTGATCCGATCAGGCTGACATACGTATCGACGATTTTCTCATCTTTCAGTTCATTTTCAATCGTCCCGACGACTTTTTCCGTTTCTGAAAGGGCCGAGCCGTTTTCCAATTCCAGATTAATACTGAAAAACCCTTCATCTGTCGGAGGAAGAAATTGCATACCGACCGTAAATAAGCCCAGACCCCCTCCAACGAATAACAGCAGCGATGTGAACAGTACGAGAAAACGGTGTCTCAAAGACCAGCGAACTGTCCTGTCAAGGAAATTCATCGGTTTGGACCTTCGCCTTCTTGCCTCATAATCCCCCTTCGGCGTTTTCAGCCATCTGCTTGCAAGCATCGGGATGACTGTCAACGCTACAAACAGTGAAGCAAAGAGGCTGAACGAAATGGTAAAAGCAAATTCTTTAAACAATTGGCCAAGAAGCCCGCTGATAAAGACGACCGGCAGGAAAACGGCAACGGTTGTCAGAGTCGAAGCTGTGATGGCACCTGCAACCTCTTTTGCCCCTTCCCTTGCTGCAGTCTTTGGATCTTTTCCCATGGAGAGGTGCCTGTAAATATTTTCAATGACGACAATGGCATTATCGACAAGCATTCCAATTCCGAGGGCAAGAGCCCCAAGCGTTATAATATTCAATGCAAAATCAGCAAAAAACATTAGGACAAATGTGACAATAACCGAATAGGGAATCGCAATGCCGATGATGATCGGGCTTTTTACATTCCTTAAAAACAGGAACAGGACAAGCATAGCCAGCGCTCCCCCGATCACAAGCGATGAGGCGATATTGCCGATGGCCATGCGGATGTAGTCACCCTGGTCGAATAGGACATCCGCTTCAATATCCTTGAATTGATCTTTCTTCAGCAATGTTTTTAATTCTTTTTGGAATCCTTTGGAAACATTTGCCGTGTTCGCGTCTGATTCCTGTAAAACACTGAGAAGGACTGAAGGAAGCTCATTCGTTCTTGTGATCATTCTTTCATCCTGTTTCTCCTGTTTCACATCTGCTACGTCCCGTATCCTGATTTTATCGCCGGTCAATGGATCAGCCGTGACAACCAGTTTTTCGATCTCCTTGGTTGAATGCAAAGAACTGATAATTCTTGTCGTCAATTCTTTTCCATCCGTCAGAACCGTTTCGCCGGGCATGGAAATATTATTTGCCTGGATCAGATTAACAATATCCGATTGCGAAAGACCGTATTTTTTTAAAAGATCCTGATCAAGAGTGATGTTGATCTCTTCCGTCAGCTTTCCGGTCACATTTACGTTGGCAACGCCTTCAACTCTCGTCAGCTCGGTCGTCAATTGATCCGCAAGCTTTCTCAATGATTGTTCATCCTTATCTGACTTCAATGAGAGTTGGATGACAGGAAATTGTGAAGGGTCGAATTTCAATAGCCTTGGTTTGGACGCATCGGAAGGGACAGGCGTTTGATCGATCCTCTGCAAAATATCATTTTGGACATCATCAATCAAAGTTGACCATGTGAACTCAAGTACAATTAAATTCGAGCCTTCCTCTGAATAGGACTGCACATTTTTAATTCCCGGCAGCGTTGCCAAATTCGCCTCCAGGGGTTTTGACACTTTTTCAACAACTTCAGTCGGGCTTGCTCCTTCATAAGTTGTCACCACTACCGCAATAGGGGGATTGATTTCCGGAATCAATTTCAGCGGGATTTTTAACAATGAAACAACCCCAAGGATGATGACAAGGAACATTGTGACAATCGTAAAAACAGGTCTCCTTATCGCAAAATTGCTTAAGTTCACGAACGAAACTCCTTTCGGATAAAAGAACGATTTACTAACTGTTAATTATAACAGTTTTGTATTTAATATTTATACTCCCCTGCCGTGAATTGAGCTTTTTCACAAATACGGTTAAGAAAAGCGCAAGCGCCCGTTTAGCGACGTACAAACTGGAGCATTCCGCAATGAGATAAAGGAAACACGGCGAGGTACGAGCCGATGTTGACTTATCGTAGGAGGAGGCGCGAAGTCTGCTAGTCGATAGGCGCTGGCCGCCTTAAAGCGCCACGTCCTGTGGCGCCGGCGGCACTAGGACCTCCTGTCCGTCGAAGCTAGACAACAAAAGGATTTGTTCAAAATTTTAAAGCTAAAACATCTTATACTTTCTCTGAAAAAAAACAGAGGAACCTCTTTCGAGGCTCCCCTATCATGCACAAACCGATGCTAAATCTATGTTTAGCCCATCAAAAATAGATACCTTTACTTCATCCACTTCTGTATAAAGATCTGGACGGCCATATCTTTGGTTCTCCTCCAGTGTAAAGACACTGACTATTTTTTCCTGTGGTTCCACAATCCAATATTCTTTCACTTTCGCCCGTTCATATAAATTAAATTTCTCTATTTTATCTTTTCTGGCTGTTGAAGGTGAAATGATTTCGATAATCAGATCCGGACTTCCTTTGCAGCCGCTGTCATCTAATTTCGATTTATCACAAATTATCGAGATATCTGGTTCACATACGTTCTTACTATTCTCCCAACCATTCGCTTCATCTTCCAAATCAAATACAACGTGAAACGGAGCCGGGTATACTTTACATTCCTTTCCTATTAAAAAATTGGCTATCTGCCGATGCAATTCCGATAATTTTTCCTGATGGATTCTTGAAGGTGTAGCTTGAAAATAAGGGGTACCATCAATGATTTCGATTCTTTCATTGTCCGGCCACGATAAATAATCGGCATAAGTGTGAATCCGGTTCTCTATCGGCAATGACATCAAACTCACCTCAAACCAAATTTTTACCCATTATACCATGAAGACTTCCTTTCAAGACACCTAAGTCAATCAATTTCCATTGGATCCCGCAATTGGATTGCCGGATTTTTATCCATAAACCAGCGCAATGCAAAATCATTCTCAAACAGAAAGACAGGATTGTCGAATCTGTCTTTAACAAGCAAGCTTCGCTGGCTGGACACTGATTCATCTATCTGATCATTTTCAATCCATCTGGCAATTTTTGAACCCATCGGCTCCATGATGACGTCCGAATTATATTCATTTTTCATGCGATGGACAAATACTTCAAATTGGAGCTGGCCGACTGCACCGAGAATATAATCCTCCATGCGGTAAGTCTTGAATAATTGGACGGCGCCTTCCTGAACAAGCTGGTGAATGCCCTTTTGGAAGCTTTTTTGCTTCATGACATTTTTTGCTGTCACTTTTACAAATAACTCAGGTGTAAATTGAGGAAGCTTTTCATATTGGATGATTTTTTTGCCTTCGGCAATCGAATCCCCAATCTGGTACGTCCCTGTATCGTAAAGGCCGATAATATCCCCGCTTACCGCTTTATTGACTGTACTTCTGTCATCCGCCAAAAATTGGGTGGACTGCGACAATTTAAATTGCTTGCCGGTCCTTGCAAGTGTTACGGACATACCTCTTTCAAATTCACCGGAACAAATTCTGACGAAAGCGATGCGGTCACGGTGGGCCGGATTCATATTCGCCTGGATTTTAAAAACAAAGCCGGAAAACCCTTCTGACGCCGGCTCGATTTCACCTAAATTTGACTTTCTCGGCTGCGGAGAGGGAGCAAACTTCAGGTACGTTTCCAAAAAAGTTTGTACCCCGAACGCTGTCAGAGCACTTCCGAAAAATACAGGCGTCATCTCACCTTCAGTCAGCTTTTCAACGGAAAATTCATTCCCTGCCTCGTCCAAAAGCATGACTTCTTCAAGCGCCTGATCATATAGGCCCGTTTGTTTGATCGGGTGATCCCCGGTGACTTCGCCGTCATCATCCAACGGAAGGAAACGGCTCGCTTCATCAGTACGGTACTGTTCAATTCTTTTATAATAGCGGTCATAAATGCCGTAAAACTCTTTTCCCATTCCGATCGGCCAATTCATCGGGTAAGTCTCAATATCAAGCACCTCTTCTATTTCTGCCAGCAGTTCAAGAGGCTGCCTTCCCTGCCTATCCAGTTTATTGATGAAAGTGAAAATCGGAATTCCGCGCATCTTGCATACCTTGAACAGCTTTAATGTCTGTTCTTCTATCCCTTTGGCCGAGTCGATGATCATGACGGCGCTGTCCACCGCCATCAAGGTTCTATACGTATCTTCACTGAAGTCCTGGTGACCCGGTGTATCAAGTATATTGATCCGGAAATCATCATATTGAAACTGCATCACGGATGATGTTACGGAAATGCCGCGCTGCTTTTCAATTTCCATCCAATCCGAAGTAGCATATTTTCCTGTCTTTTTCCCTTTAACCGTCCCGGCATCCCGGATAGCTCCGCCAAATAAAAGGAGCTTTTCAGTCAAAGTCGTCTTTCCCGCATCCGGGTGGGAGATAATTGCAAAGGTCCTTCTGGAATTCACTTCTTTTGCCAAATCGTTTGCCATCACATAAATCCTTTCATTTCAATCTCTTTATAATCTTATTCCTCCAGAAACCGAATTGCAATCATCGATTTTAGACAAAAAGAAAAGCCCTCCAGGGCCAATTTAATGAACAAAGAAACGCTAGTTTATATTCTTTTTAAATCGCGCAATTCAGTTTCTTGCTCGAGAGAGCGCATAGCAAGCGATTCCAGTATCTTGTCCTGGCGCTCTTGTCCATGTTTTAAAGAGGCTATTTCACCGTGTACTTTATGAACATCCATTGTAAGAGATTCCAGTTTGGCATCGGTTTCTTCCTGACGGTCAATGACGGCCCGGATTAAATGAGTGTTTTCATTTAATTGATCTTTAACAAGCTTAAATTCCTCTTTGAATTCCGATCTGACGGAACTTATTTCCTCTTTAAGTTCCGATCTGACAGAACCTATTTCCTCTTTAAGTTCTAATCTGACAGAATCTATTTCCTCTTTAAGTTCTGATCTGACAGAGCCTATTTCCTCTTTCATCAGCCCCATCTCTTCTTTCATAATCCCCATTTCTTCTTTTGTTGCCTGCTGATCTTTTTCAATGGCTGTTACTTTTTGAAGTATGGCTTCGAGTAATTGATGATCCGTCATTTTTATCACTCTTTCCATCCATTTTGGTTAACACTCCCGCATAATTACATTGATTTTACCAAAGTACATGTTAATTACATTTTACGATTTCTCAAATAGAAAGCAATATATATAAGCGCTCCCTCCTTATTTTCTTACTTTATAATTCTTCTGTTACTGGCATTATACCAAACGTATGTTTGCTTTACTAGTAAAAATACAGAAAAGTAAAAAAGCATCCCCGGTAAAATTCGGTGAATGCTTTTTCCCAAAACTATTTTATATTCTTCATTGAGTCATCAGAAACCGGTACATCAAGCATATTTGCACGCCTGCTGTTGGTTCCGATAATATAGATGGCTGCAAACACAATCAACAAAGCAATAATAGACCCTAGGTTGAACAGCCCTTTTTGTGAATACCATACAATCGAATAACCGATCGAGCCGGTGAATAAAGCATAATAGACAAACGGGAACAGTGTCTTCCTTATGACTGTACCTTCTTTTCCCAGGAGCCCTACAACCGCCGATGCTGCAACGACATTGTGGACGCAGATCATATTACCTGCCGCTCCTCCCACTGACTGCAATGCGACAATCCAAGTAGGATCCACTCCAATTTGCGATCCGACATCATATTGGAAAAGGGAGAACATCATATTGCTGACAGTATTGCTTCCCGCTATAAATGCGCCGATCCCCCCTATGAAAGTGGCAAAAAACGGCCAAAACTCCCCCGCAAGCGCCGCTACGCCGTTGGCGAGTTCAATCGGCATCCGCTCATATCCTGCTGCACCTCCTCCGGTGTTTAAGAACACCTGAACCATCGGGACGGTAAAAATCAATGCCGTTGATGCAGCCAGTGCTGTTTTTCCAGATTGAGCCCAGGCTCTCTTGTACCCGTTGCCATTCATACCGTGCAAGAAGAATGTAATGATGGATACCAGTATAAATATCGTACCTGGTGAATGAAGCGGCTGGAAGCTCGCTGTTATGCCCGAATCAAACATGTTTTCAAATGCGATTGTCCAAGACTGGGTCCATTCCAAAAACGGGAGGAACTTCAACCTTGTCAATACAAGGAAAAGACCAACGAGAACATAGGGGGACCAGGCTCTTACCATGCTCATGGATCCGCTTTTATGTGCAATATCTTTCAGGACGACCTTTCCAGTCCACTCCGGATCCCATTTTGACTCATCCTCAAAATTCCACGTTTCTTCCTTTGACGGCAAAAGGAATCCCTTTTTTGCAGCAGAGATAACAATAATCAAGCCCAAAAGGCCGCCGGTCATGGATGGGAATTCTGGTCCAAGCGTATTGGCTACAATCACATACGGAATTGTCATGGCAAATGCAGCAAAAAGAGCAAATTTCCATACTTTAAGCCCTTCAGTAAAAGACTTGTTCTTGCCAAAAAATCTTGTCATCAACGAAACAACAAAAAGTGGGATCAACGTCCCGGCAATCATGTGTAGAATAGAGGCTTTGCCGCCGATCATCGTTACCAATTGAAGGAAATTATTGCTGATGCTCGGGTCAGCCGACAAACCCGTTTGAATCCCGACCAAAACAGGCGTGCCGACCGCTCCGAATGTAACCGGCGTGCTTTGAATCACCATACCGGCCACAACCGCAGCCATTGCCGGAAAGCCCAATCCAACAAGCAAAGGAACAGCTACCGCAGCAGGGGTCCCAAATCCTGCGGAACCTTCGATGAAAGAACCGAAAAGCCAGGCGATAATAATCACTTGGATTCTCCGGTCTTCCGAAATATCCGTAAACCCTTGGCGGATCGTTTTCATCCCGCCGCTTTCCTGCAAAGTATTCAACAGCAAAATGGCTCCAAAAATAATGTATAAAAGCGTAATGGCTACAATGACGCCATTAATAGTTGCGGCAGTGACATTTAATCCGGGAACCTTCCAGACAAAAAGTGCCAATACAACAGCCAAAACATAGGAAATAGGCATCGCCCTGCTCGCAGGCCACCTAAGACCAACCAGAAACACACCTACAGCAATAATGGGCAAGAGAGACAAAAAAGCAAGCAAACCGGTACTCATTTTGCACTTTCCCCTTTCCTTATTGATAAGTGCCCTATTCTTGAGGTGATCTGTTGTTCTATGAGGCTTTTAATATATTAAAAATATCTGTAAACATACTTATTTTACCGATATTAGTTTGACCTTTTGATCAGGCTTTTTTCAACTCCTGTTTGATTTCGGCACACTTCCCGGGTGTAGGGAACAGCTTACCTGCATTCAGCAGATTGTCATGGTTGAATACCTTCCTTATATCCGTCTGGGCAATAATTTCTTCATCCGTAAAAACAAACCGCATCTCTTCTTTCTTTTCGATCCCGACGCCGTGTTCGCCTGTAATCGTTCCGCCCGCATCTGCGCAAGCTTTCAAACAGGCACTGCCAGCTTCTATGGCCTTTTCAGTTTCGCCCGGTACACGGGAATCAAACAATACCAACGGATGAAGGTTCCCATCTCCTGCGTGAAAAATATTCGCTATCCGCAGTCCTGACTCTTGGCTGATTTCATTGATTTTACTTAAAACTTCAGGGAGCTTGCTCCGGGGAATGACACCGTCCTGAACAAGATAATCATGCGAGATGGCTCCCATTGCCCCAAAGCCGGTTTTTCTGTTTGCCCACCATCTTTCTCTTTCTGCTTCATCTCTCGCTGCCCTTACTTCCCTGACATTCCGGTTTCTGCAAACTTCCAAAATTTGATTGATCTGCTCCTCTATCCCTGCACGAATGCCATCCACTTCAATTAAGAGAAGGGCCTCAATATCTTTGGGATGGCCGACAGGAAATGCGGCAGCTTCCACCCCTTCAATCGCAATTTTATCCATCATCTCAAGGGCGGCAGGTACAATGCCGGCAGAAATGATGTCAGACACTGCCTGGCTTCCGTCTTCCACCCTGTCAAAATAAGCGAGCACTGTCTGCTTCGCTTCGGGATTTTTTAAAATCCTCACGGTGATTTTCGTGACGATGCCAAGAGTCCCCTCCGATCCTGTCAAAAGCCCGAGCAAATCATAACCAGGTGCATCAGGAATTCCATTTTTCCCGATTTCAACCACTTCACCATTTGGCAGTACGACCTCCAATCCCAATATATGATTGGTTGTCACACCATATTTCAGGCAATGTGCCCCTCCGGCATTTTCGGCTACATTGCCGCCGATCGTGCAGCAATATTGGCTCGATGGATCCGGTGCATAATAATACTCTTGATCTGAAACGGCATGTGTCAATTTCAAATTGATGAAGCCAGGTTCAACGACAGCCCGCCTGTTTTCGAGATCGACACTCAGCAGTCTCTTCATCCTTGTCAGGCTGATGATCACTTCACCGTTGATCGGAATGGCACCGCCGCTCAGCCCCGTCCCGGCCCCTCGTGCCAAAAATGGCAAACCGTTTTCTGAACAGTATTTGACGACTGCCGCCACCTCTTCCGCATTTTGCGGAAAGACAACCGCCCTTGGCAAATATTTTTGTACGGTGAATCCGTCGCAATCGTAAGCGGCCAGATCCGCTTTTTTAAATAAAATTGAACCGGGGCCTGAGACGAGGGTTGCCAATTGAATGATATGCCTGTCTTTTGTGTACACCTTACTTGCCACTGCCTTCCACCTCCCTGCCTTCCTTTTGATAAGCCCAATCCAGCAATTGAACCGTATGAACGATCTTTTGATTACGGCCGTACTTTTGGACTCCAAGCGCCATCTGCAGCATGCAGCCCGGGTTGCCCATCGAAATCATCTCAACTTCTTCCGGGACATTTTCCATTTTGCTTTGCAGCACTGCATCGGCCATCTCAGGGTTGGTAATATTGTAGATTCCTGCACTGCCGCAGCATCTGTCGGCGTTTGGCATATGAACCATTTTTACACCGGGAATATCCAGCAGCAGGTCACGGGGTTCCTGCCGCACTCCCTGTCCATGGGCCAAATGGCAGGCATCGTGGTACGTGATCGTCGTTTCAATGGGTGCTTTCGGTATTTCGTATCCTGTATCATGAAGATATTTTGCGACATCAACCACTTTCTCCGAAAATTTTTCTGCGCGCGCCTTCCATTCAGGGTCCTGGCGGAACAGTTCATGATACTCTTTCATCATGGAACCGCAGCCTGCCGCATTGACAACAACGTTTTGTGCTTCTTCGAATGCTTCTATATTCTGCTTGGCAAGCTTCCTGCCCGTATCCCTGTCGCCGGCATGAACATGCAGAGCACCGCAGCATGTCTGATTTTCCGGGATCATGACATCGTTTCCATTTCGCGTCAGCACATTGATTGTCGCTTCATTCACGTCGGCGAACATCACATCCATCACGCAGCCAGTAAGCATAGCAACTTCCGCTTTCTTATCCCCTTGGGCTTTTATCACTTTTTCGTTCTTATATTTTTTCCGGACAGGCTCCCGGACCTCAGGCATGATTCCTTCCATTTCAGCCAGGTGGTCCGGCATGATATTGATCAAACCCGTTTTCCGCACAGCTGTCTGCATACCGCTCTTTTGGTAAAATCTCAGCAGTTTTCCAAGCTTGTTCATCCGTTCTGGATAAGGGAACAGTTTTTCCAGGAATAATTTGCTGACTGTGCTCTTCCAGCCTGTAAGTGGCATTGCCTGGCGGATCTGCCCTCTTGCTTCTTCAATAAGGCCGCCGACATTCACATCAGCAGGACAGGCGGTTGTGCACGCCCGGCAATCCAGGCAGTCAAAAACCGGATCAATCAGTTCCTCATTGACTTCAAGGCGCCCCTGGGCAACTGATTGGATCAAATGCACCCTGCCTCTTGGCGAATGCTGCTCCTGGCCTGTGATTTCATAGGTCGGGCAGGATTCAAGGCACATGCCGCAATGAACACAATCCGCCCATTTATTTGGATCAGGGGGATCATTCCAGAGATAATTGCCCAATTGCATCGTGGTACATGCAGGTTCCTGAGTGATTTCCTTCTCTATCGTTGCCACTATTAAATCCCTCCCAAAAACCTTTGCGGATTCAAAATGCCGTTCGGATCAACCGTTTTCTTGATTCCCTCCATCAGGAAAAAATAAGGAGGTTTCTCTCCCCATGTGTCGATTTGCTTTCTTTGCTTATACGGCAAATGGGTGACAGTTGCATATCCGCCGTACTCCCTTGCTTTTTCCCTTAATTGCAGGATTGTATCGGCCACCAAACTTTCTTCTCCTTTCATTACTGCCCGGCATAAGCCGTGCCCCATTCCCCCATGCGCTTGGATTGATAAACGGCCAGGATTTTCCAATTTGATAGTTTCTTCTATTATATGGAGCACGTCCAGATTGACCACGCCTATTTTCACCGACGCCTCCAGTTCTTCCAACGATTCAATGACGGGGTTTTCATAAAACTTATTCCAAAAATCGCAGGCTTCTTCCTCTGAAAGCACTCTGACTTCCGTGCCGTCGGGCCTGAGATCCCTTAAATAATTCTCTTGATACAGAACCGAGCTTTCCACATCTTCAAAAGCGATGGCCAATGTTTTGCTGCGTCTTTCTGTCAACTTTTCGGCAAGTGGCGGGTTAAGCAATTCCAATGACACCGGTTCCAGCATTGAATCAAGCAGGCGGATGCAAAATTTCCTGATCTGATCCATGTTTCCTTCAGGAAATGATATAAGAACGAGGGTCTCATACTTTGGCAGCGGCCTGAGTTTAAATGTAATCTCAGAGAGGACGCCAAGGGTCCCCATGGAACCGATAAACAATTTATTCATATCATAACCAGCCACATTTTTAACGACCTTTCCGCCAGTACGGATGATCGTCCCATTCGGATAAACAACCCTCAACCCGATGACCGAATCCCTTGCCGAACCGTAACCCAGCCTCTTGGGGCCGCTGTCATTCGCAGCAATTACGCCGCCGACTGTAGAGGTTTGCGGTGTAAACGGATCAATGGAAACCCTTTGGTTATAGCGTGAAAGATACTCCTGGAGCTCGCCGAAGCGGGTTCCTGCTTTGACAGTGACCGTCATATCTCCCGGAACATGCTCTACAATCCCGCTGTAACTTTTTAAAGACAATAAAATATCCGTACTTTCAACGAGGCCGCCGCAGCCTCTCTTCGTTCCAGCTCCCATAATAGAAACAGTTTGGCCGGATTGGTCGGCATAGGATAATATATTTGCAATCTCCTGTTCAGACTGCGGGTATACAGTGATATTTCCTCCATTCCCAAGTTCATGATCAGTTTCCCCGGCTGCAAAACGATCTTCAGAAATTACCGCCTTCAATTCAGATAAAATACTGGTTGTTGATATTGGACTCACCACCTATTTATGTAAAGATTATCCTGTTCCTTCATTAAATCACTAAATCTATCTATATTCAATTAATTATTTGAATATACAAACTCTTTTGCATTGGGAAAAACCTTGCGATAATTTATCAACATTCTTAACTTGATAGATTAACATAAAGTGCAGTACAGTTTTTCATTTGCATGCACTTATCTTTCCTTAATGCTTCGGTTGCAAGCGCTGTTTCATACAGTGCTTAAGTGTTTTCATGCTGAATAAAATGATTACAACGGGAAGTAATCAGCACATATAGAAAAAAGTCATGAGCCACATTACATATTCCGATGATTCAAACTGTCAGAAATTATTGATTTCAACTCATCTAAGGAATAAAATTTTAATTAACATCTTGAGGGTTTCGTTTTTAAAAGAAAATAAAGGAGGATATTTTTATGGAACAACGGCAACAGCTGGCTAAGACGTTGAAGCCCCACTGGGTTTGGGCCATCGCATTCGGATCATGTATCGGCTGGGGAGCCTTTGTATTGCCTGTTGATTGGATGTCCATGGCCGGGCCTCTTGGTGTCATTATCGGTTATTCCATCGGAGCACTTCTTATGATCGTTATTGGTGTAAGTTATGGATACCTGGTTGAAAAGCTGCCGGTGTCGGGCGGAGAGTTTGCCTATGCCTATTATGGGCTTGGAAGGTATCATGCATTCTTTTGCGGATGGTTCCTTACACTCGGCTATATGTCAATCGTCGCTTTAAACGCATCTGCCTTGGCCCTGTTGGCAAAGTTTACAATGCCTGCTTTTTTCACTAAAGGGCATCTTTACACGATTGCCGGATGGGAAGTTACGATTGGCGAAATAATCATTGCATGTCTCGCCCTGATTTTCTTTGCTTATTTAAACATTCGTGGAGCCAGCCTTTCGGGGCTCTCACAGTTCATCTTTTGCGTCGGCCTTGTTGTGGCGGTTGTATTATTGACAGTTGGAATGGTTCTGCACCCTTCCAGCTCATTTTCAAACCTCCAGCCTCTTTTTAAGCCGGGAACCTCATCAGTAGCTGCAATTGCTGCCATCATAGCCATTGCGCCATGGGCATATGTCGGATTTGACAATATCCCTCAGGCAGCTGAAGAATTCGATTTCCATCCAAGCAAATCATTCAAGCTGATATTCTGGGCATTGATCTGTGCCGGTTTAACTTATGCCTTTCTCATCATTGCCACTGGTGTTGGCATGCCCTGGATGAATACGGTTGACGCCGGTTTCATGTGGGGAACGGGGACAATTGTTGAAAATGCATTTGGCAGATTTGGTGTCCTTATACTTGCTTTTGCCGTTATGATGGGAATTTTTACAGGACTAAACGGTTTTTATGTATCGACAAGCCGCCTGCTGTTTGCAATGGGGAGAGCGAAAGTCATTCCCGATTCTTTTGGTGAACTACATCCAAAATACGGAACTCCGAAACTGGGCATCTGGTTTACTATGGCAGCTTGTCTCATAGCTCCGTTCTTCGGAAGGCAGGCACTATTATGGGTCGTCGACATGGCTGCCTTGGGAGTTACGATCGCCTACTTCTATACGACATTTGTTGCCTACCGCCTCTTTAGATGGTCAGACCAGGATACTGGAAAAACAAGGGATATCTCGCTCATTGCGCCTGGCAGGAAGCTCATTGCACTTATTGGGGTTATAAGCAGCATCGGTTTCTTCCTATTACTAGTAGTTCCCGGCTCCCCGGGATTTTTGGGAACGCCGTCATGGATTGCCCTGCTTGTCTGGGTGGCACTCGGAGGCACCTTCTTCCTTACAAGATATAAAAATTACAGTGAAATGCCTAAGAAAGATTTGGATCTTTATATTTTGGGCGATTTCAAGGATAGCGAAAATTCAGCCGGTTCCCTAACCACTGAACCCGAAGCAAAATAGTTTTTAATTAAAGCTGCGGCCTGGGCCGCAGCTTTTTTCAAATACTCAGCCTAACCCCCTCCATTCATCCTTTACAATAAACCCTTAAATGAATTTTGCTACCCCCAAGGTTAAAAATATAATAATGACCATTATCAATGCAGCGTTATTCCAAAGTCTGTTTCTGAATTCAGGCCTCACTTCCTTAGAATTCAATAAGAAAAGAAGAGTAATGGCGAGAAGCAGCAGGAATAGCGATCCAAGGGCTGCGTACAGCAAGACTAGTCCAATTGGCTGGTTGAATAAAAGAAGAAGCCATGAAGGAAATGTCAACCAAGCGAGAAATGCCCTGTAAGCTGGATCTTTCTCATCAATCGGCTTTTTGATTTTAACTTCGTCAACCTTCTTTTTTAAATTGCGCATGAAGTCCGCAAAGAGATAAGGAATCCCATTCCACGATCCGATTAATCAGTGATGGCGATCAATGCAGGAAAAGCAGTAGTTTCAATCATTCCTAATGCAACGTTTACGTATACCGCCCTCTTCACCTCTCTTCATATAAAATGGTCAGTTGGACGTTTAACCCCAATTTCCAAGTGCTTATTTATCTTTGGAATGATTTTGTCTAATTCACCTATACTTTCAATGACATAGTGTGCCCCAGCTTCCTTGAACTTCTTGGACACTTGGTCCATTTTGTAAGCAAGATTTTCAGGGCTTAGTGCATTTAATTCCGTTTCTTTTAACCCGAGCTCGCTACTTCCTTTTAAAATTCCTACAGCCCAGGTACCCGCATTAATTCCTTCTTTGATATCGCTGACTGTATCACCGACTTTTACAACATGTTTCATAGGATAGACTTCCAAATTAATGGCATTTTGATAGATCATCCAAGGGTACGGTCGCCCTCCGGGTAAATGATCAGATGTCACCATCGAATCAGGTACATAGCCCCTTTTTCTAGCTTCTGGAGCTACGATTTTCATCATTTCTCCTGTATACCCGGTTGTCGATCCAATTTTCAACCCTTGGGTTCTCAAACGACTTACTAAATCAACTGCCCCCGGAACCGGTTCACAGTATTTTGGAAGGATGGAAAACAGCATCGGTTCAAAATCTTCATAAAGTGCGTCAACGTCCTCTTTCTGGGGAAATCGACCGAATTTTTCCTTCCAAATGTTTGCAATCCGTTCCATTTTGCACATTTCATTGATGTGATCCCATTTCAATAGCCCCATGGGAGCCCGAGCTTCATCATCGGTAACGTTTATTCCCCTCTTTTTGAATACTTCAATAAAAACATCCAGGGGTGCAAAGCAGCCGTAATCTATAATAGTACCGGCCCAGTCAAAGATAATTGCTTCAATTTGTGGGGGTTTTTCATCCATAATGTCAACCTCCTTCATTACAAAACATAGTAATATCTTTTAACCAAAATCATCCTTTAATGTAATGTTATCGCTCATCCTTGGCTTTTTTTGAGAATGTGCCGATTTTTTTATGAATCAGGATTCCACTCATCTTTCACCTGCAGATACCTCAATCAATTAAAATACCAGCCCTTCCGGCTTGTCACCGAACGGGCTGGACTTTTATTTTGTTTATTTTTTCCAATTCTCGTGATCCAAGTGTTTGTATTTATCCAGGAAGCGTGTTGGCATTTTCAGAGCATCTCTCCTGAATGGCGGAGCAAGCTGTGTTCCATCGACGTAGATGTTAAGCACTGCCGGCTTCCTCTTTTCAAGAACTTCTTTTACTACCGGTCCAATTTCCTCCGGCTTGTTGATCGTATAGCCAAGCGCACCCATTGACTTCGCCACTTCCGCAAAATCTGGCGCTTCGATGTCGGAACCGATAAAGCGGTTGTCATAGTAATCTACCTGATTTTTCTTTTCAGCAGCCCAGGACTTGTTGTTAAAGACACATGCGATGACTGGAATGTTCTGCTCTACTGCTGTGCTCACTTCATGCAGGCTCATTCCCCACGCGCCGTCTCCGATGATGGCTGCTACAGGAGTATCAGGTTCGGCAAGCTGGGCACCCATGGCTGCAGGGTAAGCGAAGCCTGTATTACCGAAAGTCAACGCTGCAATATGGCGTCTCGTCTGATTGAATTTCAAGTAAGCATTTGCTGTGGATGATACGTTTCCGATATCGGTTGAGATAATTGTATTTTCAGGAAGCGCTCGCGTCAACTCCAGCAATGCCCTGCGCGGATTGATCGGGTTGCCCGGCTCCATTGCCAGATCAACAAGCTCCTGCTCCCAGGCTTCTTTTCGCTTTGCAATTTCAGCCATGCGCTCCGTGTTTTTCGAAGGCTCAGGCTGTACTTTCAACAACTGTTTATACAGCTCTTCACCGGCTGCTTTTGCGTCACCAATAATTCCCACTTCAATCGGGTGTGTTCTTGCGATATTTCGCGGATTGATATCAACCTGAATGATCTTCGAATTTTTAGGGAAATAATCGATATCGTAGCAAGGCAGTGTTCCAAAGACGGATAGGCGGGTTCCAATCGCAATCAGAACATCCGCGTCTTTTATTGTGTTCATGGCCGCTTTTGATCCCATGTAACCGATCGGTCCGACAGCCAGTGGGTGATCTGCCGGGAATGCGTCATTATGCATGTAAGATACGGCAGCTGGCGCAGATAAATGTTCCGAAATTTTCACAACTGTTTCTACCCCGTCAGCATCTACAGCACCACGACCGGAAATAATAACCGGGTTTTTCGCATCTTTAAGCAGTTCGACTGCTTTTTGAATTAATGCAGGGTCACCGCTTCCTCTTGCATCCGTGCGGTATTGATGCGGTTCAAGGATTTGATCTTCCAATTCTCCGTAGAAAAGGTCACGCGGAATATCGTATAAAACCGGGCCGCGTTCAGCATATGCGATCCTGAAAGCTGTGCGCAGACAGTCGGCTACACGGCTTGTGTGCGTCACCCGTACAGTTTCCTTTGTAATAGACTTAAAGATTGATACCTGGTCAGCTTCCTGGAATCCATCCCAACCAATTGTCGGTGTTCCGGCAGATGGGGAAATGACAACCATCGGAGTATGCGCCTGGTATGCGGCTGCCACAGATGTCACCATATTTGTGATCCCCGGTCCATTCTGCCCAATGACGACCCCTGCTGTACCTGATACTCTAGTAAAAGCATCAGCCATATGCGCAGCACTCTGTTCATGGCGGACAGGGATGAATCTGATTCCTGCTGTCGGGAACAAATCAAGCATATCCATGAAAGCAGATCCAACTATCCCGTAGATTTCTTTTACATTTTCCTGCACAAGAGTTTCAACAATTGCCTCACTCGGCGTCATTTTCATTTTTTGTCCCGTTACAGCCTTTTGTTTTACCGCTTCCTTTTGAGCCATTTCAATTCCTCCCTCACTATGTTAAGTTTGAAAATTTATCATCAACAACTCATGTTGCCTGATACAGATTATGAAGCACCTTTTTCACTTTTCACCGTGCTGCTTTTTAATTGATCCATAAACAATTCCGTTGTTTGTTTTAAAACAGCATCCTTCCGGCAGGCAATGTAAAAATGCCGGTAAAAAGAAATATCTTTAATCGGATAAGCTTTCAACAGCTTGAGTTTAAGCTCTTTTTTGATCGCACTTTTCGATATAATCGAAACCCCGAGCTTAGCGGACACTGCAGATTTAACTGCTTCCGTGCTCCCAAGCTCCATCACAAGATTCAGGTCCTCCTCCGCCATGCCAGCCTGATTCAAATACTGGCTGACAACAGACCTTGTACCCGACCCCTTTTCCCTGACGATCAAAGGCGTATCCTTTAACCGTTCAGCCGAAATGGTGATTTCATTATCGGAAAAATAACCCGGCGCTGCTATTAAAGTCAATTCATCTTCCATAAAAGGCTCCACAATAATCTGGGAATCTTCTATCGGAGTTTCAATCAATCCTACATCAATGAACTGATCCTTAATGTTCGACACTATGTTGTTGGAATTAGTAATGTCGACACTCATTTGAATAAGCGGATAATCATCCTTGAATAATTTTAAAAACTCGGGAAGGACATATTCTCCTATTGTAAAGCTGCAGCCAATTTTCAAATCACCGTACATACTGTCCTCAATTTTCAAAATTTCCTTATGGGCAGAGTCGCTCAGGTGAATAATTTTTTTCGCATATTTTAATAAAATTTCGGCGGACTGTGTCATTTCCACTTTTTTTGTTGTCCGTTCAAACAGCTTCGTCCCAAGTTCTTCTTCCAAAGCCTTGATTTGCGCCGAAATGGTCGGCTGTGTTACATACAATATCTTGGCGGCTTCGGAGAAGCTTTTCTTCTCGGCCACTGCCACAAACGTTTTCAGCCTTTCGTAATCCATTAGTGGTTCCCTCCCGAGTTATTATTTAGGGAAAAAATTAAAGACTACGAATCACCGATTCTACTGTTTCAACTACAAAGTCCAAATCCTCTTCAGTGCTTGTTAATGGCGGCGCTATAATAATGACATTGTTTAATCCCGGCACCGTGTCCCCATTTCTTCCGATGATCAAACCGCGCTTCTTGCATTCAGCCAAGATGCTGCCCATTTTTTCATCATCAAGCGGCTCTTTCGTCTCCTTGTCGGCGACCATTTCAATTCCCACCAGGAAGCCTGCCTGCCTCACTTCTCCAACATATTGGTGATCGCTTAATTGGTGGAGTCTTCCAAGCTTTGATTCTCCCAGTGCTTTAACCCGCCCCACAATATTTTCCCTTTCAATAATGTCGATATTGGCGAGGGCGACGGCACATGCTGCAGGGTGTCCGCCATAAGTGGAAACATGCCGGAAGTGATTATCTTTGCCCTGTTTTTTGAACACTTCATAAATCTCAGATTTAACGGCTGTAGCCCCAAGCGGCAAATACCCGCTCGTCAATCCTTTTGCCATTGTTACAATGTCGGGTTGAACTCCTTCGGCATGCTGGAATCCGAACATTTCCCCGGTTCTTCCATATCCGGAAACAACTTCATCCATGACGAGCAAAACATTATATTTTTTACAAATCTCCTGAACGCGTTGAATATATTTGATTGAAGGTACGATGACACCTCCCCCGGAGATAAACGGTTCCATAATAAAAGCGGCCACTGATTCCTCGCCTTCATGCTGAATAGTACTTTCAAGAAGATCGGCAGCTTTCAAATCCGTTACTTCAGGCGTTCCATCAAACAGGGAACGATAGCTGTATGGAGGATGGACATGCAGGAATCCAGGAACGCCCGGATCATATTTCACACGACGGTTGGCTTGTGCTGTTGCACTCAGCGCTCCAAGCGTGGCTCCATGATACCCTCTATATCGGGAAATGATTTTATATTTTCCTGGATTGCCACTCTGGTTATAGTACTGTCTTATGATTTTGAAGGCGGTTTCATTTGCCTCAGAGCCGCTGTTTGAAAAGAAAACCTGATAATCGGCCCCAAGCAGTTCGCTGATTTTACCGGCGAGACGGACAGCGGGCTGATGGTTCATCGTCAACGGAAAATATGACAGGGCTTTCATTTGTTCAGCCGCTGCATCAACAATTTCCTGTCTCCCATGACCAAGATTCAAACACCACAATCCGGAAACACCATCAAGGTAGCGATTGCCATTTTCATCTGTAAACCAGGAGCCTTCACCGGAAACAGCCACTGTTGGCTCCGCATTGGGATTATAGCGGGTGATCGCATTCCAAAGGTGTGTTTCATTTGTTTGCGGACCTTTCCTCAATTCAACTTCAGTTTTCATACTCCAAACCTCCATTTCATGACATTGTGACGTCCGGACCAGTTGAAGTACCGGAGTTGAACTCAGTATAAAACATCAAGTTTTATATTTCAATTAATTTTATCTATTCAGACATTTGACTATTCTATTGTATTTATAAGGTTTGCTGATAAATGCCCTGATCAACCAAATTTTCGTGACAAATTTACTTTGAATGTGTACATGTCACTCCTGTAAAAAGCGGTTTCCAGTTCAATGATTTGTCCAGCTTCGTTTTTGATCACTCGTCTTACTGTCATCACACAGGCATCAGACGGTATGTCCAGATACTCACGGTCCTCTTCCAATAATGGCCCGCAGGAAATGGATTGGTCCGCTTCTGCGAACCGGATTCCGAGTTCGTTCTGAACCAAATCGTATAAAGTTGCATTGTCCAAATCATATTTAGCCAATTCCTCTCCGATTTCCACCGGATAATAATGCCGTTCTACACCGATCGCTATATCGTCGGCAAAGCGTACCCTTTTGATAAAATAGGCTTCGCTAAATCCCGTCAGACCCTGTATATAAGGATCCGGCGTTGTTTTGTAATGAGTAATCAGCTTGGCTCCCGGCTTCATCCCCATTCCGCGTATAACTTCAGTTGTGCTGCTTAAATGTCCCAGCCAATCCTGGATCGGTTTCAAGGAAACAAAGGTGCCCTTCCCATGCTTCTTTTCAAGTATCCCTTCCCTGACCAATAAGTTGATGGCTTCCCGTACAGTACTCCGGCTTACGTTAAATTTTTCCATTAACTGTCGTTCGCTCGGAATTTGTTCAGTATAAATGCCATCGGCTATATGCTGTTCAATCAGATCTTTTAGTTGGATGTGCAGCGGAATTGGATGATTATAATCAATTTTCACATCCGTCCCCCTCCCGTAGGTTAATTAATAAAAGAATATCAAATCCATGTAAAAAGTAAAGGCGAAGAAATCCAAAATTCTGGTTTCTCAGCCTCCATAAAATAGTTTTAAAAACCTCTTATGCCGATTTTTTTGTACGGATGAAGTTCCGGTGTTCCAAAAATCCAGTCCCCAATATAACTCCCGCCACAATAAAAATAAATCCAAGCCATTGAGTGGAATATATTTTCTCGCCCAAAAATAAAAAGGCTCCGACAAGCGAGAAAAAAGGCGATAAGTTTAAAAACAGTGACGCCTGCCCCGCTCCGATTTTCTGTATTGCGTGATTGTAGATGAGGTGTCCAAAAGCCGTCGCAATGACTCCGGAAGCGAAAAATACGAGCCAGGCTGTAAGATTGCCGGTTTTCAATGTCGCCAATCCTGCCGGTTCCACAGCAAGGCTGAATGAAAAAAGCATCACCGAACCCATCATGAGTGAAAGCCCCGTTACTGCCTGTGTTCCTACTGTATTGGACATTTTGTTTATTAAAATAAAACTGACAGCCTGTGATAATACCGCACAAAATATGAAAATATCACCGACGGCGAAGCTGAATGAGGCTCCCGGCTGCATAAGCATGATCAATGCTACTCCCGAGAAACCGAAAATCAGTCCAAGTATCCGGAAGACAGTCAACCGGTCTCCCAGAAACAGAGCCGCCGCAACAGTTGTAACGATTGGAACTGAGCCGAGTATCAGCCCGCCGTTGGCGGCGCTTGTCTTGCTCAATCCAACAGAAAGGAAATAATGGTGGCCGAGGACTCCGAATACGGCCACCAGAGCTATGAACAATATATCTTTTTTCGTAAGCTTTTTCATTTCACTGCGATAAAACAACATGGGCGCAAGCGTGAGGAAGGCAACGAAAATCCGCAATGATGTAATCGTCACTGGTGCAAAATGTGTGACTATAATTTTAATGGCGGTGACATTGAAGCCCCATACCACCATCACCATGATGACTAAAAAATATAAATGCCATTTTTTCATCAAATCCCCCGCTTGCTGTCCGGTTCTAAAATTATCTAAATTGATTGTATCACAGATAAGAAGATTTCCGGCTAAAAATGCTACTGCGGTTTGTCCGTCGTCACATAGGTGCCGGCAATCAAATCATGAATCCCTCTTTTATCTTCCCTCAGACCAACCATAAATGCACTCACGATCAAAGCAATTCCAAGCGTAACTGCATAAACGAGACCAGTCACAAAAGTCCGCAGAAGCATAGTCCCAATTCCCACTTTTCCGCCATCGACCTTCACAATCCGGACGCCGACAATTCTTTTGCCGACCGTGTATCCCATCCAGACTACGGGAAGAATCAAATAATATAAAAAGCTTAGCAGATTGGTAAGAGTGTTTCCTTCAGACTCACCTGTCAAAATGTAACTTAATATGCCCAGCGGGACACCAACAACGATCGCATCCAATAATAGTCCAAGCAGCCTTCTCCAAAACCCGCCCGGATTTTGAACCATCATCCCCACTCCCTTTTAATTTATTTTCCTCTGTCCTCCTGAATATTTGTCCATTTAAATACATTCCATACAATGAGCAAAAATATGAGATAACCGATAAATGTATACCAATGCTTCCACTCGCCTGCATGCCAAAACATACCCAATGATTCCGATAATACCTCCAAAACGGTACCTGCCATACTAAACAGTACGATCAAAAGCCCCCTCCCCGCTTTGTTCATTCTGATTCCAGCCCAAAGAAAAAACCAAGTAAAAGCGGGCAGGCCCGCAAGATTAAAAACGATATGAATTTCGAAAACATCAGCAAAGGGCCGGGACGGAAATGAATACATGCCCATTCCTGTAAAATAAAGATCAAGGTACATTCCCAACAGCATGGCGAATACAATGGCCGGAAAATAGACGGGCTCATTATATAAAAACCGTCTTTTTTGCAAGTACTGCCAATTCAAGATTTTGAAGGGTTTCACAATAATCACCTGTTATTTTTCCATTTACCGGCTCTTCTTTTTCTTTTAAATAGACAACAACACCGGAATCATCAAACCAGTCACCAGGTTCAGCGGGCCGGTGCTTCATATTTGGCCATGCATGTTCAAGCTGGGGACTATACAACTTTGGTGAACCTTTGATCAAACGGCAGTTTTTCAACCTGCGAATTTGGAGCGGGCCGGGCAGCCCTTCATTGACATCGTTAAAAATATGAGGCCAGTAATCCTTTCTGGAGCCGGTATGCGCGCGTGAAATACACCAGGCCAATATTTCCTTATGTTGTTTCCGGTCTTTAAAAAGCAAGTGATACAATCTTCTGCCCAGGATGATCCGCTCATGCAATGAACCAAATTGATGAATCGTCATGCCTGTCAGTGAAGCCTTTTCGCCTTTACGGGAAGGAAACAATATTTGATTGAATGAAAGCAGATCCTGCAAAAAGAATTCCAGCGTCTGAAAAATTTTTTCTTTATAAAAAGGATTTTGGATCATTCGCGCTTCCAAATAGCTTTGTTCGTTCACAACCTGCGCCATGGCCAATATATAAGAATCCCTCCTCTGCCAAAAATCGTCCCAGATCACCTCCATGAACCTGGATATCCCCATACACGGAAGCAAATAAAATAGGCTTCGTCCCTGTCTTATGCTCTCCGCATAAAGCAAAAATTGCGGAAATGCATCCTGAAAAATTAACCAATTTCCGCGTTCCAGAAATTCAAAGAATTCTTCCTGCTTTTCTTCGCTCATCAGCCTTGAAAGCAAATCACCTTTCAAGTCGGTCATGTTCCATCCGCCGTTTCTTGACACGGCATGCCCTAGGAATGCCCAATGGATTTCCGGATACCGCAGATAAAAATCAAGATAGGCCTGCGTCCTTGTTACGTTGTTGATATTCAGCATTTTCGTTATTTTTGTTATCTGCTCTACTATCGCTTTATCTTCCCGTGACAAATCTTCGATTTTCAAAGTGCAGGTATCCAACAAGACTTTCTTCAATTTTCTCTTTATATCGTGGAGGTGGCGGGATAGCGGTTCTGTTTTTTTCTTCTTTTTAAAAAAGAAAATCTTTCCTCACCCCCGCCAAGAATTCTTTCGCCTTTTTTGAATAAATATTTGTCAGGGAGATGATTCGGTATGGCGTACAGTCCAAATGAGTTGATCAACAGGATTACCGGAATTTTAAAAGAGGAGCAGAATTGCGATGGTTCGTGGGATTATCCCTTTGACACAGGCGTCAAAACCGATGCCTATATGATTATTTTATTAAAGACCCTGGAAATAAATGATGAAGATTTGATTCGGAGGCTAACGGAGCGGATTCTCAGCAAACAGGAAAAAAACGGTGCCTGGAAGCTGTATTACGATGAAAAAGACGGCAATTTGTCCTATACGGTTGAAGCTTACTATGCCCTTCTTTATTCGGGTTTTTACCCAAAGTCTGATACCCGTCTCCGATTGGCCAAAAGCTTCATATTAAAAAATGGCGGGATGGAGAAAGCCGGGATATTTACAAAAGTCTTGCTTGCTTTGACAGGGCAATATAAGTGGCCAGCCTTTTTTCCGCTTCCTGTGGAACTGATTCTTCTGCCCCTTTCCTTTCCTATCAATTTCTATGATTTTTCTGTATTCGGCAGGGCCAATCTTGCTCCGATCATGATTTTGGCCGCAAAAAAATACAACAGAAAAACAAAGGACAGCCCGGATCTTTCTGACCTTTTTGTCAACAGGACAGACGAATTTTTTTCAGCGGACGAAAAACGCAGTTTCGAAAATATTTTCTCCATTATTGAACAAGGGATCAAAAGCATCCTGATGGCTCCCGGCCAACTTCGGTCATATGCCATCGAGCGGGCAAAACAATACATGCTCAACCACCTGGAACCGGACGGGACGTTTTACAGTTATTTCAGCTCCACCTTCCTGATGATATTCGCCCTCATGTCTCTCGGATACAAAAAGGACGATCCGGTCATTTTAAAAGCGGTCGAAGGCTTGAAAGGGATGGAATGTACCATTCAGGGCTACACCCATATGCAGTATACGACAGCGAACGTCTGGAATACTGCCCTTATTTCCTATGCCCTGCAGAATGCGGGAGTCCCGGCGTCAGATCCTACGGTCATAGCAGCCAACGAATACTTGTTGGAAAAACAGCATTACAAATACGGCGATTGGGTCATTCACAATCCAGGTGCTTTGCCAGGTGGCTGGGGATTTTCGGATATTAACACGTTCAACCCGGATGTTGATGATACAACCGCGGCGTTAAGAGCCTTTTCTCCATTGGTTACGGAGAATTCTGCCCTGCGTTCGTCATGGGACCGCGGGACCAATTGGACCATTTCGATGCAAAATAATGACGGCGGGTGGCCTGCTTTTGAAAAAAATGTTGATAAAAAGATTATGAATCTATTGCCGATCGAAAAGGCGAGATTCCTTGTTTCAGATGCAAGCAGCGCCGATCTAACCGGAAGGACCCTTGAATTTTTTGGTAATTATACAAACATGCCGAAAAAAAGCGAAAAGATAAGAAATGGAGCAGAATGGCTCAAAGCGGATCAGAAAAAAGACGGGTCATGGTACGGGAGGTGGGGAATCTGTTATATATACGGAACGTGGGCTGCCGTGACAGGATTAATGGCAATAGGCTTTAACCGCAAACATAAAAGTATCCAAAATGCGGCCGCCTGGCTTAAAAGGATTCAAAACAAAGATGGCGGATGGGGGGAATCATGCAGCAGCGATATTGAAAATACGTACGTTCCGCTGCGTAAAAGCCATATTACCCAGACGGCATGGGCGCTGGATGCACTGATTGCCGCAGAAAACCAGCCGACGCCGGAAATTCAAGCAGGAGTCCGCTATTTGCTCCACTCATATGATAGCGAGAATTGGACTTGGGATTACCCCGTCGGCCAAGGAATGGGAGGGGGATTTTACATCCATTACCATAGTTACCGTTATATTTTTCCTTTGCTTGCACTCTCCAATTACGAGAAAAAGTTTAAACAAAAAATCGCCGGCACATAAAGATGCAGGCGATTTTTTCCTATAATCGGCACTATATCAGATATTACGCAAATCAAGAAGGACATCCATTTCAAAAAATTTGTCGCTCTGAATCAGGCGTGCAAGCCTGCCCGCTGTCTCTTCGGGTGAACTCAGCAGCCCTTTTTTCTTATATTCGATAAACTGATCGACCAATTCAAATTCCTGCTTATCGCTTTTACGTATTTCCTTTTGCATATCCGTATCAATAATACCCGGAGCAACAGAAACGATTTTCACACCGAACAGTTCTTTTTTCTGTTCCAATGCAACAGCATTGGAATAATGGTCAAGCCCTGCCTTTCCGGCACAGTAGCTGCTCCATCCTGTATAGGCATGGCGTCCGGCGCCGGAAGAAATATTGACGACCCGTTTTGGCACGTGTTTGTCCTTAAGCTTTCGGATGAAAGCAGATGTCAATATCATCGGCGCAGTCAAGTTGACGGCAATGCTTTTCTCGATGGCTGCCGGCGAGTTGTCCTCTGTATGGCCGATCGGTTCGATGACACCGGCATTATTGATGAGCGTAATAGAACCCGGAAACTCTGGTACATAGGAAATCATTGAATCCATCAGCTCTTCGAGACGGGAGGTTTCAGTTAAATCGAACTCAAGGAATGCAAGTTTGCCGCCATGGTGTTTTGCAAGCTCCTCAAGCTCTTCGTTCTTTGATCGCGCCATGCAGACAAGCACGTTGTTTTTACCCATAAGCTCCTTACTTAAAGCAAGGCCGATTCCTCTGGAAGCACCTGTTATAAAAAAGACGTCCATCTTGGTATCATCCTTTCATTTTAAGCACTGCGTTGACTGGATCGGTATTTTTCTATCTTTACTTTTAACCTCCAGAAATACTTCTAAACCCATATAGCCGTCATTTTTTCTCATCAATGTCTGTATAAAATTGGGCCGGAATGGAGCCGAAATTTCTTCTGTGATACAACATCGGGTCGCGTTTTTCGATATCGATATCAAGCACTTCCCCGATGATGATTGTATGGTCGCCGGCTTCCACGGCTTTGTAATGCCTGCATTGAAGAACAGCGAAAGCCCCATCAATAATTGGAATATTATGCTCGGACATGTTCCAGCTGCACTTGCTGAAACGATCGACATTCGGAGTCGCAAACGTCTTGCAAAGCTCAACCTGGTCCGCAGCCAAAATATGTACTGCAAAGTTTTCCCCGTTGATAAAAGCATCCTTGGATGATACACGATGATCGACTGACCATAAAATAAGCAAAGGATCCAATGATACAGATGCAAATGAATTAACGGTCAGTCCGACCGGAGTTCCATCTTCTTTAGCAGCAGTTACGATCGTGACACCTGTTGGATAGTTTCCAAGCGCCTCTTTGAATAATTGCTGTTTTTCTTCTTTAGACATGAAAATTCTCTCTCCTTTTCCTCTGTTACAATCATTTTTTAAAATTTATAAATGATCCTAATGGGACGTTCTACTTTTCTTAAATATGCCGCTCCCTCGGATCTCATAAAATGCTTATAAATGGTTGCATAGTGGATCAAATACTTAAAATCGGGCGTTTTTCGCACGCCGATGACCCGGATAGCAGAAAACCCCGTTTGTGGGCATTGGCTTCGGCCGCCAGTGACCGCATGCGGCGGAAAACACCGGGCGCGGGCATTGGCTCCGGCCGCCAGTGACCGCATGCGACGGAAAACACCGGGCGCGGGCATTGGCTCCGGCCCGCCAGAGTCAAGTCCTTATTTATGTGTAAAAA
>NZ_QYTU02000110.1 GCF_003605365.2 Siminovitchia fortis
AGATCAAGTCCTCGATCGATTAGTATCCGTCAGCTCCATGTGTCGCCACACGTCCACACCGGACCTATCTACCTGATCGTCTTTCAGGGATCTTACCTGCCTGGCAAGCCAGGCAATGGGAAATCTCATCTTGAGGGGGGCTTCATGCTTAGATGCTTTCAGCACTTATCCCTTCCGCACATAGCTACCCAGCGATGCCTTTGGCAAGACAACTGGTACACCAGCGGTGCGTCCATCCCGGTCCTCTCGTACTAAGGACAGCTCCTCTCAAATTTCCTGCGCCCGCGACGGATAGGGACCGAACTGTCTCACGACGTTCTGAACCCAGCTCGCGTACCGCTTTAATGGGCGAACAGCCCAACCCTTGGGACCGACTACAGCCCCAGGATGCGATGAGCCGACATCGAGGTGCCAA
>NZ_QYTU02000111.1 GCF_003605365.2 Siminovitchia fortis
AACGATCTGGGCACTGTCTCAACGAGAGACTCGGTGAAATTATAGTATGCGTGAAGATGCGCATTACCCGCGACAGGACGGAAAGACCCCGTGGAGCTTTACTGCACCCTGATATTGACTGTCTGTGCAGCTTGTACAGGATAGGTAGGAGCCTGAGAAGCATGAGCGCCAGCTTGTGTGGAGGCACTGGTGGGATACTACCCTGGCTGTATGGACCGTCTAACCCGCGGCCCTGATCGGGTCGGGAGACAGTGTCAGGCAGGCAGTTTGACTGGGGCGGTCGCCTCCTAAAGAGTAACGGAGGCGCCCAAAGGTTCCCTCAGAATGGTTGGAAATCATTCGCAGAGTGCAAAGGCAGAAGGGAGCTTGACTGCGAGACCTACAAGTCGAGCAGGGACGAAAG
>NZ_QYTU02000112.1 GCF_003605365.2 Siminovitchia fortis
ATCGAAGTATGTTCGTTGACAGACAGCGAATCGATCTGCTGAACCGGTTGATCGACGCACGCGTTGACCTCGCCGCATACGTGCAACTGAGGAAGGCAAAAGGATACATGTCCGTCAGCGAAAGCAATCATCTACGAGATAACTTTTTTAAACTGAATCGCGAACTGCACGATAAATCGCTGCGGTTGAATCTTCATCTGGATCAGGAAGAGTGGAGTGCTCTTCATCATGCTGAAGAAGCATTAGCGACAGCCGCAGTATGTTTGATGAGTGGGCACCATGATTGCCCGACTGTTATTACCGTCAACGCCGATAAGCTTGAAAATTGTCTGATGAGCTTAACGCTGAGTATCCAGAGCCTGCAGAAGCACGCCATGCTTGAGAAGGCCTGAAAACTAAG
>NZ_QYTU02000113.1 GCF_003605365.2 Siminovitchia fortis
CAATCCGCAGCTTCGGTGATACGTTTAGCCCCGGTACATTTTCGGCGCAGAGTCACTCGACCAGTGAGCTATTACGCACTCTTTGAATGGTGGCTGCTTCTAAGCCAACATCCTGGTTGTCTAAGCAACTCCACATCCTTTTCCACTTAACGTATACTTGGGGACCTTAGCTGGCGGTCTGGGTTGTTTCCCTCTCGACTACGGATCTTATCACTCGCAGTCTGACTCCCAAGGATGAGTATCCGGCATTCGGAGTTTGTCTGAATTCGGTAACCCGATGAGGGCCCCTAGTCCAAACAGTGCTCTACCTCCGGTACTCTTGCCTTGAGGCTAGCCCTAAAGCTATTTCGGAGAGAACCAGCTATCTCCAGGTTCGATTGGAATTTC
>NZ_QYTU02000114.1 GCF_003605365.2 Siminovitchia fortis
AGGTTCGAATCCTACCTGCGGAGCCATTGGAGAGCTGTCCGAGTTGGCCGAAGGAGCACGATTGGAAATCGTGTAGGCGGCTACCGCCGTCTCAAGGGTTCAAATCCCTTGCTCTCCGCCATATTAACTGAAAAAGCCATCTACTATGGCCCCTTGGTCAAGCGGTTAAGACACCGCCCTTTCACGGCGGTAACACGGGTTCGAATCCCGTAGGGGTCACCATTTTATTATCGCGGGGTGGAGCAGTCTGGCAGCTCGTCGGGCTCATAACCCGAAGGTCGCAGGTTCAAATCCTGCCCCCGCAATCTTTATATAATATAAATTTAAAAGGGTCCCGTAGTGTAGCGGTTAACATGCCTGCCTGTCACGCAGG
>NZ_QYTU02000115.1 GCF_003605365.2 Siminovitchia fortis
GCCAGCAATCGCTCACTGGCTCAAGCAACCTACCCGCCTCCTTACGCGAGCAACGCAATGTGGAGGCCTATTTGGTCTTGCTCCGGGTGGAGTTTACCCTGCAACGGACTATTGCTAGCCGTCCGGTGCGCTCTTACCGCACCCTTTCACCCTTACCTGTGCCCCTTCCGAAGAAATGAGGCCATCGGCGGTCTTCTCTCTGCTGCACTTGTCGTGGGCTTGCGCCCCCCAGGCGTTACCTGGCACCCTGCTCTATGGAGCCCGGACTTTCCTCCCCTTTGTCAGTCTCCCGAAGGACGTCAACGCCAGTCTCCCAAAGGACTTCAGCGTCAGTCTCCCGAAGGACATCAACAAAGCAGCGACTACCCAG
>NZ_QYTU02000116.1 GCF_003605365.2 Siminovitchia fortis
GTCTTGCTCAAGAGAGAAGAAACAGATCTTCTGGAACGCTGAATAGGTATCGCTCAGGAGAGGATAACCTTGAAGGCACACAATTGAACTGATTTATTACTACGTCCCAGCGTTATGAGAACCCGAGGAGTAGAGGATAAATCCCTTAGTCGGCAGCGATCGAACACACACTCGATCCGTGCAAACTCACGACTAAGACTATTGCTTACTAAAAGGATAGCATTATGAGAACTGTAGATTTCACTCCACTATACCGCAATGCAATTGGCTTCGATCGTCTATTTAACATGATGGAAGCGAACACATCGAAGAACTCTTCTGGCGGTTACCCTCCATACAATATCGAGCAAAAAGACGAGAACAACTACC
>NZ_QYTU02000117.1 GCF_003605365.2 Siminovitchia fortis
GAGTCTGACACGGAACAGGAAAGCACCAAGGATTTGGTTATCTTCAGGATGAAGATTTGGTTACTTAGGATGAGTGATCAAGCATGGAGCGTAAGGACATTGTAGGGATACGACAGTTGATAGGACATTAACTGCAACGGATTGGCAATGGACACCTTTAGGATAAAGGTTAGGAACAACATCAGGATGATGTAAAGGACACCGCTCACGGAACAAGTGATGTGCGCTAACGAGGATTGTTAGCTTTCAGGACGATAGGACACCGCTAGGACGGCGAAGTAAAGGAAAGAGCTGAAGGATTACAGCCACTATTATGGACGATGCATGGAGCATTAATTAGTAGCCGGACTGCTGCGAGTAAGACCC
>NZ_QYTU02000118.1 GCF_003605365.2 Siminovitchia fortis
CGCAGCAATCCGGCTACTAAGTGTGCTCCATGCATCTAATCCATGATAGTGTGCTGTTATCCTTCAGCGTATTCCTTTCGTCGCCTTCCTAGCGGTGTCCTTGATCTTATCCTGATCTGCCAACAATCCTCGTTAGCGCGCGTCACTTGTTCCTTGAGCGGTGTCCCTTACATCATCCTGATGTTCAGTCCTTTCCTCGTCCAGAGGTGTCCATTGTCTTTCCTTAGTAGCAACCTTCCTAGTTACTATTGCGTCCATTCAATGTCCAATTTCGCTATCCGTGCCGATTATTCATCCTGAGTAATCGAATCTTCATCCTGAAGATAACCAAGTCCTTGGTGTTTTCCTGTTCCGTGTCAGCATC
>NZ_QYTU02000119.1 GCF_003605365.2 Siminovitchia fortis
CAAGAGGTAAAATTTATGACAATGAACATTACCAGCAAACAAATGGAAATTACTCCGGCCATCCGCCAACATGTCGCAGACCGTCTCGCCAAACTGGAAAAATGGCAAACACATCTGATTAATCCACATATCATTCTGTCCAAAGAGCCACAAGGGTTTGTTGCTGACGCCACAATCAATACACCTAACGGCGTTCTGGTTGCCAGTGGTAAACATGAAGATATGTACACTGCAATTAACGAATTGATCAACAAGCTGGAACGGCAGCTCAATAAACTGCAGCACAAAGGCGAAGCACGTCGTGCCGCAACATCGGTGAAAGACGCCAACTTCGTCGAAGAAGTTGAAGAAGAGTAGTCC
>NZ_QYTU02000012.1 GCF_003605365.2 Siminovitchia fortis
TTGATAAGACACCGCCGGCTATGCCAACCGTCTCAAATGTCAGCAACAAAGATAAAAAAATAACTGGAACAGCAGAGTCCGGTTCAAAGGTAACTGTCAAAGCCGGGAAGAAAACAGTCAAAACAACAACGGCCACGAAAGCCGGCAAATTTACCATTACGTTGAAATCAGCCCAAAAGGCAGGAACAATCCTATACGTGACAGCAACAGACAAGGCTGGTAATGTGAGTAAAGCAAGAAAAGTAAAAGTTGCGGATAAAATCCCTCCAAGTGTTCCAAAAGTAAACAAGGTGACAATTAAGTCCACTTCGGTAAAAGGCAAAGCAGAAGCAAATTCAACTGTCTATGTGAAAGCTGGAAAAAAAGTCATCGGTTCAACCAAAGCAAATAACAAAGGGAATTTTACGGTGAAAATTAAAAAACAGAAAGCGGGTACGGTTCTTCAAGTCTATGCAAAGGATAAAGCCGGAAATATAGGTAAACCTGCAAAGGTAAAAGTACAAAAGAGATAGGAAAGAAGGTTGTCCCGTGATTGATATGCGGGCAGCCTTTTTCTTTGAAAAAATGCTGAAGGGTTTAAGAGGAAATTCTTTTTAGAAACTATCCACCATCACTAATATTTAGACTATAATCCTCTTAGACAGTCATTATTTTCTAACAGAAAGGTCAAGAGGATGAGACATATAAAAAGAGCCCTTATTTGTATACTGATTATATTATTGAGCGCGCCCGCTTCGGCGTTCGCGGAGACCGAGATAGAGGTAGATTCAAATCCGAGTATGCAGGGGGAACCGGCTGCCAATGTTTTAAATCAACCCGCTAAAAACTATATGCTGATCAGCAATGAATCGGTGAACCCCAATAGCAAACAATCTACAGGAACTCCCGTCATTAATAACGAAAAATATCTTTTGGAGAAAAATGTAAGGCCCGAAGCCTTTCGGATGGATGTAAACCTTCCGTTCGATACCGAGAAATTCGAAGACCGGAAGCTGCACGGAAGGTCTTTAATGTATAAATCCCTTATGAAAGTCGGGGCAACTCGGTATTTCAGCGTTTTTGATTTTGACAAATTCATAGAATATAAGATTCAGGCCCGGCTTCTTTATACAGGAAAGAAAGTGAATGTATGGGGTTATGATAAAAATTTTACAAAAGAACATGCGAAGAAGTTAGGCAATGAATTTGATGAAAAAATTTACCCGGCAGTCACTGAGAATTTTGGGCCCGAGTCGGATGTGGACGGCGACGGCAAAATAAATATTCTTTGTTACGATATAAAGGACGGATTCGAATACAGCGGAGGATACATAGCCGGTTATTTTTATTCGAGAGATTTGTATGATGTGCCAGGGTCGAACCGGTCGGAAATTTTTTATATCGACACCTATCCGACAATGGGCCTGGGTTCCAAAAAAGATGTTGCGGCTGCATATAGCACTTTGGCCCACGAATTTCAGCATATGGTGAACTTTAACCAAAATGTCTTGGTTGAAGGCGGCAAGGAGATGGATCCGTGGCTTGATGAAGGTCTGTCAATGGCAGCCGAGCAAATTTATACGGGCAGTGTATTAAGAGACCGGATTGATTATTATAACTCTTCCTATTCTGTCACAAACGGACATTCCCTTTTATATTGGGATGATGATGGGGACGTGCTTGCAAACTATTCCCTATCTTATCTTTTTATGCAATATGTAAAGGCACAGTCAAAACAGGGCGATGCGATTTTCAAAGAAATCATCAGGGATAAAAGCAATAACTACAAGGCTGTTGAAAAAGCTGCGAAGAAATACATTGATCCCAAACTTACATTCGGGACATTGATGACCAATTTCCGGGGAGCCCTTCTTTTAAAAGAAAAAAGCGGAAAGTACGGATTTAACAGCGAACCAGGCTTCAACACGATAAGGCCTCGGATTTACAAAGGATCCAGCGCCAATTTAAGGGGCGGGGGCGCGGTGGTCAAAGAAGCAACGGGCAAAGAAACAATACCAACTTCTAAAGGAAAGAATATTAAATACACATTTTTTGGACCCGGCGAACCTAGGGATCACACGGCACCGGCTAGACCAGTTGTACAAAAAGTGAGTGACCGGGATACGGTTGTAAAAGGCACCGCCGAGGCAGGAGCCACGGTATATGTAAAAGCGGGTACTGCAAGTTTGGGAAAGGCCGTTTCCGACAGCAAGAAGTCATTTTCGGCTGCGATTAAAAAACAAAAAGCGGGAACCAAGCTGCAAGTATACGCCGTTGACAAAGCCGGAAACAAAAGTGATGCTGCCGCTGTGACAGTGATTGACAAAACGCCGCCGGCCATGCCGACCGTTTCCAAGGTCAGCAATCGGGACTTAAAAGTGAGCGGGAAAGCGGAGACAGGTTCAAAAGTTACGGTTACAGCCGGCGGCAAGATCATTGGTTCAGGAATGGCCGACAAGGCTGGCAAATATGCAGTGAACCTGAAAGCACGGCGAAAAGCTGGGACAGCACTGTATGTGAAAGCTGCCGACAAAGCCGGCAATATCAGCAAAGAGCGCAAAGTCATTGTGCTGGATAAAATCCCTCCCAAAGTACCCGAAGTGAACAAAGTGACAAATAAAACAACAGCAGTTAAGGGAAAAACAGAGAAGGGAGCCACTGTTTATGTAAAAGCAGGGAAAAAGGTGCTTGGTACGGCCAAGGCCAATGACAAAGGCAGCTTCACTGTGAAAATAAAAAAACAAAGAGTCGGTACGTTATTGGAAATATATGCAAAAGATCAAGCAGGAAACACGAGTAAGGCTGCAAAAGTTACAGTTAAAAAAGCTTAACATGGAAGAAGGTTGTCCTTTTTAAACAGGACGGCCTTTTTTATATTGTTTGAGGGGGCAATGATGATCTGGGAGTGGGGGGATATGCTCCGAAAAAGCGGAGATATGATCCGGTGTGAGCAGTATATGATCGGGAGGTGCAGGGAAATGATCCGATGTGAGCGGGATATGATCCAGGAATGGCGAATATGATCCAAGGAGTGTGGGATATGCTCCGAAAAAGCGGAGATATGATCCGGTGTGAGCAGTATATGATCGGGAAGTTCGGTTTATAATCCGATGTAAGCAGGATATGATCCAAGGAGCGCGGAATATGCTCCGGGAATGGAGAATATGCTTCTTTTTCAAGAACGGATGAATAGGTTTTAGAAAAATGTTCTTTCCGCATCCTTTGGAACTGCCGGGACACTTAGGATATGATCTGGAACCCTTTGAAATGATCGGAAACCTCTCGGATATGATCCGAAACGCTAGGGATATGATCTGAAAACGACGATAAATGATCCCGGGAAAACATAATATGATCCGACTTCTAAGTATTATGATCCGCTGAACCTTACCCTTTATATAGGTGGAGAGATTCATCCTGGTCAAAAAATATGCTCTAGGTACGATCCGATCCGCGTCAGATATGATCGGAAACCCAGTAATATGATCGGAGCCCCAAGAAATATGATCTATCTTACGCATCATATAATCGGATCTGCACCATAAATGGTCCGAATCCAGGTAATATGATCCAACTCCAGGTAATATGATCCGTCCCCCGGGAATATGATCCAAAAACTTTAGAATATAATCCGGTTTACCTCCACTTTTACGGACAGCAAGGAAAAACTCTCAAGAAGTAATGGAAAAAATAGAGTCATTAACAGAAGGAGTGAGCGCTGAAAAATGAAGATCCAGTGCTTTTTTATATATTAAACCCCCTTCCGCCTATAGTATAATGAACAAAAATAGATAATTTTTCCCAGAAAGAAAGAGGTGGGGATATTGTACTGTCCAAATTGCGGCGCTGAAAAACAAAAAAGGGGTCAATATTGCAGGGAATGCGGAAAGCCGATGGGGTCACGCTCGACAATCATCATTTCTCTGATGGCGTTGCTGATTGCACTGGCCGGAACGGGGCTGGGCATCTTCTTCTTTTTTAATAAAAAAGAAGAGCCAGTAAAAGTCATAAAGGCGGAGCGCGAGCCTGATCCTGTAGTGAAAGTCATCGAGGAAGAGAAAGAAAAAGAACCGGAACCAGAACCGGAAAAGAAAGAGGAAGTTAAAGCACCCGAACCTCCAAAAACGAAAAGCAAGACAGATATTATAAAAGAGGCTCAAAATAAAGTTTTTACTATTTTCACAGATACGAGCCAAGGGTCTGGGTTTTTATTTACCAATAAAGGGGATGTCGTGACGAACGCGCACGTGGTTGCAGGATTCACAGATGTGTTGGTGAAAAGCAGCGATGGAACGGAATACCAGGGCCAGGTCATCGGTATTTCGGATGTCGTTGATATTGCACTCATACGAGTTGATCCGTTGTCCGGAAAAGAGCCGCTTCCAGTTGAAATGGCGCAAACCGCTGTGGGCACAGAAGTCATTGCGCTCGGCAGCCCGCGAGGGTTGGAAAATACGGCAACAGTCGGATATTTGACCGGGATCGACCGTGACATCTTGGGAGAATTCAATTATGAAAAAGTGTATCAGATTGATGCGCAGATTTCTCCAGGAAGCAGCGGCGGGCCGCTGTTGGATGCAACGACAGGAAACGTGATCGGCATCAACTCGGCCGTGTTGATTGCGGATCAATCCATAGGATTTTCAATACCCATGTTCAGTGTACATAACCAATTCACCCAATGGTCCCAGAATCCAATGAGCGCGGAAGAGGTCAGCAGCCTGTTCGGATTCTATGAGGAATATTACGATTATTGGGAGTGGGAAGACTCAGATTGGGAATACAATGAAGATGACTATTATGACTGGGAAAGTGATGGCGGGTCTGAAAACCAGGATGGGAACGATTCCTATGAAGAGGAACCGTCGGATAATCCCGCGTCTGAGGAGGACGAAGAGGAACCTAAAGAAGATCCATCATTAAAGCAAAATAATAATGATGAGGAAGGTGGATTATACAAAGAAAATACAGATGAAGAAGCGAATACGGAGTAATTACAGCGGCAAGGCTCAAATTGATTGGGTCTTGCTGCTTTTTTGTTTTCGAATTGGTGGGAGGAAGAATTAAGTATGCTCCGGGATGTGAGGGATATGATCCTGGGCTTGGAGATATGATCCGGAGAAGCGGATCTATGATCCAACCTACTAAAAAAGGTTCAGCTCGGCTGAACCTCACCTAATCTACATATTTTTTTATGGTCTCTCTCCACAAAATGTAACCTTTTCCCGTCAAATGGATCCCGTCAATCGTATACTCCTCCGGAAGCTGATCGTTCTCTGCAAAAATGGAGTAGAGATCAATATAGTGAACCCCCGTATTTTCCGCCAAATAACGCAGCCCTTCATTCATTTTCTTGATTTTATAGTTGGTTAATATCTTTCCATACTTCTTATTATTGACAGGGAGTAAACTTTGGATAAAAATTTCTGTTTTTGGCGCCCCCGATTGAATTCGATCTATAATTAGAGAATAATTTTCGAGGGTTGCAGAAACACTGTGGCTCCTTAAATCATTCACACCAATAAGAAGGAAAATTTGTTTTGGTTGGGCAGCAATCACGCTGTCCAGGCGATCAAGGACTCCTTCTGTAGTATCACCGCCAATGCCCCGGTTGATCACGTTTTTCCCGGGAAAAAGCTCTGCCCATTCTGTTCTAAAGGTAAGGCTGTCTCCAAGAAATACAATGAAATTCGGCGGAATGGAGAGTTCGTCAAATAAACTTGTCCTCTCATAATAGTGGAACCCCGCTCTATTGACTGCATTCGTTTTCTTTACACCTGCATCAACCTTATCAAGCTTGACGAAAGTAAACCCGGTTACGATAATGAACAGTAAGTTGAACCCGATAGAAATAAAAAGAATGCGCCTTATTTTTCTGTTCATGATGCACCTCAAGATTTGTTGGTAGTATAAGATTACCACAAATAGGAGGGAGGCTCACATGAATTTTTTTGCAATATGGGTGTCGTTTGAACCTGTTATGACTAAAGTCCCGATATTCCAGAGCATACTTGATGAGCAGCGGTGTATTTTATATACCCTAACTCTACCCGCAGCTCCTACGGTGAAAACGAAAGTTTATGAGTACGTTGGGCTCCATCGTCTGACTTGCTGCTTGGTTTTCGCTATTGATTAGACGGAGTGATTACGATGCAAGGTTATCTATCTTTACCTGAAAGTATATAAGCAGAAAGATATCTCCAATAATATTCTTCGTCCACTAGACGATTTCCTTACAAGGGGGTGGAGGGGTTAACCGATCAAATAGGAAATGGCGTAACTGATATACCGCGTCTTCCCATATGGGTTGCTTGCAAAATATGCAGCGCACCATGGGCATGTACACTGTCACAAGAAGATCTTGTTATGTTGAGCCAGTATCTGACAAAACACATTAAACGTTTTGGTGAATATGTCATTGATTTACAATACATCCTTCAAGCCGAGAAAAGAATATCGCTGTATAAATATATAATGGGTCATGTGCTGGAATACTCTTTTTCTCTGAAAAAACACATGTAATTATGAGGATTGCGGGCATGCCATAACCGGCATGTGAGTGCCAGAAAAAAGATCGTGTAAGAAGGGCTGAGGAAACTGTTTTCCGACATACAAACGAGATTATTAAGAACCGCAGAAACTTTTGGATAGCTTGGTATATGAGAAAAATTGCTGTTAATGCAGTTGATTATCAAATTCCCAAGAATCTCGTGACTCATAAGAGATTCAAAGTGTTTACATTAACCTTCGTTGCTTAGTTATAATCCTGTCCTCAAAAATAGCTATACGGTCTATTTCATTTGGCTCTGTTTCATGTATAATAAGATTCAGGAACGCTGTTTCGTAAATCGGAACGTTGGAGGAGGATTTATGAAGAAAGGAATAGGAACTGTACAATCCGTTGACCGCGCGTTGGAAATCCTGGATATATTGCAGTCTGAGCCCCAAGGGATGGGGGTATCCCGTTTGGCTGATAGATTGGGAGTATCGAAAAGCACGGCTCACCGTTTGCTGCAGTCATTATTGAAAAAGGATTTTGTTCAACAGAATGAAGAAAATCAACGATATTATCTTGGATTAAAGCTAATGCAGTTGGGACAGATAGTCGCTAATCAACTTGATATTCGCCAAATTGCTTCACCTTTTATGCATAGATTGGTGGAAAAATCAGGTGAGACTGCCCATTTAGTCATCCGTGAAGGAAGTGAAATTGTTTATATTGATAAGATTGAAAGTTCAGCGACCATCCGGATGTTTTCAAATATTGGAAAGCGGGCTCCTATGCATTGTACAGGTGTAGGTAAAGCAATATTAGCATATTTACCCAAAGAGAAAATTGACTGGATTATTGAACAAAAAGGTTTACCGAGATTTACGAGTAATACAATTACTGATCGTGAGGAACTTTTCGAACATTTGAGAGAAATTCGATTACGCGGTTATTCAATTGACGACGAGGAGCACGAAGAAGGCATTAAATGTGCAGCAGCACCAATTTTGAACTCTAAAGGTGAGGTTGTGGCGGGTATTAGCGTAGCAGGGCCAATCATGCGTGTAAATAAGAGTAGTATTGATCGCATAGCAAAAGAGGTTCTTCAAGCATCTAAAGGTATTTCTAGGGCTCTTGGAGGAAAGTTTTGATTCAAATTTTCAAATTCGTTTGACAGAGTGAAAGAAGTAGATTTATAATAAACTCAAGATAATGAAACATCGTTCCTTTATAAGGAACGAGTCCTTTTTAGTTGAATTTGGGAACGTTGTTCCGTAATAAGGAATGAAGGAGGCGTGAAAATGTCTGACATACTTGAGGAAATCAAGAGAGAAAAGATTGTAGCCATTATTAGAGCTTCTTCTTCGGAGAATATTATGCACACGGTAGAGAGTTTGTATCGAGGCGGAATCCGTCTTGTTGAAGTAACCATGAATACACCGGGTGCTCTTGATGCTATCGGGAAACTGAAAACGCTTAAAGGTGATTTACATATTGGGGCCGGAACAGTACTTGATGCTGAAAGCGCAGTGGCCGCGATTCGATCTGGAGCCAAGTTTCTTTTAGCACCAACTCTTGATGAAAGAGCAATCCAGGCGGCAAACCGATATGGTGTACCTTTGATTCCAGGGGTTCTTACTCCAACAGAGGCATTACGGGCTTATGAATTTGGTGCCAAAATGGTCAAAATATTTCCAATCCGTTCTTTTGGTCCGGATTATCTTAAAGATATAAAAGGACCTCTTCCTTTTATCCAGACAATGGTGGTCGGAGGAGTATCAATCGATAACATTTCCAAGTATTTAAAGGCGGGCGCATGTTCCGCAGGGATTGGAAGTTCTCTTGTAGATAATCAACTGATTGAGACAGGGAATTACGACGAGATTGAAAGACGTGCAAAACAGTTCATACAAGCCGCTAAATCAATCTAGACATCCATAGACTATACAGAAACGGGTGGAGACATGTTTGCAATTTTAATAGATACTGGAACAACTAATTCTAGAATCCGCTTAGTTGATAATAGGAATAATCTCATTAGAGATTCGGAGAATTTTAGAATCGGTGTCCGTAATACCGCAATCGATGGACACAATAAGAAACTAAAAGAGGCAATTCATGAAAGGATTGGCCAAATACTCAACCGAAATGGCCTGGACGCTAATGAAATAAGTTATATAGTAGCTTCTGGAATGATTACCTCAAACTTAGGTCTCTATGAGGTTCCTCATGTCAAAGGACCGATAACCATAGAAGAACTGGCCGATTTCTCCAAAGTGATTTGCTTGGAAGAACTATATAATATACCATGCGTTTTTGTTCCCGGCATGAGCAATTCAGTTAGTTATAACGAGAAAAATCTTGATTTTATTAATCACTTTGATGTAATGAGAGGCGAAGAAGTGGAGTCGGTCGGTCTAATAAAACAATTAAACTTGAAAGGGAAGGGGATATTGGTTCTCCCTGGTTCCCATACGAAGTTTGTCATTATTGACGAAAATCAGACTATTTCCACGTGTTTATCGACACTGGCAGGTGAAACCCTCATGGCAATTCAGCGTGAGACCATTCTGTCCGACTCACTAAACTCTTCCCTTATTGAATCTATAGATGAGGAGATATTGCTAAAAGGATTTGAGGCTGCTCGTACATATGGTTTGACGCGAAGTTTTTATCATATCCGTCTGTTACAATTGTTCTCGAATTTAGATGAGAACGCTTGTGCCAATTACTTTGTCGGCGCCGTTCTAGCTGCTGATATCCAATCTCTTTTAGCAACAATCCCGGATGTTAATAAGGTGAATTGGATAGCAGTCGGAGGCAACAATCCGCTGCGCCAAGCATTTGTATTTCTACTGGGTTTCTCGGGACCTGAATGGAGTGTAATTGAGGCGACAGATCAACAGGTGGAATATTCGATGGTCTATGGAGCTCAGGAGATTGCCGGAAAAGTTGACCACAAATTTTTGTCTATTTGAAGTGAAAGAGGGGAATAAAAGGATGAAAAACTTAAGAAAATTACTTATCTTGATAGCTTCATTCGGATTGATGTTTGCATTAGCTGGATGTGGAAGTAACGAACCAGATTCTGCGAGTGGGGGGAATGGAAACGGTGATTCAGATTTCCCAAATAAATCAATTACGATGATTGTTCCGACTTCGGCAGGCGGTGGTACCGATGCTGTTGCACGTGCGCTTGCTTCTGAAGCTGAGGAATTTCTTGGGCAGTCCATCGGTGTGGTCAATAAGCCAGGCGGAAGTGGCTCTGTCGGGATGACCGAAGGGGCAAATGCCAAAGCGGATGGATATACAGTAACCATGGTGATTGCAGAGATCTCTATGCTAGACCATATGGGGGTTTCTCCGATCAAGCCGGATCAAATGAAAGCCGTCGCTTTGATCAACTTGGATCCGGCCGCTTTAACGGTGCCGGTCGATGCCCCGTATGACACATTAGAGGAATTCATTGCGTATGCAAAGGACCATCCGGGAGAGCTAAAGGTTGGCAATGCTGGAACGGGTTCAATCTGGCATGTAGCGGCAGAAAGCTTCGCAAAGAAAGCAAATATCAAATTGAGCCACGTACCTTTTGAAGGAGCAGCACCTGCAGTTACAGCCCTTGCAGGAGGACATGTGGATGCTGTTACAGTCAGTCCGGCGGAAGTAAAGTCGCAGCTTGATGCAGGGAAAGTAAAGATACTTGGAGTCATGTCCGATAAACGATCAGAGATTGTTCCTGATGTTCCAACATTTACTGAAGCAGGTCTTGAAAGTGAGACGGTTGCGACGTGGAGAGGAATCACTGTTCCGAAAGATACACCCGATGACATTGTGGCTGTTTTAGAAGACGCTTTTATGAAAGCGGCAGAGCAGGATAAGTTCAAAGAAATCATGAAGAATAACGGGTTGGGAATCAAACACGAGGACTCAGAAGCCTTTACAAAGCATATGAACGATAGCTACGAGTATTTCGGTAAAATGTTCTCAGAACTTGGTTTGAGCAAAAAATAAAGGTCGGGACTATCCGATCTTTATTTTTCACTTTATCGTGGAAGAAATCTCATTCATGGGTGGTGACGAAACTGAAGATTGCAAACATAGCCAGCGGAATTGTTTCTATTGTAATTGGAGGGTTCTTTTATTTTTTAACATTCGGCTTTCCGGAAATCGAAACGGATTTACTCGGACCTGATTTTCTGCCGAGACTTTATTGCTTTCTCCTCATTTTTTTTGGATTGATATTGGTCATACAAGGTGTGATAAAAAAGTATTCTGACGAAGAGACGGGCATACAAAGGAGTAAAACCATCGGATATGCGCTCTCCTCCATGGCGATTGTGTTTCTCTATATTATTATTTTGCCTTACATAGGCTTTTATATTTCTACTGTCCTTGCCATGTCGGCATTACTCTATTTTTCAAAAATACGCAAACCTCTCGTGTTGGTGGGTGTACCGCTCGGAGTAGCTTTGTTTATTTTCATTGTCTTCGAAAAACTATTGAAGGTACAGGTCCCCATGGGATCGCTCTTCTTGTAAGGAATTGAGGTGAGAGAAGTGGAATTACTCTTAGAAGGATTTATAAATTTGCTAAATTGGAAAGTAATTTTATTCCTAGTCTTTGGGACAGTACTTGGAATTGCTATTGGTTCTCTTCCCGGGCTTACTTCTACGATGGGGGTGGCACTTATGCTGCCTCTCACATTTGGGATGGATCCGGTGACAGGGATTCTGCTTTTAATCGGGGTCTATTTCGGTTCTGTGTATGGTGGATCAATCACTGCAATTCTCATTAATACCCCTGGAACTCCGGCCTCTGCAGCGACTGTAATGGATGGATATCCGCTTTCGAAAAAGGGTTTGGCTCAAAAGGCACTTACTGTTTCTATTCTTTCCTGTTCAATTGGGGGGGCAATTAGTGTTCTTGTACTCATTTTTGTAGCCCCGCATCTGGCAAATTTTGCATTAAAGTTTAGTGCACCTGAATCTTTTGCGCTTGCATTGTTTGGGTTGTCAATTGTTTCCAGTATTGCAGGTTCGTCAATTGTGAAAGGGTTAATGGCAGGTGTCCTCGGGTTATTAGTGGCAACAATAGGAATGGATCCGATTGGTGGGTTTCCCCGCTTCACATTTGAAGTTACTGAATTATCCACTGGGATCAACTTCATTCCAGTGATGATTGGGCTTTTTGCTGCTTCTGAGGCTTTTAAGTCAATAGAGGATATGTTCTCTGTTGAAAATATTAAAGTGATTGTTGAAAAAGCAAAATTGAAATGGACTGAGTTTAAGGGAATCATCGGCACGCTGCTTCGTTCAGCGGGGATTGGCACCTTCATCGGTATGGTACCGGGTGCTGGTGCGGATATCGCGGCATTTGTTGCCTATAACGAAGCAAAGAGGTTTGCTAAAAATAAGGAAGAGTTCGGAAAGGGAGATCTGCGGGGTGTAGCCGCGCCTGAAGCTGCAGGAAATAGTGTAACAGGGGGGGCTATGATTCCTTTGTTGACTCTTGGCATCCCGGGCGACGCTGTTACTGCTGTTCTGCTGGGTGCGCTGATGGTTCAGGGCCTGCAGCCGGGACCAATGCTTTTTGAAGCGAATGGCCCTCTTGTATATACACTGTTTGTCGGTATGTTGTTAGCAAACATTTTAATGCTTGTCTTCGGACTGGTGGGGATTAGATTATTTATAAAAGTGTTGCACATACCAAAAGCCATTCTTACACCCATCATCATCGTTCTTTGTGTTGTTGGTGCTTATGCACTTAACAATAGTTACTTTGATGTCTTGGTTATGTTCATTGCAGGTGTGGTCGGATATTTTATGAAGAGGGCAGGCATCCCGGCTTCTCCTATTATCTTAGGATTGATCCTTGGCCCAATGATGGAAAGTAATCTGCGAAGAGCCCTTGTGATGTCTCAAGGGGATCTTAGTATCTTTTACACACGCCCGATTACACTTGTTCTTATAATCCTTGCATTTATTACACTGTTCTCGCCAATTGTGACGAACAAGCTTAAAAAAAATCGTAAGGAGAAAATTGTATGAAAATTAAAAGTTACGAATTGTTTCAAGTTCCTCCAAGATGGCTGTTCTTGAAGATTGAGACGGATGAAGGGATTACAGGATGGGGAGAACCTATAATCGAGGGGCGTGCCAGTACCGTAAAAGCATGTGTGGATGAATTAATGGAATATCTTGTTGGTAAAAACCCAATGCAAATCGAGGACCACTGGAATATGTTGTACCGATCCGGTTTCTACCGTGGAGGTCCCATCCTGATGAGTGCTATTGCCGGCATTGATCAGGCGCTTTGGGATATTAAGGGGAAATTCTATGGAGCACCTGTCTATGACTTGATGGGAGGAGCTTGTCGGGACAAGATCAGAGTGTATTCCTGGATAGGGGGCGATCGGCCGTCTGAAGTTGAAAAAGCTGCGGTTGAAGCAGCAAAGGCAGGTTTTACGGCGGTCAAGATGAATGGGACTGAAGAACTTCAATATATTGATTCATATAAGAAGATTGACGAAGTGCTTGAGAGAATCGCTGCGGTGCGTAGCGCATGTGGTTCCGACTTTGGCATCGGTATTGATTTCCATGGTCGTGTACATAGACCAATGGCTAAAGTGTTGGCAAAAGAATTGGAGCAATTCCGTCCGATGTTCATCGAAGAGCCGGTGCTATCGGAAAATCTGGAGGCATTGCGCGAGATTGCCCGTCACACAACAATTCCGATTGCTACAGGGGAGCGTATGTATTCACGGTGGGATTTCAAGCCGCTTCTGCAAGCCGGTTATGTGGATATCATCCAGCCTGATCTTTCCCACGCAGGCGGGATCACTGAGGTGAAAAAGATAGCGTCCATGGCTGAAGCATATGATGTTGGACTGGCTCCTCATTGCCCACTTGGCCCGATTGCGCTTGTTGCTTGTCTACAAGTCGATGCTACCTCTCACAACGCTTTTATCCAGGAACAGAGTCTCGGAATCCATTATAACCAGGGGAGCGATCTGTTGGACTATCTTTTAGATCCGGATATGTTTGATTATAAAGAAGGCTATGTAACCATTCCGGACGGACCGGGTCTGGGGATTGAGATTGATGAAGAAGTGGTACGGCAACAGGCTGAAATTGGCCATAACTGGCGGAATCCGGTCTGGCGTCACGAGGACGGAAGCATAGCAGAATGGTGAATGGAGGAGAGGCTAATGAAGCCAAAGGTATTTATCGCCAAGCCTGTCCCGGAGGAGGTAGAGGCTTTTATTTCAAAGCACTGCGACTATCGTGTGTGGAGAGAATCGGTTCCGATTCCTGAAGAGGTATTGAAAAGAGAAGTAGCGGATGTAGAAGGACTGATGACCCCAAAAGGGGTGATTACGGAAGAATTTTTAAGTCATGCTCCGAAACTGAAAATTGTCAGCAACATAGCCGTAGGCTACGATGCATTCGATATCGAGGCGATGAGAAGACACGGAGTAATTGGTACCCATACCCCTGGTGTTCTGGACGACTCGGTTGCAGACCTTGTCTTTAGTCTCTTGCTGGCAACCGCACGCCGTATTCCGGAATATGACAGCTATGTGAAAAAAGGGAATTGGTCGCATCATTTAGATAGCGTTGAGCATTTTGGAAAAGATGTTCATCACCGGACGCTGGGAATTATCGGTCCTGGTCGGATTGGGGAGAAGATAGCCAAGAGGGCAGCGCTTGGTTTTGATATGAAGGTCATCTATCACAGCAGGGCACCGAAGCCGAAATTAGAATATACATATGGCGCACAGCGTAAGGAACTACATGAATTGCTTGCTATATCGGATTATGTTGTTGTTATGGTGCCGTTGACAGAAGAGACACATCATTTCATTGGGGCAGAACAATTTAACCTGATGAAAAAGGATTCGGTCTTCATCAATGCAGCAAGAGGGGCTGTCATAGATGAACAGGCGCTGATCGAAGCTTTAAAGAACGGTAGAATCTGGGCAGCCGGCTTGGATGTCTATGAGACAGAGCCTGTCGAAACGAACAATCCACTACTCCAGTTGTCAAATGTTGTTACTCTTCCTCATATTGGCTCGGCTACCGCGCAAGCACGTTTTGACATGGCCATGCTGGCTGCTCAAAATCTGGTAGCTGGCGTAACAGGCGGCAAGCCCAAAAATGTTGTGAAAGAATTGAGGGATCTTATCAAAGAGGAATAAGATTGTTGATACTTTACATGTTGATTTGCGAAAAGAAAGGCCGAAAAATATCATGCTCTTATTACGGATATTCCGTACACTAGGTGATAAAAAGGCTGAGTGGGAGAAAGTAGAACTTTCCCTCCTATGAATAGCTTCTCAACAAGTACGATGGAAATAAAATATTCGCCGCTAACAAGCTCGGTATAATCCGAAGGCTCTTTAAAAAAGAATTCCAAGAAGTGAATTAGTATATATTAGGTCTCAGTCCAAGTATGGGCTGAGACTAATTGTCTTCATAATATTTTCTTTATAACATTACAGTTTAGGAAAACCAAGCGTAAACTATGCCTGGTCTTTTTTTCATTAAAGAATGGTTATAATTGCTACAACAAAATTTACCAATACAGTTAAAAATCGACGCATATTTGAAACACCTTTTATACGATACAAGTGTTTAATTATTTTTTTTTCAAGATTATTGTGGAATCAAAACAAGATGATTGGTAAGCGTTTTCATAGTAATTTAGAATTATAAATCGTTAATAAGGGGGTGGTAACATGTTAGTGACATCAAAAGGCCTATTTGAAATTGCAATGAAACAAAAATTTGCTATTCCAGCTACTAATTTTATAGATCAGAATACATTACGAGCTTATATTGCTGTGGCAGAGAAACGACAGCTTCCACTTATTCTCTCTTTTGCCCAGGCACATCATGAAGTGATGGGCTTGGAAGAAGCCGCCATACTCGGCAAATATTATGCAAAAAAAGCTGATGTCCCGATTATCCTGCATCTGGATCACGGCCAAGATATCGATTTCGTCAAAAAAGCCATCGATTTAGGATTTACATCAGTCATGATTGATGCCTCCCAAGATCCTTTTGCAGACAATGTTGCCAAAACAAAAGAGGTAATTACATACGCCCGTCCTAGAGGTGTTGTTGTCGAAGCCGAGATTGGTCATGTCGGCTCGGGAGATAATTATGAAAACCATGATCACAGCGAATCTTTTTATACCGCTACAGAAGATGCCAAACAGTTTTACGAAGAAACAGATGTAGATTCCTTGGCTATTTCCATCGGTACAGCCCACGGAAAATATGTTGGGAAACCGGAAATTAACTTTGAAAGATTGAATGAAATTGCTCATGCTGTACCCATTCCGCTCGTCTTGCATGGCGGCTCTTCTACTGGGGATGAGAATTTGAATCGCTGCGCTTCAAACAACATTGTAAAAATTAACATATTCACTGATTTAATGGACGCAGCCGTAAAAAATTTCACATCCGACGCAAAAAATTATTTTGAGGTGCAAGAGCAGCTGCGTTCAGGTATAGAAAAATGTCTTGATCATTATTACGATGTTTTTCAAACGAAACCTGTAGCCATCTGATGGGAAAGGAAGACAAAATATTGGTTTGTAAAAAAATTCAAGCTCCTTTTTTCGTTGTCAATCCGAAAAATTTTCTATTTGGCAAACCCTTGATTGATTTGGGCGTTTATGCCAATCAACTAGCTGAGGAATATGAGGTGGACGTTTTGTTCACAGCTCCGGTAGCTGAATTGGCTGTCATCGCAAAAGAATGTCCGAGTTTGATTGTGACTTCCCAGCATATGGATAGCATCGAGCCCGGCGACTCAATGGGCCGCATTTTGGCAGAATCATTAAAGCATGCCGGTGTTGGTGCGGTTGTCTTAAACCACGCCGATCACCCGCTGCCGTTTGCCGCTATAGCGCACACCATTCAACGGGCAAAAGCTGCCGGGTTGCAAACGATCGTCTGCGCAGATTCCATCGTCGAAGGACAGGCAATGGCTTTGTTGGGGCCGGATATTGTCCTCGCTGAGCCGACTGAATTGATCGGTAAAGATCAAATAAGCGATCGAAACTATGTCACAACAACAGTCGGAAAGATTAAAGAAGCGAACCCTGCTGTTTTAGTGGAACAAGGGGCAGGGATTCGGTCGGAAAAAGATGTAACGGAATTGTTGAGACTCGGAGCAGATGGTGTAGGCGTGACGAGCGGCATTGTGAAAGCTGCCAATCCGAAAAATATGCTGAAAAAAATGATCCAGGCGGTAGCCAATCACCGAAAAGAAAGGAAGTAAAAAAATGGCGGTTTACTCTGCACATCTGACATTGACATCATCCGGCGGACAAGTAACGTATCATGAAATTACAGAACAGGTAAGAGAGCATATAGCAAAAAGCAATATTCAAGAAGGCATATGTGTTGTGGCCTCCCCGCACACAACATGTTCGGTCATTTTCGAAGAATTATCGTACGATACGACGGCTGCCGGTTATGAGTATTTGCAGGCAGACTTAAATAATCTCTTGAATGAGCTGGTTCCTCGTTGTACGGAGGAGGGTCCGTATCATCATCCGGGTCCAAACCATATAAAAGTTGGCTTGGAGGATTTCAAAGGAAAAATTAGTCCCCATGCGTACACGATGTTTAATACGGATGCGCATTTGAAAAGCACCCTTTTGGGAACAAGTGAAACGTTCGTCATTGAAAACGGTGAATTGCGAGTTGGATTGGTGGGCTACATCTACTTTATAGATTGGGACCAAACCCGGCAAAGAGATAGAACATGTCTTATAAAGGTCATCGGCGAATAGAAGACACCGTTACATACATTTAAGGAGGGGATATGATTGACAATCGGTATAATAATACTTTCATAACTTTTGACAGCTAGCAAATTAAATGAGCAGTCGCAATATGGCTGCCAAGAAAGAGGAAGTGTCAATATTGTTTGATATAACAAAGCGTCAAGCAAAATTGATTGAATTAATGTATAGAAAAAAAGAATATCTTCCTGCCAAATACTATGCCGATTGCTTACATGTTTCGGAAAGGACAATTTTTAATGACCTGACAAAATTGAAAGAAATTTTTAAGGTTCTTCATATTGAAATTGATAAAAAGCCGAACCAAGGCATTAAAATGCGCAGCGATGCCGCTACAGCCGACAAGTTTATTCAACAAATCATGGATAAGGTGAAGGCAGAGAAAAACACCAGTTACTCGTCTTTAGAACGGCAAGTATTCATCGCAAAGTGGTTGCTTGTGGAAAATAGGACGGTCACATACCAATCTTTATCGATGGACCTTTATATTAGCACGACTTCTATTATAAAAGATTTAGAACAGATTCGGCGCTTTATGGATGATGAGGTGAAGCTAGTTTCAGATATTAAAGGAACAAGGGTTCACGGAACAGAGATCGGGATCCAAAGAACGATCAAGCGCTTTGCTTATTATTTGATCGAACAAGAACTGCATAATTATTCCTTGTCTGCCTACGCAAAAATTCTCGAACCTTTATTCAACGAAAACGTGTTGGATAGAGTATACGAATCGATGCAGGAGTTAATTGCCGTATTGGATCTCAATATTTCTGAACAGTATTTAAAGTCGCTCTTTATCTCCTTACTAATACTAACGGAGCGTTCCTACCAAGGATATCATTTGAACGCGCTACCGGAAGTGCAAGTGGAAGGAACGGAATATTTGGCCAATTATCCGCTGGCGGTTCACATTTGCCATAATATTTCTTCCCATCTTGGGTTCACGTACACGGAACTGGAGCACCGATACATCAGCGATCAATTGTTTGCCCATCGGATTGAAGTTAAAGTGAATAACCAGTACATTGAAAAGCTCTTTTCCAGAGATGTGAAACAGATGATTTCTGATGTCAGCGAGGCAATTGAGATCGACTTGAATGATGATGAGAAGCTTTATGATTCACTTATTTATCATGTTTTCCCGATGATTTACAGACTGAAATCAGACATTTATGTCTATAACCCCTTGTTAAATGAAATTAAAAATAACTATGGGGTTCTATTTCGAATCATTTGGTACGTTATGGAAAATCTTGAAGAAAAATATGATATCAGGCTGACAGACGATGACATCGCCTTTATTACGATTCATTTTCAAGTGGCGATTGAGCGCAAAGAAGAAATGTCACAAATACTCATTGTTTGTCAAACGGGACTCGTGACGTCCGATTTAATCATGAGCCGGATCAAAAATCTGCTGCCTGCCAATATACAATTCAGGCTTATCGCTAAACCGAATCTGAGAGAGGAAGATCTGTCCAGAGTAGATTTCATCGTCTCTTCTGTTCCGCTCGATGGTGTGGCCAAGCCTGTCGTTTTCGTATCACCATTAGTAAGAGATACAGATTTAATGAATATTTACTCATACTATTTGAAATATTCATCCGGAGTGAAAAAGAAGGAAGACAGGGAACTTGACTTCAACATGACTTCCGCCTTTTTAGACAGCCGGTATATATTTCTCAACGAAGAGATCACCACAAAGGAAGCGTGTTTGGGCAAGATGATCCGCCGGTTGGAGGAAGATGGAATTGTAAAAGAGTTTTTCAGAGACTCGGTTTACGAACGCGAGAAGCTGGGGAACACGTTAGTTCATGGATGGGCTGCCGTCCCGCACGCGCTTTCATCAATGGCGAATGAAACGAAGATTGCCATCATGACGACCAAAAAACCGATTAAGTGGAATAATGAATCTAGCGTTTCTTTCATTATATTACTGGCAGTTGCGGAAGAGGATGTCGTGCATATTCGAAAGTTGCTGGGACATCTTTATGATGTGATTTTGAAATTGGAAAGTCATGAAAAAAATGACTTTTTACAATCTCTAAGGAAGCCCGATGATCTCATTGCCTTATTCCAAGGGAATTGCCAGTATCCATTGACTTAATATGCTAACACTTGGAGGAAACAACATGTATGTGGAAGAAGACTTAATTTTTTATGATCAGCCATTACGGGATCAGGATCAAATATTTGATTTCATGGCGGATGAACTAGAAAGAAAAAAATATGTAACATCGGGTTTCAGAGAAGCCATTAAAGAACGCGAGCAAAAATTTCCGACTGGATTAAAACTGGATGGAATGAATATAGCGATCGTCCATACAGAGGCAGAATATGCGAAAACGGAAAAACTCGTCATTATCAAACTGAAGAATCCTGCAACGTTTCACAACATCGAGACTTTGGAGCCTATTGACGTAAGTCTAGTTTTTGGACTCATTCTAAGTGATAGCGAGAAACATTTAGAAGTTTTAAAGAAACTAGGTACCTTATTACAAAATCAAAAAATAATCAAAGATATAAAGAATGTGAAGTCTCAGAGTGAATTGTTCACGATCATGAAACATTATTTTAATTAAAAAGGAGAATGTGCGATGAGTAAGCGGATTGTAATTGCTTGTGGAGCAGGCTTGGCCACGTCAACAATGATTTTAAAGAAGGTTGAAGAGCTTTTAGAACAAAAAGGGATTCCCTATTCCATTACCCAATCGCAAATTTATGAATTGGATTCCTATGACGGAAAAGCTGACTTGTTTATTACCTCTATGAAACTAGATGAAACAAAATATAAAACGCCGATTGTCGTTGGAACACCTTTTCTTTTAGGTATAAATGAAGAAGCAACAAAAGAAAAAATTATTGAATTACTTACAAAATAAGGGGTGTGGGCATGGTAGTTATTGATTATTTCCTGTCTTTGGGGTCAACTGTATTTGTCCCTATCGTATTGATTTTGATCGGCCTTTTTTTGGGACAGGGCATTTTAAGTTCAATCCGCAGCGGTATTACGGTAGGAATCGGATTTATCGGTCTCGGCTTGGCAATTTCTTTAATTTCGAATACATTGGAACCGGCTGTCAATCAAATCGTGGAGCGCTTTTCCTTTAACTTGACGGTCATCGATATCGGTTCGGGTGCTGCAGCGGGTGTTGCTTTCTCATCATTGGTCGGTGCTTTGATTATTCCCTCAGTCTTTGTTCTGAATCTTCTTTTATTGTTAATTGGCTTTACCAAAACAATGAATATTGATATTTTTAACTATTCACATTATGCCTTTACAGGCGCGGTCGTTCACTTGATAACCGGAAGTGTCGTTCTCGGTGTTGGAACGAGTTTAATCCAGGCAACATGGTCTCTTTTGTCTGCAGATTATTCTGCCAGAAAAGTGCAAGACGCCCTTGGCGTTGACGGCATTTCCATTCCGCAAGGGTACGCATCAAGTACCGTTCCGCTTTTCAGTATTTTGGACAAAGTATATGACCGTATTCCCTTTTTGCGAGATTCCAAGCTCGATCTCTCTCACTTGCAGGGGCGGGTTGGATTGTTCGGTGACCCCGTGATCATTGGTGCCATTCTTGGAATCATTTTGGCCCTGTTGGCAGGTTACAACTTCGCCGACGGCACAAACTTGCTCATGGGTGTAGTGGCCATTATGGTCCTCTTCCCTCGCATGGTAAAAATCATCGTGGAAGGATTGCTTCCCATCTCTGAAGCGGCAAAAGGCTTCTTTAACAAGCGATTCAATGGGAAAGAAGTTTTTATCGGTTTGGATTCTGCCGTTACCCTTGGCTTGCCAACGACACAAATTGTTGGAACAATGCTGATTCCTATTACATTGGTTTTAGCAGTCATTTTACCCGGCAACAAAGTGCTGCCGCTCGGTGACTTGGCGTTTGTCGCTTTTTTCACTTGTATGGCAACGATCATTCACAAAGGGAACATCTTAAAGACAATTATAAGCGGAGTCATTAACATGATCGGGGTGCTTTATATAGCAAGCTGGTTTGCCCCTTATTTCAGCAAGCTAGCTGCCAACAGCGGAGCTACTGAAATCAAGGGACAAACTACCGCTCTTTGGAATGGGAACGTTTTCGATATTATTATCGCTAACATCGGTCGATTTGGCATCATCGGGCTGATCATATTAATTGTCATCACGATTCCGATCGGCCTTTATGTGAAAAGAGTGTCTTCCACGCCGAATTCGATCGAGTGAAAGAGAAAGTGAGTGTATTCCTTGATTGTTTCACCTTCCATATTGAGTGCCGATTTTCTTAACCTTGAAAGAGATATCAGAAATTTAGAAGCAGCCGGCGCTGACGCTATCCACATTGATATTATGGATGGTGTATTTGTTGCCGGTGTGACGTGGGGCCCCCCCACAGTAAAAGCGATCCGGCAAATCACATCTTTGCCTTTGGATGTCCATTTGATGATTGATCAGCCGGAACGTCTCATAGAGGCTTATTTGGATACAGGGGCTGGGCAAATCACCATTCACCCGGAAAGTACCGTTTTTTTACGAAAAACATTGCGGACCATTAAACATCACGGTACGAAAGTGGGCGTTGCCATAAAACTGGAAACCCCAGTCCAGGTAATTGAACACTGTTTGGATTTAGCAGATACCGTCCTCTTGCTTACTTGTGATGAAGGTTTTGGCGGACAATCTTTTCAGCCGCTCGCTTTACAAAAGATTTCAACAATTGCCGAGTGGCGCTCAAAACATCAGCTCCTTTTCAAAATAGCGGTAGACGGAGGGGTTCAGCCCGAAACCGGAAAGCTCTGCAAAGAAGCGGGGGCAGATATACTGATCGCCGGTTCCTATGTTTTTAACGAAGAGATGGAGGCGGCGATCCGCACATTAAAAACGGTATAACCGCATTTTTGCAGCGCGGAGACTAGCGCATTATAGGTAAAAAATTCCATGAACCAGTTTAAAGGAGGTACAAGTTTATGTCTCAGGAGGTAAAACTTTCAAAGAAAGTATCAGATTTTTTAAGCGGAACGAAGAAAATATTTATTGGCGGCCAGTTTGTCGAATCCATTTCTGGGAGAACATTTGAAACGTATAACCCGGCAACTGGAGAGGTTTTGGCATTTGTGAGTGAGGCGCAGGCAGAGGATATTGATAAAGCGGTCGTGGCGGCGAAGGAAGCGTTTGAACATGGACCATGGTCCAAAATGAGCGCTGCTGAACGTGGAAGGCTCATGTATAGGCTTGCGCAATTGATCGAACAACATAAACAGGAACTGGCCGAGATCGATTCCCTTGATAACGGAAAGCCAATGCGTGAAGTGATAGAAAACGATATTCCCAATGCGATCGGTCAATTCGAATATTTTGCTGGATGGACCACGAAGATCATCGGCCAAACGATTCCGGTATCAGGTCCATATTTTAACTACACACGCCATGAACCGGTTGGTGTCGTCGGGCAAATTATTCCCTGGAATTTCCCGCTCATGATGGCTGCCTGGAAAATAGCGCCTGCGCTTGCAACAGGCTGTACTGTTGTATTAAAACCTGCAGAGCAAACGCCGCTTTCTGCCCTTTATCTAGCAGAGCTGGCAGCTGAAGCGGGCTTCCCCGAAGGCGTGATCAACGTTGTACCCGGTTTCGGTGAAACTGCCGGAGCTGCGCTTGTCAAACATCCGGACGTCAATAAAATTGCATTTACCGGTTCTACGGTTGTGGGAAAGTCGATTATGAAAACAGCAGCCGATACATTAAAACGCGTAACGCTGGAACTTGGCGGGAAATCTCCGAACATCATTTTGCCCGATGCTGATTTAACAAAGGCAACGCCTGGGGTTTTTTCAGGCATCATGGCCAACCAAGGAGAAGTGTGCAGCGCCGGATCAAGAGTTTATATCCAGAAAAACATGTTTGACAACGTCGTTTCTGATTTGGTGACTTATGCGAAAAATGTGAAGCTGGGCAGTGGATTGTCCCCGGATACGGATATGGGACCGCTTGTTTCCAAAGAGCAGCAAGACCGGGTAGTAGGCTATATTAACAGAGGAAAAAGCGAGGGGGCTGAGTTATTGTGCGGTGGAAGCCATACAGAGAAAGGGTATTTTGTTGAGCCCACTGTTTTTGCTGACGTCGACGACACGATGTCCATTGCCAGGGAGGAAATTTTCGGGCCAGTTGTCGTCGCCATGCCCTATGATGATTTAGACGAAATCATCGAACGAGCGAATGCCACCCCATTCGGCCTTGCTGCCGGTTTATGGACCGAAAGCCTAAAAAATGCCCATTACGTGGCCAATCGTTTAAAAGCAGGGTCTGTTTGGGTCAATTGCTATAACTTGACTGACCCTGCGTCACCTTTCGGAGGTTATAAAGAATCTGGATTTGGTCGGGAAATGGGTTCCTATGCTTTGGACAATTATATAGAAGTAAAGAGCGTCTGGATTAACTTGAACTAAACGAAGCAGCTTCAAACAGGAAACAATGGGTTTTGGGTTGAATGATCTGCCCCTTCTATAAAGAGGGCGGGTCGTTTAACCAACAAAGTAAATGATTGCATTGGCAAAGGAGCGATTAAGCAGTGAGAAATTCCAAGCTTGCAAAACCCTAGTTCCAATACAAAACAAATGATTGATTCAGACTGAAATAGCCATAATCAACTTTATAAAATGTACATGCTCATCAGAAGATTAAAGCATAAAGGAGCGGTTGAATGAGATGATGGAAAAAACATTTAAGGTGATTGACAGTACAGGTATTCATGCACGCCCGGCAGCGGTGTTGGTACAAACAGCGGGCAAATTTGAGTCAGAGATAACCATTAAGTTTAACGCCAAAACCGCCAACCTGAAATCAATCATGGGCGTCATGTCATTGGGCATCCCCCAGCATGCGGAAATCCGAATCGCTGCCTCCGGCCCGGATGAACAAAAGGCGATCACGGTGATTTCCGACGTCATATCACAGCAAGGATTGGGTGTAGCAAATTGAGGATCCTAAACGGAATTCAAGCCTCGCCCGGAATAGCCATTGCGAAAGCCTATCGGCTGGAAGAGCCGGAAATGAAAGTAGATAAAGAAGAAATTACAAATAAAGAGTTTGAAATCCAGCGTTTCAGAGAGGCCATCCAAGGGGCGAAGCATGAACTTGAGAAAATCATGAAACATACCGAGAAAACAATGGGGGCCGATAAAGCGGAAATTTTCGGGGCGCATCTCCTTGTTTTGGAAGATCCCGAGTTATTGACCTCCATCGAGCAAAAGATCGACCAGGAGTCTGTCAATGCCGAGTATGCCACCTGGGAAATTGCCGATATGTTTATTTCGATGTTTGAAGCGATGGAAAACGAGTACATGAAAGAACGGGCTGCAGATATCCGTGATGTAACGAAGCGTGTAATTGCCCATCTTCTGGGCGTCAGTCTTCCAAATACAAGCATGATTTCAGAACCTGTCATCATTGTTGCAAACGATTTAACGCCATCTGATACCGCTCAATTAAACCGGCAGTTTGTGAAAGGATTCGTAACAGGTGGCGGAGGCCGCACATCTCACTCTGCCATTATGGCCCGCTCGCTGGAAATTCCCGCTGTCGTCGGAACAAAAACAGTAATGGAGCATGTGAAAAACGGAGAGCAAATCATTATTGACGGGTTTGAAGGAAAAGTTATTATAGATCCCCAAGCTGATGACGTGACAGAATATGAGAGGAAGGAATTGGCTCATGAAGCCCAAAAGGAAGAATGGAGAAAACTTGTCCATAAACCGACCGTGACAGAAGACGGTACGCATATGATACTCGCTGCCAATATAGGAACTCCCCAAGATATTGCAAGCGTTCTTGAAAATGGCTCCCAAGGGATCGGTTTGTACCGGACAGAGTTTTTGTACATGGGACGCGATCAGCTTCCTACCGAAGAAGAGCAATTTGAAGCTTACAGAACGGTACTGGAAAGCATGGCAGGTAAACCAGTTGTCGTTCGTACCCTTGATATTGGAGGAGACAAGGAACTTCCCTATTTAAATCTTTCAAAAGAGCTGAACCCGTTTTTGGGACTGCGTGCTATTCGCCTTTGCTTCGTAGAAGAAAGGCTTTTCCGGATTCAACTGCGCGCCTTATGGCGTGCCAGTGTATACGGAAACTTAAAAGTCATGTTTCCAATGATCGCCACCCTTGACGAACTTCGTCAGGCGAAAGCTATTTTCATAGAGGAAAAAGAAAAGCTTCAATCTGAAGGGACACATGTGGCGGACCGGATTGAAGTAGGAATGATGGTAGAAACGCCTTCATCTGCAGTTATGGCCGATCTTTTTGCAAAAGAAGTAGATTTCTTCTCGATTGGGACGAATGATCTTATTCAATATACAATGGCTGCGGATCGGATGAATGAGAATGTTTCTTATTTATATCAACCTTACCATCCTGCAATATTAAGGCTCATTAATCACGTGATTCAGGCTGCCCATAAAGAAGACAAATGGGTTGGGGTGTGCGGAGAGTTGGCCGGGGATTCAATTGGCATTCCGCTACTTCTCGCATTAGGAGTAGATGAATTAAGCATGAGCGCCACATCGATTTTACCAGCACGGTCGCAAATAAAGAACATCTCTAAAGATAAAGCAGCGAGTTGGAAGAGAGACATTTTACATATGAAGAGCATGGAGGAAGTCGTACAGTATGTAAAAGAGAGACTTCCTAAATGATCATTCAAAAATAGTTGGAGTCCGCTTTTGCCAACAAGTGCTTTGTGGCCGCCAATCACCGTTTTGCGGAAAAATGGCGATTGACGGTCATTGTATTTTGTTTCCTACTATATGGCATACACAAATGCCCGAAACGCCTTCCCTTGGCCGATGATGCCCAGGGTTTCGTAAAGTTGAGGGTACATAGTTTGGTATAGGAGGTGTATGGAATGGACAGCATTATTTTCGATCTTGACGGAACTTTGTGGGACGCGCGTAAGACGGTATCTAAGGCTTGGACGGAAGTTGTACAAAAAGAACTGGATGAAAATAGAATCGTTACGGAAGAGGATTTACGCAAAACGATGGGTATGCGGCTTTACGATACTGCAGCACACATTTTCAGTGATATAGATGAGGAAAAACGCCGGATGGAACTCATCAAGAAGTGCTCTGTCCGTGAGCAGATTCGCCTGGCAAAAGAAGGAGGGAAACTGTATGAAGGGTTAGAAGACGCGCTTGCAAAACTTTCAACCAAATACCGTCTCTTTATTGTCAGCAATTGCCAGGAGGGTTATATAGAAGCGTTCTATGAATATCATGGTCTGGGACATTTTTTTGAGGATGATGAAAATCCCGGCAGAACAGGGTTAAGCAAAGGGAAAAATATCAAACTCGTGATGGAGCGGAACAGCTTGAAATCACCAGTATATGTTGGAGACACTGAAATAGACCGGAAGGCAGCTTCATTTGCGGGCATTCCATTTGTTTTCGCCGCTTACGGTTTTGGCCAGGTGAAAGAATATGATTATCGGATTGAGCGCATTTCAGAACTTATAGAGTACTTATAGACTAGACAAATGCGCATGTTCCCATATCGTTTACCTATAGAACGACTGTAGATATATGTTTTTAAGATCATCCTGGTGCAGAACGGCTGAATTCACACCCCATCCCTGATATCTTTTATTTGAAGAAAATAACCAAGAGGATGAATCAACATGGTTAAGGCAAGCCGTTTCAATAAACCTAAGTGAAAAACGACATAAAATACTTGAAAAAATGGTTCGAGGAACCCATACGCCCCTTCATTTTATCAAGCGGGCGGAAAAAGAATATCCTATCAGCTATTTTTCTTTTCTGTTGAGATCATTAAAAACATAGGTCTTCGGTTCTCATCTTTCATTTCAGGAATACTTTTTAGCATTTCATCAGAAGGAACTGATTCCTTAACTGTACTAATAATAAAACCAGTATTAATTAAGTCATTTATATATGTGGAAATCGTACGATGATATTTTGTAACATTCTCATTTAAGAATGTCGTTTCACGCACTCCTTCTATTTGATAGTTGTCAACTGGCCAATGCAAACGGTTCCCTTGTTCATCATAATACCAATCTTGTTCGTTTCGAGAAGTGAAAATTGGATGTTCAACCGAAAAAACAAAGCTTCCCCCAGGCTTTAGACAATCATAAACTTTTTTGCAGATTGATTTAAATGACTTGATATAGTGAAAAGCCAACGAACTGATTACCACATCAAATTGCGAGTTAGGAAAACTGATGTCTTCAATCGGCGCTTTTATATACGAAATTAAAGGATCATTTGTCATTTCACGAGCTTTTTTAAGCATATTTTTGGATATATCTACACCTATGACAGAACTTGCTTGCTGATCACGAGCATATCGGCAATGCCAACCGAAACCGCAACCCAAATCCAGTACATTTTTATCTTTTAGATTGGGAAGCAGTTCCTTTAATATATGCCATTCTCCTGCAGCTTCAAGTCCTTTAACTGATCGCGGCATTTGTTTATACGCAGAAAAGAAATTTGGGTCATCATATTTATTTTGTTTCATCGTTTATACATCTCCTATTATTAATACAGCCTTCCTAATATTTACAAATCGCCCATCAACTCCATATTGTAAAGGGCTTCCCGCGTTTTAACAAAAAAATAAGGCCATTATAATTGGAAAATGTTCCATAATCAAGGGGATTCAAAGGGGTAAACGAAATTTAGTGATGTGGCAGATTATCAATAATATAAATGTTAAAGGGCCCTTTGTTCAGCAAATAAGAAGGAACCCGCTTTATAAATTTTACTAAGGATTTGGATCATTACTCCAGTTGATTTTAGGAGAATAATATTCTAAATTTAAGAAAAGAACGGAATAATGCTCGCTGCATTCTAAACAAATCGCCAACTTTATTGGACAAAATACCCCAATTGTATCTGATCCTGCAAAGGTGAACGTGAATGGCAGGGCCATTAGTTTTGCCATTCTGAGGGTGCTGCGGGTATTATTTTTTGACGGTAAAATTTTTGTATGAAATGCAGAGGCCCAACTTGGAAAAAGATCGTTACGATGGTGTATTGGCGTTGGACAAGGAATTTCAGCTCTCTTTGAAAGAGTAAAATAACTGGTTCATTACAGTTGCGCCTTCGTGTCCGCTCTTTATCGGACGGGCAAGGGGCTGCCCTTCTTAGAAGAGCTTCTGATTTGGAGGCAAAAAGATGAAATGGTTTTATTTATTGCTGCCTTTAGCCGGCGGCCTTGCGGTTGGAATGCAGGCGGCTATTAATGGCGGTCTTGGAAAAAAAGTTGGATCAATAGAAGCCACTTTTATTTCTTTTTGTATCGGTACAGCTGCCTTGTTTTTTATGGTTCTATTTTTGGGGAAAGGCAATATTCTTGCAGTATCCGAGGTCCCAAAATATCAATTAACAGGCGGCATTTTAGGTGCGTTTTATTTGGCCGCTATCGTGTTCGCTGTTCCAAGAATTGGTGTTTCGATGTCTTTCCTTGCAGTGATCACAGGCCAACTCTTGATCAGCGCACTGATTGATCATTTTGGATTGTTTGGCGCACCAAAAATTCCAATGGATTTGAAAAAGGTGATAGCTCTTTGTTTGATGTTGAGTGCGATTTATTTATTTCATCATAAATAAAGCATTCTGTTTAAAAAAAGCGCAAGGCGCGCAGCTTTAGGCGACAAGCACAAGACGAATTTTGATGAGGGAGCTTTTCAGCCGCCAGGTGCTACTAGATTGCTGAAGTTGTACTGCCATAATCGGCGGCGGGTTTACGCTGTACCCGTTCCAGGTGATCATGCTCCGAATCGCTGTTGCAAATATAAGTGAGAAAAATTCTCAATTAGTTATTGACTCTGGCGAAAGCGGTGTTATAATAAATACGAGCTCAACTGATAATGATTATCATTTTCGTTATGGCAGGGGCAGGTGAATCCGGAAAATGTTATCAAGTAGTTGATGAAGCTTCTATGTATCGTCAGTGCGAAGTTTTGTGCAATCTTTATTCAGATTTCATTTTACATATTTCAATGGGTTAAAGGAGAAGTGAACAAATGAAAAAGTGGTCTTTATTCATGATGCTTTTCGTTATGGCAGTTGTTGTTGCAGCTTGCGGATCAAAAGAAGAAAGCCAATCCGGGGCACAAGAGAAGAATGATACGAAGAAGCAGGCGGAAGAGATAACAATTAACCATGAATACGGGAAAGCAACAGTCAAGAAAAACCCTCAAAAAATTGTTGTTTTCGATTTTGGTGTGCTGGATACACTGGATGAGTTGGGAATCAAGGTAACCGGCGTACCACAAGTGAACATTCCTGCTTATCTGGAAAAATATGCAGGCGATGAATATACGAATGTGGGAAGCTTGAAAGAGCCGGATTTTGAGGCTATACATGAACTACAGCCGGATGTGATCTTCATTTCCGGGCGGCAGGCTGAATTATACGACCAATTTGCAGAAATTGCCCCTACCGTATTCATGGGAGTCGATACAAACCGTTATCTCGAATCCTTTGAAGAAAACATGAATACGATTGGTAAAATTTTCGGCAAAGAAGACCAAGTCAAAGCTGAGCTGGAAGAGGTCGACAATCAAATTACGGGTGTAAAAGAAAAAGCAGAATCCATGGATAAAAAAGCGCTGGTCGTTTTGGCCAATGAAGGGAAAGTGAGTGCTTTCGGACCCAAATCAAGATTTGGATGGATCCATGATGTCCTTGGCTTTAAAGCAGCTGATGAAAATATCGAAATATCCACGCATGGACAGGGAATTTCTTTCGAATATATTTTAGAAACCAACCCTGACATTCTGTTCGTCATTGACCGGAATGCAGCGATTGAAGAAGACGCTGAACCGGCAAAAGAAACGATTGAAAATGACCTGGTGAAAAAGACAACGGCGTATAAAGATGGAAAAATCATCTACTTGGATGCCGACTACTGGTATCTTTCCGGCGGAGGCCTGCAATCCATAAAAGAAATGATCAAAGGCGTAGAAAAAGCGTACTGATTCATATAAGCCTTGAACGGCATGACAAGGCGGAATAATGTTTTGCCAATTTTAAAATTCAATTACCCCCTTTTTATATAAAATCCGGCAGAGAGAACGAGTCGTTCATCTCTGCCGGATTTTGTTTTATCAAATGCTTGTATTCGATTTCGGACAATAGATTATACTCGCTCATATTGAATATGATGGAGCTTGGCAAATGTACCATCAAGCTCCAACAATTCCTCATAGCTGCCCTGCTCGGCAATGCCGTTTTCGGTGACAACGACAATTCTGTCCGCATTGCGAATGGTGGCCAAACGGTGTGCGATAATTAATGTTGTTCGGTTTTTGGCCAGCTCATTCAGCGCGTTTTGGATAATTTTCTCCGATTCTGTATCAAGGGCAGAGGTGGCCTCGTCCAAAATCAAGATGGGCGGATTTTTTAAAAATGTCCGAGCGATGGCGATTCGCTGCTTCTGCCCTCCAGACAGCTTCAATCCCCTTTCGCCAACTTCAGTTTCATACCCTTGTGGCAAGGTATGAATAAATGATTCCAAATGGGCCCGTCTCGCCGCTTCACGTATTTCCTCTTCGGTTGCGTTTAAGTTTCCATAGGCAATATTGTCCCGGATGGTTCCCGTAAATAGAAATACATCCTGTTGGACAATGCCGATTTGTGATCGAAGAGAACGCTTTGTTACATCGCGTATATCCAAATGGTCGATTGTTATTTTCCCGTGATTCACATCATAAAAACGGGGGATCAGTGAACAAATCGTCGATTTTCCTGCGCCTGATGGTCCGACGAAGGCAACGGTCTCCCCCGCTTTAATGGACAAATCAATGCCTTGCAGAACTGGCTGCTCCGGATCATATTGAAAGTGGACATCATCAAACTGGATATTTCCTTGAAAAGCAGGCGCGTCGATAGCATTATCCTTGTCCTGAACATCCGGCTGCTGGGCGATCAAGTCGAGAAATCGTTTGAAACCTGCCATTCCACGGGGATACAACTCCATTAATGCGCTGATTTTGTCAACAGGTTTCATCAGTACATTGACATACAAAACAAAACTGACTAATTCACCATATGATAATTCTTGTTGGAAGGTCAGCCAGGCGCCAAACACTAAAACGACGAGTGTTACAAATCGCGTCATCATATAAATGCTGGAAGTGGTGTAGGCCATCACTTTATAGGCGTCCAATTTTGCCTTACGGAAGTTTCTGTTGTCCTTGTCAAAGCGCTTTTGCTCAAAATTTTCATTTGTGAATGATTGGACGACCCTGGCGCCGGCAACACTGTCCTCTACCCGCGCATTGATATCGGCGATCTTCGTATACATCTGTCCCCATGCTTTATTCATGCGGACATTGCAAAAGGTGATGATCCAAACAAGGAACGGCACGATAAAAATCGTGACCAGGGCAAGCTTCACGTTGATTGAAAACATGATCAAAAAAGTACCCACAAAAGTCATAATGGCAATGAAAAAATCTTCCGGGCCATGGTGGGCAAGCTCTCCGATTTCAAAGAGGTCGTTGCTGATCCGGCTCATAATATTCCCGGTCTTTGTATTATCAAAAAATCGAAAGGACTGCTTTTGAACATGGTAAAAAAGCTCTTGCCGCATATCGGTTTCAATATTGATGCCCAATTTATGGCCCAGATACCCTACGATATATTGCAAAAAGGTACTTAACAGGTAAACGATCAACAGTAAGACGCTTACTGTCACAATCATCGTCCAGTTGCCGCTTGGAAGGAGTTTGTCAATAAACCCTTGCACCGCAATGGGGAAGGCCAATTCGAGAATTGCAACGATTACCGCACTGACAAAATCCACGATAAATAATCTTCGGTGCGGTCTATAGTAAGAAAAAAATTGGCGTACCATGCCTGCAGTCAGCTCCTCTCTATATATAAAGAAGACTTATTTTATTTTAGCTATCCTGCATTTCTTTAAAGTTATTTTTGATAAATTCCGCTTCTTCATTTTTAGACATAATCCCATATGCTTTGCCGACCGTACCGCCTTGGTAGGTCCAAAAATAGTTGTGGTCTTCGTCAGCTTTGGAAAAGTCCCCGTTTTTCCATCTTTCCAAGATTTCAAGAAGGCTTTCTTTTCTTTCAAAGCTGCTTTTGGAAACGATTTCGTAAACGTCGTTGATAGTTTCAGGGATCATTGGAATCGCACCCCACTTCTGCTCCGCCCTCACTTTCTGATGCGTCATTTTGTGCATCACATCAATGACTTCTTCTTGAGTGGAGTTTTCATCAAGATCAACCTTGTAGCTTATTCCTTCAATTTGCTGCGTTTGTTCAATGAATTCCTCTTCCGTGATACCTGCTGCGTCAGCTTTTTCCTTAACCTCAAGATTTTCTTTCTCATGCTTATTCACTAAATACTGGTATCCTCCATATCCGGATAAAAGCAATACACCTACGGAAACAGTAGTAATGGCCAATACCCGTTTCAAAATGAATACCCCCGTTTCATAGTGGCTTTTTCATCCGAAATGATGAATCTATATAAACATTAACATTTGAAAGAAATTTTTGATAGGGGTATATAGGGACCCTTGTTCTACTATTTGGGGATAAAAGCTATCCGTAGAAACACAATATTTATGGGCAGCAGAAATACTCTTCAAATTAAAAAAATACTTTCAACTTTTCCCAAATACTCTTCACTTCTTCCAATTGCAGCCCTTCCCCATTTATACAACACGTATAAAAAGATTTCTCACATTATGATGGATTGGATAATGAAATCGCTGTCACCTTACTGTTAATATATAAATATGTTTTTGATCCGAATGGCAGGTTCCAGTGTAAGGGCTTTCCTGGGTCTTGAAAAAAAGCAAAGGGTGTTATACAAATGGGACAATTTATGGATAGTTTAGTTTCGACATTCGGCGGTTTTATGCAAGCCGCTTTGGTTACTCTGCAAATCACGATTGTTTCACTGATCTTAGCGAGCATCATCGGGTTGTTCGTGGCATTGATGAAACTGTCCAATAAGAAAATCCTTTCCTGGATTGCGAATCTTTATATAGGAGTGATTCGGGGGACGCCGCTGATCGTTCAAATCATGTGGCTATATTTCGGAATTACGCAGGTTGTTGTGTTGTCTGCATTTTGGGCAGGTGCGATTGCGCTCGCAATTCACAGCGGGGCATATATTGCGGAAATTTTCAGGGGAGCCATCCAATCCATCGACAAGGGGCAAATGGAAGCGGCTGAATCGCTGGGCATGACTAGGAAGCAGGCGATGAGAAGGATTATTTTTCCGCAGGCGTTCAAGCGTTCCATTCCTGCCCTCGGAAATCAATTTATTATCGGCTTGAAAGATTCTTCGCTTGTCGCTTTCATCGGAATCACAGAGATATTCAATCTTTCTATGAGCCAGGCCGCCGCCACCTTCAGACAGTTGGAATTTTATACGATTGCAGGGATTTATTATTTGATTCTGATCGTCATTTTCACACTCATTACGAACAAAATTGAAAAACGGCTGGACACAGGGAGAGTATAAGATGATAAAAGTCAAAAATTTGCATAAGTACTTCAAGGATTTACATGTGTTAAAAGGGATAGATTTAGAGGTTAAGAGTAAGGAAGTTGTCGTTATTCTTGGGGCGAGCGGATCGGGAAAAAGCACTCTGCTTCGATGCTTGAATTATTTGGAAGTCAAAGATGAAGGGGAAATCTGGTTTGAGGAGACGAAAGTTGATCCAGCCAATATCAAGCTGAACAAGGTAAGGGAAGACATTGGGATGGTGTTTCAGCACTTTAATCTTTTCCCTCATAAGACAGTGATTGAGAATATTATCGAAGCGCCGATTATTGTCCGAAGGATGGAAAGAGAGAAAGCGATTCAGCAAGGGTTGGAGCTGCTGGAAAAGGTTGGGTTGGCCGACAAGGCTCACGTGTATCCGGATAAGCTGTCCGGAGGACAGAAGCAAAGAGTGGCGATTGCCCGCTCACTCGCTATGAATCCGCGGGTCTTGTTATTTGATGAACCTACTTCTGCGTTGGATCCCGAATTGGTTGGGGAAGTATTGAATGTTATGAAGGAACTTGCTCAGGAAGGCATGACGATGGTGGTTGTGACGCATGAAATGGGCTTTGCCCGGGAGGTGGCCGATCGAATTGTATTTCTGGATAACGGAGTCATCGCCGAAGAAAGCACTCCTGAGCAGTTTTTTACTAATCCGCAAAGCGAGAAAGCCAGACAGTTTTTAGGAAAAGTTTTATAAAAAATAGGGGGTAATCATGTTGAAAAAGTCAATTTATGTCATGTTAATGGGTTTAATTTTGATGAGTCTTTTAGCTGCGTGCGGGTCAAAAGACAAAGAATCATCAGCCAGCGGGGAGGAAAAAGGAGGAGACTTTGTTTTCGCATCAAGTGGCCTGTATCCGCCATTCAACTACTCCGACAATAATAAATTAGTCGGTTTCGATGTGGAAATTGGAACAGCGATTGCGAAAGAATTGGGAATGAATCCAAAACCTGTAACGAACCCTTGGCAAACGATCATCGCTGCTTTGCAAGCTGAAAAGTTCGATGCCATCATCGGAAGTATGGCAATCACGGATGAAAGATTAAAGGAAGTCAATTTTACTGACCCTTACTACGAATCAGGTGCGCAAGTGTTCGTGAGTGAAGACAATGACTCTATTAAAAGTGTGGATGACCTGAAAGGCAAAACAATCGGCGTCGTTGTTTCCAGTACGTTCGAGGAAAATGCCAAAGAATATACAGATGATGTAAAAACCTATGACAGTGACGTGACGGCGCTGCAAGATTTGATGGTAAAAGGCCGATTGGATGCTGTCATCACTGACCAGCTTGTCGGAATGTACGCCATCAAAGAAAACAACTTAAAGATCAAAAAAGTGGGCGAGCCAATTTACCTGGATCAAATGGGGATTGCTATTAGTAAAGAAGATAAAAAGCTGCTGGAAGATGTTAATAAAGCTTTAAATACGCTTAAAGAAAATGGAAAATACGGTGAAATCAGCGAGAAATATTTTGGAGAGGACATTTCAAAGTAAGAAGAACAAAGGCGCAAGCGCCTGTTTATCGACGTACAGACTGGAGCGCTTCTGACGAGATAAAGGAAACACGCGCAGCGGAGCGGAGCGATGTTGACTTATCGTAGGAAGAAGCGTGAAGTCTGCTAGTCGATAGGCGCTGGAGCCGGACGCAGCACTAAGTGACAAATAAGTTACTAACAACCTGAGCATTTTATAATTAAACAACGAGAAAAGAGCCATCACGGCTCTTTTTTCAATAGGTTCACTAATTTATACGCCATGACACCAAGCTGCAATTTCAGCAGGTCCTCGGTGGATTTGATGTCCAGCCCTGTCCGGATTTCAATCTGATTCAGCCTGTATCTCAATGTGTGTCTATGAATATACAATTCTTCCGCGGCCTTTTGGATGCTTTGGTTATTTTTAAAATAACTGTCCAGCGTTTCGATGAGGTCGATTTCTTTGTCGTTATCACTGAGCAAACCGCTGATATGCTGCTTATATATGGATGTCAAATCAATCCCCGAACGCTCCATTTCCAACAGCAGGTCGTACATTCCCAGATCATCGTAATGGACAATATTGACGTTTTTGCTGATCAGGTCACTCAATTTAACGGCATAATGGGCTTCCCGCGCGCTTTTCCCCAAATCATCCACCTGTTTATAATCTTTCCCGATCCCTATAATTAACTCAACGTTTGGAAAATAGTAGGTCCAGTTTTTCAGTAAGTCCTTTGCGAGATGGACGGAATGCTTATATTTTTCTTCAGTGGTTTCCCCTGCGACATTCGTCAAAAAGATGATGGAATTAAGCTTTGTCTGGATCAAATGCTGTTTCTTTTTCTGGCCAAGAATTTGGTCGGTCAAATGATACAGCCTGTCTATCAAATTAACGTCAATGTCTCCAGGATGCTTGAATGTCAGATGAAAAACGGACTGATTTAAGGTGAGGTCATAATCAAGCTTCAAGCCTTGGTCGATGATGACTCTATCATTGATATAATTTTTGTTGAAAATGTCTTCAAGAAAATTGCTTTGAATCCGCAGCTGGGTTTCTTCGATCGCCTGCTTTTTCAAAAATTCCATCGCATAGATGGGAGCAGCCTGTTCGATGGCAATGTCATCAAGTTCCTGCCATTCGGACTCTGGTTTTGTCATGACAACCCAGCCGTAACACGATTGTTTCGCGATGATCGGATATACGGTGGAAATGTGTTTTTCCAATGTAAAGTTCACCTTGGATTCTCTTTTTAAGCTGGCTATAAGATGTTTGGAGATGTCATTAATGGAATAAATTGTCAAATTGTTCTCGTCATTCGTATAAATCGTCTCGTAAAATTCATTTAAGATGACAATGTGTGAACTTGTCAATTGAGCAAGACGCTCAGTTACCTCCATCAAACTTTTGTCGTTCAATATAAGATTCGTTAATTCCCGATGGATATACTCTGCCTGCTCGAGCAGATGCATCTGGTTATTGACAATTTGTTCGAGCATAGCTTTTGTGATTTCGGAAAAATTGATGTCAGTTGGAATTTCAATCAACGGGAGATCATTTTCGTTCGCCAATTCAATGAAACTCGGCGGAATTTCCTTCATATAAAAGCTTGTATAAATGGCGATCCCCGACAGCAGTTTGGATTTTAGCAGCTTATGGAATACCTCAAGCTGCTCCTTGCTTTCCGATATTCCGAACCCCGTCGTAATCAAAAATTCCCCCGGCTGCAATCGGCCGATATCTTCCAAAACTTCTACGATGGTCACCCATTTGATGCTGTTTTCGATTCCATTATGTCCCGCTGCCAATTTCGTTTTTTGCATAACTGGCAATTGAAGTGCTTTTTGAATGCTGATCGCTATTGTAAACAACCCCTCTTATACACAAAGTACAATGAATGCCGTTGTTTTTTGCATTTTGGTCGAATAGAACGGCTTCTTTGTGTCGGCTATAATTTTCTTATACACATATTAACATTTTCATAGCGTAAACGCTTACTAAAATTTGAGGTGGATATCATGACAAGAACATATCTCATTAAACCTGTTTTAGACCATAAATACCCTTCCATCACGCATGGTGAAGGGATCTATCTATACGACGAGCAAGGAAAACAATATATTGACGGTTCATCCGGAGCCGTGACGGCCAGTATTGGACACGGCGTACAAGAAATCATTGAGGCGATGGCAGAGCAATCCAAGAAGGTTTCCTTCGTTTACCGTTCCCAGTTTACAACGGGGGCGGCTGAACAGCTGGCGAAAAAAATCAGTGAAATAACCCCGGGGGATTTAAACTGGTCTTTTTTTGTGAACAGCGGCTCGGAAGCGACGGAAACAGCGATGAAAATTGCCATCCAGTATTGGCAGGAAAAAGGGATGAAAACCAAAAATAAAATCATTTCCAGATGGATGAGCTACCACGGAATCACAATGGGGGCTTTATCCATGTCCGGGCACATTCAGCGGCGGGAACGCTTTGAACCGATGCTGGAAAGCTATCCATCTATTTCAGCACCTTATTATTATCGGGATGCCGGCCAGAGAACGATAGAGGAATGCGACGATTTTTATGCGCAAGAATTGGAGAAAGAGATTTTGAGAGTCGGGAAAGATCATATCGCTGCGTTCATCGCGGAGCCGATGATCGGGGCTGCAGGAGGAGCATTAACGCCTTCGGATGGATACTTCCAGAAAATGAAAGCCGTCTGCGATCGGCATGACATTTTATTCATTGCGGATGAAGTCATGACCGGAGTGGGAAGAACCGGAAAAATGTTCGCGATGGAGCATTTTAATGTGATACCGGACATTATGGCGACCGGAAAAGGAATGAGCGCGGGCTATACGCCGATGGCCGCAGCCGTTGTAAGCGAAAGAGTGATGGAGCCGATCCTGAACGGATCCAAGATTGTCATGAGCGGCCATACATTCAGCGCAAACCCGCAGTCCGCCGCAACATCCTTGGCCGTATTGAATTATATCGAGAAAAACAACCTTGTTGAGAATTCTGCAGTGAACGGGGCTTATTTGAAAGAGAGGGTATGTGAGCTCGCTGAAGCAAGTAAAATCATCGGGGATGTCCGCGGAAAAGGCTTATTTGTAGGTATAGAGTTTGTAGAAGACAAGTTGACGAAAAAATCTTTTGAAAGGGCGCTGGACGTTGTCAATAAGATTGTTGAAGCCAACTTTGCGGAAGGTCTTCTCGTCTATCCGGCAAACGCGGGGGCAGATGGATTGACCGGCGATGCTGTTATTTTATCTCCTCCACTTACCATTACGAGGGAAGAAGTCGATGAACTGGTCAGAAGATTTGCGGTGGCACTTGGGAAAGTTGAGAGGGAACTTCTGGGGGAGCTTTCGAAGAGGTGAATCTGAAGAATAAATCCAGGGAGTTAAGAGTATTTTTGGAAAGTAAAGAGTAAATCTGAAAAGTTGAGAGTATTTTTCACAACATCGGAGTAATTCCAAAGGTTGGAAGCGTATCTCGAAAACTAGTAGTATTTTACCAATAATTTCAAAAAAGTCACGAGGAGCGTTGATGATGTCAAAGGTACAATCTGTACAAGAAGCGGTTAAATGCATAAAAAGCGGTTCCTCTCTGATGGTCGGCGGATTCGGAGGAATCGGGAATCCGCCGACTTTGATCAAAGCCATTTTAGAAAATGGCATTAACGATCTAACTTTGATCTGTAATGATGCGGGGTTTCCCCATGTAGGGATTGGCCAGCTCGTTACGGATGGAAGGGCGGCGAAGCTTGTCGCATCGCATATTGGTTCCAATCCGAATGCAGGGAAATTCATGCATGAAAATAAAATGAAGATTGAGTTCTCCCCTCAGGGAACGCTGGTCGAGCGCATTAGGGCGGGCGGCGTCGGATTAGGCGGGATTTTAACTGATATTGGCGTGGATGGCCTTGTTGCTGAAGGCAAGGAAAAAGTCGTTGTTGACGGGAAGACTTTTCTTATTGAGAAACCTCTGACAGCAGATGTTTCCATAGTATATGCGAAAAAAGCTGACGAGTTTGGGAATTTAATTTTTGATAAAAGTGCTAGGAATACAAATCCATTGGTGGCTATGGCGGGAGCCATTACAATTGCGGAAGCGGAAGAAATCGTCCCGGTCGGTGAGCTGGATCCGGAAGAAATTGTGACACCTGGTGCGTTTGTGGACATAGTAGTAAAAAGCGAAGGGGTGAACTGGACATGGGCATGGGAGTAAGCGTGCGCGAAGCGATTGCAAAGAGGGCTGCGGAAGAAATTAAAGATGGAATGGTGGTCAATCTCGGGATAGGCATACCAACCTTGGTGGCCAATTATATACCTTCGAACATAAAGGTCATGTTCCACGCTGAAAACGGCGTTTTGGGGACGGGGCCTGCTCCCCAAAAAGGCGAGGAAGATGCCAATTTATGCAATGCAGGCGGAATTCCGATGACGGTGGTGCCTGGTGCCTCCTATTTTGACAGTACCCTCGCATTTGGAATCATTCGCCGCGGGCTCTTGGACGTTACGATTTTAGGTGCGTTTGAGGTTAGTGAAAACGGCGATTTGGCGAATTGGATTGTCCCTGGAAAAATCGTGTCAGGGATGGGCGGCGCCGTTGATTTGGCTCAGAAAGCCAAAAAGGTGATTGTGCTGATGAATCACACGGACAAACATGGCAATCCAAAGATTGTAAGGGAGTGCACACTGCCACTTACTGCCAAGAAATGTGTCAACCTGATTATTACAGATATGGCAGTTATCGAAGTCACTGAACAAGGATTAAGTTTGATAGAAGTGAAAGATCCGTACACAGTTGAAGATGTGATCAATGCTACAGGGGCGGAACTTCACGTTGCTGATTTTGTAAAATAGCAGGGCAGCAGGTCAATCCTTCGACTCTTTAATACGTTAATACGCTGGGGGTCAGGCCCCTGCTGCTTTAACGCGTTACCATGTGGGAGCACTGACTCCAAACAAAAAGGGAGAGGTTTCACGATGCAGGATGCAGTGATTGTAGCCGGCGTCAGAACGGCGGTCGGCGCCTTTGGCAAGTCATTAAAAAATGTGGAAGCCACAGAACTGGGAAAACAAGTTTTAGAGCAGTTAATGAAGAGAACAAGTTTACCTAAAGGCAGTGTAGAGGAAGTGATCTTCGGACACGGATACGTGCACGGCGGCGGGTTGAATTCAGCCAGAATCGCTTCCCAGCAGGCTGGCTTCCCTGAGGAAACACCGGCATATGTCGTGATCAAAGCGTGCGGCTCAAGCTTGAAAGCCATCACAAATGCGACAGCTGCCATTCAAACGGAGCAGAATGAGGTGATTGTTGCCGGAGGGACTGAAAGCATGAGCAATGTCCCTTACATTGTAAAAAACCGCTGGGGTTCCAAGTTTGGTAATATTGTAATGGAAGATGCGCTGATGGCAGATGGCCTGGTTTGCTCTCTGGGAAATGAACATATGGGTGTGACAGTCGAACGGTTGGCTGAAAAATATCAAATCACTCGGGAAGAACAGGATCAGTTTGCTTATGACAGTCATGTGAAAGCAGCGAAGGCGATCCGGGAAAATAAGTTTTCGGATGAGATTGCCCCTATAGAACTCCAGACACGGAAAGGAAAACAATTTTTTACAACAGATGAAAATGTAAGGGCCTCCATTGACAAGGAAAAGCTGACGACTTTAAAGCCGGTCTTTAAAATGGATGGTTTCGTGACGGCAGGAAATGCGTGTCCTATGAATGACGGGGCTGCGGCACTGCTGATGATGTCTGCTAAACGTGCGGAACAGGAGGGCTTGCAGCCGCTCGTCAAAGTAAAAGCATATGCGAGTGCCGGAGTGAACCATTCGGTCATGGGGATTGGACCTGTTCCAGCGACAAAAAAAGCGTTGGAAAAAGCGGGATTAACGCTTGATGATATCGGCTTGATCGAGTTGAATGAAGCTTTTGCAGCCCAGGCGCTTGCTGTAATCAAGGAGCTCGGCTTGGATGAAAGCCGCGTAAATGTCAACGGAGGAGCGATTGCGCTCGGCCATCCTGTTGGAGCGACCGGTGCCAAATTGAGTGTCACGCTGATCCATGAGATGATCCGCTCCAAGACGAAATATGGATTGGTCACGATGTGCATGGCTGGAGGTATGGGAATTACGGTTATCTATGAAAATATGAAAGTGTAACGGTTAACCGGCTTCGACAAAATGCGTGGAATGCCAGTAGGCACCCAAGAAAAGAGGAGGTAAATCATGACAGTCAAAGATAGTATCAATCAATGGATCGATAAAAACAGACAAGCGCATATAGAGTTTTTACAAAAGCTTGTTCAACTGGCGAGCACTCAGGGGAATGAAAAAGAGGTTCAAGAAAACGTCGCCCAATTTCTAACCAATCTTGATTTAGATGTGGATGTTTGGGAATTGGATGGCGAAAGATTGCAGAAGCATCCATATTTCTATTCGAATCGTGTAGCATTTGAAAACAGCCCGAATGTGGTGGGCGTTTTAAAAGGAACTGGCGGAGGAAAATCGATCATTTTAAACGGGCATGTAGACGTTGTACCGGAAGGTGACCACAATCAGTGGGAAATTGGACCATATAGCGGAGAAATCGTGGACGGAAAAATGTACGGCCGGGGCGCGACCGACATGAAAGGCGGTAATGCTTCCTTAATGATTGCCCTAGACGCGATCAAGTCCTTGGGAATCCGTTTAAAAGGCGACGTTATTTTTCAAAGCGTCGTGGAAGAAGAGAGCGGCGGTGCCGGAACCCTGGATGCAGTGCTCAAAGGATACAAAGCGGATGCTGCCATCATTCCGGAACCTACCAATATGAAAATTTTTCCGAAACAGCAGGGATCAAAATGGTTCCGCCTCATCGTAACGGGCAGGACGGCACACGGCGGCACAAGATATCATGGTGTCAGTGCGATTGATAAAACGTTTATCGTGACTGAACATGTGAAGGAATTGGAGAAAGTCAGAAACGAAAGAATTACGGACCCGTTATACGACAACATTCCGATCCCTGTTCCTATCAACATCGGCACCATTAAAGGCGGAGACTGGCCATCTTCTGTTCCGGACATCGTGGAATTGGAAGGCCGCATCGGCATTGCTCCTAACGAGACAATGGAAGAAGTCCAGGCGGAAATGGAACAATGGATGAAAAGGCTGGCGGAGAAGGATGATTGGTTCAAAGATCATCCCGTTGAGGTAGAGTGGTTCGGTGCAAGATGGGTTCCTGGGGAAATTGCAACAGATCATCCTTTGATGGACTCATTGATCAGCAATTTTAAAGAAGTGGCTGGGGAAGAGCCTGTGATTGAAGCAGCACCTTGGGGAACGGACGGCGGCCTTCTATCGCAGGTCGGCGATACACCGAGTGTTGTGTTCGGTCCCGGAATCACGAATCTCGCGCATTTCCCAAACGAAGCCATTGAGGTGGAAAAAATATTTGAAGCCGCCAAAATCATTGCAGCGACGATTGTGGATTGGTGTGAAATTGATTAAGTCGATGAATAACTGCCAGGAGTGAATCTCCTGGCAGTTTTCTGCTCTGAAAGTTACCCTCGTATGAATCTTCTTTCCTCAACGTCATACCTCTTTTTTTATATCAAAATAGCAATTCACCCTGGACAAACCATAACGAATGATGCATAATAATTCATTGGTGTGGATTTTTAAAAGTTACCCTGGCATAGGTTTTTATACGAAAGGTGATTATATATGAGTCTTCCAGCTAATGAGATTGCTTCCAAGAATAAGACCATTTCATTGAAGTCCTATTCTATTGTCCATTATTTGAAATTTATTATTCCGTCTCTCATTGGAATTTATTTGTTTATGGTTCCGATGAAAACGGAAGAAGGGGTTACAATTCCGGTTGCGTTTTTGGCTAATGCGATTAATGGCCTTTTGGTTGATTATGTCCCGCCTGTTGCGGCGTGGTTAATGATCCTGTCGGTTTCGGTATCTATTATTGCCAAAATGTTCAAGCCGGATTTTATCATGAAAAATTCTTTTCTTCACACGGTTTTTCATGTGTCCAATACCTGGGTCATCATTCGCCTTTTGGGTGCAATTTTTGCTTTTATGGCTGTTTATCAAATCGGGCCGGAGTGGATTCGCTCCGAAAGCACAGGCGGTATGCTGGTTTATGATTTGATCCCTATTTTAATCACGACTTTTTTATTGGCCGGCTTCTTCCTGCCTTTGCTGCTCGACTTCGGTTTGCTTGAATTATTTGGTGCCTTGTTGGCTAAAGTCATGCGTCCTGTATTTAAAATTCCAGGGCGATCTTCTCTGGATTGTCTTGCTTCATGGGTCGGCGATGGGACAATCGGTGTACTTTTGACTTCCAAGCAGTATGAAGGCGGATTTTACACAAAGCGTGAAGCTGCTGTTATTGCAACGACATTTTCCGTCGTATCGATCACTTTTACTATAGTGGTAAACCAATATTTGCATCTTGAAGATTATTTCCTTGAATATTATGCGACCATTGTCGTCGCTGGATTGGCGGCCGCCATTATTATGCCAAGAATACCTCCGTTGTCCAGAAAGCCGGATACGGGGTATGAACATACAGAGTTGAAAGTGGAAGAAGGAATTCCGGCGAATGTTACACCGCTTAAATGGGGAATCAGCGAAGCGGTTTTACAGGCGAATAAAAATAATAACGTTTCGTCCATTGTAAAAGAGGGATTCAGGAACGTGATCGAAATGTGGCTCGGTGTCATCCCGGTGGTGATGGCGATCGGAACGGTCGGCGTGGTCATCGCAGAATATACTCCGGTGTTCAAATATTTGGGAATGCCTTTTATTCCAATTCTTTCAGCCTTGCAAGTGCCGGAAGCTGCAGCGGCATCACAGACAATGATCATCGGATTTGCAGATATGTTCCTGCCGGCGATCATCGGAAGCGGCATCGAAAGCGAGATGACCCGATTTGTCATCGGCTGTGTATCCGTTACGCAGCTTGTGTATTTATCGGAGATGGGCGGCCTGCTGCTCGGTTCCAAACTGCCGGTCAATCTGAAGGATCTGATCTTGATCTTCTTGTTGAGAACGGCGATTACATTGCCGATTGTCGTGTTGATCGCGCATTGGATTTTTTAAAATGAAGGACGACCGGTGGATGCCGGTCGTTTTTTGATTTGTACGGAGCCGCCTGATGCACTATTTGCGTTCGGAAAAGCAACCTTATGATTGGAAAATGGTAGGTTATGATCGAAAAGTGGTGAGTTATGATCGTAAATTATGTTATATGATCGGAAAAAGCTGACTTATGATCGGTAATTAAGAAGATATGAACTGATTTTGGCAGGACATGGTCCTAATCGGCCATGAAATGATCCGTGCGAGCCAATTGTGCTTGTTTAGATTAGAGCAAGCCCCTTGAGACTTGCTCTTTTTTCATGGAAATAACTGCTCTTGCACTTCGTTCAATTCCTTGAGCCGCTTTTCATCCTGTGCCTGCTTCGCGTACCTGATTTCCGTTTCAAGGATTGAATCCAAGTATTGAATTTCTTCGCTTTCCAAAGTCTCTACAAAGTCTTTTTCATTTTCATAATGGTGGTTGGACAGCTGTTTGAATAAATTTTGAGCTCTGCCGTCATCTTCATAATTGGACAATGCTTCGCGCAGATAGCCTAATGTGTGGTCGATCGGGTTCACCTTCTTTCTGCAGCTCTGGGTATTATTGTTTTAACATAGTGGGAATTTATTCTCATAAGGAAGCGTTTTTGATTCCAAAATATTGGGGTGTTTTTCTTGAATACAGACTTTCAGCGTTTTTTGCCTTCTATCCGGAATTTGCCTGATTCTGACCTTCTGGAGAAAAAGGATTTATTAAATGAACATTTTTTAATAGGAAAAGCGGATGGTCTTGAAGTGTATTACGCTCCTCACAATGAGTTCATTAATTGCCATGCGGAAATAGTCATCGTAGGGATTACCCCGGGCTGGACACAGATGGAAGCCGCTTTTCGGCAGGCAAAATTGTCTCTGCAAAAGGGAGATTCCTTAGAACAGGTGCTTTTGGAATCAAAGCGGGCGGCCAGTTTTACGGGTGCCATGAGAAAAAACCTAATAGAAATGCTGGATGAATGCGGAGTAAACACGGCTTTCAGTCTAAGCTCAAGCAGACTGTTATTTGGAGAATGCCGGAGACTGCTTCATACGACATCCATCATTAAATACCCTGTGTTTATAGAAGGAAAAAATTATACAGGACATGCTCCGAAAATCCATCAATCCGCTTTGCTGACTCACTACGCGCATAACGTTTTTCCAAAGGAACTACACGAAATCGAAACTGATTTCTTATTGGTCCCGCTGGGGAAGGTAGTGTCGGAAGTAATGACGGACCTAGTATATAAAGGGATGATACCCGAGAAGCGCTGTCTCTTCGGATTTCCGCACCCATCAGGGGCCAACGGCCACAGGAAAAAACAATTTCATAAGGCCAAAGCGGAGCTAAAGGCAATTGTTGAGAGGTTTGTGGATGAGCGGGAGTTGTTTTGATTAATGATCTATCGAATAATATGGTTACAAAAAAGGCGAGGTTCAGCTTTTGCTAAACATCGCCTCCGTCTATTATTTAAGGTATTATAGCCGGCAAAAACAAGTGCAGGTGCTGAACACCTGCATTGTTTGCGTAGTAGCACCTAGAGGGGGTGGTTGTTTAAATCTTCGTATTCGACTTTTTCGCCCGCTCCTCAAGCTTCGTCTTTGGCGCCTGGTTGGCGATGTCTTCTGTCAATCCTTGAGGGTTTACGCTTGTTACAACTCGCTTTTTACTCCGTACGTTATCATCTCGCTTCATGACTACACCTCCAGTTCATATTGTTCAGCCAATCTGTAATTTTATTCTTTTGCGGCCAGAGTTTTTGATAAACTGTACTTAAGTGATTTTTTTACATAAAAGGGGTGTGGCATATGAAAGTGATTGTAGTTGGATCAGGAATTGCGGGAGCCAGTGCGGCATACCATTTGGCCAAAAAAGGTGTTGAGGTGGCGGTAGTTGATCAAGGCCATGAAGGCCAGGCCACAAAAGCGGGAGCCGGGATTGTCTGTCCCTGGCTGGAAGAGCGGCCCGAAAAATATGCTCTTTACAACGCTGGAGCTTGCTATTATCCGGAGTTAGTATCGATGTTGGAAGAAGACGGCGAAAGAAATGTAAGCTATGCCCGGGTGGGGGCTTTGGCGGTTAGTGATAATCAAGAGGAGTTAAAGAGAATTGAGTATGAAGTTGGAAAGCGGAAAATGAATTGTCCTGAAGTCGGCGAGGTGCGGAGACTTTCTTCCGAGGAGGCGCAAGCTCTTTTTCCGCCGCTAAGAAGTGGCCTGGAAGCTGTTTTTATTGGCGGGGCAGCCCGTGTGGATGGGATTTTACTGAGGGACGCTCTGAAAAGGGGAGCCGAAAAGCATGGAGCTCAGTTTTTATCCGGCGAGGCCAGACTTTCGGTAAAAGATGGAAGAATGTCCGGAGTCCAGGTTGGTGATCAATTTTTTTCGGGTGATGCAGTGATTGTTGCTGCGGGAGCATGGATGACCAAAGTGTTGGAACCTTTGGGATTGGACATATCCGTGGAACCGCAGCGGGGCCAGATAGTACATTTGCAGGTGCCGGATCAGGATACTTCCGAATGGCCGGTCATCATCCCGCAAAGCAGCCATTATTTGGTTTCGTTCGATGAATCCCGGGTAGTTGCCGGTGCAACAAGGGAAACGGGATCCGGGTTTGATTACCGCATGACAGCCGGAGGGGTAAAAGAAGTGCTTGACGAAGCGTTGTCTGTAGCCCCAGGACTTTCAGACGGAACTGTTGATGAAATCCGTGTGGGTTTCAGGCCATTTGGAAAAGACGGCTTGCCGCTGCTTGGGGAAGTCCCGTCCGTAAAAGGGCTGGTCATTGTGAACGGATTGGGTTCTTCAGGCTTGACGATGGGACCGTATGCCGGGATGGTTGCAGCAAAGTTGGCACTGGGTGAGGAAGTGGGAATGGATATTTCAGCGTACGATCCGATGAGGGATATTGCGGGATGCCCGGAAAGACAATAGAAAGGGCAGGGATCGGCTTGCCTGCTTGGTATCCCCTGCAATGATTGTTATAATCATTGATAAATTGTTAAAGTGGGTGAGAGCATGAAAGAGGTGGATCTTTCAGACCTGACTGACTGGATAAACGAAGAAAAAAGCAATGTGGATCGTGCGATCCTAAGAAATAAGCCTCTTGGGAGGAAAATAAGAACAAGGCCTCGCGATCCCGATGAAATAAAAATTTTAGATCAACTGTGTATGAAACGTTGGGAAAAGGCCGAGCAAGAGGGGAAGATCCGATATTTAAGTGATCGTGTGTGGTATTATGAGATCGATTGAGCATGCCAAAACACGTATCAGTTCCCTAATTGGAAAGAGTAAATTTGAAAAAATGGTCGGTGTAGCCGCTGTTTTGACAGAACTGTTAGCAGAGAGAAAGGTTAAACCGATCATAGTTGGTGGCCTGGCTGTAGAATTATATACAAAAAGTGATTACACCACCGTCGATATTGATTTGGTTATCAGTGGAGGTCGCTTGCCGGGGATTATCTTACTAAAAAGACAGCCGAGTATGATTTAACCGCACAATGTTTGGAAGTCTGGCTGGGGAAATATTGACTTATAAATGGCCCGGGGTGCAAGCCCTTGGGCCATTTTAACCGTCACTTCCTCATGGTTTGCGGCTGCCCTTCCCCTCGATCACCGGGTAGACAAATATGGGCGACAGATTTCAGGCTTAAAATAGCAGCCCGCCGGCTGCTATTTTTAATGAGTGTCATCGATGTTGTATTCCTTGCTGGTGTCGATGAATTGGTAGAGAGTTGTGGGGTCATTCAGGATTGGAAGATTCCCTTGATATATGTATGGCCATTGAAAGCTTTCTTTTATAGTTCTTTTTTCGAAGGTTGTTTTCAATTCCAGGGCCCAGTGCTTTCTGCTGTTGAATTGTTTCAAGCTGATTGGAACGGTTACATGGTGCCCCGATGGAAAAAAGACCTTTGTTTCTTTAGGCGCGACAGCCAAACGGTCCTGAATATGATCCAATGCAAACCAAACACAATCATGTGCATAGGGAGATTTACTTGGAAACCAGTAGATCCCCAAGCTCCCGCTTATTTTTACCGGAGGCATGTGGATGCTTCCCAATACTGACTTTGCAGCTTTTTTGGCACCTTCCCAATCGTGTCCGTAATATTGCATGCTGTCCCGGATGATTTGGAGCGGACGTAATTTTACCAGGAAAACCGAACGGCCTTCTATTACTTTTGTGAATATGTAACCATTTTCGACAAGCATTGGTATGAGCGCGTACGTATATCGTTTAATGATGTAAAACTCCCTTAATTCCATTCCGCGATTCCTCTTTTCATAAATTTTTAGTTTATCGTGAAGAGTTTCTTGGATGGTCAAAACGAAATCTTACAACGTAACGGACAACCCTCTTTTTACCTAATCATCCGCATCACCCAATTCAATCATGGTCAATTGTCTCCATTATCCTAATAGAAATAGTAAATGTCAACGATAAAAATGCAAATTTATTGAAAATTATATCATTTTATTGGAAATTTTGAGGGTATTAAGGCATAGGTCTTTTTTCCGGCATCATGGTCAACTTTTTAAAAAAATTGCTGAAAATTTGAATTTTCCCTTAGGGAAAATTCAAAAATCGAGGCTTTTTTATTAGTTTGGCCTGTTAAAAATTGAATTTTTGCCAAAACAGCGATTAGCTTGAAACGGCGCTTCCGATTAAGGTGAAGGTACCCGGGAATAAACGGATGGCGCGCTTCCAGGAAGGACCCCCTGAATGGAAGGTTTCACTGAACTGGCTGAGCAGTACAGACCGATGATCTATCATATTATGCATTCGCTGAACATCTACAAAAACGAAGACGAATTTTATCAAATTGCCCTCATTGCGTTATGGGAAGCACATGCGAGGTTTGATCCGGAAAAAGGGAAATTCAGCACGTTTGCCTATTCCTATATGAAGGGCCGGATGATGACGGAGTTGACGAGGCAGTCAAAGGCAGAGGAGGGGAATGCCTACCCTGATGACGCCTTTTGGGAGACAAAAAAGGATGAGCGGGAGCAGCCTCCGCTGCAGCTTGCCACTTTGCTCTCGTATTGTGACGGGCTTACGAAAAAGCAGAAACAGTGGGTCGTCTATACGTTTTACTTCGGCATGTCTGTGAAGGAAATCGCCGAAGAGGAGAAAGTCTCCTTGTCCGCCGTAAAAAAATGGCGGGCGGGGGCGATGGAGAAAATCAAGGTGAACATTGAAGCGGGAGTGTTGTTGTGAAGAACAGTCCAAGTTATAATCAGTTAAAAATTGATGTTATTTAGATTAAACTATATAAATAATGTAAAGGATTTGAGCGCAGTGAAAAAGGTTCACTCTTTGGAAGCAATCCATGAGATGATCAATGAGAATCAGCTGACACTTCTTTATATTTCAAGACCGGACTGTTCAGTTTGCCATGGGCTTCTCCCGCAGGTGGAGGAGTTGCTGGAAGAATTTCCGAGCATCGTTTCGATGCAGGCAGATGCGGATGAAATTCCAGAGATTGCGGGAGAATATTCAATTTTTACCGTGCCTGTTGTCCTCTTGTTTGTTAATGGGAAAGAGTTGATCAGGAAAGCGAGATTTGTTCCGATTGGCGAGATGCGGAGGCAATTGGGGAAGATTGTTGAGCATATGTGACTCATTTATAAAAAAAGTCTGTTTCTTTCGGGACAGACTTTTTTTATGCGCGTTACTTTAAAAAAACATCAGAATTTGTGAGTTTTCTTTAAGAATACTTCTGATTGGTGTATACTGGAGTTAAAGAAGGAAATAATAGAAATGAGGTAATTAAGTGACCGATTATAAGTTTGACGATGAGCTGAACATCAGCTTAGTACGTGGAATTGAGAGAGGTTACAGTGATTATGCCGAAGTTAGAATGAAGAAAAGGGATGAACTGCTTGTAAGTGCAGCTTATGCATGGGTGAAAGGCAATCATATCGAAGATCAAGTTGCAAGGGAAGTGCAGAATAAAGGTCTAGGATTTAAGAAAGAAAAAGCTGGTTATACGTGGGAGTATTTAAGCTTTAATGACCCAAAGAAAAAAAGCCTTCTTTTGATTAAAAATGCCGATATTATTAAGGGTAAAAAAAGTACTCCAGTATTGGATGCCAAGACCTCCGACAATTATCTTGTAGAACTATCCAAAATAAATGGAGATATCGATTTTGGAAAAATAACAGGTAGTGAACAAGGGAGTCTCAAGCTTTTTGATTTTCCGGAATACCGTTCAATTGACAATATTAATATTAAGGATTATAACCTATTTTATATTCTTACATATTCAATAGATCCGGAAACAAAAATTTTGTCAGCTATTGATCTTTGGATGCCAGAATATAAAAGCGGCAGTCAAGTGGAAATGGCTAAAGTTGATTCTCTCACGAAATACTTGGGGAATACAGGTGCAGATATCAATCTAGGCGCCATTGAAGAGCTTGTCAATGTTCCAGAAGAAGAATTTTCCGGAACACAAGAGGAGTTTGGATATAAAGTTGTTGATAAAGAAGCGGAAGAAGAAGCATAGAAAAGAGGTGGTGCTGAATGTTTGTCGGAGAAAAATTGACCGACATTCGTTTACTCCACGGTTATTCAAGAAATGAGTTAGGAAATCTGCTGGGAGTTAGCGAACAATCAGTATGGCAGTATGAAAATAACTATATTAGCCCGAAACTTGAAGTGGTTAATAAGTTGAAGGCTATTTTTAATGTTAAAACAAAATACTTTTACACAAAAGAATCATTCAAAACTAAGTTTGACGCGGGTGCGCTGGCTTTTAGATCAAAAGGAATAAATAGTATCGCCAAAACAAAATATGAGGCCGCCCATTTAGAATTCATTGAAGGCTTATTGAACATATTTGAGGGATATATTACGTATCCTCCGAATAATTTGATTTCATTGCGCGATTATTCCATTAAATATTTAAACGAGAATACCGGACAAATGGACAGAAAAGCAATGATCAAGCATCTTGCAGAACATGCACGGGAATTTCTGGGAGTAGGAGAGAACAATCAAAAGCTTCTATTTGCATTGGAGAAGAATGGAGCGTTTGTATTTGAAAAATCCTTGGGTGCAGATGTAGACGCATATAGTGCCTGGAGTAAAAGCGATAAGCCGATGATTTTACTGGGAAAATTTAATAAATCTGCGGTTCGAAGAAATTTGGATCTGGCTCACGAACTTGGGCATCTTCTCCTTCATTATAAAATGGATTTGAGTGATCTATCCAAATCGGAATATAAGGAAAAAGAAGAAGATGCTTATGATTTTGCTTCCTATTTTTTAATGCCGGAAGAAGAATTTAAAAAAGATATGATGTCCATAAAAAAATTGTCCAATCCCAATTCGTATATTGATTTAAAGGAAAAGTGGTCGGTTTCCATTGCTGCGATGGCGTATTATGCTCGGAGGCTCGGCTATCTTACCTATCAGCAGCATCGATATTTTTATGCTTCCATGAATAGACAAAATTACAATCAAGCTGAGCCGTTGGATGATAAAATTAAAATCATAAGACCGGGGAAAGTAAAAAGCTCGCTGGAATTTCTGATGGAAAATAATATTCTTACTTTACGGAAGTTAATGGAGCTTACTCACTATAATGAAACACTGATAGCCAAGATATTAGGTTTAGATGAAAGTTTCATCCGCTCTTATATTGAGCAGCCCGCTTATTTTGACGTGTCGTACATTAGCGAAAAAAGAGAAGGATATTCACCCAGTTAAAATGTTGAGAAGTCCGGAGATTATATCCCGGGCTTTTATACTGTTCTTACCGTCTCTATCAATTCCCTTTCACCCCATACAAAATACACCCGACGCCCACGAATATCCAAATGAATTTTGCAAAAGACACTTTGTCAGCAATGCCATAAATGCCGATCGCTGTTGTAAGAATCAGGATCAGCGGGCCGATGAGGGCAAGGGAGCTGTTGATGATAATTGCTTTTTCCACGGCATTGAACCGAATCATAAGGAAGGCGGCGAGTATTTCGATTCCTCCGGACAGCAATCTTAATAATGCCATCCCCACTACAGCTTTTTCCAAAAAAGTGAACATCCGATTTCCTCCCGAGCTTGTACTAACTCCCATTATATGAATCGGATGTTAAAAAAATTAAACTTTAATGGGCAGCGGATCATATAAAATCCACTGCCCATTCATTAAGATTGTCTTACGTGCCTGGGTCCGCTGAATTGAGTCCGCTCCATCCATAAATGGAAGAAATATTCTGCGATGGTCAGGATAATGGCCGTTAACAGGGATTCTCCAAATGCTTCATCATACCCAAACAGATTGAGTCCGCCCCATATGACCAATAAGGAAATGACGAAATCACTGATGGTTGCAGAGGTATTTCCCGTTTTTGGCAAAATCATCAGATCTCCCAGAAAATATGAAATCAACATAAGGACGATACCCAGCAATGTGGAATGTACGAAAGAAACATCATTGAAAACGGAAAGGATCACCCATACAAAAGGCAGGGTTAAAATCGCTTTTCTCAGCAGGGCCTGGCCATGATTTATGTTGTTGTCCATTTAAAAACGCCTCCTTCTGTATTATGGTGATGATTTATCCTTTTTTTATACACCCCTTTTTAATATTAAAAAGCCTTCCCGCAATGATTCACATACTATGGTGAAAAAGGGACGGAGGGATCCTATGCCGTATTGGATAGATGTATCGACGAAAACCCATAAGCTGAGGCTTTTTAAAGGGAGTAAATTGGTAAAAACTTATCCTGTTGCCATTGGAAAAATACTGACCCCGACACCGGCCGGAACGTATACGATTGTAAATAAACAGCCGCATCCGGGCGGGCCGTTCGGAGCGATGTGGATGGGGCTTTCGAAGCCTCACTATGGAATCCATGGTACGAATAACCCTTCATCTATCGGGAAAAATGTATCACACGGCTGTATCAGAATGTATAACCGCGATGTCTTGGAGTTGGCTTCCAAGGTGCCGGTCGGAACGAAGGTTGTGATTCATAAATGAAGGGGAATTGTAAACAATCTTGCTTTTCCTGGGCCATAAGCCCAGGCTTTCCTTCAAATATAAGGAAGAGTTGTCCCATATTCTATAAAAGAGAAGTAAGAAAGCTGGGGCGCTATGCCTTGAGATAGTGCCCCATAGATGCGCCGGTAATTTTTTTTGAAAGCTTAATCGTATATTTTGGTTAAAACATGGGTTTTGAACGCTACTACAGACATCGCTTCAATTTTCCCGCAATTCTATTTATAATGAAGATATTCTATAAAGTTGGGGTGAACTGGCTTGATAGACAAAAAGTTGATGAGGGAAATGTGGGAGGATTTTGTATATCGGGGACATCTCAACAAGTCAATAAAAACAGAAATTCAGGAGGCATGGCTCCGCTCCAGAAAATATGGCGTAAATCCGCATGTCCAAAGTGCAACGAAGATTCTGGATAGTGATGAATTGGCTGAGCTGCAGCAGCTTAATCACGAGCTAATTTGTATTTCGCTTCCCTTGATGGAGAATCTTTATTCCTTTGTGAAAGGGTCGGGGTTTCTTGTCATTCTTTGCGATGAAAAGGGTTACTTGATGAAGTCGATGGGCGATAAGGAAACGTTCGAATTGGCGAACAGGATAAAATTTATCGAAGGGGCATCGTGGAGTGAGGAGGCAATGGGGACGAATGCCATCGGAACATGCATCGCAATTGATGGACCCATCCAAGTGTGGGCCTCCGAGCATTATACGGAGGCTTGCCATCCTTGGACTTGTTCGGCGGCCCCCATTCATGATTCAGAAGGAGAAATCATCGGCATTTTAAATATGTCCGGTCCCGTGGAAAAGGTACACCCGCATACATTGGGGATGGTCGTATCAACAGCAGCAGCGATTGAAAAGCAATTGCAGATCATTGAAAAAACGCGGGGAAATGCGGTCATGAAAAGTCTGCTGGAGGCGACGACGGATACCCTTTCCGAAGGTATGATCATCATTGATACGGCCGGAAAAATTTTAAAAACGAATGAAATTTTACATCGAATTATCGGTAAAAAAGAGCATGAGCTTGCAGGCAGGGATATCTGTGAGGTTTTTGATAATCGATTTTTTCAGGAAATCACTGCTTCAAGGGCTAATGTCATGGATCAGGAAATCAAGTTGAAAATTTCCGGCAGCGAGCGGCAGGCCCGTGTGTTGATTACTTCAAAAGGAATTTTCCAGAATAAAAAGAAAATCGGGAAGCTGCTGACCATAAAAGAACTACATAAAGTAAGACAGATGATCAATCAGTTTTCCGGTAATCAGGCAAAAGTGACGTTTCAAGATATTATAGGTCAGAATGAAAAAATCAGGAAAGTTCAGCTGGAAGCCATTGCTGCGGCCAGGTCCGATTCGAATGTTTTGTTGACCGGGGAAAGCGGGACAGGAAAGGACATTTTCGCACAGGCGATCCATAATGAAAGCGACCGGAGAAATAAGCCTTTTATTGCCATCAACTGTGGCGGAATTCCGCGGGATCTGCTGGGCAGCGAGCTATTCGGCTATGAAGATGGAGCTTTTACCGGGGCAAGGCGCGGCGGGACACCGGGGAAGTTCGAATTGGCCGAAGGGGGAACGATTTTTCTGGATGAAATTGGTGAAATGTCACTGGAAATGCAGGTCCTGCTCTTAAGGGTCCTGCAAGATAAAGAGGTTGTGAGAATCGGAGGCTACAAAGTCGTTCCTGTAGATGTCAGGATCATAGCAGCCACGAATAAAAATTTGCACAAAGAGGTCGTGAAAGGGAATTTCCGGGAAGATTTGTTTTTTAGGCTGAACGTTATCCCGGTAACTCTTCCGCCGTTAAGGGAGCGGCGGGACGACATCCCCCGTCTTGCGGAATATTTTATTGAAAAATTGGCCACGCGTATCGGCAAATCCTATTCTGAGGCGGATCCTCAGTTTTTCGAGGCTCTCCAACGATATGACTGGCCTGGAAATGTTCGCGAGCTGCAGAATATATTGGAAAGAGCGATTGTAAAGGGGAATGGCTGGAAGCTAGGGCCGGAAGAATTGCCGGCGGAATTGTTCGGCAATTTTTGTGCAGTCGTCAAGGAAGATCTTCCAATGAAAGATGAAATCAAAAAGCAGGCATTGGTCCGATCGATAGATCTATGTGATGGAAACTACAGCCGGGCAGCACGGCATCTGGGTATATCACGCAGTACGTTGTACCGGCAAATGGAAAAATATGGTATAAGATAGATAGGAAGGGCTCTTATGGCAGGAAAAATCAGCGTTGGTAGTCGGTCGGTATAACGGGATATCGCCCTGATAATCAAAACTGCAAAATGAAATGAAAAGCTCACGATAAACTTATTTTTCGCATGTTCAATTGGAAATTCACGATCAATAATTTTCGAAGCTTCGCGTTTATGCGAAGCTTCTTGCTGTTGCATGACTGTCCCATTTTGGCACAGGTGTCCCGCTATCTGCTCGACACCCTGTCCCGAAATGGGACATATTTTTTATCGAATGTTGAAATCAGCGGCTTAAAACTTGGAATAAAACTTGCTTCTACAATTATAGACTTTTTTAAAAAAGGGAGGAGCAAACATGACAATACCTTTGGACAAGTTGAAGTGGATGTATGAAATGATGGCGAAGAGCCGCTACTACGAGGATCAAATGGCTGAAGTGTATATGGAAGGGAAGACTCCTGTTTTCAATATAGGGGCGGGGACGGTTCCGGGCGAGATGCATTTGTCGACGGGACAGGAGCCTGCCGCGGTGATTTGTGCTCATCTGACAAAGGATGACACGGTGACCTCTCCACACCGGCCGCATCATCATGCAATTGCAAAAGGCATCGATTTGAACCGGATGACGGCTGAAATCTTCGGAAAGGAAACGGGCCTTTCGAAAGGCAAAGGCGGGCACATGCATTTGTTTGATCCGAACGTAAAGTTTTCATGCAGCGGGATTGTCGGTGCGGGGATTCCGCAGGCTGCAGGGGCTGCGCTTGCTGCAAAGATGAAAGGGCAAGACTGGGTAGCAGTCGCTTTTCTTGGTGAAGGCGCGGCGAATTCGGGGGCTTTTCACGAAACGCTTAACATGGCGGCGCTTTGGAAATTGCCGTTGATTTTGGTTGTTGAAGATAATGCCTATGGAATTTCCGTTCCGAAAAAAGCTTCAACGGCCATCGAGTCTAACGATCTTAGGGCGCCTGCCTACGGAATTGAAGGCGCCTACGTAAAAGATAATGACCCGGTTGAGATGTATAAGGTGTCGGAAGAAGCGGTAAAAAGAGCCCGCAATGGCGAGGGGCCGACCATCATTGAAATTGAGACGTTCCGCTATCTGGGCCACTTCCAGGGAGATCCGGAATTATACCGTGAAAAAGAGGAAGTGCCTGCACTGAGGGAAAGAGACCCGATTTTAAGAATAAGAAAGCTTCTGATCGATGAATATGGGTTGGATGAAGCCGAGATGGAGGAAATGGAGTCCAAAGTGAAGGCGGAAGTCGATGAGGCGTACAACTTTGCAAGAGAAAGCGAATTTCCGAAACCGGAAGCTGCGCTTGCGGATATGTTTAATTAAACCCAGTTCTACAAAAATCAGGGAGTGCCACAGGCACCTGCAGAAAGGAGAAAAATCGATGGAAACGACGAAGAAAAGATTGTTGACCGGAAATAAAGCTATGGCTGAAGCAATCGCTCTGGAAATGGAAAACAATAAGGATGTTTTTGTTCTTGGGGAGGACGTAGGTAAATACGGAGGAATTTTTGGATCGACCGAGGGTCTTATCGACAGATTCGGAGCCGGGCGCGTTATGGATACGCCGATTTCGGAAACGGCCATCATTGGAGCGGCCATCGGAGCGGCGGCAGAAGGGATGCGCCCCATTGCGGAACTGATGTTTGTCGATTTTTTCGGCGTGTGCATGGACCAGATTTACAACCATATGGCGAAAATCCAGTATATGTCCGGAGGCAGCGTCAAACTGCCGATGGTGCTGATGACCGCAGTTGGCGGCGGGTATAATGATGCGGCGCAGCACTCGCAGACACTATATGCCACTTTCGCGCATATGCCCGGATTGAAGGTGGTGGCCCCATCAACCCCGTATGACTTAAAAGGCATGATGACTTCGGCCATCCGCGATGACAATCCCGTATTTTTCATGTTCCACAAATCACTCCAGGGACTGGGCTGGATGGATCAGCTGGATGAGTCCGTCGGTCATGTGCCTCAGGATGCCTATACTGTGCCGCTTAATAAAGCGAAGATCGTACGCGAAGGCAGGGACGTAACGATCGTCGGCGTCCAAATGATGACGCATTATGCTGTTCAGGCGGCTGAAAAATTAGCCAAGGAAGGCATTGAAGCGGAAGTTATAGATCTGCGGTCTTTGAAACCAATCGACAAAGATACAATTATCGAATCTGTTAAAAAGACTCATCGTCTCGTTGTCGTTGATGAGGACTATCTCTCTTACGGCATGACGGCTGAAATTTCAGCAATCATCGCAGAAGAAGCCCTGTATGAACTGGAGGCGCCGGTCCGAAGACTTGCCATTCCGGATGTCCCGATCCCATACAGCGACCCGCTGGAGGATTTTGTCATTCCCGGTCCGGACTCTATTTTTAAAAAGGTAAAAGAATTAATGGAAACCTATTGATTGCATCTGAGGGAGTGAAATGCATGTTTGAAGTGAAAATGCCAAGAACATCCGATGAAATAGAGGAAAGCCTCATCGTCTTTTGGCATGTTGAAGAAGGAGATTCCGTGGAAGAAGGGGACGTGCTCGTCGAGGTGCAAACGGAAAAAGCCGTCTTTGAAATAGAAGCGGAGGCGGAAGGGACGGTCCGTGAAATTTTAGTCAAAAGAGGGGAATCCGCCAAAGTGGGAGAAGCTCTTGCGAAAATTGAAACGGAAACCCTGAATAGTACTAAAGAAATAGACCACAAGGCCGATAATAAAATTGACGAGGAAAAGATTTCTGAAACTTCATTTGTCAGAATTTCTCCAAGACTGAGAAAGCTCGCAAGGGATCTAAATGTGAATCTGGCTGATGTGAAAGGTACAGGGAAAGACGGAGCCATCACTGAAGAAGACATCAAAAATGCAGCTGTAGGAGTGGAAGAACAGGAAACAAAAGAGATGTCCGGCATTCGCAAAACGATTGCATCCAGAATGATGACAAGCCTGCATGAATCTGCACAGCTGACCCTGACCTCGTGGGTGGATGTGACGGAGCTGGGAAAAAGGCGGAAGGAAACCGGGTCAAACGTGAGTTGGAACAGTCTTATTTCCTATGCGGCCGTCAAAGCGCTTGAGCAGCATCCTGCCATCAATGCCCATGTCCAGGGAGAGAAGGTCATCCGGCATAAAAAAGTTCATTTGGGCATGGCGGTGGATACAGAGGAAGGGTTATATGTGCCGGTTCTTGAAGATGCCGGCCATTTGTCACTCACACAACTGGATAAAGAATTGAAAGAACTTGTGAAAAAAGTAATTTCCAAAAATTTGTCGGATGTAGCCTTGAAAGGGAGTACTTTCACAGTGACTAATCTAGGGAATTTCGGGATAGAGTTTTTCACGCCGATCATCAATCCACCGGAGGCCGGTATACTTGGTGTCGGTAAAATTGAGCCCTATCTGGTTTTGGAACAAGGAGAAGTTGTACAAAAAGAGCGGATTCCGCTCAGCCTGACGTTCGATCACCGGGCGGTTGACGGAGCGCCCGCAGCTAAATTTTTGCAGGCTATTGCCGATCAATGCCAGTCGCTTGTGGGAGAATTTTAAAGGGATGCGAAGAAGCTGACAGGCTTTCATCAGCTTCTTCAAATCTGATTCGCAAGTATCGATTACATCTTTGAAGTTAGGAGTGCATTTATGTGAATGAGGTTTACTTATCCGCTGACAAAGGCGGCATGCCCGCCTTGCACCAAGTTTCTGCTGAAGAAAATTATACATACGATTGGGAGGGCTTGTACAAAAATTGGAACTGTTTGTTCGTCAATCTGAAATGGCTGTCTGAAAACTGGGAGTCTCATTATGGGAACAGATTTGAGAGAGAGGATGCTATATATCCGAGTTCTGTAAGAGAAGAAACTTAGCTTAATCGCAATTTCTTCTTTTTTTGTTTGAAATAGAAGTAATTATCAAAATAATTTGACTAATGGTGATTATCGTCTTATACTGGATGGGCATACATTATTTTCACCCGAAGAGTTTTACATAAATCGATGAGGGAGGAAGTAGTAAGATGCCAAAAACATTGTTTAAGCTGGATTTGAGCAAAACGATGGAGGAGCAGGCCCATCCGGGGCATAACAGGTGGCACCCCGATATACCTGCAGCATTTGCGGTGGATCCCGGAACGGCGTTCCGGATGGACTGCAAGGAGTGGACGGATGGACAGATTAAAAACAACGATGACCCGGAAGATATCCGGGAAGTGAATCTGGAACGCGTCCATGTGTTGAGCGGACCGGTCTATGTCAATGGCGCCGAGCCGGGGGATTTATTGGTAGTTGATATATTGGATGTTGGTGTCCATCAGGGCTATGAATGGGGATTCAACGGAATCTTTGCGAAGGAAAATGGCGGAAGCTTCCTTGTTGACCATTATCCCGAAGCGCAGAAGTCCATTTGGGACTTTGAAGGGATCTACACGACATCACGCCACGTTCCGGGGGTGAAATTCGCAGGGATTGTCCACCCGGGCCTGATTGGTGTGGCCCCGTCTATGGAACTTTTACAAGAATGGAATAAGAGAGAGGAAGAATTGAGGGCGACGAACCCAGAAAGGACTCCTCCGCTCGCGAATTTGCCGACGCCTGAAAGTGCGGTGCTTGGCACACTGAAGGGCGCCGATTTTGACAGGGTGGCTGCTGAAGGAGCCAGAACGGTCCCTCCGAGGGAAAACGGCGGAAACTGTGACATTAAGAATCTATCAAAAGGCTCAAGAATCTTCTTCCCGGTATTTGTGGATGGAGCGAAATTATCGGTGGGAGACCTTCACTTCTCGCAAGGCGATGGAGAAATCACATTTTGCGGCGGTATCGAGATGTCCGGATGGATCGACTTGAAGGTCGATGTCATCAAAGGCGGAATGGCAAAATACATGATCAAGGATAACCCGATGTTCAAGCCGGGACCGGTAGATCCTTTGTATTCGGACTTCCTCGTATTTGAGGGAGTATCTGTGGACGAAAAAGATGGAAAGCAGCATTACTTAGATGCGAACACGGCTTTCCGCAGGGCATGCCTCAATGCGATTGAATATTTAAAAACACAAGGGTATACAGGAGAGCAGGCATACATGCTGTTGAGCTCTGCGCCGGTTGAGGGACGGGTTGCCGGAATCGTAGATATTCCGAACGCCTGCTGTACAGTTGCGATTCCTACTCAGATTTTTGATAAAGATATTACACCGAAATTAAAGTAAACGGATAAAAAAGGGGGGATATCTTGCCAAGTTATACTTTTCGCTGTGATGACTGCGGAGAATTCACCTTGTTTTTCAGGTCGATGGAGAAAAACTTGGGGAGTGCCGAATGCCCGACGTGCAGCGCAGATTCAAAGCGGGTATTTTTACCGCCCAATTTGTATTCCATGCCGCATGCACTCAGGTCGAGAATTGAAAAGGGGATGGAGCCGCGGCGCATGACCCGCGAAGAATTGGGCACAAGAAGACTTCCTAAAAGCAGGTCTGCCGTGGCGAACCGCCCGTGGCAGGCGTGAGAAAAGATCCCGTTCCACATGGAGCGGGATCTTTGAATCTTTTTATGGGTCTCTTCTTATTTCAGAAGGAGGTGCATGGGAGAAACCATATCACGTGCCGCGGAGGATCGATACAAAAGGATTATTTGGCCTTCCTTATTTCCCCCTTGCCTGCATCTAGCAAACTAATCACCTTTCCGAATGCCCAGCATACGATAGCTGAAAAACAGGGAGGAATTTTTATGGATTTTACCATTGATCAAAAGTTGGAAAAAGACATCTCCAAAGCGGTCAACGGTGAATACAGCGCTATAGCCTGTTATGGAAAGTTGATAGAGATGGCACCTTCAGAGAGGGAAAAAAAGATCATACGGGAGATCCGGAATGATGAAATCCGCCATTTTCATCATATTTCAGCTATTTATATGCTTGTGATGAACATGCAGCCAGAACCAAGAATTGTTGGAAAGTGTCCAAACCATTTTACGGATGGTTTAAAATTCGCATTTGAAGATGAACAGGAGACGGTCGATTTTTATCACGAAATTGCCGATAAGGCGCAGGATCATTATATTCGGCATCTGTTTCGACGGGCAGCCGCAGATGAACAGAACCACGCCGTCTGGTTTTTGTCGATGATGCGCTGAAGAACTGGGTTTGTACATCTGCAAAAAAGGAGAGCGCTCAACTTTTCTATTGTAACTTGTCCGAGTCCCTGGCTGGCTCTTGGGTTGAAGGCGGTTACTCCCCCAACTTTTCCGATTCAATTTCCTCTTCGCTTTCCAGAATTACTCTCAACTTTTCTGATTTACCAATAAATTGCCGGCAACGAACAAAACCTCATAAAAAATTTGTAAAACGAAAGACACGTCTCCCTTTCAATCTACATTATTAGAGAAAGGAGATGCCCCTTGTCTGTGGAATATTAAGAGTACAACCAAATCCGGGGAGGGTCGACGATGGAAAATATGTTGTATACTTCTGGAGCAGCCAAGGCTTTGGGAATAGGGGTCAGTACCCTCAGAAATTATGCTGTTATGCTGGAATCAAAAGGATACCATTTTGAGCGCGGTTCGAATAATGGGCGGATATTCAGAGAGAAGGATATTTCACAGATACGGAAAATGATCGAGAAAATGACGGAAGAAGGGATGACGGTAGATCAGGCGGCGGAACTAACTGCAGGCCAGTCGGGAAAAGTGGAAGTGCAGGCGGCTGAACTGGAGGAAAGAACGGAATTGGATATAGACAGGCTATGCGAAAAAATCACTCAGTTGGAAGAGCAGCAGACGAATTTGGCCGAGATCAACCGTCAGCTTGCTCTTCAAGTGGAACGGCTGACGGAAAAAATTGAAGAACGGGAACGGGATCAGCAGCTGTTTGAAATGATGGAAAATGCGCGGAACCGGAAGAAAAGAAAGGGAATGTTCTTTTTACGGCCTTTCACATTTTCGGACAAGAAATCAACGGTTTGACCTGTTTTTTTATTTGTACAGTTTCATATGAATCTGAAGGGGTACGTATAACTATAACTTTAAGGAGGTATTCCTCATGAGAGATTCAGATGGAACTAAGAAAAAGCTGGAAGGAACCTGGGACAAGGTTAAAGGCGGAGCCAAAGATGCATTCGGGGATGCTGTTGATAATGAAAGACTGCAGGCAGAAGGCAAATGGGATAAGGCAAAAGGTGAAGCGAAGAAAAAATATGGCGAAGCCAAAGGAAAACTTACTGATTGGGATTGATACTGGCAATCCAATTTGGCAGGCACTTCCAAGGGAAGGCCTGTTTTTTTGGATGATTTACCGCGTAACGGTTATAAAATCATAGGGCCGGGGCTTCGCGTACGCGAAGCTTTTCGCTTTTTACATAAAATTTTCAAAAAAGAAGTTTGTTGTAGGGAAGACTGGGAATATTGAACAAGAAAGTTTAAATTTTGGACACATATTTTTTATTTTTTTCTGAAAGCGATTCAAATCGGTTGAAAAGTGCGTTAAAATAAGTATAAGATGTCAAATCTTAAATGGGGTGGTCTTTTGCATAGAGATCATGAACAACTTGAAAAAATAATTGATAGTCTTGCTGAAATGGGAGTGAATATTTCAGTCACGAAATCCCGGCTGGAACTTTTCAGAATCCTTGACGAAGTACAGGCTGTCCCAGGGTATACCGAATACCATGTAGAATAAAAACGAAGCGGGCTGGTACATTTGTACCGGCCCGCGTTGTTGTTTTACTTGCTTTCCGCTGTTTTCTTTCTGGTGAGAATCAGGCGGTAAATGATAAAAGCGATGACCGCAATTCCCCCGATCCCCAGGGTCAGATAGGCAAAATTTTCTTCAATGAACGGCTTGGCTCTGACACCGAGGGCCGCAATGATGGCTGCTTCAAGGAAAAACCGCCCGCCTCTGCCCAAGATGGACCAAAAAACGAGTGTCCTGATTTTCACTTTGGAAATTCCCGAAAAAATGGTAAACACTTTGTATGGGACAGGCGTAAAGGCCGCTATTAATATCGCCATGGCGCCGTATCTTTCAAAGTAATATTCGACCTTATCAATTTTGTCCTCCTTGATAAAACGGAGCAAAATGGGCCTTCCCAGTTTTTTTCCGATGTACCATCCAAGCAGCGCCCCCAAAATGGAAGCCACAGTGGTGTAAAAAGCATACAGCCAGACTTTGTCGGGTGAGGCGATCCCCATAGGAATCAACAAGACCTCGGGAATGATCGGCGAAAAAGAGGAATCCGTAAAGGAAACAATGATAAGTCCCAGCACTCCATAGTCCATCAGCCAATTTTCAATAACTGCAAGCCATTCTGATATCATTCAAATATACTCCTTTTAGATGACGAATTGCTAAAAGAAGTATAGCATTATTCCATCAGTCCGTCAGCACAATTTGGCAGAACAGACAATGAAATATGTCTTTTTCTAGTCAAACGAAAGGGGAAATGATTGTCGAAATAGATCATTTCCCCGGAAATAAAAGAAAAAGCTGTTTCTTATGGTGTCACTTCAATTTCGCTGATGTGGTTTCCTTCCATTGCTTTTACGTGAAATTTGTACCCTTCATCTTCAATTGTGTCGCCCTGCTGCAAGTCATATTTTTGCGTCAGGAGCCAGCCCCCGATCGTATCGATGTCTTCGCAGCGAAGGTGGATGCCAAGTAAGTCATTTACTTCCTCAATCAACACTTTTGCATCCAGCAAGTAATGCTCATCACCCAATTTCCGAACAAGCGGTATTTCGTCGTCATCAAATTCATCCCGTATCTCGCCGACAATCTCTTCCAATATGTCCTCGGCTGTCACGATTCCTGCTGTCCCTCCGTATTCATCGAAAAGCACAGCCATATGATTTCTTTCCTTTTGCATTTTTACCAGAAGCCGCTGGATGGGCATTGTCTCAATCACACTGATGACGGGCATGACGTAATCCGCGATCGGCTGGGGTCCTTCGCAATTTCCCTCGATGCAATCCGTTAAAAATTCCTTTATATTGACTACGCCCAGTATTTTATCCTTGTCCCCCTCTTCTGTTACCGGATAGCGGGTCAGGCGTGTTTCTTTCACCGTGGTCATGATTTCGTCGATGGAAGCCGACTTGTCAATTGTCACGACTTCCGTTCTGGGCACCATGATTTCCTTTGCAATCCGATTGTCGAATTCAAAGATTTTATTGACATACCGGTATTCCGATTGGTTGATCTCACCGCTTTTTAAACTGTCCGATAAAATAATTCGAAGCTCCTCCTCGGAATGGGCAACTTCGCTCTCTGATGTAGGCTGGACTCCCAATATCTTTGTAACCATACGGGCGGTCCTGTTCAGCAGCCATACGAAAGGAAAAAGAATTTTATAAAACCAGACAAGCGGTGTCGAAACGGCGAGAGCGATCGCTTCCGGTTTGAATATTGCCAGGTTTTTAGGCACGAGTTCACCGAGGATCACACTGACGAATGTAATGGTAATAAACGCTATTAAAAACGATAGGATCCCTGCAACTGATCCGGGAACATCAAACCTTTCAAACAAAGGCGTCAAAATTACCTGGACCGTCGGTTCACCGAGCCACCCGAGTCCAAGCGATGCAACAGTAATTCCCAACTGGGTGGCGGACAGGTAACCATCTAAATTTGAAATGATACGTTTGGCAATAGGGGCCTTTTTGTTGCCTTCCGCAATCAGCTGGTCCAGACGGGAACTCCGTATTTTTACAATCGCGAATTCGGATGCAACAAAAAACGCTGTGATTCCTATAAGGAAAAATACAAGAAATAGTTTCAGGCCGAACAATGGAGCGCCTCGCTCCGGCATCTCCGCAGCAAGGCTTCACCTCCCTCTGTTTGATAAAATTGTTTCGATTATTGTGGGGCTTTGCCCCATTGTGCGATATTCAGAACCATCGTGCGAAACCGGCTTTTAATTGTGCGGACTCCTTTGGGAGTATTTCTCCAATTTACTATGTGTCTTTCTTTGTCCAGCTTCAGGCGCCATCGGCGCAAGGATAAAGCCAATCGCTGCTGAAGGCAAACTACGCCTTCTTCAGTGCTCGTCTAGCTTTGCGCCGATAAGCTGGCACTCTCCGCCTTTCCTTATCCTTATCCTTTATCTCGTCGGAGGCACTCCAGTCTGTACGTCGATGGGCAAGGCGCTTGCGCTTTTCTTATTTCATACTTTACCCATTATCAGGCTGCTTTTATCATTATTTAAGTGAGCTTTCCGAGAAAATGGGTAGCGATGGAAAAGTAAGTCACCAGGGAAAATATATCATTGACTGTTGTAATCAGCGGACCTGACGCAACCGCCGGGTCCATTTTCAATTTATATAAAATAAGCGGAATGATTGTTCCTGCGAATGTTCCAATGATCAAAGTGAGCAGTAATGAGCCCCCGACAACAATTCCGAGGTATAAATTGTGCTGCCAGACAAATGCGATGACGGCAATAAGCAGACCGCATGTAACGCCTATTAATAGGCTGACACGGAACTCCCGCCAAAGAAGTTTAAGCGCTGTTTTTATATCTACTTCCCTTTCTGCCAATCCGCGTACAACAACTGCCAGCGATTGTGTGCCGGTGTTCCCGGTCATTCCGGCTATCAGCGGCATGAAAAAGGCAAGAGCCACCACCTGCTCCAGCGTCTCTTCGAACCTTGAGATGATACTTCCTGATACAAGGCCGATAAACAGGAGGGCAATAAGCCATGGCAGCCTTCGGATAGCTGCGGGGGCCGGCTTTGTATCAAAGTCGATTTCTTCGTTCATAGCGGAAATTTTACTGATATCTTCGCCAGCCTCGTGGATAATCGTCGTTAACATGTCATCAAAGGTGATGACTCCTACAAGGACTTCATCCTCGTTCACAACAGGGAGCGCTGTAAAATCGTATTTCTGAAGCAAGCGCACAATCTCACTTCTTTTCGACATGACATCGACAGAAATGATTTTTTCGACCATGACATTTATCACTTTTTCTTCGGGTTCAGTGATGATCAACTCCCTGTACGGGACTGTTCCCTCTAGCTGGCCCTCATCATTCACAACGTAGATATGATTGAGGCTTTCAGAGTATAGGGCAAGGGTTTTCAGTTTTTCAACAGCCTGTCCCACTGTAAAATGAGTATTGACTGAGACGTAGCGGTTGGTCATTAGACTTCCGGCTGTATTTTCCGGGTATTCGAGGATTTGCCGGACATATGTCGCCTCGGCTTCCTCCATCTCTTCCAAAAAAGATTCCACATCCGCTTTCGGATAATGGCGGAGCAGCCGTGTCAGGAAGTTAACATTCAATAACGCCAGGACACGGTTTGCTTTTTCTGGGCCAATTTTACTTAAAATTTCCAGTTGAAGTTTTATATTCACCCGCTGAATCAGACTTGCCAGGGTTGAGATGTTTAAATGTTCAAGCATGGCACCCCTATAGCGTTCAGGCAGGTTCTGGATGATGGAGGCCATCTTTTCCGGCCCGCAGTCTTCAAAAGTCTCATTTACTTGATCAAAGTCTTCTTTTTTAATATTGTCAATGATTTGCAGTGTCAGTTCCTTTTCTTTCTCTTTTGCCAGCACACCTATCACCTCTCTGCAAGTAGTAACGGCCGATTCGATCGATTTGTAGTGAATATGTAATTTAATTCACAACAATTATTTGTTATTATAGTAATATGCTATAGGTATATCGTATGACTATATTTGTGGAGGCCATCTCATTGAAGAATCAAGCAGCGGGGAGAAATATCATATACATACACATGAATCATACCGCCCGGTATATCTTGTCATCTGGTATTCAATTTCCCGATTTTATAAAAGGTATTCCTGATAAGCCGTCCAATCTTCTATTACTCAAACATAAATTCGAAGATGGCTATTACAATATGCATACCCGGCTGAGTTTCGCCACAAGCGAAAACGTTGAACAATTGCTTGAAGATGAGGTTTTCCGCTACGAAGAGTTTTGCTGGGTTGATTTTTCAGATGAGGAAGACTTGAACGAACTGACTGGCCAGGAACTGGCTGAACTGCTCTATTTGGGCCACATCAAATCACCTTTAAGACCTCCATTTTACAGAATACTTGGGAATCAATTTGTTTACTTGACGGAAGAAGACGGCCTATTCAATAAAATCTATTATAAAAAATGGGAACACTTCTTTTCCATGATCGGAGTGGTCATTTCACACAGGGTGAGCCCGGGAAGGGAAAGAACACTGTTCGGACGCCGAAAATACCGTCCAGCCCCTTTCGTTCCGGCAGAAATCATGCAGCTTCTGGGCGGACAAATGAGGGAAGGGGTCGTGTTTTCCTTTGATAAAACGGCGGGCGATCGTTTGAAAATCGAAGTGCCCATTTGGATTGTCGGCGATTTTATGGATATGGATGAAATGTATGAGGAGTATATGCAGTTAAGCAGGCTTGTACCCGATGGCAGACTGGTTCTGGACCGGAAGGCCGGAGAATGGAAGGTTTTGTTGGAGTAAATGCAGCTTCCTTTTTAGGGGGGCTGTATTTTTTTGTTGTTAGGAAATTATAAAATGCTCAGGTTGTTAGTAACTTATTTGTCACTTAGTGCTGCGTCCGGCTCCGACGGACAGGAGGTCCTAGTGCCGCCGGCGCCACAGGACGTGGTGCTTTAAGGCGGCCAGCGCCTATCGACTAGCAGACTTCACGCTTCTTCCTACGATAAGTCAACATCGCTCCGCTGCGCTGCGCGTGTTTCCTTTATCTCGTCAGAAGCGCTCCAGTCTGTACGTCGATAAACAGGCGCTTGCGCCTTTGTTCTGGAAAAGGTGTTTAAAGTTGCAAGGGGAAATAATCCTGGTTTCGTACGGTATGGTCTGGATTGCCGGGATATGATCCGGAATGGGAAGAATATGATCCGATTGCGCGGGATATGGTCCGGGATCAGGCGTGAATGATCCAACTCCGCGGGGTATGATCGAGAATTAGGGGAATGATCCGATTCCGCGGGTTAATAATCCGGAATCAAGGGCCCTCCAAATAGTAAGCCCCCTGAGAGGGGGCCTGATGTTTAAACTGCCACTTTTTCATCTTCCACTGAATCTTCGCGGCTGATTTTATCCATGATGGCCGTAATCGCGCCGTCACCTGTAACGTTACAGGCTGTACCGAAGCTGTCCTGGGTGATGTAAAGGGCGATCATTAAAGCGGTCATCGCAGGGCCAAAGCCAAGCATGGACTCCAATAATCCGATTGCTGCCATGACGGCTCCCCCCGGAACGCCTGGTGCAGCCACCATTGTAATGCCGAGCATCAAAATGAAAGGGAACATGATCGTAAATGCATAACTGTGCCCCTGCATAAACATGACGGCCATGGAACAGCTCACCAGTGTAATCGTGCTTCCGGACAAATGGATGGTTGCAAGCAATGGAATCGTAAAATCTGCAACCTTTTCCTTTTTCACAATATGCTTGGCCTGTCTTAGAGTGACAGGGATCGTTGCAGCGGACGACTGGGTTCCGAGCGCTGTAAAGTATGCCGGGCTCATTGTTTTCAACATCGAAAAAGGATTCTTTTTCTGTACGGAACCCGCAATTGTATATTGAATGACCAAATACGCGATATGAAGAATAATGATCATGGCAAAAACCTTAATGAATATGCTCAATATGGAACCCACTTGGCCGGCATTCGTCATGTTTGCAAAAATGCCGAAAATGTGGACGGGCAATAAAGGAATGATCACTTTTTCAATAACAAGATGAATGATGTCCCTGAAGTCGTTGGACAAATTCAAAAGCAGATCGCTTTTGACCGCTGCAATGCCTATCCCGATGACAAAGGATAAAAGCAGGGCAGACATGATGCCCATCAGCGGTTCCATTTCAATATCAAAATATGGTTTTAAAAGTGCTTCTTCCGGATTGGCAAATTCTTTTAGTGATTGGTTGGCCAAAATGGAAGGATAAAGTGCTTTTGCGGTGATATACGCAAGCAAGCCTGCTCCAATTGTAGAAATGTACGCGATGGCAGCAGTCCAGCCGAGCAGCTTTCCGGCACCTTTGCCAATGGCGCCGATTCCAGGAACGATAAAGCCGATAATCAGCAATGGGATGATGAAGCCGAGAAAGTTCCCGAATAGTCCGCTGAAAGTGGCAAAGACCCGGATCAAAGGACTTGGCGAAACCAGGCCAATTAAAATACCGAGCACAATCGCAAGAATAATGCGCGGCAATAAACCGAATTTCATGACATATGGACCTCCATAAAATTGTGATCGGCATCTTACATAGAAAAGAGCCGCCTGCTTTATTCTAGCATAACAAAAGAGCGGGTTCTTTATAATCTTGGAGTAAATAAATCTTGCGGGTTGAAACGCGTACATAAAGGTAGATATCTTCAGTAGGTGAAAAAAACCACGGATAACTGGAAACACCCGCGGATAACCGAAAATACCAGCGGATACAGTTTTTCCCGGCATTCCGCCCACCCATTCAACAGTTCACCCGCAGTGTCCAAGGTGCATACGATAAGACTGGGCGGGTGCTGGTTTTTCCTGGGCAAAACCTATTTAATCCCGGCCTTCGGAGAAGCGGTCCAAACCTGCCAAGTTGATTTCACTTTTCTTCTTTGTTTTATCGAAAATCATGTTAAAATTAGAAAGATGTCATGGGGATGGAGGATAATAAAATGAAATTGTGTTTGTTATACGGAGGCAAATCTGCTGAACATGAGGTTTCTTTGCAAACTGCTAAAGCGGTCATACATGCACTTGATAAAAATAAATTTGACATTTTTCCGATTTTCATTACAAAAGAGGGCAAGTGGGTCCAGGGACCGCAAATCACAGGCCCTGTTGAAGATGTAAAATATTTGCAGTTTCCAGGCGATCGGGAATCAGCCGCAAACGAGATCATGCCCTCTTCTCTGGATTCGGGCTTTGATATGGTATTTCCGCTTCTCCACGGTCCCAATGGGGAAGACGGAACGGTACAGGGAATGCTTGAGCTTTTAAACATTCCCTATGTAGGAAACGGGGTATTGGCTTCTTCAGCCGGCATGGATAAAGTGGTAATGAAAAATATTTTTGCACAGGCTGGTTTGGATCAGGTAAAGTATGTTTCTTTTATCCGAAGCGCGTGGGAAGCTGACCGTGAAGCGGCTTATAAGCAAGTGGAGGAAAAAATCGGCTATCCGAGCTTTGTGAAGCCTGCCAACCTCGGTTCCAGTGTCGGAATCAGCAAATGCGACAACCGCGAGGAACTTAAAGCGGCCTTTGAAGATGCTTTCCGATACGACAGGAAAATCATCATCGAAGAAGGCGTTATTGCAAGGGAAATTGAAGTCGGCATTTTGGGAAATGATGAACTGGCTTGTTCTGTACCCGGGGAAATCGTCCCGAAGAAGGAATTTTACGATTATGAGGCGAAATACGAAGACGGCTCTACAGAGCTTGTTATTCCCGCCGATATTTCGGAAGCAGTATACAATCAAATTCGCGAAATGGCTTTTACGGCATATAAATCACTGGATTGCTCAGGTTTGGCCCGGATGGACTTTTTCGTTAGTCCAGACGGCAGGGTGCTGATCAACGAGGTAAATACGATGCCGGGATTTACTCCATTCAGCATGTTCCCGCTCCTTTGGAAAAATACGGGCGTTCCATATCCTCAGCTGATTGAACGTCTTGTCGAGCTTGGAAGGCAGCGCTACGAAGAAAAACAAAAAATCATCCACAGTTTTTAATAAAGAAGGGATCACGATGATTCAAAGAACAATTGGCCAAATAGCCAATATGATTAAAATAGAGAATGATGTAAAAAAATATTTTAATGTGCTAGTAAAAGGCGTATCGATTGATTCGCGAAAAATTTCGCCGGGAAATTTGTTCGTTCCTTTTAAAGGGGAGCAGACCGACGGCCACAAGTACGCGGAAAAAGCGCTTGATCAAGGGGCTGCGGCTGTTTTCTGGCAGGAGGATGTTCCGAACCCGCCAACAAACGGCCCGGTTCTCATCGTCAAGGATACGCTGCTTGCCTTGCAGGAGCTGGCGAAAGCATACCGCGATGAATTATCGGTCAAAGTGGTTGGAATTACCGGCAGCAATGGAAAAACGACGACGAAAGACATAACAGCGGCTGTACTGGGCGAAACGTACCGCGTCCAAAAGACGGAAGGAAATTTCAATAACCATATCGGGCTTCCGCTGACGCTTTTGGCACTGGAAGAAACAACTGAGATTGCCATCCTGGAAATGGGAATGAGCAGCAGGGGAGAAATTTCCCTTCTCACCAAAATGGCCCGGCCTGATGCGGCGATCATTACAAATATCGGGGAAGCCCATTTGCTTGACCTTGGTTCCCGTGAAGATATCGCCGCTGCCAAGTTTGAAATCACCGAAGGGCTGGCACCGGACGGCCTTTTCGTTTTTCCGGGGAACGAACCGCTTTTACAGGAAAAAGTTGCTTCGCTTAAAAATGTCCGTCTGGCGACATTTGGAGATTCCCCGGGTAATGACGCCTATCCGCACGAATTGAAATTGGAAGAAAGAGGCAGCACTTTTACAGCATCCATTTTTCCAAAAAAGCCGTTATTTTTGCCGATTGCAGGGAAGCATAATGTCATGAATACACTGGCAGCATTGCTTGTTGCAAAGGAATTTTCAGTGCCGGTGAGTGATGTGGAAAACGGATTAAATTCCGTAAAACTGTCTACGATGAGAATGGAATGGCGCAAAGGAATCAAGGGGACAACCATTCTCAACGATTCATACAATTCAAGCCCGACGGCACTTCGCGCCGTGATTGAAATGCTTGAAAGCATGGACGGCAGCAAGGAAAAGATTGCAGTGCTCGGGGACATGCTTGAGCTTGGCGACAAGGAAAAAGAATACCACGAACAAATCGGGGAGGAGATCGATCCGGCCAAAATAAAGTATGTTTATACATATGGAGATCTTGGGAAATGGATAGCAAGGGGTGCTGAAAAAAATTTCCCGGCCGGGTATGTACTTTCATTCCGGGATCAGGATGAATTGGTCCATTCTTTAAAAGAAAAACTTTCCGGCGGCGAACTGATTGTTGTCAAGGCATCGCGCGGCATGAAGATGGAAAAAGTGGTTGAAGCGCTATCCGCGGCGGAATAGCATCAATTTTTGCGGGGCGGGAAACACCGCCCCGTCATTCAGGTGCCGTTACCTCCCGCCTAAACTTTTTAATATGGTTGAGATGGGAGATAGCGGCACCTTTTTGGAAATGGAAATGAAGCTGTCTAGCTTCAGCGCCTATCGACTAGCAGACTTCGCGTCTCCTCCTACGATAAGTCAACATCGGCTCCTCCGTCGCCGTGTTTCCTTTATCTCGTCGGAGCCACTCCAGTCTGTACGTCGATGAACAGGCGCTTACGCTTTTCCTGTTTGTCACCACTAAATTTTAATGATAGAATTATCAACATCGTTTATAGTTTTGCGAGAAGTGGGGCATTTGCCTCAACTTGAAGTTTTAAAGGAGATTGAGAAGCATTGACGAAGTTTTCAGATTTAAATTTGAGTCCGTCTATTTTAAAAGCTGTGAATAGAATGGGCTTTGAAGAAGCTACACCGATACAGGCAAAAACGATTCCGCTCAGCATGGAAGGGAAGGATTTGATCGGCCAGGCCCAGACCGGTACCGGAAAAACAGCGGCTTTCGGTATTCCTTTGATTGAAAAAATTGATCCAAGGGATCACAGCGTACAAGGAATCATCATTGCGCCTACGCGTGAACTGGCTATCCAGGTTTCAGAGGAACTGTACAAAATTGCGATCGACAGCCGGGTCCGCGTGCTTGCGGTCTATGGAGGTTCTGATATCCAGCGTCAGATCAGGGCATTGAAAAAAGGCCCGCAAATTGTTGTCGGAACTCCGGGACGTGTCCTTGATCACATCCAGCGCCGGACTTTGAAGCTGGGCAATGTTCATACGGTCATCCTTGATGAAGCGGATGAGATGCTGAACATGGGTTTTATCGAGGATATCGAGGCGATTTTAGAAACTGTTCCTGAAGAAAGGCAGACATTGCTTTTCTCGGCTACAATGCCGGAACCGATCCGCCGGATTGGCGAGCGCTTCATGAAGTCGCCTGAACTTGTAAAAGTACAGGCAAGGGAAATGACGGTTCCGTTAATCGAGCAATATTTTATTAAAGTCCCTGAAAGGGAAAAATTCGATGTCCTCTCACGCCTGATTGATGTGCAGTCGCCGGAGCTCGCCATCGTGTTCGGCCGGACCAAGCGCCGTGTAGACGAGCTGTCCAACGCTTTGACCGTCCGTGGATATACAGCTGAAGGCATCCATGGAGATTTGAGCCAGGCGAAGCGCCTGTCCGTTTTACGGAAGTTCAAAGAAGGGAAAGTGGACGTGCTTGTTGCCACTGACGTCGCTGCGCGCGGATTGGACATCTCTGGTGTGACCCACGTGTACAACTACGATATCCCCCAGGATCCGGAAAGCTATGTACACCGCATCGGACGTACGGGACGTGCAGGAAAAGAAGGAATCGCCGTCACATTTGTCAGCCCGAGGGAAATGGGCTATCTCCGAATCGTTGAACAGACAACGAAAAAGCGGATGAATCCTATGCGCCCGCCTACCTGGGATGAAGCGCTCGAAGGCCAGCAGCGCCTGACAATGGAAAAATTGAACGAAACCATCGAAGAGGGCAACCTGGATGAATACAGGGCCACAGCGGTTGACCTGCTGAACGAACATGATGCTGTCGAAGTCATTGCTGCGGCATTAAAAATCATCACAAAAGAACCGGACAAAACACCTGTCCATATTACGGAGGAAAAGCCGCTGCCTTCCAAGCGGGATCACTTCCACGGCGGACGGGGAAGAAGGGGCAAGCCCGGCCAGTCCTCTTATAAAGGACACCGGAAATCCCAGCGCCGTTCCGGAAACCGGAGACCTTAACGGGAAGGGCGGCCATCTTAAAAAAAAACGTCGATAAAAACAATCGGAGATATCCGGTTGTTTTTTTGTTAGAATATTGAGGGTGGAGAGTAAATACGTAAAGTTGAGAGTAAATCCGGAAACTGGAAATAAATCCCAAAGGAGTAAATCTCAACAGGGGAAAATTCCGGAATTCCGGTAAAATCCGGATACAAATCCAAAAGGACAGCAGGGAAATTGCAATTCAGAAAAGAGGAGATTCAATGGAGATCAGACCACCGTCACGGCGGATTTCACAGCGCGGCTTAAAAGTATGGCGCATCATGGGAGTACTGAACTCTCTGATATTATGGGGTGTAGTTGTTATTTTAGGGGTGCTGACGCATTTTTTTGATTGGCCGCTCTGGATCACCGCCGCTGGTGCCGGGCTTGTACTTATACTTACGATTTTGAACATTTTTATCATTCCTTCCATCCGGTGGAAACGCTGGCGCTATGAGGTGACTGAACATGAACTCGAGCTTCAGCACGGGGTTTTTTTCATCCATCGGACATTAGTTCCAATGGTGAGGGTCCAGCATGTCGATACTTCTCAGGGGCCGATTTTGAAAAAATATGATCTGGCCACGGTTTCGATTTCAACTGCGGCCACGGTTCATGAAATCCCCGCGGTCGATATTCACGAAGCGGAGGAGCTTCGCCGCTCGATTTCCGCTTTGGCAAGGGTGGCTGAAGACGATGTTTGAACCGAAACGGCTGCACCCGGTTACTGTTCTGTATGATTTCGTCCTTTCGCTGAAAGAGCTCATTATTCCATTCATTTTTCTCTTTATTTTTGGAAAAAATCAGATTGAACTGGACGGGCCTTTCTTAAGTATGCTTCCGCAGCTCCTATTTCTGCTTTTCGTCTTTTTCCTGATCGGATCGATGATCGTTAAGTGGTTACGATTTACTTACAGGGTTGAGGATAATGAACTCAGGATTGAGCAGGGGCTGTTTGTGAAGAAAAAAAGATATATCCCTTTTGACCGGATACAAAGTCTCGATCTGTCGGAGAGCATCATCCACCGTCCGCTCGGCCTTGTAAAAGTGAAGGTGGAAACGGCCGGTTCGGGCGGAAACAAGGCGGAGGCGGAGCTGACCGCCATAAAAAAAGAAGACGCTACGGCTCTGCAGAAAATCATTGCCGATGCCAAAAATAAGATGCCGGATGATGTTGAGGAGGCAGCGGAAATCCGCCCGCAAGAGGATATTATTTATAAAATTACTGCGCGGCAGCTTTTATTTCTCGCATCTACGTCGGGAAGGGCAGGCGTTGTCATTTCTGCATTCCTTGCATTCATTTTTCAATTTGAAGACTTTATTCCTTATGAAAAATTGTTCAGCGAAATGCAGCAGCTGATCAAATTTGGGGTTGTGTTTATTTCCGCAATAGTTTTCATCGCCCTTTTCATCGCCTGGCTGCTGTCGGTTGTCATCGCATTTTTAAAATACAATGATTTTACAGTAAGAAAAGTGAAAGATGAATTGATCATTACGCGAGGATTGCTCGAGAAAAGGACAACGACCGTCCCGTTGCATAGGATACAGGCGTTGACGATCACGGAAAGCCCGATTCGGCAGCCATTTGGATTCGCAAGTGTATCTCTGGAGAGTGCAGGCGGCTCGTCCACGGATTTGGAAAATTCCTCAATGGTCCTTCTCCCGGTTGTGAAGCGGGATGAAATTCCGGGTATATTGGGAGAGTATTTGACAGATTATGAGTTTGAAGCTGATTTAAAGGCGGCTCCCGGCCGTGCGATGCGGCGCTATATGTTTGTAAAATCCATCATCGCCCTAATAATTACGGGCGTACTCACCGGCTTTTTCTGGCCGTATGGTTTATTCGGAGCGATATTATTTCCAATAGCTTTTTTATGGGGGTATGCCCAGTATAAATCCGCAGGCTGGAATATTAGCGATTCCCAATTGACAATGCGGTACAGGACAATCGAACAGCATACAATGATCATGAGGAAAAATCGAATCCAGTCTATGCAAGCAAGTGTCAGTTGGTTTCAAAAGCGTGCTGATCTGGCTGCTGTGAGTGCATCGGTGAAATCGGGCGAAGGATCCCGTGAGGCGGAAATCCCCCATTTAGATCAAAGGGATGTATTGGAAATTTACGGCTGGTACAGCCATCGGGAGCGGACTACAGAAATCGGATAGGCCGCACTTTTATTAAAACAGCCCCGATTATAAAGCCTGCGATCATGCCGAAAATATGGCCTGTGATATTAACGTTTGCCTGGAAAAACGTCATGATCACGCTCAGCGCCGCTATCGGTAAAATCACTTGCTTTCCTTGCTGCGGCATCGCTTCTTTTTTTAAAAAAGTGATGGCCAAATAGATGCCGAACAAGCCGAAGATCGCGCCGCTCGCTCCGATATGCGTATAATAGGGTGGCTTCAAAATAAATGTGGCAATGTTGGCGGCAATCCCGCATGCAAGATAAACAAGGATAAACTGAAATTTTCCAAGTGCACGTTCAAGGGCCGGACCAAATAATACAAGTGAGAATGAATTGAACAGCAGATGCGAAAAAGCGATATGGACAAAAACCGGCGTCACCAACCGCCAATATTCCCCCATTTGGACCAATATGTTGACGCCGGCCAGTTTTTCAAAAATGAGCTGCTGCGGAAAAATCGGCAGGCGCATAGCAAGGAAAATGGCGATATGGATGGCTACGAGAGCCGTGATCACAGGGTACAGGCGAATGAATTGCCGGAAAGATTCCGTTCGGACAAACATGGGATGATCTCCTTTCTGTTTGGGCCTCCTATCATTATATTATAGCCGGAGATGAAAAGTAGAAGGGATGGGCTGCGATGATTTCGGGAATTGGGCTGGATCTCGTTGAAATAGAAAGAATTGAAAAATTGAGAGGGCGCCAAGAACGCTTTGCCGAACGGGTTTTGTCGGCAGCGGAACTTCAGCATTATGAAAACTTGCCGGATAAAAGAAAAACAGAATTCCTGGCAGGAAGATTTGCGGCGAAAGAGGCATTCGCCAAGGCGCTTGGAACAGGGATCGGGGCAGAGCTTTCCTTTCAGGATATTGAAATTGACGCGGACGAGAGGGGAAAGCCATATATTGTCCGACCTGTAGGCCAAGGGAAAAAAATACACTTATCCATCACACATACGAAGGCATATGCCGCCGCGCAGGTGGTCATCGAAGAGGGGCAGTGATTGCGCCTCTTTTTTATCGTACGTTTGTATAAAATTTTGTCCTTGTTTCCTTATCTCGTCAAAGGAACTCCAGCATGTACGTCATTTTAAACAGGTGTTTCCAATATTTTTCCAAATGATTCTAATACCCCTGCATTGCCCGTCAGAGGTGTCACGAATCCGCTCGATTAGTGCTCGTTTTCGGTCCAATGCCCGCGCAGGCGAAAAATGGCGTCCCCCGGTCAATGGATCGCGAGTCCAATGCCCGCGCGGGTGTAAAATAGCGTCCTCCGGTCACTGGGGCTCGAGTCCAATGCCCGCGCGGGCGAAAAATAGCGCCCTCCGGTCACTGGAGCGCGAGTCCAATGCCCGCGCGGGCGAAAAATAGCGCCCTCCGGTCACTGGAGCGCGAGTCCAATGCCCGCGCAGGCGAAAAATGGCGCCCCCCGGTCACTGGAGCGGAAGTCCTCGGGCCAATTTTCGGTCACCAATGCCACCAATCTCAGTCTGTACGTCGATGAACAGGCCCCTCCACTTTTCTATTGTCCAGTTCCGGGCGGCAGGGGCTCGAGGTCGCTTCGGAAAAACCAATGAAGGCAAAAGGCGCCTTCACTGATTTTTCCTCCAGCGCTTGTCGCCCCTGAGCGGCCGCCCTCCACTTTTCCCCTGTCCAGTTCCGGCTCCTATCGACTAGCAAACTTCGATCTTCCTCCTACGATAAGTCAACATCGGCTCGCCTGCGGCTTCGCCGTGTTTCCTTTATCTCGTCGGAAGCTCTCCAGTTTGTACGTCGATGAACAGTCGCCTCCACTTTTCTATACATATTGTCCACGGTTGTCTCATATATTTTTAATGCGTCAGGAGAGAANTTTTCTATACATATTGTCCACGGTTGTCTCATATATTTTTAATGCGTCAGGAGAGAAGAGGCTGGGTACGGGAGTTATTGCCGCATTGTGCGGAACGGCTCGCAATATAAAGGGCAATGCCGGCCAATGGTTCCCGGCATCCCTCCTAATCTCTTCTTTTCATGTGTAAATGAGACAACAAAGGGGTTGAAGGAATGAGAAAGGGGTTATGGCTGGTTTGGGGGATTGTTGCGGCGATGCTCGTGCTTTCGGCCTGCGGTTCAAAATCTCAGGAAGATGTGACGAAAGGACTGAAGGAAAAAGCGGGGGATATCAAGGGATATAAGGCAAAAGCGAAAATGACGCTGGAAGTCGGGGATGAGCCACAAGTTTATGATATTGATGTCTGGCATCATAAGCCGGGTGATTATCGGGTCCATTTGAAAAATGCCAAAAAGGAACAAAGCCAGATGATCCTAAGAAATAAGAGCGGTGTGTATGTGCTGACGCCAGCCCTGAACAAGAGTTATAAGTTTCAGAGTGATTGGCCGCAAAACAGCAGCCAGGCGTATTTGTTTGAGTCTCTGGTAATGGATGTCCTTAAGGACAAGGAAGCGAAGTTCAAGGAAACAAAAAATCATTATGTGTTTGAGACAAAGACGCGCTATCAGAACAATAAGATGCTTCCGAGGCAGGAAGTCACTTTCAAGAAAAGGACTTTGGAACCGATCAGCGTCAAGGTGATGGATACGGACAAAAATCCGGTAGTCACGGTGAAATTTACGAAAGTGGATTTTGATGCCAAATTTGATGATGATGCATTTGATACAAAGAAAAATATGACGAGCGCCCAGTTGGAAGTGCCTGTACTGGCGGATCTGAGCGGGCAGGAATTTTCAGTGAAATATGCGATGGCTGAGATTCCTGGAGTGACACTGCATGACGAGAAGACGATAGAGACGGACAGAGGAAAGCGTGTCATCCTGACATACGAAGGAGAAGATAAGTCCTTCACGCTCTTCCAGGAAAAAGCAGAAGTGATTCCGACGGCATCAATGGAAACGGTGAATATGGCCGGTGAGATGGTGGATCTGGGTTTTGCCATCGGCGTCATGAATGATCATTCCATTGTCTGGAGCCAGGACGGTGTGGATTACATGCTTGCTTCCTCAGACCTGACGCAGGAAGAATTAATAATGGTCGCACGCTCGGTGCAAGGCGACTCGGTGAAATAGACCCTTCTACAAGAAAGGGTCTATTTTTAATGGTTTAGAAAACCCCTGGC
>NZ_QYTU02000120.1 GCF_003605365.2 Siminovitchia fortis
CCCGATAATTTTAGCTCTCAAAAGCTAATAGTAATTAGCCTTCTAGTAGGCTGTTACCATTAATAGCAATCTTACGTGGTTGCATCGCTTCTGGGATTTCGCGTTCTAGATCAATGTGTAATAGACCGTTTTCCATGCTCGCACCTACCACTTTTACGTAGTCTGCCAGTTGGAATTTACGCTCAAAATCACGCTCTGCGATACCTTGATACACATAGGTTTTTTCTGCTTCTGGTTTACGCTCACCTTTTACAATCAGCATGTTATCTTTTTGAGTTAGGTCTAGCTGCTCTTCAGCAAAGCCTGCAACTGCCATAGTAATACGGTAGTTGTTCTCGTCTTTTTGC
>NZ_QYTU02000121.1 GCF_003605365.2 Siminovitchia fortis
GTTAGCTATGACGGCGATTATCGCTACGGCGGCAACGTTTGTCATAGTGGCGAACCCACCAGTAACGGTCGCACACCTGTTCATGCCCGCCAACACGGGCACCCGCCAGCCAGAGAATGGCACCGACGAAAATACTTAGCACTGCACCATGTGCGAAATACTGGGGCATATTAAACTGTGGTAACTGGTTGAGGATTGAATACCCCACGCCGACCACCATTACCACCAGACCCAACCCCATGAGCACGTTACCGAGTAACGAAGCGTTTTTGCGTTTCATATGTCACCTCCGGAACTTTCTGGGTTGTAACAGGGAATACCCC
>NZ_QYTU02000122.1 GCF_003605365.2 Siminovitchia fortis
AGACAGTCGCCGCTTCGTCGTCGTCCTCTTCGGGGGAGACGGGCGGAGGGGAGGAAAGTCCGGGCTCCATAGGGCAGGGTGCCAGGTAACGCCTGGGGGGGAAACCCACGACCAGTGCAACAGAGAGCAAACCGCCGATGGCCCGCGCAAGCGGGATCAGGTAAGGGTGAAAGGGTGCGGTAAGAGCGCACCGCGCGGCTGGTAACAGTCCGTGGCACGGTAAACTCCACCCGGAGCAAGGCCAAATAGGGGTTCATAAGGTACGGCCCGTACTGAACCCGGGTAGGCTGCTTGAGCCAGTGAGCGATTGCTGGC
>NZ_QYTU02000123.1 GCF_003605365.2 Siminovitchia fortis
AGATAAAAACAGCGGTAAAGAGCAGAAGATCACCATCAAGGCTTCTTCTGGTCTGAACGAAGATGAAATCCAGAAAATGGTACGCGACGCAGAAGCTAACGCCGAAGCTGACCGTAAGTTTGAAGAGCTGGTACAGACTCGCAACCAGGGCGACCATCTGCTGCACAGCACCCGTAAGCAGGTTGAAGAAGCAGGCGACAAACTGCCGGCTGACGACAAAACTGCTATCGAGTCTGCACTGACTGCACTGGAAACTGCTCTGAAAGGTGAAGACAAAGCCGCTATCGAAGCGAAAATGCAGGAGCTGGCACA
>NZ_QYTU02000124.1 GCF_003605365.2 Siminovitchia fortis
CGTATAGTAGGTTTCGAATTCGATATCGGGAACAAGCAGGATTTGCCCGTCTTTATCGATCGTCCTCTCTGTGACTTTAAAGGCAATGCGAACAGGAACGCCCGTACCCCTGATGGTTGAGAGGCGGGTGCCTGTATATACCTTTTTCCCAAGGCGTTCTTCATGGCACATGCCTTCTTTTTGGGCGATGGCCAGCCAGTCTTCTGCTGTTTCTTTCCGGGGGTTTCGCTTGATGACGAAATCCACCTTGTTCATCGTACAGACTTTCATATTGTCGGCACTGTCACACGCGGAATCCATGCGGAGAAGAA
>NZ_QYTU02000125.1 GCF_003605365.2 Siminovitchia fortis
CCCGCAGGAGCACCCCTTCTCCCGAAGTTACGGGGTCATTTTGCCGAGTTCCTTAACGAGAGTTCTCTCGATCACCTTAGGATTCTCTCCTCGCCTACCTGTGTCGGTTTGCGGTACGGGCGCCTGTTTCCTCGCTAGAGGCTTTTCTTGGCAGTGTGGAATCAGGAACTTCGGTACTTGATTTCCCTCGCCATCACAGATCAGCCTTTTCGGCAAGCGGATTTGCCT